>NZ_JAHUXH010000099.1 GCF_019219825.1 Streptomyces sp. TRM70350 | reverse complement strand
GGCAGCTTCCCGGTGAACTGGGGAATCTGCGACGGGCTGATCACGCCTTGCCCACCCCCGGCATATCCAGCTTCGGCGCCTTCAACGCATTGCGCTGCGCCTCCGCCGCCATCTCCTGATCACCATTCAGATACGCCGTCGCCGCATCCACCACACCCTGCAACGACTTACCCGCCCGCGCCGCCACGAACTGCAAATCCTTCGACGCACGCTCCGCATACTGCGACAACGCCAGCGCCACCAGACCGCCCTGCGCCTTCTCCCCGCCCCCACCACCACCCTCGGCGGAAATGGTGCCCGCACTCGAAGCCGCCGACGTCAGATGCTCACCGAACGACTTCCCGTACTTCTCGAAATTCGACGCGGTCTCCCCCGTCGCCTTCAGCACACCCGAAATACCCTGCGGCTTCAGATCCCACCCGGGCACCACAAACCCCCGCAACCAGAAACGAGCCAGAAAACCCGAGATCAGCCTCAGCCGATGTTGTCCACCGCGGCCTTCGCCCGCGACAACGTCGACTGCGCCGTCGCGTCATTCTTCTCCAGCGTCGTCTTCAGCAACTGGATGATGTTCCGCACCTCCTGCGAAGCACGGTTCCACCGCTGCTCCTTGCCGTGGTACTCATCCGCCACACCATCAGCCATGAAGTCCGCCATCGCCGCCTTCACCTGACGATCCCGCTGACCGATGACCTCCTCCAACCGGCCGATCACCGACTGAATGTTCGCCTGAGCATCCGTCGACGCACCCGTGTCATACGACCGACGATCCGCACCAGCACCCGCCATCACACACCACTCCCCGTGAAGTCACCCGAAAGTCACGCAAAAGGAAAGAAACCGAAGAACGCGTCCGCGACCGACTCAGCGGAACCGCGCGGCGTCGAAGTTGGCGGCCGCCATCTGCTGCCGCGCATTGTCACCCTGCTCCTGATCGCCGGAGCCGAACGCCGACTCCATACCCGACTGACCACCCAGGATCGCCGACAACGACCCGTTCAGCTCCGCCGTGATCTCGTCCGCCCGCGCCTTGAACTGGTCGAACATCGCCCGACCGGTGCCGTTGAACTTCCCCTCCAACGGCTGCGCCGCCTGCACCAACTGCCGGATCAACGTCCCGAGATC
>NZ_JAHUXH010000098.1 GCF_019219825.1 Streptomyces sp. TRM70350 | reverse complement strand
CGGGCAGTCGGGCCGAGACCCGTTCCGTCACGTGGTCGAAGCGGACCTTCTTCCGCGCCTCCAGATGCGCACGGGTGCTGCCGCTCAGCGCTTCGGCACTCTCCAGCTCGGTCCCTTCGACCAGGCCGGCGGGGAAGTACGACGAGACCAACTCAACCGGTTCGCCGTCGTCCACGACCAGGAAACGGCGCATGAGGATCTTGGCACGCTTGGGCAATCCGAGCACCGAGGCGACTCGCGCCGGAACGGGGACGTAGCCGACCTCGACCAACTGACCTGGAGCTTGCGACTCGTCACGCGCGAGCGCTTCACTCCCCCGGCGGTCCTTCTGCTCCACGACGGCCGGGCGACCCCGCACGATGGTTCCGTACCCCTGCCGGGACTCAAGCCAGCCGTCGCGCTTCAGCAGCTCCAGTGCTCGGACGACGGTGGGACGGGACATCCCGAAGGCTTGTACGAGTTGGTTCTCGCTGGGCACGCGGGTGCCGGGCGGGTACGTGCCGTCCTCGATGCGGCGCTGGATGGTCTGAGCGAGGCGAACGTACTTCGGTGCCTCCACGTCATACGCCATGAATGCCGCCGCCTGTCGAGATTGGCCAAGTCAACTGGTCAACCAGACTAGCGACGAATCCGCCGGCGCAGTACCAGCGGAGCGTATTGCGTTCATGACGGCCAGGCATCGGCCATCTCGAAAGAGACCACCGTTCCACCGAAGCGGCTCGGCCCGTGGTGCCAGGAGTCGGCAATGGAGGCGACCAGGAGCAGCCCACGCCCGTGCGCGTCATCGGCGTCGGGACGCCGCAGCCGCACGTTCGCCGGGAATCCCGGGTTGTGCACCTCGACCCGGAGCGAGGTCCCGTCTCGGAACCACTCCACCCGGACGACCCAGGGATCGTCGGCGCGGCCATAGGAGATGGCGTTGGTCACCAGCTCCGAGATCATCAGCACGCAGTCGTCGACCGAGCGGACCGGATTGTACGGAGCGATGAACTTCCGGAACCAGCGCCGGGCCCGAGGCACGGACTCCGCGACGGGATGCAAGGTCATCGCCCCGAGTCGCGGTGAGTCCTCAGAGGGATAGCGGTCGATCGCATAGTTGGCCATCGTGCTCACTCCTTGCCGCTGCCGTC
>NZ_JAHUXH010000097.1 GCF_019219825.1 Streptomyces sp. TRM70350 | reverse complement strand
CTCGGACTGGGCCGAGCGTACGAGGCCCCACACGGCGGCGGCCACCGGGTCCGGCTCCTCGTGCTGCAGTGCCGCGACGGCGCCCCGGGTGACGAACATCAGACGTCCGGGCCGCTCGTCGGCCAGCTGTTCCTGGAGCCGGGCCAGGGCGGCGGCGACGCCGGCGCGCACCTCGGCCACCAGGTCGCCGTCGGTACCGCGCCCGGCCACGGGGACCAGGGTGACGTCGTCGTCCGCGCGGTCGTCCGCCGGTACGACCGGAACCCACTCGACCCGGGAGAGCCCTACGCCCGCCGACGCGCGGACGGTCCGCGCGTCGGCGACCGGCCGCAGGCGGATGCTCTCGATCTCGGCCACGGGCTGTCCGCCCGCATCGGCCGCTATCAGCGCGATCCCGCCGTTCTCGGCGCGGAGCCGTACGCGCAGGGCCCGGGCGCCCACGGCGTGGATCCGCGCGCCGGTCCACGCGAAGGGCAGCTGGCCGTCCTTCCAGTCCTCGACCAGGTGGGCGCAGCCGAGGGCGTGCAGGGCCGCGTCGAGCAGCGCGGGGTGCAGGCCATAGCCGGCGACGCCGGCCGTCTCGTCCGGGAGGGCGATGTCCGCGTACACGGCCCCGTCGCGTACCCAGGCGGCACGCAGACCGCGGAAGAGGGGGCCGTACGCGAATCCCGTGGCGGCCAGGTCGTCGTAGAGACCGTCGACGGACACGGGTTCGGCGCCCGGAGGCGGCCATTCGGTCAACGCCTCGGGGCTCGGGCCGGTTTCGGGTGCCAGCACACCGATGGCGTGCTGGGTCCAGGCGTCCTCGTCGTCCTCGGGGCGGGAGTAGACGCCGACCTGGCGGCGCCCGTCGGGCTCGGCCCCCTCGACCCTGACCTGGAGGCGTACCGAGCCGTGGGCGGGCAGGGCCAGCGGGGCCTGGAGCGCGAGGTCGTCCACGCGCGGGCAGCCGACGTGTTCGCCCGCCGCGAGGGCGAGGTCCAGGAACGCCGTGCCCGGCAGCAGGGCCGACCCCATGATGGCGTGGTCAGCCAGCCACGGGTGCGTGCCGAGCGACACGCTCCCGGTGAACGCGACCGCGTCCGTACCGGGCAGTTCCAGGCCGGCGCCGAGCAGGGGGTGCCCGGTGGCCGTGAGACCCACCTCGGCGAGACCGGCGGGGCCGGCCACGGGCGGTG
>NZ_JAHUXH010000096.1 GCF_019219825.1 Streptomyces sp. TRM70350 | reverse complement strand
GTCGGCGTGCGTCGGTATGACTGGACCCGCGGCAGCCGCCCGTGCACCACCTACGTCTACTACCCCGCCACCGGCACCCCCGGTGGCAACCCGGTGACGAACGCCCCGGTCGCGGGCGGTGTCTTTCCCGTCTACAACTTCACCCACGGCTTCGGAAGCAGCCCGCAGAACTCGCTGTTCATCATCCGGGCCCTGGCCGCGGCAGGCTTCGTCGTCCCCGCCCCGCACTTCAACCACAACTTCACCGACGTCAACAACGGCAACACCTCCAGGGACGTCTCGCACATCCTCACCCAGACCCTCGCCCTCAACACGAGCGGACCGCTGGCCGGGCGCATCGACACCGGCACCGGCGTCGGCGTCTCGGGCCACTCCCTGGGCGGCATGGTCACCCATGGCCTGCTGACCTCCTGGCCCGACAGCCGGATCATCTCCGCCAACCCGCAGTCCTGCGTGGACATGGGCAACCCCGCCGCCTCGGTCTCCGCCAAGGTCCTGTTCGTCCACGGCGACCGGGACTCGACCACGTCGTACTCCTCGGCCCGGCAGGCGTACACGGAGATGACCTGGCCCAAGGCGTTCCTCACCTTCGTCGGCGGCAGCCACACCAGCTTCTGGAGCGACAACCGCTTCCCGAACACCGTCGTCGACTGGGCCCGCTGGACCATGTACGGCGACACCGCCGCACGGGACCGCCTCCCGGCCGACGCGGCCGGACCCAACACCAGGTGGGAAGCCCAGCTGGGCGACTCACCCGGCGGCCCGGCCGCCTACACCCTGGTGGCCCAGCACAGCGGCAAGGCCGCCGACATCAACGAGGCCTCCACCGCCGCCGGCGCACGGCTCATCCAGTGGACCACCACCAGTCGCTCCAACCAGCAGTTCGAGTTTGTGGACGCCGGCGACGGCCACGTCCGCGTCAAGGCCCGGCACAGTGGCCTGTTCCTCCAGCCCACGGGCACCGCGACCGGCGCGGACGTCGTCCAGCAGGCCGACACCGGCGCCACCGGCCAGCAGTGGCGCGTGGTCGACCACGGCAGTGACGTGATCAGCCTCGTCAACCGGGAGTCCGGCCTGGCCATGGACGTGTGGGAGTACTCGACCGCCGACGGCGCCCGCATCTCCCAGTGGACCTACACCGGCAACGCCAACCAGCGCTTCACCCGCCGCCGCGTCTGACC
>NZ_JAHUXH010000095.1 GCF_019219825.1 Streptomyces sp. TRM70350 | reverse complement strand
CTCCACGAACGTGCCCGGGGTCGCCATCACGGACACGCCGCCCGCCAGGGCGAGGTCGCACTCCCCCGACCGCAGCGCGCTGATCGCCCAGTGCAGCGCGACCAGGGACGAGGAGCACGCCGTGTCCACGGTGACCGCCGGGCCCTCCAGGCCCAGGGTGTAGGAGATGCGGCCGGAGGCGACGCTGCCCGAGTTGCCCATGCCCAGGTAGCCCTCGAGGCCGTCCGGGGTGGTGCCGAGCCGGGCCGCGTAGTCGTGGTACATCAGCCCGGCGAAGACGCCGGTGGCGCTGCCGCGCAGCGCGGCCGGGTCGATGCCGGCGCGCTCGATGGCCTCCCAGGACGCCTCCAGGAGCAGCCGCTGCTGCGGGTCCATCGCCAGCGCCTCACGCGGCGAGATACCGAAGAACTCGGCGTCGAACCCGGCGGCGTCGTGCAGGAACCCGCCCTCGCGGGCGTAGCTCGTCCCCGTGTGGTCGGGGTCGGCGTGGTACAGGGCATCGAGGTCCCAGCCCCGGTCCTCGGGGAAGGGGGAGATGACGTCCCGGCCCTCCGCGACGACGCGCCACAGGTCCTCGGGGGAGGCCACTCCGCCGGGGTAGCGGCAGGCCATGCCGACGATGGCGATCGGCTCGTCCGCCCGTACGGCGGTGGTGGCCGTCGGGGAGGAGCCGGCCGTGGCGCCGAGCAACTCGGCGAGGAGGTGCCGGGTCAGGGCGGCCGGGTTGGGGTGGTCGAACACGGTGGTGGTGGGCAGGCGGAGGCCCGTCACCGTGCCGAGACGGTTGCGCAGGTCGACGGCGGTCAGGGAGTCGAAGCCGAGTTCGAGGAAGGCGCGGTCCTCGGCGATGGCGGCGGCCGACTCGTGTCCGAGGACGGCGGCGGCCTGGCCACGGACCAGGTCGAGCACGGTCCGGGTCCGCTCGGCGGGGGTCTGGGCGGCGAGGCGGTCGCGCAGGGTGCCGGCGTCGCCGGCGCGTGCCGTGCGGCGGGCCGCGGCGCCCGCGAGGCTCCGCAGGACGGCGGGCATGCGGGTGCCCTGCGCGCGGAACGCCGTGAGGTCCAGGCGCGCGGCGACGGTCAGCGGTGCCTCGGCGGCGCAGGCGGCGTCGAACAGCTCCAGGCCCCGGTCGGCGGGGAGGGGGAGGACGCCGCCCCGGGCCAGACGCGCGGTGTCGGCGCCGGAGGTCATGGCGCTCGGTGGCGCCCACAGG
>NZ_JAHUXH010000094.1 GCF_019219825.1 Streptomyces sp. TRM70350 | reverse complement strand
GACCTCATAGCGCCTCTGTGTGTCAAGCAGCTTGAGCGAGGTGGTTCCGTTGATCTCGTTTCATGATCCGGTAGACCACGTTGGAGAGGCGTCGCTTGAGGGCCCTGCGAGCCTCCGAAGGCGTCTTCCCCTCACTGATCTTGCGGAGGTAGTAGTCCTGCCCGCGTCCGCCGTCGCGGATCTGGCAGACGGCGATGGTGTGCAGCACCGAGTTCAGCGCACGGTTGCCGCCGGTGTTGAGCCGGTGGCGAACGTTGTTGCCGCTGGAGGCGTCCAGGGGTGCGCTGCCGGTATAGCTGGCGAAGTGGTGCTCGGTGGGGAACCGGCTGATGTCCCCGATGTGGCCGAGGACCTTCGCGGCCAGCACGGTGCCCAGGCCCGGCAGGGTGGTCAGCGTGGTGCGGGTCGCGGCGATCGCCTCGCGCATCTCGGCTTCGTTGTCCTTGACCTGCCGGTCCAGGCGGCGCAGGTCGGCCAGCAGGTCACGGGCTATGTCCCGACGGCAGTTGTCGGTGGCTGTGACCGGCCTGATGCCCTTCATAAGGGTAGCGGCTTTGTCGGCCGACAGGCCGGTGGGTGCTCCGCCGGGCAGGAGATCACGCAGGACGGCGTGGAGTCGGTTGAGGACGCGGGTGCGTTCGTGGACCAGGTCGTCCCGCCGCTCGGTCAGCAGCCGCAGGATCGTGGTCTGGTCTTCTGGGACCACGGGGCGCAAGTCATGGCGGAAGAGGGCGACCTGGGCGACGTGGAGGGCGTCCTTGGCATCGGTCTTGCGGTCTCCGCCGGTGGCCAGCAGCCGGGCCCGGGCCGACAGGGTGGAGGGCACATCGACCACCTTCTCGCCCGCGGCGGCCAACTGCTGGGCGAGCGAGCGGCCCAGGCCGCCGGCGCCCTCGACCGCGAAACGGCGGTCGGGCCACTGCTCGCACCAGCGCATCAGCTGGCGGAAGGTTCCGGCGTTGACGGCGAACCGGCGCTGGGCCACCTGGTGGCCTGCAGCGTCGACGGCGACGGCGGTGTGGGACGACTTGTGGGGATCGACACCGATCAGGATCACAGGCTGCTGCCCTCGCACTCGATGAGACCGGAAGGGGGGTGCGGCGGGCACCCTGACTTGAAGTCATTGCGTCACCTTCATGCCTCTGTCGAGCCACACCGCGCGGGTGTCGGCCGGCGGCGGCACGCTATCAGTGAGCCAGCCCGAGGGCGGCAAGGAGCACTGCGGGCCCATGCCGACCGACACCCTGGACGCTACGGCTGCAGACCGAGCATCTGGGGTCGATTCAACAAGTCAGG
>NZ_JAHUXH010000093.1 GCF_019219825.1 Streptomyces sp. TRM70350 | reverse complement strand
CGGCCATGGGGCGGCCCAGCGGGACGGTGTGCTCGACGCGATGGGGGTGGCGCATGGGGTACTGGGTGGCGCACAGGGTGATCTCGGTGGGTCCGTAGATGGCGGTGACCGTGGTGTCGGGGCAGGTGTCGAGGAGGCGCTGCGCGGCGGCCGGGGAGACCACGTCGCCGCCGGTCCACACCTCGCGCACCCCGGCGAAACTCTCCGGGCGTTCCTCGGCGATCAGGCGGAACAGTCCGGCGGTGTACAGCACGCCGGTGACCTGTTCGTCGACCATGACGCGTTCCAGCGCGCCCAGGTCGAGTTCGCCGGCCGGGGCGACGACCACGCGGTGGCCGTTGAGCAGGGGTGCCCACAGCTCGAAGGTGGACGGGTCGAAGGCGTGCGGGGAGTGCATCAGTACGCGTTCGGCGGAGCAGCGCGGGTTGCGGCAGGATCCGGCGCCCTCCTCGTACGGGCCGTGCCACACGGGGTCGTGGGCGAGGTCGAGGACGTTCCGGTGGGTGATCTCGACGCCCTTGGGTTCACCGGTGGAGCCGGAGGTGAACATGACGTGGGCGAGGTGGTCGGGGTCGCCCGGCACCCGCGGGTCGGCCACGCTGCGGGTGGCGAGGGCCGGTTCGTCGTCGACGACCACGACGGGGCCGTCGTGGCGTACGTCGCGGGCGCGCAGGGCGCGGTCGGTGAGCAGGATCCGCGCGCCGGTGCGGGTGAGCGCCATCCGGGTCCAGGCCGCCGGGTAGCCGGTGTGCAGGGGCACGTAGACGCAGCCGGCCTTGACGATGGCGAGGATCGACACGACCAGGTCCGCGGAGCGCTCCTGCAGGACGCCGACCGCGGTCTGCGGGCGGGCGCCCAGCGCGATGAGGTGGTGTGCCAGGCGGTTGGCCCGTTCGTCGAGTTCCCGGTAGGTGAGGCCGTGTCCGTCGGCGCGGACCGCGACGGCGTCGGGGACGGCCTCGACCCGGGCGCGGAAGGCCTCCTGGAGTCCGCCGCGCGGCTGGGGTGCCGTGGGCCGGGTGGTGTCGTTCCACTCGGTCAGCATCAGCTGGCGCTCCTCGTCGGTGAGGAGGGCCAGGGAGCCGACCGTACGGCCGGGGTCCTCCACGGCGGCGCCCAGCAGCCGGGCGAGGCGGCCCAGCAGGGTGAGGACGGTGTCCCGCTCGAAGAGGTCGGTGCTGTACTCGGCCATGACGTCGAGCCCGGCCGGGCGGCCGTCGTCATCGTGGCGTTCGTGGCAGAACAGCGACAGGTCGAACCGGGCTGCCCCGGCGGTCAGCGCAACGTACTCGGCCTTCGCGCCGCCGAGCCGGAAGTCGGCGCGGGGGGTGTTCTGC
>NZ_JAHUXH010000092.1 GCF_019219825.1 Streptomyces sp. TRM70350 | reverse complement strand
ACTGCGGGGGGTTGCCGTGCTTGCGGGAGGGCAGGTCGGCGTGCTTGGTGTGCAGCATCGCCAGGGAGCGGATGAGGACCTCGCGGGTCTCGGCGGGGTCGATGACGTCGTCCACGAGGCCGCGCTCGGCCGCGTAGTACGGGTGCATCAGCTCGGACTTGTACTCCTTGACCATGCGGGCCCGCATGGCCTCGGGGTCCTCGGCCTCGGCGATCTGGCGGCGGAAGATGACGTTGGCGGCGCCCTCCGCGCCCATCACGGCGATCTCGTTCGTCGGCCAGGCGTAGGTGAGGTCCGCGCCGATGGACTGGCTGTCCATGACGATGTAGGCGCCTCCGTAGGCCTTGCGCAGGATCAGGGAGATCCGGGGCACGGTCGCGTTGCAGTAGGCGTACAGCAGCTTCGCCCCGTGGCGGATGATTCCACCGTGCTCCTGGTCGACGCCGGGCAGGAAGCCGGGCACGTCCAGGAAGGTGACGATCGGGATGTTGAAGGCGTCACACATCTGCACGAAGCGCGCGGCCTTCTCCGACGCCTCGATGTCCAGGACGCCCGCCAGCACCTGCGGCTGGTTGGCGATGATGCCGACCACCTGGCCGTCCAGCCGGGCCAGCGCGCAGATGATGTTGCGCGCCCAGCGCTCGTGGACCTCCAGGTACTCGCCGTCGTCGACGATCTCCTCGATGACCTTGGCCATGTCGTAGGGCCGGTTGCCGTCCGCCGGGACCAGGTCCAGCAGCAGCTCGCTACGGCGGTCGGCGGGGTCGGAGCACTCCGCCCGGGGCGGGTTCTCGCGGTTGTTCTGCGGCAGCAGCGACAACAGGTAGCGCACATCGGCGATGCACGTCTCCTCGTCGTCGTACGCGAAGTGGCACACCCCGGACGTCTCCGCGTGCACGTCGGCGCCGCCCAGGCCGTTCTGCGTGATCTCCTCACCGGTCACCGCCTTGACCACGTCCGGGCCGGTGATGAACATCTGCGAGGTCTCGCGGACCATGAAGACGAAGTCCGTCAGGGCGGGGCTGTAGGCGGCTCCCCCCGCGCACGGGCCGAGCATCACACTGATCTGCGGGATGACGCCGGACGCCTTGGTGTTGCGCTGGAAGATGCCGCCGTACCCCGCCAGGGCGCTGACGCCCTCCTGGATCCGGGCGCCGGCGCCGTCGTTGAGCGAGACCAGCGGGGCACCGGCCGCGATGGCCATGTCCATGATCTTGTGGATCTTCGTGGCGTGGGCCTCGCCCAGGGCGCCGCCGAAGATGCGGAAGTCATGGGCGTAGACGAAGACCGTACGGCCCTCCACCATGCCCCAGCCGGTGACCACACCATCGGTGTACGGCTTCTTCGCCTCCAGGCCGAAGCCCGTTGCCCGGTGCCTGCGCAGCTGCTCGACCTC
>NZ_JAHUXH010000091.1 GCF_019219825.1 Streptomyces sp. TRM70350 | reverse complement strand
TAGTACTCCAGCCGTAGATCGTGATCTTGCTCATGAGGGCCGCTGCGGACATGGGTGCGGCCACCGTTGATCATCGGTGTGTGAAGACAAACGATCATGCGGTGGCCGCAGGTCACAGCGTAGACCCTGTCCGCTGGCAGGAGGCTTTCGAGGTCCTGATGAGCCGGATCGCAAGTCGGTTCGCGCGGGTCGAACCCCGCCGCCGGGCCCGGAAGTTGGTGCTCGGGCTGCTGTCGGACCTGCCACGAAAGAACTGCTGGACGATCGCCGAGTGGGCCGGGGAGGCGACCCCGGACGGCATGCAGCACCTGCTGGGGCGGGCCAAGTGGGACGCCGACCGGGTGCGTGACGACGTGCGTGGCTACGTGGTGGAGCACTTGCACGACGACCAAGCGGTGCTGGTGGTCGACGAGACCGGGGACGTGAAGAAGGGCGCCGGCACGGCCGGTGTCCAGCGCCAGTACACCGGCACCGCGGGCAGAATCGAAAACGCTCAGGTCGCTGTCTACCTGGTCTACGCCGGTCGGCGCGGGCACGCCGCGGTGGACCGGGAACTCTACGTTCCGCGTTCTTGGACCTCCGACCCCGACCGCTGCCTCGCCGC
This sequence comes from Streptomyces sp. TRM70350, assembly GCF_019219825.1. Classification (GTDB taxonomy): domain Bacteria; phylum Actinomycetota; class Actinomycetes; order Streptomycetales; family Streptomycetaceae; genus Streptomyces. The sequence continues at coordinate 814 of NZ_JAHUXH010000091.1, read as the reverse complement.
CGGACTCGGCAAGGAGGCGTCATTCGCCACCAAGCCGGAGCTGGCCGCGCGCATGGTCGCCCACTTCCTGGACGCCGGCCACCGGGCCGCATGGGTTGCGGGCGACGAGGTCTACGGCGGCAACCCCAAGCTGCGAGGCGTGCTGGAGGAACGCGGCACCGGCTACGTCCTCGCGGTGGCCCGCTCGCACGACGTCACCACCAGCGCGGGGAAGTTCCACGCCGAGGCCCTGGCCAAGAAGGTACCCAAGCGGGCCTGGCAGAAGCTGTCCGCAGGGACCGGGGCGAAGGGCCACCGTTTCTACGACTGGACCGTCATCGACCTCGCCGACCCCGCTCCCGGCAGCCGCCAGTTGCTGATCCGCCGCAACCGCACCACCGGCGAACTCGCTTACTACCGCTGCTACTCGCCCCGCCCGGTGCCGCTGGCCGAGCTGGTGCGCGTCGCTGGATCAAGGTGGCAGGTGGAGGAGTTCTTCCAGGCCGGAAAGGGCCTGGCCGCACTGGACGAGCACCAGGTCCGCCGCTACGCGTCCTGGTCCCGCTGGGTCACCCTGGCCATGCTCGCGCACGCCTTCCTCGCCGTCGTCCGAGCAGACGAACACGCCCGCCACCCCGCATCCGACGCACGCATACCGCTCACCTGCAACGAGATCCAGCACCTGTTCATCGCGCTCGTCGTGCGCCCCGCCCTGGACGCCGTCCACCGGCTCAGCTGGTCCGACTGGCGACGCCGCCACCAAGCCCGATCCCAGACCAGCCACTACCGGCGACAAGCCGCTCAAGCATGAAGATCACGATCTACGGCTGGAGTA
>NZ_JAHUXH010000090.1 GCF_019219825.1 Streptomyces sp. TRM70350 | reverse complement strand
TTCGGCGACGGCGGCGGCGATCGCCTCGTCGAGGCGGTCGGGGTCGACGGGTATCTGCCGCAGGTGGCAGGGAGGTGCCGGGTCGAGGATCTTCTGGTGGGGGCGGCCGCCGGGAGCGGGGAAGACGGTGCGCAGGCTCTCGTGGCGGGCGACCACGTCGTCGAGGGCCGCGCGCAGGGCGTCGACGTCGAGGGCGCCGGTGATCCGCAGGCCGAGCGGGATGTGGTAGGTGGAGCTGGGCCCTTCCATCTGGTTGATGAACCACAGACGGCTCTGGGCGAATGACAGGGGTGTCTCGCCGGTGCGGGGCACGGGTCGAAGGGGCGTGCGTCCACCGGGTCCAGTCGTGTCCAGCGCGGCGGCCAGCCCCGCCGGGGTGGGGTGCTGGAACAGGGACCGGATCGGCAGGTCGGTGCCGAGGGTGGAGCGGACCCGGTTGATGAGCCGGGTGCCGAGCAGGGAGTGGCCGCCCAGGTCGAAGAAGTTGTCGGTGGGGCCGACGGCGGGCAGGCCGAGCACGTCCGCGAAGAGCGAGCACATGATCTCTTCCTGCGGGGTGCGCGCCGCACGACCGGTGCGCGGGCCGGTCTCGGGGTCGGGCAGGGCGCGGCGGTCGAGTTTGCCGTTGCTGGTGCGCGGCAGCGCGTCGAGCGCGGTGAGGGTGGCGGGCACCATGTGCTCCGGCAGCCGGCCGCGCAGGTAGGGGCGCAGGACGCCGGCGAGGGCCGGGGTGGCGTGAGCGCGCAGCGGGTCGTTGGTGAGGCCTGCCGAGAGCGGACCGCGGCCGGCGGGAGCGGGCGGGCACAGGTCGGCGAAGAGGGGCGCCGGGCCTGCCGAGGCCGGGGTGAACACCGCGTCGAACGTTCCGTCCGGGCCATGTCCCGACCGGCTCAGCGCCAGGTGGTGGCCGTGGCGGGCGGCCAGCGCCTCCAGCTCCGTGGGGTCGGGCAGGCCGGGGGCGCGGGGCGCGTCGAGGCGGGCGTGGGCCTCGTCGGGTGAGGCACCCTGCGCGAGCGCGTCCCGGGCGGCGCGTTCGCCGGCCAGACGGGCGTCCGGCACACCGGTCACGCGCAGCCCGTCGGGGTGGGCCGTGCGGTCGGTGAGCTGCGCGGCGAGCTGGTCGGTGGTGGCGAGGTCGCGGCCCCAGGCGAGGCCGGGCAGGTCGGCCGCGCGGGGCGTGCCGGCGTCGCGGGTGTGCAGGACGACGTCGTAGCGGTGGCGGCTGAGTTCGTTGTGGTGGACGGCGCTCTTCACGCGCACGTCGACGGCGTCGAGGGCGGGGACGGACTGCGGCAGGGCGGCGAAGAAGGCCGGGTCGAAGAGGAGTTCGTTCTCCTGGGCGATGCTCCGTTCGACTGCCGCGGTGACGCCGGCGGTGTCCGCCGCGCCTTCGCCACGCATGGAGCGGTGCAGTTCGACGGCGGTGCGCAG
>NZ_JAHUXH010000009.1 GCF_019219825.1 Streptomyces sp. TRM70350 | reverse complement strand
CACCCTCCAGGTCGGCGGCGAGGTGAATCCGGATGCCGCCTGGTACTACCCCCATCCGATTCCGCTCGCCCGACGTATCAAGAACCACGTGGCCTTCTGGAACGGTGTGACCATCGAAGGCACTCGGGAAAGGGCGTAACGACGTCGCGGATATGGCCGGGGCAGTCCGACTGCGCGTCCCCGGCCACGGCTTCGGCGCGCATATCCGTCCGTGCTCCCTCAGGGGGTGACGATGGCAGTGGCTTCCCGCTTCGCGGGGCTCATCGCGACGTGCCGATGTCGGATGGGGCAGGGCGCCGTGGGGGGCGATCCCGGGTGCGGGCCGGACAGAACCTCCGCCCGGCCAGGTCCCAGCCGTCAGCTGATGTCGAACAGGGGGCCTGTGATGGTCAGCCCCAGGTCGTCCCCGACGTACGAGAAGAAGGCCAGCAGCATCAGTCCCGCCCCGCCCAGTGCGACGTCCTTCAGGAAATGGACCATCTCGGCCTGCCGTGCCTGAGCTTCGCTCTCCTTCCAGAACGCGTGCATCAGCAGCGCGGTGGAGAACACGAAGGCCGCCAGCAGCAGCGCCCCCGGATCCGCCCAGATCCCAGCGCCGCGCTCAGTCCGCCGGCCAGGATCAGCAGGCCGCTGCCGATCGTCGCCGGCACCGCGGCCGGCACGCCCTTGGACTTGGTATACGCGGCCGTCATTGCGGTCCGGGTGAGGTGGTTGACCGCGGAGAGGAGAAAGAGGGACGCAAACAAAATGCGTCCGATGAGCACCAGGACATCCATCAGTGGCCTCCAGGCGAACGGGTGGGTTAGCGGTGGGTGTGTGGTGTTGCGCTGACGCCGGGTCCGTCGCTTCTGGGGAAGATTGCTCTTGCCTAGAGCGTGCCAGTGCCGCCAGGCGCTCCTCTGCGCATGGACACCACTGCTCTCTCCTCTCTTCCTTGCTCAGCAGGCGCAGCAGGACAGTTTGGCCACGTCTCGGGGGTAGGTCTGGGCGGCCAGCTTGAGGCCCTCGGCCATGGTCAGGTACGGGCACCACAGGTCGGCCATCTGCTGCACCGTCATCCGTTTGGCCAGGGCGTAGACGGCGGTGCCGATCACGTCCCCGGCGCCCTCGGCGACGACGTGGGCGCCGAACACCATGCCGGTGCCGGCCTCGGCGACGAGTTTGACCAGGCCGCGGGTGTCGCGGTTGACCAGCGCCCTCGGTACGTACTCCAACGGCAGCACGCGGCAGTCGCAGGCGTAGCCCTGGGCGCCGACCTGGGCGTCGGTCAGTCCGGTGGCGGCGATGGCCCGGCTGGTGAAGGTGACGCGGGGCAGGTGGTGGTAGTCCAGGGTGCGCCCGGCGCCGTCGAGGGCGTCGTCGGCGACGAGCGTGCCGTGCGCGGCGGCGACGTAGACGAACTGCGGGTGCCCGGTGGCGTCCCCGGCGGCCCAGATCCGCTCGTTGCTTGGATCCTGCGCGAACTCGGCTGGCCCAACCTGCGTATCCCCAAGGGTCTCCACCCGGGAACAGCCAGTGAACTCACGCCCTTGTCCTTCCGGAACCTGCTGCGCCACTTCTACCGCAACGAGGAGTCCTGGACGAGCTTCGCCAACAAGGAGCAGGAGGTCATCCGGTGCGGCGTCGTCAGCATGCTCCTCGGGTTCGCCCGCTCCCGCTACGACACCAAGGATTTCGCAATCGCCCAGGCCAAGCGGCGACTTGCCGAAGCCCAGGCGGTGGAGCGGGACGTGCGGGACAGCACAGTGCAGGCCGTCACGGCCATCTCCGAACGGCTCCGCATTCCCGTCGCCCGCACCCTCGACCAGGTAGCGACCGCACGGGAAGAGGTCATCGCCCAACTCGACGCAGTGCGCCAGCGTCGTCACGAACTGACGGAGGAGATCAACAGCCTCCTGCAGGGAAGGTCCACCACCGAGGCGACCGCCGGATACGACTCGTCACTGACGAGCGCCTACGAAGACATATCCCGGCAGCTGCAGCAGGCGGTCGACGAGGTCGTTGCGCTCGAACAACTGGGCAGCGAACACGCCTACTCCGCCCAGACGGTCACCTCGGAGGTGACCCGCATGGAACGCCTCATCGCCTCCGTGGAGATCTTCGACGCCCTCCCCGTACGACTCTGCCCAGCATGCGAACAACGCGTGGACCCTCACCGAGAGCATGGCGAAGACGCCTGCTACCTGTGCTTCCAGCCGGTCGACGACGACCAGCGCCGCCGACGGGCACAAGTGGAGATCAGATCACTCAAGTCGGAACTTGCCGACCTGGAGGACGTCACCGCCCGCACCGCCGCCGATCTGCAGGCGGCCCGCGCCCGCCGAGCGGAACTTCAAGACGAACAGGCCCGGCTCGCGCACCGCATCAACGAAGAACGCGCCGCGCAACTGGCTCCGTTCATGGCCGGCCTCGAAAACCTCGCCGCCCAGATCGCTCAGCTCGAACAGAAGATGACAGCCTTTCCTGCCATTGAGGAGATCCTTCAACGCCGCGCGGTAGCCAGCCAGGCCGTCGCCAGTGCACGACAAGCCGTCGACGCACTTGACCAAGAGCCTGCCGCAGTTGTCGCAGCCACGCTCGCATCCGTCGAACGATGCGCCTTTCCTGGGCAACCCGTACCAGCAGGGCATCGACAGTGTAGTAGCGAGCGACGCCCTTCCACGGGACAGCGACCTGGTAGGGCTGTCGATGAAGTACTGCCGTTTGAGGGATTCGGGTGGGAAGTAGTGGTTGCCCTCCACGCGCTTGGTGCGTGGGGTTTCGGCGATGACGACACCGTTCCAGATCGCGCGCATCATCGGGTGTCACCTCCTGTGTCTCCATGGAATCGAAGATCCGCGCCTCTGGGGCGGCGCTCGACCTGTCGGGTGGGCCGGGCTGCGCCGGTGTGGGTGAGGCGGCTAGCGAAGCGGCGCAGCCGCAGCTCGGACAGCGTTGGGGTACGGCGTGGGGCGCGCCGTAGGGAGTGCTTGACCAGGTGCAGCGTCTCGGCCGTGCCGCTGCAGGCCCAGCAGGCCGCCAGGTGCGCTGCGACCCGGGCGCGGCGAGTTCCGGTGAGCTGGTTGTCGACGTACGCCTCGATCCAGCCGCGCAGCCGCACGTGCCGGTATTTCTCCTGGCACTCGGCGGCCATGCGCCGCAGCCACCGTCCGCCTGGCCGCGGCGGGGATACCCACGTCCTGATGCTTGCCATGCCTGGGGAACCCGGTCACCTGCGGGGAACATTTCTGGAATGCCCGATCGCGGGAGGAGGGTTTCCTCGCTGTGGACGAACGATCGCCGGACGTCGGCACGGCACGGGACAAGGCGTTCGCCGAGTACGTGCTGCCCGAGGTGGAGGTGCTGCTGCGGGTGGCGATGACGCTGACCGCCCAGCCCGCCGACGCCGAGGACCTCGTCCAGGACACCCTGCTGCGGGCGTACCGGGCCGTGGACCGCTTCGACGGACGGCATCCGCGCGCCTGGCTCCTGACGATCATGCGCCGGGCCGAGGTGAACCGGCACCGGCGGCGCAGGCCGCAGCTCCTGGACGACCCGGACACGGATCTCGGCCGGCCGGCCGAGCCCGCGCCCGGTGCCGGGGCGAGTCCGGAGGACATCGTGGTCGGCGCGTGCTTCGACGCGGTGGTCGACGGCGCGCTCGCCGCGCTGCCGGTCAAGCACCAGCAGGTGGTGCGGCTGGTCGATGTGGAGGGGCTGTCGTATGCGGAGGCGGCCGAGCTGCTCGGCGTGCCGGAGGGGACCGTGATGAGCAGGCTGCACCGGGCCCGCAGGCGGATCAGGGACCGTCTGTCGGCGGCGGGGCTGGCACCGAAGCGGGGTGTGATGTGAGCAGGTGGCCTTGGCGACGCCGTGACGCCGCGCGGCGCCGGATGAGTTGCATGCAGGTGGCGCGGGTGCTGCAGTCCTACCTGGACGGGGAGACCGACGAGATCACCGCGCGGCGGGTGGCGGCGCATCTGGAGGACTGCCGCCGTTGCGGTCTGGAGGTGGCCGTGTACCGGGAGATCAAGCAGTCGCTAGCCCGGCACGAGGCACCCGCCGACGAGGCCGTCGCACGGCTGCGCGCGTTCGGCGAGACGCTGCTCCACCCCGACCGCGGCGACGACGCCGACTCCGGCGCGCAGCCGCCGACGAGCGCATGAATACGCTGCCCCGGCTGCCTCGCCGGCCGGAGGATCCCGTGGTGACCATGGGCAGCCGGGAAGCCACCGATGCGCTGCTGGCCGCGCTGCGCGAGGACGGCTGGCGCCCGGCGGGCTGGGCCCGGTTCCTGGGGCGGGCCGCACGCCGCTCGGCCGTCCAGGCCGCGCGGCGCCCCCGCGCCCTTGCCGAAGTCACCGCCCTGCACGGCGCCGTCCTCCTCCTGTCCCGCGGTCGGGGCCGCCGTTGGATCACCGTCAGCTGGGCCCTCGCCGCCGCCCACCTGGGCATGCTGGAGCAGCGCAGCCGTCTCTCGGCGGCGGATCTGCTGACCCTGTGCCGCGCCAGTCTCCCCGTGCTGGGCACCCGGCACGTTCGCTGGATCGGCATCGCGGCGATCGCCACCGACCTGGCCGACGGCCGCCTTGCCCGCCGCCGACGCACCGTCTGCCCGTTCGGCACCTACGCCGACCACCTGGCGGACGCCGCGTTCTGGACCTGGCTGGTCATGCGGCACAAGCCCAGCCGCCACCTGCGTACCGCGGCCCTCGCCGCATGGGCGGCACCCGTGGTCACCGTCACCGCGTGCAGCCTGGCCCGGGGCCGCATGGCGCAGGCCCCACGCCCGGCGGTGCTGCGCCCGGCCGCCGCGATGCAGGCCCTGATCGCGCTGCGCCGGCTCAGGAACGGGCCGCCGCACCGTGGATGAATGCGAGTGCTCTGCCCCGACCTGCCCGCTCCCCGGCTTCGGTGCGCCTGTAACTGTCACCGAGTGCCCTGCGCGCTGCGGAAAGAAGGGAGAGAGCCGCGCCTCCGCCCGGGTCGCCGAAGGGAAGGCGCGGGACCGCCGACCGGGTTCCGGGTACACCCGGGGAGACGTACCACGCACTGGAGGCGGACATGGCGCAGCAGACCGATGTCGTGGTGATCGGGATGGGCGTGGGGGGCGAGCACGTCGCCGGGCGGCTGGCCGAGGCCGGTCTGGACGTGGTCGGGGTGGAGGCGGAGCTGGTCGGCGGTGAGTGCCCGTACTGGGCGTGCATCCCCAGCAAGATGATGATCCGCGCCGGGAACCTGCTCGCCGAGACCCGGCGTATTCCGGGCATGGCCGGCCGGGCACAGGTCAGCCCCGACTTCGGGCCGGTCGCGGACCGGATCCGCGACGAGGCGACCGACGACTGGAACGACCAAGTGGCCGTGGACCGGTTCACCGGCAAGGGCGGGCACTTCGTCCGCGGACGCGCCCGCCTGATCGGCCCCGGCCGGGTGGACGTCGACGGCCACGTCCTCGCTGCGCGGCGCGCGGTGGTGCTCGCCACCGGCAGCCGCCCTCAGATCCCCCCGGTGCCGGGCGTGGACCAGGTGCCGTACTGGACCAACCGCGACGCGGTCGCCGCCGAGGAAAGCCCGCGTTCGCTGCTCGTGCTCGGCGGAGGAGCCGTGGGCCTGGAGCTCGCCCAGGCGTTCGCCCGCTTCGGCACCGCGGTCACCGTCGTCGAGGCGGCCGAGCGGGTGCTGCCGAACGAGGAGCCCGAGATCGGCAGTCTGCTCGCCAACGTGCTGGACGCGGAGGGCATCACCGTACGCACCGGGGCCCAGGCCACCCAGGTGCGCCACGACGGCGGCGGCACCTTCACCCTCACCCTCGACGACGGCGCGGCACTGACGGCCGACCGGCTGCTGGTGGCCACCGGCCGCCGCGCCAACCTCGCCGGGCTCGGGCTGGAGACGGTCGGCCTCGACCCGGGCGCCCGCGCCCTGCATGTGGATGAACAACTGCGTGCGGCCCCCGCTCTGTGGGGGGTGGGCGATGTCACCGGGCTCGGGTTGTTCACGCACGTGGCGATGTACCAGGCCGAGGTGGCAGCCCGCGCCGTCCTGGGCGAACCGGGCCCGGACGCGGACTACCGCGCCCTGCCCAGGGTCACCTTCACCGACCCCGAGGTCGCCTCCGTGGGACTCAGCGAGGCCCGGGCGCGCGAGCAGGGACTGCGGGTACGCACCGGCACATCCCGCGTGCCGTCCTCGGCGCGCGGCTGGATCCACAAGGCCGGCAACGAGGGCCTGATCAAACTGGTGGAGGACGCCGAGCGCGGGGTGCTGCTCGGCGCCACCTCCGCCGGGCCCATGGGCGGCGAGGTCCTCTACGGGCTCGCCGTCGCGGTGCAGGCCGAGGTCCCCGTCGACCGGCTGCGGCACATGATGTACGCGTACCCCACGTTCCACCGGGGCGTGGAGGACGCCCTTGCCGACCTTGGCCGCGACTGACCGGTACGCCTGGCAGCCCTCGCCTGCTACCGGGCGAGGGCGGTGAAGCCGCCGACGAGGGCGCCGTAGGCGATGTGGGCGGTAAGGCTCACTATGGGGGTCGCGAGCCCGTAGTTGAGCATGAGGAAGCCGGGAGGTTCCAGCAGCGCCGTGTCCGGGGCGCTGGTGAGGGGGGTGCCCATCCGGGGGTGGATCACGGGCAGAAGGATGTTGACCAGCGCGGTGCCGGCGAACATGCCGTGGCCCATCCCGAACATCGCTCCCAGCAGCCAGCCGCTGTGGCCGAGGGCGAGGAACAAGGCGTAGTAGCCGAAGGCGAAAACCTGTCCGGCGGCGAAGTGCAGCAGGTAGCCCAGTGCTTTGGCGCGGGTGCGATCGGCGGTGAAGGCGCTGCCGAGCAGGAACGGGATGTCGATGCGGGTGAGCTTCAGCTCGGCGGCCGCCCGGAGCGCGGTGGTCAGAACGAGGGTGCCGGCGAATCCACCCGACAGTGCCGCCCACACACTCATCGCTGCTCCCGCTCACTGACGGCGCTGGCGGCGCTGATCAGCGCGAGGTGGCTGAGCGCCTGGGGCATGTTGCCCAGGAACGCGCCGGTGGCCGGGTCGATCTCCTCGCTGTACAGGCCGACGTCGTTGCCCAGCCCGACAAGCTGATCCATCAAGGTGGCGGCTTCGTCCAGGTGTCCGCAGCGGGCGAGACATTCGACCAGCCAGAAGGAGCAGGCCAGGAAGGCGCCTTCGGTGCCGGGCAGGCCGTCTTCGCCGGTGTAGCGGTGGACGAACGGGCCGTGGGCCAGCTCTCGGCGGATGGCCTCGATGGTGCCGCGCGGTCGCGGCTGGTCCGGGTCGGCGTAGCCGTGCAGCAGGCCGAGCAGCAGGCCGGCATCCAGCTCCTGGCTGCCTGCGGCACGGACGTAGCTGCCCTTGCGGTCGCTGAAGCAGCGGGTTTCGACGAAGTCTCTGACCGCCTGTCGTTCCCGCCGCCAGCGGTCGGCGTGGCGGTGCGGGATCAGTTCCTGGCCGGCCAGGCGTATGGCGCGGTCCAGCGCCACCCAGCACATCATCTTCGACTGGGTGAAGTGCCGCGGCGGGCTGCGCACCTCCCAGATGCCCGCGTCCGGCTCCTGCCAGGTGCGGCAGACCAGGTCGGCCATCTCGGCGACCCGGCGGGCGATGTCGGCGTCGAGCCGCCCGGCGGCCGCGGCGTACAGCCAGGCGGTCTGCAGCAGTTCGCCGTAGGTGTCCAGCTGCAGCTGCTCGGCGGCGGCGTTCCCGGCCCGGACCGGTCCCGATTTCCGGTAGCCCTCCAGCGGCAGTGCCCGCTCGGGCGTGCGGGCGCCGCCGTCCAGCCGGTACAGCACGCGCAGCCGGGGGTGGGTGAGCTGGGTGGCGTGCATCAGCCACCAGAAGTAGGCGTGTGCCTCGCGTGGGCAGCCCAGCTGCAGGAGCGTGTTCAGGGTGAAGGCCGAGTCCCGGATCCAGGAGAAGCGGTAGTCCCAGTTCCGTGCCCCGCCGATCTGCTCGGGCAGGGACGTCGTTGCCGCTGCCGCGACCGCACCGGACGGGGCGAACACCAGCAGCTTCAGCGCCAGGGCGCTGCGCTCGACCGCCTGCCGCCAGGGCCCGTGGGTGGTGCGCTCGTCCAGCCACCGACGCCAGGCGGCGCAGGTGTGGTCCAGGCGTGCCTGGCACTCGGCGCGGGTCGGGAAGACCAGCGGATCCTGGTGGGCGAAGCACAGGGCGAGCAACGCGCGGGATCCCGGCCGCGTCTCGAAGTGGCCACTGATCGCGTCGTGGGTGCACTGCGGTTCGCCGACGTCCCAGGTGCACACCGCGAAGGCATGCGCCCCGGACGAGGCGACCGGCACGCCCGACCGCCTGCTGATACCCGGCGCCCGGGTGCCGTAGCCGAAGCCGGGCACCACGCCCCAGCGCACCGGTACGCTCCCGGACAGCCCCTCGACCCGGCGCTGCAGCTCGCGGACCGGCGTCAGCCCCGCATCCGGCAGTGTCAACGCGTCCGTGACCCGGACCACCCCGTGATCGGTCGTGAACGTCGTCTCCACCACGTTCGTGCCCGGCAGGTAACGGCGGTCCACTGCGTAGGCCACGGCGGGCCCCAGCGCGAATCGGCCTCCGCGCTGGGCGTCCAGTACGGCGGCGAACACCGTCTCGGAGTCCAGGTCCGGTACCGCCAGCCAGTCCACCGATCCGTCACGGGCGACCAGCGCGACGGTGCGGCCGTCGCCGATCGCGGCGTAATCCCGCAGCGGTGCGTACCCGTCACGGCGCGCCGGCCGCCCGTCGGCGGCCACCTGCGAAAAGCCGGGCTCCATCCCAAGACCCTTTCCGAGTCATGCAGCTTGCTTCCGCCACCGCCGACGGCCGCGGCTGCCGTCCGTACGGTCGGCATCGAGCCCGCTGCCGTGGTTGTGGACCCGCAGGTACTGCGCGGGGTCGCTCGGCATACCGCGGTCGAGCCACGGGCGGGTGGTTTCGCGGGCGCGGGTGATGAGCTCGCGGTTGTGGCGGAAGTCGGCCGGGGAGACCCCCAGCGGGCACAACGGCGGCGCCACCCGCACCTGCACCGTCGTCCGGTACACGGTGACGTCCGCAAGCAGACGCTGCTGCAGGATCAGCGTGAGCGCGTGCAGCGCCATCCCCAGAGCAGAGCGCGGTGCGGCCGGCAGCGCGCAGGCGTAGCCGGCGTGCAGCACATACACGGTCTCCGCTCCCGCCTCCACGGCAACCGAGATCGGTGTGTTGTTCGCCACCGCCCCGTCCATGAGGTCCTGTCCCCCGAGCCGAACCGGCGGGAACACACCCGGCACGGCGACGCTGGCCATCACCGCGTCGATGACGGGCCCGTGGCACAGCACCACCTCCTTCCCGGTCCTGACCTCACTGGCCACCAGGCAGAGCCGACGGGCGGAGTCCTTCAGGTCGCTGTAGCCCAGATGCTGTTCGAGAAGTCCCCGGAACTTCTCGGAGGGCACAAGATGGTCCGCCCGGCCGGCCAGCCCGAGCAGGCCGAGAACCGGCTGGACCGGGAAGATGTCGCCTCGTCGCACCGACTCCCATTTACCCGCGAGGGATTCCACTCCCTCCCGTCCGGGGTGCCCGGCGATGTATGCGCCGTTGATCGCGCCCACGGACGTGCCCACCAGCAGATCAGGGGCTACACCATAGTCAGCCAACGCCAGCAGCATGCCGACCTGGATGGCGCCGAGACTCCCCCCGCCCGACAGTACGACAGCGGTCGTCACACCCAACGCCTCCTCTCTACAGGTAGCGCGCCGCAGCGGCGCCCCCAGCGGGGTCAGCGGGCCCGTATCAGACCAGGTAACTCACGGCGCAGCGACTCGGGCGGGAGACAGTGATTGCCCTTACCACGCGGGTGCGCTCCGCCGCCCCTGCGAGCACCACACCGTGCCACACGGATCATGATCTTCCGTCTCCGGACCGGTCATCGGAGTCCATGCCACGACGCTAGAGCGCCGGAGCCACCGCCCACGGTGATGCCGCTCACACTCCGGAACATCCCCCCGCCTGACGCGGATGGAAGCGCCGACGGCCGGGCGGTGCGCTGTATCACTTGCCCAGCTGGCTGGCGATATCGGCAGCAGCCGCTGGAGGGTCCGCGGTGCCGCATCACGGGAGGCGCGGTTCATCGGCTGGAGCGGAATGGGGACGGTGGCCCCCCGGGTTCCCGAGATGCGGCACTTCTGGAGATGGCTGCCATGCACCGAGCCGCGCCGTCGGGCATCCACTCTCCATCCCAGAGAGAACATCCACTCTCCATCCCAGAGAGAAGGTGAGCAGGCATGGCGCTCTTGAGTCCCATGCGCCGCACATGCACATCCCCCGTGTGATCAGCGAGCCCGAACGCCGCCCGCTCGACCTCGGTGGCCTACTCACCGAAGGTTTCCCGTCGCTGCGCGGCGTCATCGCCCGCAAGGGCCGCTCGCCCGGGCTGCTGGCCCAGGCGCAGCAGCGGCCAGTTTGCCTCGGCGAACGGGACCACCCCAACAACGCAGCTACCGGCCACAGAAGCGCAGAAAAGCCCACCCGGCACTCTCGAGCGACCGCGGCGAACTGCGTGTCACCTGCGCGGAAGGCTGACAACCATGACGTACCGATACCCGCACTTTCACACTCGACTGGTGATCGAGGACATGCGGTTCCACACAGGACCGCGGCCGGGCGAAGAGATGCCGGACTTCGACCTGCCCACGGTGGACGGTGGCCGAGTCACCAAGTCCGATTTCGCGGGCCGCACCCCACTGCTGCTGACCATGGGATCGGTGACCTGCCCGATGACCGCGGCAGCCGACCCGGCCCTGAAGCGGCTCCACGCGGACTTCGGTGACCGGGCGGCGTTCGTGATGCTGTACGTACGCGAGGCGCACCCCGGCGACCGGTATCCCCAGCCGGAAGACTTCGAGCGCAAGACGGCCCACGCACGCGACCTGAGGGACCGGGACGGACTCCTCTGGCCCGTCGCCGTCGACGACATCGACGGCACCCTGCACCGCCTCCTCGATCCCAAGCCCAACGCCGCCTACCTGATGGACGCCGACGGCCGCGTCGCCTTCCGGATCCTGTGGTCCGACGACCGCGAGCACATCGTGCGCCAGGCCCTGGAGACGGTGCTGTCCGGGCGCTCCCCGGTGGGCGAGCATCAGGGACGCATGGTGCCGATGCTGCGCGGCGTCGCGGAAATGGACCGCGTGCTGGCCCTGTCCGGGCCCACCGCGCGGCGCGACGTGCGCAAGGCGGCGCCTCCCATGTATGCCATGGCACGGCTGATGGGGCTGAGGCACCGCCGCGAAAAGGTGCCTGGATGACGCGTCCGGTGACACACGGCCCACAAGTTAGTCCCCGCAGTTGCCGTCTACGCCCGGGCCTCTGAGGAAAGGTGCGGTGCGATGAATCGCCGACGAAAAGGCGTCTCCGCCCGGGAAGCACGCCCCCGGCAAGGGATCGGCCGCAGTTCCTCCGCCTCGGCCGAACGGATCAGTGACGACTTGCGTCTCGGTACGGGTGACTTCCTCCAACAGCGTCGGCGCGTGGCCGCCCTGAACATGGGAGCAGTCACCGCGTATGCGGTGGTCGGTCTGTACCAGTTCGGCCTGCTCAAGCGGCTTCCCGAACCGCCTCTGCCCGGTCTGGACGCCGAGCGTGTCGATGCCAGCGGCGAGGCGTACACCCTCCTGCGCACCCCGGATACGGCCTTGGGGCTGGCCAGTGCCGGCATCACCTTGACGCTCACCGGCATGGGGAATCGCCGACGGCATCGACAGCACCCCTGGATCGTCCTGGCGGCCGCGGGAAAGGCCGTCGCGGATGCGGGCATGTCGGTGGTGCTCATCACCGAGCAGCTGACCAAGCACCGCAAGGTCTGCTCCTGGTGCACCCTGGCCGCGGCCTTCCACCTCGCCGCTGTGCCGCCCGCCCTGGCCGAAGCCCGAGCCGCACCGTCCACAATTCAGCGACCCTCAACCTGCTCACGCGCATGACCATCTTCACCGGAAAGGACTTGCTCGATCTGGTAGTTGAGGACTTCGAGCAGTACGCGGCACGAGCATGCGTGCGTCCGCTGCCCGATGCTTCGCCTTGACTTGGCCCAGGTCCCCCGGCTGCTGGAGATCGAGGCGAACACTCGTCAACGGCTCGAAGAGGCCCATCGGATGTTGTGGCTGGGCGAGGTCGCCGCCCTGAGGGAGAGCCCGCGGCACATCGCCGAGAAGAAGTGAAGTCCACCCGCTTCAGCTCAGCTTTTGGGAGACCCTCGCCACGGCTGCCGAGCAGATGCAGCTGGAGAAGAGCGCGGCTTGGTGTCGTTGGCGCTGCTACGAAACCCGCAACGGGATCATCCGCGCGGACCTCACCCTCCGACCGGCCAGTGAGGGTCGTCGGCAGACTCCCTTCTCCGGAGCTGGCGTTCTTCGGCCGATGTGGAATATCGGAAAGCGAGCCCGGACCGGCGAACCGGTCCTCAACATCGCGAGCCTCTGGGTCGAATTCACACCCTTCCTGGGACCCGGCGAGCGGTCCTCCGTGCGACTCGCACCTCTCGACCCCTCGCAGTGGCGGCACCCTCAGCCCGGCCAAACGATCACTATGCACGAAGACCGCGCTGCGCACGCTGGGCGGGGCCCCTCGGGGCCGGGTGCGCTACGACAACCTCAAGGCCGCGGTCGCCCAGGTGCTGGGGCTGAGCCGGGCGAGGGTGGAGACCGACCGGTGGATCGCGTTCAGATCGCACTTTGGCATCGAGAGCTTCTACTGCCGCCCCGGCGTCGACGGCGCCCACGAGAAGGGCGGGGTCGAGGGGCAGATCGGCTACTTCCGCCGCAACCACTTCGCCCCCGTGCCGGAGGTCTCTTCGCTGGCGGAGCTGAACGAGATGGTCGAGCAGTGGGACCTGCACGACGGCCGGCGCCGGATCGGCTCGCGGCCGCGGACCATCGACGAGTACTTCGCCCTCGAACAGCCGTTGCTGATGCCGCTGCCGCAGGAACCGTTCGAGACCGGGCGGGTGTTCACCCCCAGGGTCGACCGCTACAGTCGGATCGCCGTCCGCACCAACACTACTCGGTGCCGGTCCGCCTGATCGGCAAACGCGTCCGGGTCGTGCTGCACGCCTCTCACCTAGTGGTTTACGACCAGAACGTGGAAGTGGCCCGGCATGAGCGGCTGATCGCCAAGGGCGGCTGCCGCCTGGAACTGGACCACTACCTGGAAGCGTCCCACAGCCCTCTGGGGCTCCGTTCGTGGAACAGTCACAGTGACCGTTCCACGAACGCTCCCATAACCCTCGCTTTCCGGCCGGCGCGGTTTGATCTGCCCCTTCGAGATCAGGAAAAGATTCCTGGGCCCACCAGGCGTCACGGACCGGGGTGAACCTGCGCGGAACGAGCCTGTTCGAGAGCGGTGGCGCCTGGGAAAGCGCCTGGCTAGGAGGAGACCTCAAGCGGGCAGTTTCGTGTCGATGACGAAGCTGATTTCGATGACCTGGCCGGGCAAGGTCAGTTCAGTGATGCCCAAGACCGTGCTGGCCGGGCGGTGGTCGCCGAAGTACCCCAGGTTGCCCTCCGCCGTCGCCGCGGCATTCTGCCGCAGGTTCACCACGTACAGGGTCTGCGAGACGACCTGGTTCCGGGTGGCGCCGTAGTGGTCCAGGACCTTGTCCATGTTGGCGTAGGTCTGCTTGAGCTGGGCGGCGAAGTCGCCCGCGTAGAGGAACTCGCCTGCCTCATCGAACGAGAGCTGTCCAGAGACGTGGATCAGCTCGCCGGACTTGATCGCCTGTGAGTAGCCGAAGTCACTCTCGGCCGGCACGTTGTAGTTGAAGACATCAATGGTGGCCACGATGCTCGCCCTTCCGCTTTGCTCTCTTGTAGTTACTCGGAAACTGTAGGAGAGTGACGGTTGACCTGGAAGAACGCACTTTTCGGTGACTGAGGAACCTGATGGTGACCAAGCAACTACTCAAGGGCCTGCCCGAGGACGCTGACCTGCGGCGCGCAGACTCCCTGGCGCGGGAGATCTTCTCGGACGTCGCCAACAAGTGGGCGCTCCTGATCATCGAGGCGCTCGGCGAGCGCACTCTGCGGTTCAGCGAGCTGCGGAACGAGGTCGAGGGCGTCAGCCACAAGATGCTCACCCAGAACCTGCGCATGCTGGAGCGCAATGGCCTGGTCGACCGGAAGGTGCACCCCACCGTGCCGCCGCGAGTCGAGTACACCCTCACCGAGCCGGGCCGGGCCCTGCGCACCGCGGTCGACGCCATATGCGGCTGGACCCACCAGCACCTCGGTCACATCGAGAGTGCACGCGGCCGTTTCGACGCCTGACGGGCATGCAGCGACACTCTCGCGCGTTGCGCGATTCCTTGACCGATCTCACGTTGGTGGCCACCAACGCGGCCCGCGCTTGCCTGATCGGGCTACCGAGCCATCCTGTGCCGCAGGTTCAGAAACAGACATCTCACAGGCGGCGGACCGCCCCATGGACTTGCTGCTATTTCTCGTGAACATCCACGAGCCTCAAGATCACCAACTGCTGCCCAAACCGGCAGGCAAACGCTGCTGTTTGAAGTGAACGAAGCCATACCACTCGCCCACGGCTCGGAAGCGCGACTGGTGGAGGCAGAGACGTCGTCGGCTTCCCGGCGCATCAGGTCCGCGGTGCCGGAGGCACAGACGGGAACGGCCAGGATCAGCCGGTTGGGACCCTGCCTGCGCAGATGGCGCCGGGCGGCGCGTGCGGTGACGCCAGTGGCGAGTCCGTCGTCGACGAGGATCACCGTTCGGTCCTTGACGTGGGCTGCCTGCCGCCCGCCTCAGTAGAACTGCTCGCGGTGGTGCAGTGCTACCCGCTCGCGGACCACCTCTGCACCGAGCCGGTCCTCCCTGAGGTCGAGCATCTCAAGATGCCTGCTGGTCGAACAGCGGCGGATCGTCGGCGACGATTCCGGTCTCCGGCTGACCGGGCACACCGGCTCGGGCGACCTGTGCTGCCATAGGGACTTCATGTCGGCTCGTTCCGGCGCGCGGCGAACTCCTTGTGACCATTGGGGCAGGCCGGGATCTTCTCTCCCTGCCTCACCTGGACCTTCTCGTCGCACTTCGCACAGTAGAAGTGGACCACGCGTACGTCGCCGCCCACACCGTCGGCTTCGAGGAGCTGGCAAGATGCCGGCCGCCCAGTCGGATGTGCACTCCTCGACCCGGGCCGCCGAGTCTCCAGCCCGCGCGCCGTGACACCTCTCGCGAGATCCGTTTCGCGGTCCGGCCGACGCGGCGACAGGTGCGGTGGCACAGAAGCCGTGGCGGAATGCGGACCGACTGCAGAAGGGCACCGTGAAGCTGGCGGAATTTCTGGCTCGGGTCCGCGACCGCGGGGAGTACTACAGCCAGGAGGAGGCCGAGCACGTCAGTGCGGCGGTGCTGTGGGTGCTCGCCACACGGATCACCCCTGAGGAGGCCGACGACCTGGCGGCTCAGCTGCCCGCCCCGCTGGATGACGTCCTGCACCTGGAGCGAGGGCGCCCCGAGTCCTTCGGCCGCGAGGAGTTCCTCCGGCGCGTGGCCCAGCAGACCGGCGCCCGGCCACGGACCGCGGAGTGGGACGCGAGCGCCGTGTTGTCCACCGTCGCCGACGCGGTGTCCGGCAGGCAGGTCAACCATCTGCTGTCCCAAGTGCCGACCCGCTACGCGGAGCTGTTCGGCAGGACGGGCCTGAGCTGACGGATGGACGCGGACGGCCGGGTCTTCTTCCGCGTCCTGTGGTCGGACGACCGCGAATCAGTCCTGCGTACGGCCCTGGAAAACGTCCTGTCCGGGCGCTCGCAGCCACGCGAGCACCAGGGGCACGTGGTACCGATGCTCCGCGGCGTCGCCGAAATGGACCGCGTGCTGACACTCTCCGGCCCCACCGCGCGGCGCGACGTCCGCAGGGCGGCGCCTTCCATGTATGCCATGGCACGGGTGATGGGGCTGATGAAGCACCGCCGTGGACACGTGGCCGCGTAGCAAGCCCTGGGGCCCCGCGCAGGAGCCGCCCACCAAGGGTTGACCTCCATCTGTGCCGATCTCCTGCGAATGGCGAGGATGCGATGGACCGGGAACGAAGCGGCGTCTCCGCCCGGCGAGCACGCCCCCGGCCGAGTGTGGGATCGTCCACCCCGGTGTCCTGGCGCCCCCGATCGACATGGACGAGGAACATCGCCTGCACGCACAACTGCTCAACCACGCGGCCCGGCCGATCGCGGAGTATCCCCAAGTGCATGTGGACGCGGAAGTGATCATCGGTCCGGCGGCCGCCACCCTGGTGGATGCCTCGTCCCACGCCGGCCTGCTCGTCGTGCCGCGCCATCCCCCTGCCGAACGTCTGGGACTGCGCCTGGGCTCTGTGGTGCACGCGGTGCTGCAGCACGCACACTGCCCGGTCGCCGTCGTGCCGATCCCCTGACGGCCCGCTGGGGCATGCCAACCCGACCCGATACGGCCGCACGGCCCCGCGCCCACAGACCGGGCCAGGTCAGAGACTCGCCGACATGGTGACCGCGGCCCGCAAAAGGGCGTTCCGCCTGCCAGCCGAAGTGTCCAGTACGGAGTCGCCGCTCGACGGGGCCGGTTTCCACGTGTCATGGACCGAAGCGCGCGAAGCGGCATGAAGCGGCACGGACGCACGCGCGCGGACCAGAGGGCGCTCCATCAGGTATCAGCCCATGGTCACCGCGTTGCCGGTGTTGCCGACGGCGGTCCTCAGCCCGTGGTCCTCGTGATGCCCTGCTGTGGCCGGCTGCCGACCGGTTCCGTCCGCACTAGCATGGAGCCAGGGGCAGGAAAGAGAAGCCACCGCGCGCACCTCGCGGAAGCGCATGCGGTACGCCACCGGGCAGTTACCACCCGCGCCCTCGCCACTTCCGAGTGAGCCGACCGTCCCCAGTGCCGGACACCACCCGCCCGGAGGCGCGGCATTCCCGCAAGCGCATAGGCGCCACGGAAGACCGGAAGGGCAAAACCGATGCCTCCCACCCATCCACCCGACTTCGAGCACGCCATCCACACCGCCAACATCTGGCTGAAAGCGGTGTCCGAAGCCCTGGGAACCGAGGACCGCCACCTCGCCCACCGGGTGCTGCGCACCTGGCTGCACACGCTCCGCGACCGGGTCACCGTCGACGTGGCCGCCCACTTCGCCGCGCAACTCCCCGAGCTGCTGCGGGGCGCCTACTACGACGGCTGGAACCCCAGCGCCGTACCGATCAAGTACGACCGCGAAGGCTACGTGAACCGCTTCGTCCAGGAAGCGAAGGTCTCCGCCGAGGACGTGCCACGGATCGTTCCCGCGGTCACCGCCGTCGTACGCGAACACGTCTCGCCCGGGCAACTGGAAGCGGCACTGGAGCAACTTCCGCACGACATCCGCGCACTCCTCCTCCAGCCGACAGCCTGACCGAGCTCCACGCACGCGCTGGTACCGGCATGGCGGCGCCCCGGCGCAGCGCGGGGCGGGACCTGACGGTCACTCAGAGTGGCGACTGCACAACGTTTGCCCACCACCGGCGTGACGACAGATGCACAACAGCCTGATCGCCCCGCCGGGTAACGGCCCGGCCCGTCACCACCTCGTAAGGGAGCACGACATGATGCAGAACCGGTCCCCTGAATCCGATGCCGCGTTTGGGCCGGAGGCCCAGTTGAGCCGGCTGGAAGCACAGGTCGCGACCCTGGCCGAGGCCGTCCGGGTACTCGCCCGTGGGCGGGAGAACATCCCGTCGGAGGACGTTCCGCCCGAGGAAGCGGAACGCGGCGCGCGACTCGCCCACGAACTCCTGCTCCTCCAGGGTCTGTAGACGGACCGTCGTGCCGGAAGAGAGGGAGTCCGTGATGACGCATGCAACAGGACGTAAACCCATCGTGGTCGGCGTCGACCCCGATCCGGACAGACGCGCGGCGCTCGCCTGGGCTGTCGACGAGGCGGCCCGACGGCGCCTGCCACTGCTGCTGGTCCTCGCGCAGAACGTGCCGACCCCCGGGTACCGGCCGACGGGCGGTCGGCCGTCCTGGGAGGAGTGGAACGAGGCACTGCACGCGACGGGGGATCGCGTGCTGAAGGAGGCGGTGGCCTTCGCCGAGTCCCGCCACCCGCAGGTCACGCTGTCCGGGCTGCTGGCGGAGGGGCATCCGGCCTGGGTGCTGCACGAGCACGCGCAGGACGCCACCGAGGTCGTGCTCGGTTCCTGGCATCTGAGCGCTGTCCAGGAGCTTTTCACCTCCGCCGCTGTCGCCCTGCCGCTCGTCTCCCACGCGCCCTGCCCGGTGGTGGTCGTACCCGAGCGGGAGCACATCACCCGGCAGCCGCCGCATTTCGTCGTCGGGGTCGACGGGAGCCCTCAGTCCGCTGCCGCCGTCGACTTCGCACTCGAGGAGGCCGCGTTGTGCGGCGCGGCCCTGCGGGCCCTGTACGTGTGGCACCCTCCGATGCTCGGAGTCCTGGACGAGGAAGCGGCCGTCCAGGAGTGCCGCAGGCTGCTGTCGGAGACGGTTACGGTGCGTACCGCCGCCCATCCGGAAGTGGAACTGCACCACGAGGTCGTGAGAGGCCACCCGGTACAGGTCCTCACCAAGGTGTCCGAAGACGCCCTCGGCCTGGTCGTGGGCACGCGCGGGCATGGCGGCTTCACCGGCATGCTGCTGGGCTCCGTCAGTCAGGGCGTACTGCACCACGCCCGCTGCCCGGTCATCACCGTTCCATACGCGCACGACCAGTAGCCCACGGTCTCCAGCAGGAGGACCTCACGCCGGAAGGCGGGTGCCAAGTGTCCGCCGTGACTCTCGCCGGGACAGTGCGCGGGCTCTCCAGCGGGCAGACAGTGGAGAAGAAGGCCGGTGCCGCGAGCGCCTGAGGAGGGAGAGGTCACATGCTGCATCGAATGATCGGCAACCTCATGACCACGGCGGTTGTGAGCGTGCGGCGGAACACAGGCCTCAAGCGTCTCCAGCGTCGCGCGGGCCGCCCTTTCCGCGGCGCCACGACTGTCCCAGCCGTGCCCGCGACTGCACCTGCCCGATGAACTCCTCGTGGCGCATTCCCCTCACCCCCTGCCGGGATCTTCGGCGTTTCCCCTGGTCGCCAGGTAATCAGGGCGCCTCCCGGCAATCACCAGGCAAGCAGGAATACGCATCACGGCTCGAGAGGCGTCGGCCTGCTTCCGATCGAGCTGGCCGAGGTCCTCATGGACGCGGCCGACAACTTCCCCGGCAGAACCTGGGGCGTGCGGGAGTTCGTACGACGGGTGGCCGAGGCCACCGGGGATGACGAAGAGACCGCCCGCGCTCACGCCGAAGCGGTGCTCACCGTCCTCGCGAAGACGATCTGGCGGGGACTGGCCTGACAGGTACTTCGGGCAGCTGGCCGGATGGAGCGGGACCGACGGAGAGGCGCCGGTGGTGCTCCCTTGCAGGGCCGGACACATCACGTAAAGTCACTTTCGTGACAGTGAGTGATGGAGTATATGCTTTCGGGCCGCCGACCGGGCGTCTGACGATCCGTACCAGCCGCGCCGGGTTCGGCCGGAGGGCGGGGCACGACCTTGCGATCGAGGTCACCCGATGGTCGGGGAACGCGGTGGTGGTCACCGGCGACCCCGGGAAGTCGTCGGTGACCGTGATGATCGAGACAGGGGCGCTGACCGTCCGGGAGGGCGCCGGAGGGCTCAAACCCCTCACCGACGCCGACCGGGCGGAGATCAAGCGGACGCTGGAGAGTGAGGCACTGCTGCACACCGCAGAGCACCCCACCATGGCCTTCCGCTCCACCAGCATCACCGGAACACCCGAGGACTTCGAAATCACCGGAGACCTCACCATCAAGGGCCGGACCCACCCGGTCACGGTGCACGGCGGCAGCGACGGTGACGGCACGGTGTGCGGCTGGGCCACCGTTACCCAGTCAACCTGGGGAATCAAGCCGTACAGTGCGTTCATGGGCGCGCTGAAGGTGGCCGACGAGGTCCGGATCGAGTACGCGGTGACCGAGCTCCAGCCGCTCCCCGGCCCAGGGCAGGCGCCCCGATAGGAGCGATGTCCCGTCGCCCGCGGTGAGACGTCAAGGGCCACAGGCGGGCGGCTGCGCCAGAATCCGCCGTACGCTGACGCTGGCGCACGTGCCGCGGGCGCTGGTCGACCGGGACACCCGCGGTCTGGTGAAGATCGTCGCCGAGGCGGGCACCGGCCGCGTGCTCGGTGTGCATGCCGTCGCCGAGGGCGCCGGAGACGTCATCACTGCCGCTACGTACGCGATCAGCGCGGGGATGGCTGTCGGCCAGCTGGCGCGCGCCTGGGCGCCGTATCTGACCATGGCCGAGGCCCTCAAGCTCGCCACGCAGACCTTCACCCGCGATGTGGACAGGCTGTCCTGCTGCGCCGAGTGAGCCAGGCGGGGCCTGTGGTCCATCGGTGGGCTGCGCAGTCTTGGTCTGCCCGGACACACCGCGAGTGGTACGGCCCCGGCCGGCGGCGCGCCTCACCATGATGATGCCGGGTCTGCCTGGGGAAGCGATGACGTGCTCAGGGGCGAGGTCGCTGCGCATGTCCTGCGGGTGGCTGGTCCCCTGGAGCGGGCCACCTGCTCGGCTCAACTGTCGGACTTGACCATGACCTTCCCGCAGCAGCAGGTCGGGGCCGTCCCGGTGCAGTCAGCCGGGGCGGACACGAGCACCTGGATGGTGCAGTCGCAGGTGTCGCAGGGGCAGGTGTAGGTCTCGCCTTCTTGCATCGGCATGGCGTGTACCTTCTTCCCAATGAGTGACGAGTGGAATGTGCCGGATTGTTCCGGTGCTTTCCATGGTGAAGCCGTGCCCCTGGGGCACGGTCAACACGGACACGCCGGAGGTGCGGCACATGCGCGACGACGGCCGGGAGCTGCTGACCATTGGGCAGCTCGCCGCGGCGGCGCAGGTCACCCGCAAGGCGGTGCGGGTGTGGACCGGGCGCGGGCTGCTGGCCCCGGTCGACCGCACGGCTTCGGGTTATCAGCTCTTCGCTCCGCAGGCGGTGGGCACCGCGGTGTTCGTGCGCCGTGCCCGGGATCTCGGCCTTGGCCTTGACGCCGCCGCACGCATTCTGCGGACCCGCCGCGAAAGTGCCCAGCAGCCGTGCGCCACCGTACGTGCGCTGCTCGCGGAACGCATCGGCGAGATCGACACACTGGTGGCCGATCTGCTGGCCATACGGGCCGAACTCGCTGCGGCGGCGGCCCGCCCAGAGCCGGCCCCGGGCGCCGAGGTCTGCGGGCTGATCGAAGCGGAGTAGCCGCTCCACACACAGCGACCGGAGCCTACTCCCGCGCCAAGGCCCGCAAGCCGTCGGCTCCCGCAGGCACTCGCGGACCAGCGGATGCCCTCGTTCCGCCGATGACTCCGCGCTACCCGGCCTCGTCGCGCAGCCGGTCCGGTTCGAGAACGGTGATGCGGCCCCGACCCAGCCGCAGCAGGCCCCGGTCGGCCAGTTCACGCAGCACTTTGGTGACCGTCTCGCGGGACGTGCCCGCCAGGGCGGCCACCTGCTCATGGGTGAGCGTGACCTGTGGATGTGAGGCCGTGGGGCGCAGCGGCCGGGTCGGCGCCTTCGCGGGGATGAGGGTGATCAGGGTGCAGGCGACGCGATGGGCGACGGACTTGAAGACCGTGTCGGACAGGCGCTGTTCGAGGTCGGCGAGGCGGCGGCCGAGGATCGCGGTGATCCGTGCGGCGATCCTCGGGTCCGCGAGCAGCAGCCGGTGTACGTCGTCGCGGCTCATCACGCAGACGGTGACGTCGTCGAGGGCCTCGGCGTAGTTGCCGTACATGCGCTGACCGAGCAGCGCCATCTCGCCGAAGATCGTGCCGGGGTTGATGATCGCTGTGGTCAGGGCGCGGCCCTCGGCCGAGACCCGGAAGACGCGGATACGGCCGCGTTTGAGGATGAACAGCACTTCGCACGGCTGGGGCGGGGAGTAGAGGATCTCGCCGGCGGTGTAGGTCTTCATCGGGGCGGCGTCCGCGATGGCCGCCGTCTCCGGCTCGCTGAGGTCGCAGAAGATGTCGACCTCGGACAGGCACCAGGTCCGGTCCGCGTCCTCGTGAAGGTTCTCGCGCATGCGGCCCATGTCCTCGCGTCGGCCCGGGGCCCAGGGGGGTGGTGCCGCACCCCAGGGCGGGTTCGCCAGGACGTCACTGCCCTCCACCAGACAATAGGGCACCTGATCACCAATCGGTATATCAGCACCTATATGAGTATCTTCGGGTGAAAGCGGCCCTCCCGGCGAGGCACCCCAGGGCACGGGCTTCCCCGGGGTGCCGGCCGACCGCGGCGGTGTGCGTCCCATGCTCAGGCCGGCCCTGTGCGCTGCTTGCCCATCACCGAGGCGATGCAGGCATAGGACAGGCCCAGCAGCAGTCCGAAGACGAGATGGGCGCCGAAGCTGGAGCTGGTGACGTCGTTCCACTCGAAGACCGGCATACCCATGTTCGCGGGCATGATCCACATCGCTCCGATCAGCCAGGCCACGACTCCGTACCCCAGCCCGAGCACGGCCGCGGGCACCATTTTCCGGGCGTGCTTTCCCAGCAGCACGCCGAAGGCCAGGCCGAAGGAGACGGCGATGGCCAGGTGGATGAGCCAGCCCGCAACGGCGTTCGTCGAGCCCAGCAGCCCCGCGACCATCGTGATCATCGCGGTGTCCATCATCGGCCGGGAGACGGACATCCAGATGCCCATACCGATGCCTCCGACGACGCCGGCCGCGGCGCCCCAGACGGCGTACAGCGGGATGACGGCGGTCCTCGGCGATACCTGCACGGTGGTTGCCATGGTCTACGACCTCTCTGTCTGCGCGTGCCTTCCTTCCCCGCCGACGCTAGGACCGGTGCATCGGGAAGGCATGTGACCGCGCTTACGTACCGGCAGGTAGAAGCTCCGATTCGTCGGCATACGCGGCGGCGAGCTGGTCGACCTGCTCGTAGCCGGTACGCGGCAGGAAGGTGTTGAGGCGGCCGTAGGACTTGGCGCCCAGGATGAAGAAGTACGGTTCGGGGTTGCGCAGCGCGTCGATGCCGACGGCGGGCTGGGCGAGGCAGTCCCCGGCCGCGGAGCCGAGGAGGGCGGCGGGGAGGTTCCTGGGGGCGCCGGTGGCGTAGCACTCGTGGACCTGCAACTGCCGGTAGAGGGAGGCGTCGCCGGTGTAGCCGGTCAGCGCCACGATGTGGTCGCAGACCGGTGTAGCCGGTCAGCGCCACGATGTGGTCGCAGACGATCTCACGCGGGCCGTCGGCGGTGGCGAGGATGACGCGTACCCGGTCGTCGGCGGGTTTCAGGGTCTGGACGTGGGTGCCGGTGTGGACGGTGACGCGGTGGTTGGCGCCGTCGGCGAGGGCCTGGGAGGTGTCGACGAGGTGTTGGCGGCCGGGCAGGGTGTCGTCGGGTACGGCGCCCCAGTCGGGCGCGGGGCTGCGTACCGCCCATTCGACGCGGGTGCCGGGCAGGGCGGCGAGGTCGCGGGCGGCTGTCTGGGCGGATTGTCCGGCGCCGACGAGCAGGACGGTTCCGGTCCAGCGGTCGGGGTCGCCGGTGTCCGGGAGGGTGCGGGTGATGCGGTGGGCGACGGTGCGTTCGCCGGGGGCGGGGATGCCGCCGGGGCCGAGGGTGTTGGGGTGGGAGTAGGTGCCGGTGCAGTCCAGGACGAGGTCCGCCGTGGTCGTGTCCTCGCCGTCGAGGGTGTCCAGGAGGAGGGTGAAGGGTGCGGCGGCGCGGGTGTCGGTGCCGATCTGCTCGTGTTTGAGCAGGCCGGTGCGGGCGAGGGCGGCGACGCGGGTGCGGTACCGGATGCGGCCTTCGAGGGTGGGCAGTGCGGCGAGCGGGTCGAGGAGTCGGGTCGCGAGTTCGGCCCTGGTGGGGCAGTCGTCGCCGGTCGGGCCGGTCGGCAGGTGGGTGCGCATGCGGTGGGAGACGTTGAGGTCCCACGGGGTGAAGAGCCGGGCGTGGCCCCGGGCCCGTACGTGGGCGGCGACGGTGGCCGCGGCTTCGTAGACGGTGAACGGCCGTCCGGCGTCGGCGCAGGCGAGGGCGGCGTCGAGGCCGACGGGGCCGACGGGGCCGGCGCCGAGATCGCGACGTGGCGCTGCATGAGGAACTCCTCTTCCGTACGGGTCAGATGGCGCAGTGGACGGGGCGGGGCAGGGTGCCGTCGGTGAGGCGGGCGGTGGAGAACCGCTCGGTGACCAGCTGTTGGCCCGTGGTGAGCGGGGTGCCGGCGGGGGCGAGGTGCAGGCCGGGGCTGGTGGCGAGGTCGGCGTCGGCGGGGTGCCGGTGCAGTCCGTCGGCGGTGACGGTCAGTTCGGGGATGCCGGAGTCCTCGCCGATCTCCACGCCGGTGACGGTCAGTTCGGAGATGCCGGAGTCCTCGCCGATCTCCACGCCGGTGACGGTCAGTTCGGAGATGCCGGAGTCCTCGCCGATCTCCACGCCGGTGTCGGAGAAGCCGCGGCGCAGCAGCGGTCGTACGGCGAAGTGGCTGGCGGGCAGGCCGGGTTCGGCCAGCAGCTCGGCGACCGCGGGGATCTCGTGGGTGTTGTCCGGGGTTTCGGTGAGGGCGACGCGCGGGGCAGGCCGAGGTCGATGAGGTGGCGGATGCCGTCGATGGTGCGCTGCCAGGAGCCGGGGCCGCGGTGCAGGTCGTGGGTGTGGGCTGTGGCGCCGTCCAGGCTCCCTAACCGTGATCGGCTACACCACGACAAGGGACGCCATCAGCATCCGCACGGCGCGTCACGTCACGACAGGGGTAAAGGTTCTCGCGGCACTATGCGCTGGGGTCACGGAGGCCGACTGCGTCGTGCCGCCAGAACGGCTCTGCGTAGACCAGTGTCCCTGTCATCCATGGCTCGTACTCCGGGAGTCTGAGGGCCTGGAAGGCGCCATCTGGAATGCGCAGGGATGGTTTTCGGAAGCCCTGGTCGTCACCGGGCGCGAAGCCGAAGCGGGAGTAGTAGCCCGGATCGCCCTCCAGGAAGACCAGGGGGACGGCCCGCTCAGCGAGGGTCTTCAGCCCGTGTCGGACCAGGGCCGAGCCAATACCGCGCTTGTGATGCTCGGGCATGACGGCCAACGGGCTGAGCACATGCACCTCAACCAGTCGCCGAGGGGCATCGAGCAGACTGCGGGTGAACATGATGTGCCCGACGATCTGCCCGTCGAGTTCAGCGACCAGTGAGAGACCGTCCGCGGGCGTGATCGTGCCCCGCAGGGTATCGACCAGGTCGGCCACGACAAGGCCGTGGTCACCGAACGCCCGCAGGTGGATGTCCCGCACAGACTCTCTGTCGCTCGGAAGTTCTTCGCGAAGATCCATGACCGGATGGTAAGGACACGTCCCAGTCGCTCGCACACGGTTTTGAAGCCCGAAGGATGCGTGGTGAGTGGCACCGAGTTGCACACCACATACAGCGTCCGAACGGCGCGTCACATGACCACAGGGCAAAGGTTCTCTGATGCGGCACTAGAACCTTTGTGATCTTTGCGTTGGCGGCTTCCTCGTGGCCGTCGATGCAGCCGTGATATCGCTGGTGGATGACCTCTGGAGAGCTGCCGACGCGTCGGGCCACCTCAGCGATCGGCACTCCGGCATTCAGCCATCGCGTGATGCACGCGTGCCGCAGGTCGTACGGGCGCCCGGCCAACGGCGAGTCGAAGGCCTCCGGCGGTAGGGCGTATTCCCGCGCTTCCTCCCACACCCGCCAGTAGGTGGATGAGCCGACCACTCCCCCGCGCTCGTTGCCGAACACGCGCCCTTCCTTGGCGGTTCCGAACTCCTTCAGGTCCGCCTGGAGGATGGCGACCAGGACCGGTGGGATGGGGACCGGCCGGTCGGTGGACGCCTCGCGCGCCTTCAGGCCCCGCCGGTCGTGGCGCTCCCCGGAGTCGGTCCACTGCTTGCCGGAGACGGGGCGTGTCTCCCGCAGCGTCAGCGTGCCCCAGCCCTTCTCTGGCAGGTGGCAGTCCGACAGCCGTAGCCCGACCGCCTCAGCGGGCCGGAGCCCCGCGTAGTACAGGACCGCGTAGAAGGCCACCAGGCGCCGCCCACGGCAGCGATCCCACGAACCGACGTAGGAGACGGACGTGGGCAACTGCCAGGCCTGTACGGCGTTCACCAGAACGCGCGGGTCCACCACGTCATTGGAGCCGGACACGGCCGAGTGCCGCAGGTCGTACGGGCGAGCCGCGAGTGGAGTGCTCACCAGGCCGGGCGATAGGGCCAGCTCCCGGGCTCCGTGCCAGACGCGGCCGTACCTACTGGGGGCAAGGACGCCACCGCGCTCGTTGAAGAACAACCGCCCATCGTCAGCGGTACCGAAGGTGTCGACGCTCTCCCGCCACAGCGCCACCAGTTCAGGCGGCAGCGGCACCGGGCGGGCGTCCCCCGGCGGGCGGCCCTTCAGACCACGCTCGTCATGGAGGCGTCCGGTGTCGGTCCACTTCCTGCCCGCCTGGGGACGAGTGATGTGCAGAATCACCCTGCCCCAGCCCTCCGGCGGCAGGACGCAGTCCGGCAGGGTCACCGCGACGGCCTCCTCGGGCCGCAGCCCGGCGTAGCCAGCACACCGGCGACACCGTCCGCAAAGCCCTGGTCGACCAGGGCTTCAAGAACCAGGTCGTCGCACACGGCGCCGGCCTGGGCATCGACGTCGAGATCGTCGAACGCGCCCCCGGGCACCGGGGATTCCTGCCGCAGCCGAAGCGGTGGAGGGTTGAGCAGACCTACGGATCCCGATGCTGCACCGGCGCCTGGTCCGTGACTACGAGCACCGCACCGCCTCATCCGCCTCCCGCGTCCACTGGGCGATGTCCCACGTCGTGATCCGCCGCCTTACCGGCGCGAACATCTCCACCTGGCGCGAAGAGGCGGTGAGCGCATGAACATTCGCCCCCTCCTTCAGGCACTGGACCTCCAGGAGGACGCCGCCCGGGCCCTGGCCGACGACCTTCGTACGCAGATCGACGCTCTGCAGGCCCTGCTGCGGGAGGCCGAGACACACCTCGCTCACCTCGCGATCACCCGCAAGACCGTCACCGGCCTCGCCGACCGGCTCCCCGCATCCCCGCCGGAGCTGCCCGAGCACCCGGACGACACGCGCATCCTCGCTGTCCTCAACGAGGCGACCGGCCCCCTCCGGGCCAAGGAGGTCTGCCAGGCCCTCGGTCACGAGGTGCTGCCGAAGAACGTCGAAGGCACCCGGGCCAAGCTGAAACACCTGGCCAAAAAACTCGGCATCCTCACCCAAGCCGACGCCGGTAGCTTCGCCAGGAAGCAGTAGCGGACGCCGCAGCCAGCACTCCTGTCCCAAGCATCACCTGGAAACGGACATCACCGCACGAACCGCCCTCCGAGAAAGTCTCCGGCAGGTGAGCCGCGGGCTGGGAATGGCTGCGGCGACCCTGTGCGGGCTTCCTCCAGACGGCCTCAAGTCGTCAAGCGGTGACGATCTCCCGCTGACCTGACCGGCGTACCCGTGAACCGAGTGCTGTACGCCGTCGTATCAGCCGTTACGAAGACCGATACCGTCGCCCGCTCCGGGCGCGAAAAAGTCAGCGAGGCTGCCGATCATGTCCGTGAACGCCGTCAAAGACATCAACCACTTGGAGACGCGGCGACGTCTCCCCAGCGGGCTCCCGCTTCCACTCGTACCAATAAGGATTGGGGGTGGAGCACGCTCACTCTGTTGAGCCGGGAGAGGTCGACGACGATGCCGTGGTCGTTGGTGGACCGGCCGCTGATGCCGTGGCCGCCGCTGCGCGCGGTCACGGGCACCTGAGCAGTGCGGGCATGGACCAGGGCGTCTGCTATGTCCTGGTGATCGCGGGCGCGTAGCACGGCGGCCGGGGAGCCGAGGCGGGTGTAGGTGTGCCGTACGGCGTCGTAGTAACGGTCGCCCGGTCGGATCGCGACCGCGGCGAGGTTTTGCGGAATGGCGTCGTCAGGGGCTGGCAGTGGGCTGGCGGTGGTGCGCATCGGGTGCTCCGCGTTCTCGGCGTGGATGAGAGGGTTGGGTTCTGTCCGGCACTGCGGCGGGGTGGTCCGTACGCCGTTGGTGCATGGGATCAGGTGCTGAAGCGGGGCCGCGGTGTGCGGGCTGTCGCCGGCGATGAGGCGGCCCGCGTGCCGGCCGAGGTCTTCGCCGCTGAACCAATCGGGACTGTCCGCTCCGATCGCGGCACGCGGCGGGTGCGGATGGGGCCGATGATGAGCTCGCAGGTACGCGGCCCCGCGCCGTCCAGTTCCGCCGTAAGGAAGGTCACCAGTGACTTCTTCGCCGCGTTGGTGGCGCCGACGAGCGCGGAGAACGGGTAGGGGATCTCCGCGCTGAACCCGCTCAGGTGCACCAGGGCACCGTCCCGGGACAGCAGCGGAGTGACCGCTCGTAGCGCGTGGAAATGACTGGTCGGGTACAGCTGGGCACGCACCGACTCGCTGTCGGCGTCGCCGACATCCACCGTGTGGGTGATCAGGGTGCGCAGCCGGCATCCTTGGCGTAGGCCGCGAGGCTGGCCAGCCGTTCCTCGCTGCGGCCGGTGGCCGCGACGGTGACTCCCTGGCGAAGCAGCGCGAGGGCCATTCCCCGCCGACGCTACCGGTCGCGCCCGCCACCACGACGGTCCGTCCGGACAGCAGCAGGTTCTCCTGTATGTGCGTTCATGGGACGACGTCCCCTTTTTTCTGTGAGGCGGGGAGATGGACCCCCGGGGCGGGGCTGGGCAGGGGCGGGCCGGTGCCCGCTCCTCAAGGACCCTTAGGCGGCCGTTGCGGCGCGCTCGCCCATATCGACGGCGTTGAAGAAGGACCGGGCGCTCATGCCCATGGCCGGCACGTTCTCCTGCTCAGGCGCATGCGGTGCGGGGCGTCGTGGAACTTGGGGTCGAGCTGGAACTCGGCGGCCAGGGAGAACCACGTCACCGGGACGGCACCGGCCTGGACCATGCGCTGGATCGCCGCGTTGTGGGCCTCGAGCGAGAGACTGGCGGAGGCGTCGACCGCCACGTGCACGCGGTAGCCCTCACGCAGGCCGCCCAGTACGGTCTGCAGCACGCACCCGTCGGTGGCGATGCCGCCGATCACCAGGTTCTCCCGGCCCTCCGCCCGGACCGCCTCGGCGAACGATGCGTCGAGGAAGGAGTTGAAGTCGACCGCGCGCTCGATGACCGGCTGGTCACCAATGGCCTCCAGCAGTTCCGGGTACAGCGGGCCGGACGGCTTGCTGGACTCGCCGTTGGTCACCACCAGGCCGCTGCCGTACCACTTCGCCGTCTTCGCCAGGCCCACGACGTTGTTGATGTGGTCGGAGAGGTTATGGGAGCGCAGGAGGTTCGCGAAGCCGACGGCGTAGTCGACGAGGACGACTGAGATCTCCACCGAACCCGGGGCGGTTCAGATGGATGACCACACCGGCCAGCGCGAACGAGCCGACGCCGAGAAACATGGTGGTGCCGCCGTGGGCCGCGAGGAGCAGGCCACCGGTGTAGGGGCCGATGAAGACGCCGAGTTGGGCGAAGGTCTGCGCGCCGAAGTACGAGCCTCGGCGGTCCTCCGGCGCGATCCGTTCAATGGCCGGACTCGGCGTGCGCGCCGTGGTCGCCGAGCTGGGCTTCGAACCAGTCGTGCAGAGCGTCGACCAACGCCGAATCCTGCGTGGTGTAGGTCAGGGTGGCCCCGTCGGCCCGGTCTTCGTACGTCACCTCGATACGGTCATAGCCGTCCCGCAGTTTGGCGAGGCCGGGCATGTCGGCGCCGTGGATCCGGGCAGGGTCGGCGAAGTCACCCCGGCCGAACGCCGCGGCCTCCTTGCGCAGGTGCTCGCGTATCAGGTCGATCTGCTCGGCGTCGCCGCGCTGGTCGGCCACGACATCCTGGGTGCCCCCCGTTGCCGTGGGGGTGAAGCGGTGGGTGGTCTGCTCAAGGTCGAAGGGCATCACGGATCTGCCGCGCTCGGCCACTAACTCCTGCCGCTCGGTCCGGCCGTCGCCCGGCTCCTGCTCTGAGCCGCCGGCCACCAGGGCGACAGCCGTCACCGCGCCGGCGATCATCACACCCGCGCCCGCCACCAGGGCCCGGCGCTTGCCGCTATTCATCCAGTGCCTCCACCATCACATCGAGGGCGTGGAGTACGCCCGCTCTTTCGTGGGCCGGGATCGCTTCGAGCAGCCGGGAGAAGCGCTCCCGTCGTGCTTGAGCAAGGTTCTGCGCGGCCCGCTGCCCCGACGGGGTGAGGCGCAGGACGACACCGCGTCCGTCGTCAGGGGCCGGGGCGCGTTCCACCCACCCACGGGCGGACAGCTGGGTGACCAGGCGGCTCACGGTGCTCTTCTGCAGTCGCAGCCGGCGCGTCAGCTCCACCTGCCGCAGTTCGCCCCCCTGTGCCAACTCGCCCAGGGCGTGGGCCTCGGAGACCGAGATCTGCTGGCCGCAGGGGGTGGTTTCCGGCTGGTGCAGTCCAAAGGCGCGGACAAAACCTGCCAGTGCCTCCTGAAGAACGGCGGGGTCATCGGCCCTGCGATCCCTTGACATGGTTCGACCATACAACCAAGAGGTTCGAAAGCACAACCAGTTTGGGGCTCGTCCACGGGGTATCGGATCCGGCACGGCGGCCTCAGCGGGCTGATCCGCGGATCTGCCGCCTGTCAGCGAGAGGACACGTGCACGGGTGAGGTGAGCGGCCAGGGCCTGGAGCAGTGCCGCTGCGGCCATGCGGCGGCAGCGGCGGCGAGTGGTGACTCGCCTCGCCCCGGCATGACCCGCTCCGTTTCGGTAGTGTCAGGGGGCGAGGGCCGCGGCGGCCCTCGAAAGATGTCTTTGGGAGCGACCGTGAGCCGGTGCGTACGAACAGGAGGCGCCCTCGGGCACCTGCTGCTCGTGGTCGTGCTCGCGTTCGGTGTGTTCGTCATGCACACCGTCGGCCATCCCACCGATGCGCATGCCGCCGAGATGGGCCCGGCCTCCCATGTGTCGGCGCCCACGGCCCACGCGGTCTCGTCGGCGTACGAGGCTGCCTCAACTCCGGCCTCGGCGCATTCCCAGCACGCGGCCACCTCCGAGCAGGCACCGTCGACCGACATGCCCGTCCTGGCGATGGACATGCTCTCCCTCTGCCTGGCCGTCCTGCTCGCCGCATGGGTGCTCGCCGCGCTCGTCCGGTCGGCGCTCGCCCGCCACCCCGACAGGCCGGCGAGCCTTCGGGCCCAGGTCGCCGCGGTGCTGCACCCCAACCCGCCGCCACGCGGCCCCGATCTCACCCAGTTGTCGGTTCTTCGGCTGTAGGCCGAGACACCCTCGCGGGCGCGCACCACGCGCGATCCCGCTGTCTCGCACGCCCGAAAACCGCCAGAAGAACCAGACAACACCCGAGGTGAAATCGATCATGACTGCCTTCACGCGTGCCCTGCGCCGCACGTCCACTCGCCGTATCGCGGCAGCGAGCATCGTCGCGACGGGAGCCCTGCTGCTGTCCGCCTGCGGTGGCGACGGCGATGACATGAGCGGCATGGACCACGGCAGCGGCTCGTCGTCGGCCACGGCGACCGCCGACGCCGGGGACAAGGCCGGGGACTTCAACGACGCGGACGTGATGTTCGCGCAGATGATGATCCCCCACCACGAGCAGGCCCTGGACATGGCCCAGCTCGCCGACGGCCGTGCCTCCGACGCGGAGATCAAGGACATCGCCCAGAAGATCGAGCAGGCCCAGGACCCTGAGATCCAGACGATGAAGGGCTGGCTGGAGTCCTGGAAGCAGCCGACCGCGATGGAGTCCGTGCCCGGCATGGACCACGGCAGCGGTCACGGTGGCGACGGCATGATGTCCGACGCGGACATGAAGGAACTCCAAGCCGTGAAGGGCCAGGAGTTCGACAAGCTGTTCGCCCAGATGATGATCGAGCACCACAACGGCGCGATCACCATGGCCGAGGACGAGCAGAAGAACGGCAAGAACGCCGACGCCAAGAAGATGGCCGGCGACATCGTCAGGGGCCAGTCCGCCGAGGTCAAGCAGCTCCAGAGCATCCTCGACCGGCTCTGAGCCAGGTCACACAGGGCCGTCCGGCTCCGCGGCACGCTCGCCGAGGAGCCGGACGGCCCGGCCCCGGCCTTCGCACATTCCCCTCGACCGCACCTCCCGGCCTTCCGCGCCGACGCGAGCCCGATGACTCCGAGGACCCATGCACAAGCGCCATGCCGCCGCGACGGCGGCTGCCCTGACTCTCGCCCTGACCGTGGCCGCCTGCTCCGATGGCAAAGACGGCACGGATGCGTCCGCCGCCTCCGGCACCAGGGTGAGCCACATCCACGGCCTCGGCCTGGACCCCTCCGACCAGCGCCTGTACGTCGCCACGCATGAGGGCGTCTACACCTCCGACGCGGACGGCGACGCCCAGCTGGTCGGGGACAGCAAGGACGACTTCATGGGCTTTACCGTGGCCGGGGAAAAGACGTTCTACGCCAGCGGCCACCCCGCCTCCGGCGGAAACAAAGGACTGATCAAGAGCACCGACGCCGGCAAGACCTGGACGTCACTGTCCCTGTCCGGCGAGTCGGACTTCCACGCGCTGGACCACGCGCACGGCACGGTCTACGGCTACGACGCCGCCAACGCCCTGCTGCGCACCACCAAGGACGGCACCACCTGGAAGGACGGGGCGCGCCTCGAGGCGCTCGACATCGCGGTCAGCCCCAACAACCCCAGTCTCATCCTCGCCACCACCGCCGAGGGCATCGCCCGCAGCACCGACGGCGGCAGGACGTTCGCCGACGGCGAGGAGCCGGTACTGGCGTTCCTCTCCTGGAAGGCCGCGGACGCCCTCTACGGCATCGACCAGGCCGGCGTCCTGAAGCGCAGCAGCGACGGCGGCGCCACGTGGAAGAAGGTCTCCACCGTGCCGGGCGGCCCACCCCAGGCGCTCACCGCGGTCGGCGCCGAGCACCTCCTGGCCGCCACCCAGGACGGCGTGTACGAGTCGAAGGACGGCGGCAAGACCTTCCGCAAGCGCCTCGCCGTCGAATCGAGCGGCGGACACTGACCCGGCACCCAGTCGATCACGCCGGGAGCCGGGACGCGGGTTTACTCCGTGACTGTGACCATCGTCGGCATGCCCGGCGTCCGGGGCGCCGCGATCGCCACTCGGCGAGGACTTGGAAACGGGCTCGTGTCTCTCCTGCTTCTCGTCGCGAGTGACCTCGCGTTCCTCTGTCTTCGCGGGCGGCTCTTCGTGGCCGGCCACATGGCGGGGAGGCAGCCACGAGCGGCAACAGCCCGGGGCCTTGTTCGGCGGGGCGGCCGTGCTCTTCGGCGTGTGGGCGGCGGGCTGGGGCCCCCGACGACAGCCCCGGACGCGGCGTCCTTGTCACTCTGGTCACTCTCGTCGTCGTGTGCACGGCGCTCGCTCCCCTCGCGGCGGTCGATCTGGTCGTCGTCGTGCGCAGGCTCAGCAACGAACGCGGCGATCGTTCACGGGCGGGGTGAGTGTGTCCCGGGCGCCGAGTCCAGTGCGGCCGGCAGTACGGCGAAGCCACGCGCTAGGGGCGCAACCGAGGGCGGCTTCGCGCGCCGCACGGGTTCCGCACCGATGATGAGGCATCGCGGCCGTCCTCCTGTGGGACACGGTCGTATCAGCGTGCCCGCACCTGCGCTGACGACCCCGACGAGCAGCGCAAGGGCAGGGCATCAACCACCGACAAGGGGGAAGACGGGGTGAAAGCCTCCCCATTCGGAACGGTGTCGCGGAAGGCGGTCACGATGGCTCTGTTGCTGTTCCTCATCCTCGTGGCAGTGGTCCTGGGCCTCATCGGTGCGGTGGTCGAGGGGTTGCTGTACCTGCTCGTGATCGGCGCGGTCGTCTTCCTCTGCGCACTCGCCTATGCCGCACTGCGGTTCCGCCGGGGAGGCCGCCGGTACCGCTGAACTCCCGCAGCTCTTCGGGACGGCACTGTCAGCACAACGCCGGCGATGCCACCCTGTGCTCACACGGTCCGGCTCCGCCAGGCGGAAGAGGAGCTGAGCCATGAGGTGACCCGGCTGATGTCGGAGGAGGTGACGATGCCCGCCAGTCGGCTTCCTTCCAGCACGAGGGCACGATGGGTGGAGCCTGCCTGCAGTTCCGGCACGAGCCGGGCCGGCGGATCGTCGGGACGGGGCGTCGGCAGATCGCCGACCGGCACCATCACACGGGCGACGGTCGTGGACGCTCGCTCCGTCTCCGGGACGGCGTCGGCGCCCTTCGAAGTGACCAGCCCGACCGCGGCGTTCCCGTCCTCGACGACTGGGAAGGCCGAGTGGCGGTAGCGACAGCGCGGGTCGGTCAGGAACTCGCCGACCGTGGTCTGCCAGGGACAGCCACCGGGTCGGGGGTCATCCGCGTCGCTCACCGGGATCCCGGACAGCAGTTCCCGGAGTTTCGCCCGGCCACTTTCCGCCGTGGCCACCGCGATGACGAACCAGCCGATGACGACCAGCCAGACCCCGCTGAAGAGGGCCCCGGCGAGGACGCGGTACACACCGAGACCGACCAGCACCCACCCCAGTACCCGCCCCGCGGCCGTGGCCACGGCGGTGGCGCGCAGCGGGCTGCCGGTCTTCCACCACACGATCGCCCGCAGCAGCCGGCCACCGTCCAACGGCGCGGCGGGCAAGGCGTTGAAAACGGCCAGCAGGACGCTGATCCCCGCCAGCCAGGCCAGCGCCCCCACCACGAGCCCAGCCTCCGTGAATCCCGCCAGCAGCCCGGCCGCCAGAGCGAACAGCACGCCGAGTGCCAGGCTGACCTGCGGTCCCACGCCGGCGATGCGCAGTTCCGCCCCGGGCGTGGCCGCCTCGCTCTTCAGCCGGGCGAGTCCGCCGAGCAGCCACAGAGTGATGTCCTCGACGGACACCGTTGCGCCGGGCCACCAGCGCATGGCTGATCTCATGGGCCAGCAGCGACAGCAGGAAGACCACCGCGGTCACCGCGGAGGCAAGCCAGTACCGCCACACCGGCCGGCCCGGATGAGCCTCCCGGAGCCCACCCCCCCGCCAGCCCCACCAGGATCACCACGAAAGTGTCCAGGACGCTCCCGTGCACCCCCACTCGGATGCCGGCCACATGCCTTGCAGGCGCGGCGCCGGCCCCTCGGTGCCGTCGAGCCGTTGCCGTCTCATGCGCCGCCGGGTCCCCGGAACGCTCCCCACCGACACGCGACGGCCCGCACACGGAGTTACGGCGCAGGCTCCCTCGCGCAGGCCCCAGGCCCCGCAGCGCCACCCAGGTGCTCGCTGCTTCACCGGTCACAGGAGTCAAGGCGTGAGCCAGCCACAGGACCACGCGGCACGCCTTCCGCCCAGAACAGACGAAGTGTGGCATTTTGGCTGGCCAGTGGGATACCGACCATGGGGAAGGTGCGGCCCTTCAGGGCCGGGTGACCGGGATGCGGGAAGCGGCAAGCGGCGCGGCAAGGGTCATTCCCGGGAACCGGCGGGTCGCGCTGTGACCGAGCTGACCAGGGATTCCTCGTCGGCTCACCCGGCGCAGGGTCCGGCACTCGGGCGCGCACTGGTGCGTCTGACACGGACCACCGATCACAAGGTGATCGGCAATCTGTACATGGTGACCGCGTTCGGTTTCTTCCTGCTGGCCGGCGTGATGGCGATGCTGATGCGGGCGGAACTCGCCCGCCCCGGTGTCCAGGTGGTCGACCTCCACCAGTACAACCAGCTGTTCACCATGCACGGCACGATCATGATGCTGCTGTTCGCGACTCCCATGTTCGCGGGCTTCGCGAACGCCGTGATGCCGCTGCAGATCGGCGCACCGGATGTGGCCTTCCCCCGGATGAACGCACTGTCGTACTGGATGTTCCTGTTCGGCGGGCTGTTGGTCGTCAGCGGCTTCCTGCTGCCGGGCGGGGCCGCGGACTTCGGCTGGTTCGCCTACGCCCCCTTGAACAGCGAGGTGCACAGCCCGAGCACGGGCGGTGACCTGTGGACCATGGGGCTGGTGATCACCGGGGTCAGCACCACGCTGGGGGCGGTCAACTTCATCACCACCATCCTGTGTCTGCGCGCCCCCGGAATGACGATGTTCCGGATGCCGATCTTCACCTGGAACATCCTGTTCACCTCCATTCTCGTCCTGCCCGCGTTCCCTGTGCTCACGGCCGCGCTGCTTGCCCTGGAGGCGGACCGGAAATTCGGCGCGCACATTTTTGACGCGGCCAACGGCGGGCCGGTCCTGTGGCAACACCTGTTCTGGTTCTTCGGACATCCTGAGGTCTACATCGTGGCGCTGCCGTTCTTCGGGATTGTCACTGAAATCCTTCCGGTCTTCTCCAGGAAACCGGTCTTCGGTTATCTCGGCCTGGTGGGGGCCACGATCGCCATCACCATGCTCTCGGCGGTGGTCTGGGCGCACCACATGTTCGCCACGGGTGCGGTGTTGCTGCCGTTCTTCTCCGCGACGTCGTTCCTGATCGCCGTGCCGACCGGAGTGAAGTTCTTCAACTGGATCGGCATCACCTGGAAGGGGAGTCTTTCCTTCGAGACGCCCATGCTGTGGGCGCTGGGCTTCATGGTGTCCTTCCTGCTGGGCGGCCTGAGCGGAGTGATCGTCGCGTCACCACCGATGGATTTTCACCTCACCGACAGCTATTTCATCGTGGCCCACCTGCACTACGTTCTCTTCGGCACCGTCGTCTTCGCCATGTTCGCCGGTTTCTACTTCTGGTGGCCCAAATTCACCGGGAAACTCCTCGACGAGCGGCTCGGGAAGATCCAGTTCTGGACGCTCTTCGTCGGGTTCCAGACCACCTTCCTGGTGCACCACTGGCTCGGCGAGATGGGGATGCCACGCCGTTATGCCGACTATCTCGCGGCCGACGGTTTCACCCTGCTGAACATGATCTCGTCCATCGGCTCGTTCCTGCTCGGTATCTCCACGTTGCCGTTTCTCTACAACGTCTGGAAGACCGCCAGGTACGGCAAGAAGGTCGAGGTGAACGACCCTTGGGGGTTCGGGCGCTCACTGGAGTGGGCGACCCCCTGCCCGCCGCCACGCCACAACTTCGTCGCCCTGCCGCGGATCCGCTCCGAGTCACCCGCCTTCGACCTGCATCACCCGGACATCAAACGGGACGAGCAGAGGCGTTACGGATGAAGACCGAAGCGGTGCTGTTCACCGGTGTCGCCGCGTTCTTCGCGCTGACGGCCGGCACCTACGCCACATTCGCCGACGATCCGGCCGGAACCGCGGCCCTGATCGTCGCCTTCCTCATGGCGGCCCTGGTGGCCTTCTTCCTGGCCGTCCAGTACCGGCGCCGCGGGCTTCGCCCGCAGGACCGCAAGGACGCCGAGATCGCGGAGACGGCCGGTCCACTGGAGTTCCTGCCGCCCGACAGCTCCTGGCCGATCACCACCGCCCTCGGGTCCGTGGTCGTCGCGCTGGGGGTGGTCTACGGGCTGTGGCTGCTGCTGATCGGCCTCGGCGTGCTGGCGCTGGGCATCTTCGGCACCGTTTTCGAGCACGCGGGCCGTCAGGACTTCGGCCCGTCCGCCGAGCCACCGTCCGCCGAGCCGCCGTCCGCCGAGCCGCCGTCCGACGGGCCACGCTGAGCGGGACGCCGGGCGGGCGGTTCCAGCTTCCCCGGACCACCCGGTTCGGCCTCCTGCCGCGGATGCGCGGAGGCCGCGAACCAGACCCCGAGCGCCGCGCGCAGCCGCGCCGTCCTCCCGGCGGCCTCCGTGGAAGCCGGCGGCACAGCCATCGGCAAGCTCCCGCGCAGTACGACGTGCCGCTCCCCGGCCTCCACCGGCCGGTGGCTCTCCCCATAGGCGCCCTCGATCGTCTGCCGCACCTCGCCGGTCTCCGCCCCCTCCGCGAGCCGCTGGTGCTCGGCCTCGCGCAGGGCCACGCAGACGCGTTTGGTCACCATGAAGGCGGCCACCGGGAGCACGATCACGGCCAGACGCAGGGCCCAGGTCAGAGCGTTGAGGGAGATACCGAAGGAGAGCGCCACGATGTCGTTTCCGCCGGCCAGGAGCAGCACCCCGTAGAAGACGACCCCGGCCACCCCGAAGCCGGTCCGCACGGGCCGGTCCCGCGGCCGGTCGCACAGATGCTGCTCGCGCGACTCACCGGTCACCCATGCCTCGATGAAGGGATAGGCGTACAGGACCGCGAAGAGCGCGGCGGGCAGGACCACGGCCGGCAGGAGCACGTTCCACATCAGCGTGTGCCCGGCGACGACGGTCTCCCACGGCGGGATCAGCCGCAGCGCGCCCTCCAGGAAACCCACGTACCAGTCGGGCTGCGCCCCGGTCGACACCTGGTCGGGACGGTAGGGCCCGTACGCCCACACGGGGTTGATCTGGGCGAGCCCGCCGAGCAGGGTCAGCACACCGAAGACCATGAAGAACAGCCCGCTGGAGGACGTGGCGAACTGCGGGACCATCGGCTTGCCGACGACGTTGCGGTTCGTGCGCCCCGGGCCCGCCCACTGGGTGTGCTTCAGGTAGAACACCAGGATCAGATGGACCGTCACCAGGGCCAGGAGCAGTCCCGGCAGCAGCAGGATGTGCAGGCTGTACAGCCGGACGATGATGTCCTCGCCGGGAAA
Source organism: Streptomyces sp. TRM70350 (assembly GCF_019219825.1). GTDB lineage: Bacteria > Actinomycetota > Actinomycetes > Streptomycetales > Streptomycetaceae > Streptomyces. The sequence goes on along the minus strand of NZ_JAHUXH010000009.1, from coordinate 225,500 downwards.
CTCGCCCCCGAACGCGAACATCGCGGCATAGCTGCCGACGATCGGGATCGACAGGATGATGCCCTGGGCGATCCGCAGGCCGGTTCCGGACAGCAGATCATCGGGCAGCGAGTAACCGGCGAAGCCTTCCGCGACGGCCAGCAGGAACAGGGTCACGCCGATCACCCAGTTGCCTTCGCGGGGCTTGCGGAACGCGCCCGTGAAGAAGATCCGCAGCATGTGCACACCGACCGCGGCGACGAAGACAAGGGCCCCCCAGTGGTGCATCTGACGGATCAGCAGCCCGCCGCGCACATCGAAACTGATGTCCAGGGTGGACGCGAACGCCTCCGACATCAGCACCCCGTTCAGCGGGGTGTAGGAGCCGTCGTAGGCGACCTCCGTCATGGAGGGCTCGAAGAACAGGGTGAGGAAGATGCCGGTGATCACGAGGACGAGGAGGCTGTAGAGCGCGAGTTCGCCCAGGTAGAAGGACCAGTGGCCGGGGAATGCCTTGCGCAGCAGCCCGCCGGCCTCACTGACGGGGAACCGTCCGTCGAGTCCCGCGACGACGCGGCCCGCCGACTGCCCGGTCCTGCGTCTCACCGCGTGCGCCTTCAGACGAGTCCGCCGGAAGAAGATCACAGGCAACTCCCGCTCTCTCGGTTCCTGAGCAACGATAGGGAGGCCCAGCGGGCACAGGGGCCGGACGCGCCGTCACACAGCGTGGTGTGGTCGTCATCAGGGCACCGGACATGGCGAGGCTGCCGCCGTTCCGGTGACCTGCGCCCTCGGGCGCAGCCGTCCGTCCGCTGAGAAACCCGCCGTCGGCCCGCTGCCTGGGCCTGCGGCATCGCCCCTCGGCACGCAGGCGAGATTCGGTGTATCCGCCCGATGCTCCCGGGTACTCACGACAGGCATGGACGCGCTCACAGTCGCCCCCGGACACCACGACTCACTCCGCCTCGACCCCCTCCCCGACCCCAGCCCCGGCCCCGGTGAACTCCTGGTGGAGGCGACAGCAGTGGGGGTGTGCGGTACCGACATCGAGATCATCGACGGGACGCACGGCCGCCCGCCGCCAGGCCGGGACCGTTTCGTGATCGGCCACGAATCCCTCGGCCGGGTCCGGCAGGCCCCCTCCGGCTCCGGCTTCCAGCCCGGCCACCTGGTGACCGGGGTGGTCCGCCGCCCCGATCCGCTGCCCTGCGGAGCCTGCGCCCGCGGCCACTTCGACATGTGCCGCAACGGCCGCTACACCGAGCGGGGCATCAAGGGTCTCGACGGATTCGCGGCCACCCTGTGGACCGTGGAGGCCGACTACGCGGTGCGCCTGGACCCCGGACTTGCGCGGGTGGGTGTGCTGCTGGAGCCCACCAGCGTGGTGACCAAAGCGTGGGAGCAGATCACGCACGTCCAGGCCCGCTCCTGGGCCGATCCGCGGTCGGTGCTCGTCACCGGCGCCGGCCCCATTGGGCTTCTGGCGGCACTGGTAGGCGTGCAGCGGGGCCTGGACGTCCACGTCCTGGACCGCGTCACGAGTGGTCCCAAACCGAGCCTCGTACGAACCCTCGGCGCGCACTACCACAGCGACGGGATCGACCAGACCATGGAGACGATACGGCCGGACATCGTGATCGAGGCGACCGGAGCCGCCGCCGTGGCGTTCGGGGCCATGGCCGCCATCGGGCCCTACGGCGTGCTGTGCCTGACCGGTGTCTCCCCGGTCGGGCGGACCCTGGAGGTGGACGCGGGGCACCTCAACCGCACCATGGTCATGGACAACGCCGCGGTGATCGGGTCGGTCAACGCCAACCGGGACCACTACACCCAAGCCGCCACGGTACTCGCCGCGGCGGACCAGGACTGGCTCGACCGGCTCATCACCCGCAGGGTGCCACTGACCCGCTTTCGCGCCGCCTACGAACGAGAGCGCGACGACATCAAGACCGTGCTCGAACTCGGGCACACCTGAGCAGCGGCACACGGGGGGAGACGTGCCTGCGATCGAACGGCCCGCACCGGCGCCACTGCGACCACGCCGGTCCCCTCCGCGCGGGTGTCGCTACCTGCTGGAGCTCCTCGGCCCGTGATGACGGGCACGTCCAGCAGGCATCCGGCGGGCTCACTCCCGCCTGCCACACCTTGACGCCCGAACCACGGACCTCGTTGCCTTCCGCCTACCACCGCATGCCCGGCCTCCTGCGGCGCAACGTTTGGTCTGGGGACGGGCGGGGAACCGGGGCAGGCAATCAGCGCGAGCCGAAGGGCGGCGCCATGCCTTTTCTCATGGGTCTCACCGCAGGCTGTGCGGCGCTCGGCCTCGCAACCGCACTCGTGGCGGGATGCGCCGACGCCCCGACGGATTCCACTGCACAGTCGCCGGAAGCAACCGATACCCGTCGGGTCCCTATCACGGTCGTCGAACGCGGCGGGCAGACCATGGCCCTGGTGCCCATCACCATCGAAGGCGAGGGGCCCTTCACCTTCGTGCTGGACACCGGCGCCTCCGCCAGTGTCGTCGACGACGATGTCGCCCGCGAGCTGAATCTGCCCAGAACAGGGGAACGGCGGCCCATCAGCGGAGTCATCGGCACGGACCGCGCGCCCGTGGTCGAGATGCGCGACTGGAGGGCCGGGGAGGTCACCCTCGAGGCAACCGACGCCGCCGTCATCGACATGCCGGAATCGTCACAGACCCAGCCGATCGAGGGCCTGCTCGGCCAGCCGATCGAGGGCCTGCTCGGCTCGGACGTCCTCAGCGGCTTCGGGCGCATCACCATCGACTACACCAATGAAGCCCTGCTGCTCCCCGCGCGGTGAGAGAGCGTCTGGAGGCGTTTCACGACCGGGCGAGGGTGACCGTGGACAGTCAGCACAGGGCACTCGGCGTGCGTTGCCACGTGCAGGCTCACCGACCCCAGGGGCAGGCGCGGGAACCCGGCACCGCCGCGATGCCCCAGCACCACGAGCGAAGCCTCCTCAGAGCGTTTGACCAGTGTTCCGGCCGGGTCGCCCAAGGTCAGTCAGAGGCCGCAGGAGGAGGAGCGAGCCCGTGTGGCTGCAACGGCTCCTGCTTGCCGCCGGGTGCCGACAGGATCGCGGTGAGCAGCAGTCCGAGGACGGCCACAGCGACCAGCACCACGGCGATCACGGCAGTCCATGAGCGCCTGGGGCCGCCGTCTTCGGACTGCTCGGCGAGGTGCTCCTCGGCGGCCCGGTCTGTGGCAAGGCCGTCTTGAGTGAGCCGCTCCTCGGTGTGGTCCATGAGCCGCTCCTCGGTTGCCGTGACCCGTTCGTCCACCATGTCGGGGAACTGGCTGTTGATGGCGCTGAGGCGCCGGACCAGTTCGGGATCCTCACGGGCCAGACGTCGTTCGATCCGAGCGAACGCGTGGTTTTCGTTCATCGCGGAACTCATGTCGGTCACCTCGGTGTTCAGCGCATGACGAAGCCGGAGGAGCCCCAGGGGGCGTGGTCATGACTTCGTCACGGCGGCGGTCGTGTCGGACGGGCGGAGCGTGTCGACGAGGCGCAGCACCTCCATGGGGAGCGGGAAGATGAGGGTGGAGTTCCGTTCACTGGTGATCTCGGCCATGGTGGACAGGATCCGCAGGTGGAGTGCGGCGGGATGGCCTTCGAGACGGTCGGCGGCGTCGGCCAGGGTCTCGGCGGCCTCGTACTCGCCCTTGGCGTGGATGACCTTGGCCCGTCGGTCGCGCTCGGCCTCCGCCTGGCGGGCCATGGCACGGCGCATGGGCTGCGGCAGTTCGACGTCCTTGACCTCGACGAGGGTGACCTTGACGCCCCACGGGTTGGTGACGCGGTCGATGATCTGCTGCAGCCTCTGGTTGATCTCGTCCCGGTTGACCAGCAGTTCGTCCAGGTCGATCTGGCCGAGGATGCTGCGCAGGGTGGTCTGGGCGACCTGCGAGGTCCCCTTGATGTGGTCCTCGATGGCGACCACCGAGCGGTTGGGGTCGACGACGTTGAAGTAGGTCACGGCGTTGACCCGTACGGTGACGTTGTCCTTGGTGATGATGTCCTGCGGCGGGATGTCCATCGTGACCGTCCGCAAAGACACACGGACCATGCGGTCGACGAAGGGAATGATCACGAAGAGGCCGGGCCCCTTGGCTCCGATGATGCGTCCGAGGCGGAAGATCACTCCGCGTTCGTACTCGGGGACGATCTTGACGGCCATGAGCAGGAGCAGCAGCGCGACGGCCGCCGCGACGATGATGCCGGTCAGTGCGCCGTTCATGGTTCCTCCTCCGTGGGCCCCCGGTCCTCGCCGGGGCTGGGTGCGTCTTCGACGATGAGGTCGAGTCCCTCGCGGGCCACCACGCGCACGCGGCTTCCCTCTCCCACCGGGCCGTGGCGTCCGCGTACCGTCCACCACGCTCCGTCGAGCAGGACCTGACCGGCACCGCCCTCGGTGCGCGTGACCACTGCCTCCTGTCCCACCAGGGCGTCCTTGCCGCCCAGGGTGGGGGCGCGGCGTGCCCGCCAGGCGAGGCGGCCCGCGATGAGCGCTCCACCTCCGACGACGAGGGCGGTGGGCCACAGCACCGCGGGATCGACGCGGAGCTCTCCCCGGAACAGCAGGATCCCGGCCATCACCAGCGAAGCGGTCCCCCCTGCGGCGAACACGCCGACTCCCGGCGTGAGGACTTCGCCGAGGAACAGTCCGGCGGCCAGCAGGAGCAGCAGCAGCCCGCCGACGTTGAACGGCAGCACACTCAACGCCACGAAACCCAGCACCAGCAGGATGCCGCCGAGAACGCCGGCGAAGCCGATGCCCGGTGCGGCCAGCTCGTAGAGGACGGCGAGGGTTCCGATGGACAGGAACAAGAACGCCAGTTCCGGGCTGGCCAGCCACTGCCGCAGGTTGCCGAAGAACCCCAGGTCGTGCTCGACCACCCGGGCGTCCGCGGTGTGCAGCACGACCTCACGGGCGGCGTCCTGCGGTCCCACGACGACCGTGCGTCCGTCCACCTCGTCGAGCAGCGAACTTCTGGAGGGCGACACGAGGTCGACGACGTTGTCCCGCAGGGCCTCCCGGTCGGCGACCGATGTCCCTTCACGCACCATGCTCTCGGCGAGCTCGGTGTTGCGGTCGCGGCGCTCGGCGATCGACACGGCGAACGCGGCCGAGTCGTTGACCACCTTGTCGCTCGCCTCCTCCCCCTGCCCGGTCACCGGTGTCGCCGCGCCGATGTGCGTGCCGGGTGCCATCGCGGCGACGTGCGCGGACATCGTGATGTAGGCACCGGCCGACGCCGCCCTCGCACCCGCGGGCGTGACATAGGCGATGACCGGCACCGGCGAGGACAGGAAGTCCTGCACGATCTCCCTGGTGGACACCAGCAGACCGCCCGGTGTGTCGATCTCCACCACGTACGCGGCGTAGCCGCCCCGTTCCGCGGTGCGCAGCCCCTCCTGAAGGTGGTCCGCGATGACCGGCGTGATCGTGCCGTCCACCCGCGTCACCAGGACACGCGACTCCTGCGCCGCACCGGCGGCGGGCAGCCCGAGCACGCACGCCAGAGCGACCAGGAGCGCCCGGGCGAACATCCCGGCCATCGCGCGAGGGCCGCAGCCGATCATCGCATCCACTCCCTCCCTGCACGCCGTTTCACGGAACGCGGACCTCCGGTCAAGGCCGTACACGAGTACCCGCCGGGCGACACGTGAGGCGTAAGAGGGTGATGGGATCGGCCATCGCACAGCACCGTGGCTCGTTGCCGAGCCCAGGCAACTGGGAGAGAGCGTGCCGAACAACGCCGAACCGGTTTGCCGCTGAGACGGCAGGGTTACCCGGGCCCGGTGGTTGGCGCCGCTTGTCCTCGGGGTGCACGGCGCGGCGTCCCGGGTGACGCTGAGGAAACCGGGTGACCGGGTTCGATGGGTGACCGGGTTCGATGGACCGGGAAGACCGCCTTCGAGGCCGTATCCGTGGCGCCCGGCACATCGCCCGGGCTGCCGGCCGCAAGCCGCAGGCGTCGGCGGGGGCAGAAAGCCCTGACGGGGGGCGGCATCGACCGTCGGCCCTGTGACGCCCGGTCAGGTATCCGTGAGTGGAAGGCAGTGTATGAACCCGGTCGATCTACCCCCGCCCGTTGTCCGCCGGACCTCGGCAGAAGTGGATGCCGAAACACTGCGACGGAACCTGCAGGCCCGCGTCGACGGCGAGGTCCGTTTCGACGCGGGCACACGTGGGGCGTATTCGACGGACGCCTCCAACTACCGGCAGGTGCCCATCGGGGTCGTGATCCCGCGCACCATTGAAGCGGCCGAGGAGGCCGTGGCGGTCTGCCGGGAGCACGGCGCCCCCTTGCTGTCCCGGGGCGGCGGCACCAGCCTGGCCGGAGAGTGCTGCAACACCGCCGTCGTTGTGGACTGGAGCAAGTACTGCAACCGGCTGGTGTCGGTGGACGCCGAGAGGCGGCGGTGCGTCGTCGAGCCGGGGATCGTGCTGGACGATCTGAACCGGCAGCTCGCCGAGTACGGCCTGCAGTACGGGCCGAGGCCCGCCACCCACCCGAACTGCACCATCGGCGGAATGATCGGCAACAACTCGTGCGGCTCGACGGCCCAGGCGTACGGCAAGGTCGTCGACAACCTGCACCGCCTTCAGGTGCTGACCTACGACGGGGTCCGCATGTGGGTCGGCCGGACCGAGACGGGCGAACTGGAGCGGCTGATGTCCGGCGAGGGCCGGCAGGCCGAGCTGTACCGGGGGATGGCGGCCCTGCGGGACCGGTACGCCGACCTCGTCCGGGAACGCTTCCCCGACATCCCCCGCCGGGTGTCCGGCTACAACCTCGACTCGCTCCTGCCCGAGCACGGCTTCGACGTGGCCGGGTTGCTGACCGGTTCGGAGTCCACGCTCGTCACCGTTCTGCGCGCCGAACTGGAGCTGGTGCCCGTGCCCCCGCACCGCTCACTGGTGGTCCTCGGCTACCGGGACATCTGCGAGGCCGCCGACCACGTACCGGCCGTCCTGGAACACAAGCCGCTGGCTTTGGAGGGCGTGGACCGCCGGCTGGTCCACTACCAGCGCAAGAAGGACCTCAACCCCGAGGCCCTGGCGAAGCTTCCCGACGGACAGGCGTACCTGATGGTCCAGTTCCACGGTGACACCCGTGAGCAGGTGCGGGAGAGGACCAGGGCGCTGATCGAGGCGGCACCGGGCGCGGCCGACCACACCTGGTACGACGACGAGCAGCAGATGCGCGAGCTGTGGCTGGTGCGTGAGTCCGGTCTGGGGGCGACGGCCCACGTCCCGGGGGAGCCCGACACATGGGAGGGCTGGGAGGACTCGGCCGTTCCGGTCGAGCGCCTCGGTGACTACCTGCGCGACCTGAAGCAGATGTACGAGGAGTTCGGCTACGGGCAGCCCTCGGTGTACGGCCACTTCGGTCACGGCTGCGTCCACACCCGCATCCCCTTCGACCTGGAGTCCGAGGAGGGCGTGGCCCGGATGAGGGCCTTCGTGGAGAAGGCCGCCGACCTGGTCGTCGCCTACGGCGGGTCGCTGTCCGGCGAGCACGGCGACGGGCAGGCGCGGGGCGAGCTGCTGGTGAAGATGTTCGGGCCCGAGCTGGTCGAGGGGTTCCAGCGGCTGAAGGGACTGTTCGACCCGGGCGACCGCATGAACCCCGGCAAGGTCGTACGGCCCTACCGCTTGGACGAGAACCTGCGCCTGGGGGCGGACTACCGTCCCTGGAAGCCGGACACCGCCTTCGCCTATCCGCACGACGACGGCAAGTTCAGCCGGGCCGCCGCCCGCTGCGTCGGCGTCGGCAAGTGCCGGTCCCTGGAGGGCGGTGTGATGTGCCCCAGCTACCGCGCCACCCGCGAGGAGGAACACTCCACGCGCGGCCGGGCACGTCTGCTGTTCGAGATGGTCCGCAACGACTCACCCGTCCCCTCCGACTGGCGCTCCCGCGAGGTGCACGACGCCCTCGATCTCTGCCTGGCCTGCAAGGGCTGCAAGACGGACTGCCCCGTCAACGTCGACATGGCCACCTACAAGGCCGAGTTCCTGCACCACCACTACGCGGGGCGGCTGCGCCCCCGCGCCCACTACTCGATGGGCTGGCTGCCCGCCGCCGCCCGTGTCGCCGCGCTGGCCCCCCGCACGGTCAACGCACTGACCTCCCTGCCCTGGGTGACCCGCGTGGCGAAGGTCCTCGGCGGCATCGCCCCCGAACGGGACCTGCCCCTCTTCGCCGAGCAGCGCTTCACCGACTGGTGGCGCGAGCGGGACGGACCGCGCGGCGACGGACACCGCGGCGAGGTCGTGGTGTGGCCCGACACCTTCACCGACCACTTCCACCCCGCGATCGGCAAGGCCGCCGTCGAGGTCCTGGAGGCCGCGGGCTTCCGCGTCAAGGTGCCCCGGGCGGCGGTGTGTTGCGCACTGACCTGGATCTCCACAGGCCAGCTGAACGTCGCCAAACGCGTCCTCGCGCACACCATCGACGTACTGCGCGAGGACCTGCGCCGGGGCACACCCGTGGTGGGACTGGAACCCAGCTGCACCGCCGTCTTCCGCGCCGACGCCCCGGAACTCCTCCCGAACGACCCGGACATCGAACGTCTGCGGGAGCAGACCCGGACCCTGGCCGAGCTGCTCGTGGAACGCGCCGAGGACTGGGACCCGCCCGCCGTCGACGCCCGCGCGCTGGTCCAACGCCACTGCCACCAGTACGCCGTGATGGGCTTCGACGCCGACCGCGAGCTGCTGAAACGCGCGGGCGTCACCGCCGACGTACTGGACGAGGGCTGCTGCGGGCTGGCCGGCAACTTCGGCTTCGAGAAGGGCCACTACGACGTCTCCATGGCGTGCGCGGAAGCGGGACTGCTTCCGGCCGTACGGGACGCGGACGCGACGACACTGATCCTGGCGGACGGCTTCAGCTGCCGCACGCAGGTCGAACAGGCCGGCACCGGGCGCCGCCCTCTGCACCTGGCCGAGGTCCTGGCCGCCGCGCTCCGGGGAGGAAGCACCGAGCCCGAGCGCCCGTCACGCCCTGGTCCACGTGCTCTGCTGCGACCGGCCGCGGCGGGAGGTGCGGCGGTCGGGGCACTGACTATGGCTCTGCTGCTCCGCAAGCGGCTCCAGGGACGCAGTTAGGGTCCCGGTTTCCCACCGGCGCTGTCGTCGGGGCCGGCGCCGGGCCGGTCCTCCCGGTGCCGAGTGCCGGGGAGCATCTCCTGCACCTTGGCCTTGACTCCCTGCTTGATCATGGAGCCGCGGTCGCTGTCGCCCCGGAGAATCGCCGCGGCGGCGGCCTCTATCTGGTCCAGCTCCGCGTGCGGCGGGATGGGCGGCACGGCCGGGTCGGTGCGGAAGTCGATGACGAAGGGCCGGTCGGCCGAAAGCGCCCGGTCCCAGGCCGTCTCGACCTGCTCGGGCTTCTCCACCCGGACCCCCTCCAGCCCGATGCGCTGCGCGATCTCCGCGTACGGCAGGTCGGGGATGGCTTGCGACTCCTCGAACTGGGGCGCGCCCTCCATCGCTCGCATCTCCCAGGTGACCTGGTTGAGGTCGTGGTTGTTGAGGACGGCCACGATGAGACGCGGGTCGGGCCACTGCGGCCAGTACTTGGCGGCCGTGACCATTTCCATCATCCCGTTCATCTGCATGGCACCGTCGCCGACGAGGGCGATGGCTGGACGATCCGGGTGGGCGAACTTCGCGCCGATCGCATACGGCACACCCGGCCCCATCGTGGCCAGCGTGCCCGACAGGGAGCCGCGCATCCGGCCGCGCAGCCGCAGGTGACGGGCGTACCAGTTGGCGGCCGAACCGGAGTCGGCGCTGATGATGGCGTCGTCGGGGAGCCTGCCGTCCAGGGCGTGCACCACGTACTCCGGGTTGATCGGGTCGGCGTCGACGGCGGCGCGGCGCTGCATGACCTCCCACCAGCGGGCGACGTTCTTCTCGATCTTCTCGCGCCAGGCGCGGTTGTCCTTGCGGCGCAGGTGCGGCAGCAGTCGGCGCAGTGTCTCGCGGGCGTCGCCGACGAGGTTGACCTCGAAGGGGTACCGCAGGCCGATCATGTGCGGGTCGATGTCGATCTGCACCGCCCGGGCCTGGTCCAGCTCCGGCATGAACTGCGTGTACGGGAAGCTGGAGCCGATCATGAGCAGGGTGTCGCAGTCCCGCATCAGCTCGTACGAGGGGCGGGTGCCGAGCAGGCCGATGGCGCCGGTGACGTAGGGCAGGTCGTCGGGGAGGACGTCCTTGCCCAGCAGTGCCTTGGCGACACCGGCGCCGAGGATGTCCGCCAGCTCCTCCACCTCGGCGCGGGCCCCGCGGGCGCCCTGGCCGATGAGGACGGCCACCTTCTCACCGGCGTTGAGGACGTCGGCGGCCTGCGCGATGTCCGTGTCGGCGGGCACCGGGGCGTAGTGGCTGAGCCCCATGCTGGAGGGCACCATCTTGAAGGCGTGCGTCGGCGGGCTGTAGTCCAGTTCCTGTACGTCGGCGGGGATGATGATCGCTGTGACGGTGCGCTTGGCGTACGCGGTGCGCATCGCCCGGTCGATGAGGTTCGGAAGCTGCTCCGGCACCATCGCCGTCTCGCAGAACTCCGAGGCCACGTCCTTGTACAGGTTCTGCAGGTCGACCTCCTGCTGGTACGAGCCGCCCATCGCGCTCCGGTTGGTCTGTCCGACCAGCGCGACCACGGGGACATGGTCGAGTTTCGCGTCGTACAGGCCGTTGAGCAGGTGGATCGCGCCCGGGCCCGAGGTCGCCGCGCAGACACCCACCTTGCCGGAGAACTTCGCGTACCCCACGGCCTGGAAGGCGGACATCTCCTCATGCCGGGACTGAACGAACCTGGGGTGGTTGTCGGCGCGTCCCCATGCCGCCAGCAGACCGTTGATGCCGTCGCCGGCATAGGCGAAGACGTGGTCGACCTCCCACTCGCGCAACCGCTGGAGGATGTAGTCGGACACCTTCATGCGCCATCGCCCCTTCCGCCTCCCCTGATGCACATCTGCTCCGCCGGGCGCAGCCACCCTGGGGGCCTGACGGGTTACCTCCCGGCGACCGGCGCAAACGTCACCGCACCCGTCCGCCGTTGCCACGGGTCCTCCAGGCGGCGCCCCGCTCGTGCCGCAGGCGGCTGAGACCCGGATGTCCGCCGGCTCGTCGGACGGCCCGTCGACGACCGTGAGCTCGCACAGGCGCGTTCAGCGTTCGGAGTCCTCATCGCGCTCCGGCCGGTCGTGTTCGTGGAGGGGGGTGCCCTCGCGCGCGAGGCGGTCCGCGAGTTCGTCGCGGAACAGCAGGTCGTGGTCGAGGCCGTGGGTGCGGTAGGCGGTACGGCCGATGATCTGGCTGGTGATCGGGGCGGTGAGCAGCTGGAAGAGGGCGACGAGCAGCAGGACGGGGGCATGGCGCGCGGGCGCCTGCGCGGCCGCTCCGGCCAAGGTGAGCAGCAGGCCGAGAGTCTGGGCCTTGGCGGCGGCGTGGAGACGGCTCGCGGTGTCCGGGAAGCGGAGCAGGCCGAGGGCGCCGAGCAGGCAGAAGACCGCGCCGGTGAGGAACAGGACGGCGGTGAACACGTCACGCGCGGTTGTCATCGCATGCCTTCCCGTTTCTCGATCAGGTGGGCTGCCGTCACCGACCCGATGAAGGCCAGTAGGGCGAGAACGACGACCACGGGGATGGCGGTGGTGTCCTCGCGTACCGTCATGCCCACGGCGATCGCGGCGATGGCCATGGTGACGAGGACGTCGAGCGCCATGATGCGGTCGAGGGCAAGCGGGCCGCGGACGAGACGCAGCAGGGTGAGCAGGCCGGCCACCGCGATCATGGCCAGCGTGGCGCCGTAGACGATGATCATGGTTTCCTCCTTCGGATGCGTCGCGGGGTGGTGCCCGGAGGACCTGCTTCCGGTCCGAGTTGGTCGGCGCTGTGGCGGTGGCCGACGGCGCGTGCGACCCGGCCCTCCGCGGCCTGTACTTGGTCCCGCCGATGGGTGATGTCGTGCAGGTCGCGGATCGGCAGCGCGTGCACGTACAGGCGTTTGCGGCGCCGGTCGATCTCCGCCACGAGGGTTCCGGGGGTCATGGTGGTGAGTTCGGCGACGGCTGTGATCAGCAGGTCGCTGTCGACGTGCAAGGGGACTTCGATGATCGCCGAGGAGGTATTCCTGCCGTGGCGGACGACCTGCCAGGCGACGATGGCCCCCGACCCGACGAGGTCCGTGAGCAGATGGACCAGCGCTCGTACGGTGCGCAGCGGCCTGGGTACGGCTCCGGGCAGGACGGCGGGCAGCGGGAAGGCCAGGACCACCCCGACGGCGACGAGCAGGCCACCGATGAGGACTACCGCGCCGGTGGATCCCCACAGCAGGACCCACAGGATCCACAGCCAGGCGATCATCGGCAGGTGACGCACGCCCCGGCGGGCCCGTTCCGGACGGATCAGGGAACGGATCACGGGTTTCCCTCCCCCAGGACGGCCGACCGGTAGGCGCGCGGTTGCAGCAGGTCGTCGGCGGCCTGCTGGCTGAGACGGGCGAGCGGGCCGGCGCAGACTGCGACCGCGACCCCGGTCGCGGTCATACCGGCCGTGGCGGCGAGCATGAGCCGGGTCCCGCGCGGACGGGCACGCCGGGCGTCCGGTGGCCTCGGGGGACGGGCCTTCCCGGGGTCCGGTGGCCGTCCCATGAACGCCGACGTCCCGACGCGGGTCATGGCGTAGAGCGTCAGCAGGCTGGTGAGCAGGGCGGCCGCGGCGAGGCTGTACGCCGTCGGCCCGCCCTGCGCGACGCCCGCCTGCAGCAGGGCCAGCTTGGCCACGAAGCCGGAGAACGGCGGGATGCCGGACAGGCTCAGAGCCGGGACGGCGAACAGCACGACGACCAGCGCGCCGGGAGGCGGCCGCTTCGCCATGCGGTGCAGTGCGGCGGTGCCCGCTCGGCGCACGGCGAGACCGGCGACGAGGAACAGGGCCGCCTGGACGACGATGTGGTGGACGACGTACAGGATGGTGCCGGTCAGCCCGCGGGTGTCGAACAGGGCGAGGCCGAACAGCATGAAGCCGATGTGGCTGACGAGGGTGAAGGACAGCAGCCGGTTGAGGTCGTCCTGGGCGATGGCACCGAGGATGCCCACGATCATGGTGATGATCGCCGCGCAGGCGAGCAGCGTCCACACACCGGTGCGGGGGAAGAGCAGCGTCTGGGTGCGCAGCAGGGCGTACACGCCGACCTTGGTCAGCAGGGCGGCGAACACGGCCGTGATCGGAGCGGGCGCGGTGGGATAACTGTCGGGCAGCCAGAAGTGCAGCGGGACGATCGCCGCCTTGATGCCGAGGACGGCCAGGAGCAGCAGGGCCAGGGCCGAGCGCAGGCCGTCCGGCAGTTCCGCCAGCCGTGGTCCCAGTTGTGCCAGGGTGACGGTGCCGGTCGCCGCGTACACCAGGGCGACCAGGGACAGGAACAGCAGCGACGACGTCAGGCTGACGATCGTGTACGTCATCCCCGCACGGGTGCGGTTCTCGTCCGCGTCCAGCGTGATCAGCACGTAGGAGGCGGCGAGCATCACCTCGAAGGCGACGAAGAGGTTGAACAGGTCCCCGGTGAGGTAGGCCAGGCTCACGCCCGTGACGAGCAGCAGGTAGGCGGGGTGGAAGACCGCCGCCGAGCGGCGGCGGTCCTCGGCGGTGCCCTGGCCGATGGCGAAGACCAGCACCGCCAGCGCCACCAGCGCCGACACGGTGAGCAGCAGGGCCGACAGCCGGTCGGCCACCAGGGTGATGCCCAGGGGCGCGGGCCAGTCGCCGACCTGCAGGGCCTGGGGGCCGCGCCGGTCGGCCAGCACCAGGAGCGCCGCGCCGCAGGCGACGACTGCCGCGAGGACGCCGGTGCTGAGCCCGCGCACCACCGTGCGCGGCATACCGAGCAGGGACAGACCGGCGCCGAGAGCCGGCAGCAGCACGGGCAGAGCGAGCAGTGCCGCCGTCATCGGTCTTCCCCCGGCGCGGCTCCGCCCGTGGTCCGGTCCGTGACGGGGTCGGCCTCGGCGCGTTCCCACACGGTGCCGATGCGCCGGTCCTCCACGTCGTCGCGCACCTCGTCGTGCCCGGACAGACGCCAGGACCGGTAGGCCAGGGCCACCAGGAACGCCGTGAGACCGAACGTGATCACGATCGCCGTCAGCGCCATGGCCTGGGGCAACGGGTCGGCGATCCGCGGCGGGTCGGTGGTCTGTCCCTCCAGCACCGGGGGCCGACCGGGCGAGCCCCCGGCCACCAGGAGCAGCAGGTTGGTTCCGTGCCCCATGAGGATGAACCCGAGGAGGATCCGCATCAGCGACCGCTGCAGCATCAGGTAGAAACCCACAGCGAACAGACCACCGACCATCAGGGACATCGTCACGTCGATCTGGTTCACCGCGCCCCGCCTTTCTTCTCGTCGCCGGCTGTGGCCGGGGCGTCGTCCGCTCCGGCCTTGTCCCGGCCGAGGGAGACGCCCACCGCCGACAGCAACTTGAGGACGACGCCGACGACGAGCAGGTAGACACCGATGTCGAAGAACAGACTGGTCGCGAACTTCACCGTGCCCACCACCGGCGGGTGAAGCGTCACCACCGCGCTCTCCAGGGGCGCGCCGCCGAGGAGCAGCGGGAACAGCCCTACGGCGGCGGCGAGCAGCAGCCCCGAGCCCGCGACCGCAGCCGCCGGTACCCGTATGGCGGCCCCGAGATCCGCGCGCCCGCCCACCAGGTACCGCAGTACGAACGCCTGACCCGCCACCAGGCCGCCGGCGAACCCGCCGCCGGGACGGTAGTGCCCGGAGAACAGCAGGAACAGCGACAGCACCAGGATCGAGGGGAACAGCAACCGGGTGGCCACCTCCAGCAGCATCGAACGCTCACCGCCGGGCCGCTCCCCCGCACCGGACAGCCAGGTCTGCTCCGGCTCGTCCCAGTGCGCCGTCGGGAACAGGCTGCCGGGTCCGCCGTCTCCGCCGTCAGGAGCCCGCACCCCACCGCGGCCACCGATCCGGACCAGACTGACGACCCCGACGGAGGCCACCAGCAGCACCGAGATCTCGCCCAGCGTGTCCAGCGCGCGGAAGTCGACCAGGATCGCGTTGACGATGTTGTCGGCGCCCGCCTCCGCCATACGGTCCGCGTACCCCGCCGAGATCGCCGGAGCCGTACGCGCGGCGGACGTCACCAGCGCGAAGCAGATGACGAGGACACCGACAGCGCCAGCCGCGCCAGCCCTTACCAGGCGCACCCGGGTCATCGTCCGGCCGGGACTGAACCGGGCCGGCATCCGGCGCAGCACCAGCACCACCACGATCAGGGTCATGGTCTCGACGAGGAACTGCGTGAGCGCCAGATCCGGCGCGCCCCGCACCACGAACGCTCCGGCCACCCCGTAGCCGACGGCGCCGGCCAGGAGAATGCCGGTCAGCCGGTGCCGGGTGGCCACCACCGCCGCGGCCGCCGTCAGCACCACCACGGCCAGCAGCGGTTCGGCCGGTGACCACCACAGCCGCGGGGAGCCCAGCGCCGGCGCCGCGGCCGCCAGCGCCGCGCCGGGCACCGCCACCACGGTCGTCAGCAGCACCGTCAGGTAGAGCGGCAGCGAGCCGACCTGCGTGTGCCGGGTCGCGGCCAGGGCCAGCCGGTCGACGGCCGCGACAGTGCGGTCGAAGGCGCCCTGCACGTCGGGCAGGCGGCGCGTGACAGGCAGCGAGCGCCTGCCCAGATGCAGCAGACCGCCCAGCACCAGGCTCAGCGCCGACAGGCCCAGCACGGCCGTGAAACCGTGCCACAAGGACAGCTCGTACGGCCCCTGCTCGCCGGGCGGATAGACGTCGGCGTAGGCGGTCACGACGGCCGCCGTGCCCGCGTATCCCACGCCCAGGGCAAGACCCGCGACCGCCAGCACGGCCACCGGCGCGACGAACCCCGCCTCCGGGCGCTCGGCCGCGTTCACCGCCCCACCAAGGCGCCCCCCGAAGGCCCCGTGCATGAACCGCGCGGCATACGCCACGGTCAGCGCGGAGCCGATCAGCAGCACCACCGTCAGCGGTCCGTGCCCGTCGAGCTGGGTGCCGTGCAGGAACGCCTCGAAGTACGCTTCCTTGCCCAGGTAGCCGACCAGCGGCGGAAGACCGGCCATCGACGCGGCGGCGAGCACGGCGACCGCGCACAGGACCGGCATGCGGCGCCACAGGCCCGACAGTTCCCGGATGTCCCGCGTCCCCGTCTGGTGGTCCACGATCCCGACCGTGAGGAACAGCGCCGACTTGAACGCCGCGTGCGCGAGCAGCAGCACCGCCCCGGCCAGCGCGGCGGTCCGCGTTCCGGCCCCCAGCAGGGCGATGAGCAGGCCCAGTTCGCTGATCGTGCCGTAGGCCAGCAGCAGCTTCAGGTCGGTCGCGCGCAGCGCCCGCCACGCGGCCAGCACCAGCGAGGTCAGGCCCACCGCGAGCACCATCGGCCGCCAGGGCTCCACCTCCGCCAGGGCGGGCGCCAGTCGGGCCACCAGGTAGACGCCTGCCTTGACCATCGCCGCCGCGTGCAGATAGGCGCTCACCGGCGTGGGAGCCACCATGGCCGCGGGCAGCCAGCCGTGCAGCGGCATCTGCGCGGACTTGGCGAACGCCCCGACCAGGACGAGTACCACCGCCGCGGACACCGCCCCGCCTGCGGGGGGATCGGCGACGATCGCCGAGACCCGGTAGGTCCCGGCCGCCTGCCCCAGGACGACGAAGCCGAGCAGCATGACCAGGCCGCCGGCCGCGGTCACCAGCAGCGCCTGCCGGGCGGCGCGCCGCTCCTCCGCCGCTTCCCCGCGCCCGGCGATGAGCAGGAACGACGCGATCGTGGTCAGCTCCCAGAACACGTACAGGACGAAGAGGTTGTCGGCCAGGACGAGCCCCGCCATCGCCCCGGCGAAGGCCAGCAGCAGCGCGGCCTGGCGGCCGGCGTCCCGCTCGATGTAGTACCCGCAGTACAGCAGCACCAGGGCCCCGACACCGGCGACGATCCACAGCATCAGCAGGGACAGGGCGTCCAGCCGCAGGTGCACCGTCAGTCCCAGCGGCGCAGCCCACGACAGGGATTCCCCGTACTCCCCGCCGTCCAGGACCCGCGCCGCCCGCGTGCACGCCCAGACCACCGCGGCCAGCGGCACCAGGGCCGCCACGACCCACACGGCACGGCCCAGCCGCCGCTGCCACCAGGGGATCGCCACCGCGACCCCCGCATGGGCAGCCAGCAGCAACAGCACCGCACCAACTCCTTACTGGAACCCGGCCCACCGACACGCGGCACTCCCGCACAGCTAGGGCCTGGGCTGCACACCGATCGACGGCCATGGGTTCCCGGCATCGCGGCAATCAATCCCGAATGTGTGGCAGACGGGCGCACAGCCGTTCCGAGCGCGACCGCGCCGCAGCACTGGCGGGGAGCGGATCCGTCCGCCGGTCCCTCCGTCGCGGGACAGCCGTGGCGGTCCGGCGGTCTCACGGCGGTCGGCGTGCCGGCCCGGTCAGGTGAACCAGGCCCCCGTGGAAAGCTCCGGGTGCGCCCCGCGGGCGGTTCGGGCGAGCGCGACCGCGCTGGAGACGAGGCCGACATGGCTGATGGCCTGCGGAAAGTTACCGAGGAACGTGCCGTCCGAGGGATCGATCTGCTCCGGCAACAGCCCCAGATGGTTGGTGCGGGAGCACAGGTTCTCGAACAGCTCGCCTGCCCGCTCGACGTGCCCCTGCCCCGTGAGGTTGTCCACCAGCCAGAAACTGCACACACGCCTGACCCAGCCAGCTCCCAGGACGGAATCGACGAGTTGTCCCTCTTTCTCGGCGGCGGCTGAATCCGGCGTCACCACCGCCAAGAAGCTCACCGCCATGCCGGTCCCCTGCGGCGCATTCGCAGCTCCGCCCGTCCGGCGTACAGCGCATCCTCGGCCCGTCTCGTTGGTCCTGGCATGGCTGCTCAACGATCTGGCACACCTGTGCCGTACACGGAGCTGCGGGCGCGACTGCAGGGTGCGCTCGCCCGCAGCGAGCCGGCGCTCATGGGGCGCCTCGGAGTGGCCATTGGGGCCGACCTGAGCAGCCTGCCGGAGGGCGCACTCCCCGCGTTCCGAGATGGGGAAACCAGTCGTCGTGACCCCCGTGCAGGCTGAGGCTTCTGCATGGGCCGAACAGTGACTTCTTCCTGCTCACGACGGACTCCGTGCTCTCATTGAGCGAGGACCGGGCACTTCGCCGGTTGCGCCGCCTCTGCCTGACTTTGGGATGGTTCCATGCGAACGGAACCGGTCTGACGGGCCGCCGATAGGGGACGCCGTAGTGGCCACCGCCTTCCGCGGTCACCGGTCGACGGCTCGGCAGCTCGGCAGGGGTTCACCAGTGCCTGCCCCAAGAGGGCCGGCACTACCGGAGCTGACGCCTGCCGTCCGGGCCGGCCGTTCGCCGAGGACAGGGCATCCGATGCGTACGCTGGACGCGTGCAGCCGCTTCCGGAGCCGGTTCGCCGGCTTGCCGCCCGGTGCGCCGTGATCCTGCCGGTCGCCGGAGTCGCCTACATCGGGATCCAGCTGTTGGTGGCGCTCCGGCCGGCCGTCGTTCCCCTGCCGGTCCGTCGCCGCGGGGCTCGCCTGCACCGCCTGGCGGCCTTACTGGGCAGTGGGAAACGGGAGCGGGCAGGCTCGGGAAAGAAGGCGCGAACTACGCCCCGTCGCACAGGCCGAGTGCGGCCGGTTGGTCGAGCTGACGCCGTGGCAGGCGCTATACGCCGTGGCACGCGGCTACGCGCCAGCCGGCCAGGGAATGGGACGCGGGCTCGCGGAACACTGGCTGAGCCTGAGGTCCCTGCAAGGCTTCGACCATGGCCGAACAGGCTCTGGTCGCCGTGAGGAGGACTGCCGTTCTCGATGGCGGCGCACGGTATCCTGCGATCGCGTTCTCCTCAGTGTGGAGCGGGTGCTGGCAGTGGATCTGAGAGCAGGGGGTGGTGCTGTGATGCGCAGCGAGCCTCCTAGTTCGTATACCGGCGCCGCGTAGGGCCGCTTCTCCGCTTTTGGGAGAGCGGTGCCGGCGGTGCCCTTCGTGCCTGTCGTCTGATGTCCACCGCCTCTGAGGATGTGCCATGCCGCAGTCACACCTGCCCCCCGAACCGGGCACGGAGCTTGCCGAGTCATTGCAGGACGTCGTCAAGGAGCACCGGCTGGATGCCGCCCAGGAGTGGCTCGAGACGCACCCGCCGCATGTGATCGCCGATGAGCTGGCGCGTATGGACGCGGTCGATGCCGGGGTGGCCTTCCGGCTGCTGCACAAGGACCGGGCGCTGGCGGTGTTCGAGGAGCTGGAGCCGGTCGACCAGCAGCAGATCCTGGAAGGGCTGCGGGACCGCTCCTTCCTGGATCTCATCGAGGGCATGGATCCCGACGACCGGGCCAGGATGCTGAAGGAGGCCCCGGCGAAGGTCGCCAAGAGGGTGCTGGCCGGGCTGAGCCCCAACGAGCGGCGCATGACTTCCGCACTGCTCGGCTACCCGGAAGGCTCGGTCGGCCGCTACATGACCCCTGAGGTGGTGGCGCTGCCGCAGGATCTGACCGTTGAGCAGGCGCTGCGGACCGTACGGGCGAAGGGAGCGGACGCGGAGACGGTGTACACACTGCCCGTGGTCGATTCCGGGCGGCGGCTGACCGGCATCGTGGAGCTGCGCGAACTGGTGCTCAACCCGCCGGACACCATGGTCTCGAAGCTGGTCGTCACCGAGCCGGCCTCCGCGTACGCCACCGACTCCGCCGAGTCCGCGGCCCGGCTGATGCGGGAGACCAACGACCTGAACCTGCCCGTGGTCGACAGCGAGGACCGGCTCGTCGGGCTGTTCACCATCGACGATGCCGTGGAGGTCATCGAGGCCGCCGACACCGAGGACGTGGCCCGTCAGGCCGGTGCCGCGCCGTGGGCCGGGCACTACATGGCCGCATCCGTTTGGCAGCTCGCCCGTTACCGGGCGATGTGGCTGAGCCTGCTGCTGATCGCGGCGACCCTCACGGTCGGTGTGACCCAGGCGTTCGAGGCCACTTTGGAGCAAGTTGCGTCCCTCGCCCTGTTCATCCCCATGCTCATCGGCGCCGGCGGCAACGCCGGCGCCCAGGCCGCCACCGCCTGCGTCCGTGCCCTGGCGGTCGGCGAGGTCCGCGGGTCGGACCTGCTGAAGGTGATCTGGCGCGAATGCCGGGTGGGCCTGGTCCTGGGCTCCCTGCTGGCCGTACTCGGGCTGGTGGTGGGCACCGTGTTCGTCAGCGCGAAGATCGCTCTGGTAGTCGGCATCACCTTGGTATTGATCTGTGGCTGGGCGGCAACCATCGGCGGCACCATGCCGCTCCTGGCCAAGAGGCTGCGGATCGACCCGGCCGTCGTCTCCGCCCCCATGGTCACCACCCTCGTCGACGCCACCGGCCTGATCATCTACTTCCTGACTGCGAAAGCCGTGCTGGGAGTCTGACCAGCCGGCAGAACGGAGTCAGAGCCTGCGAACGGCGCGCATGCGCCGCTGCGTGCCGCAGACCAGCAACCCGGCCGCGAGGAGAGAGATCAGGCCGGTCTGCCGGTCCGAACGAGTGGCGGCCATCACCACGAGACCGGCATCAGCCGCAGCGATCAGGACGACCACCAGAGGGAAACGCCAGCGGAAGCCCCAGCCGACAGGTGGCCTGGTCGCCACAGCCGCCACCAGGGCCGCGCACCCCAGGATGATCAGCGCGGCAAGGAACATCGCCCCTCCCGGGGGCTTGGGATGGGTCCAGCATGGCGACCGTACCACCGACACGTGGGCCCTCGCGCGACACTGACGCCCCGGTTCCCGGTGGGTGCCGACCGCTGTCGTAGGGGCCCCGGACTCTGCTCAGGCCGTGGGGTCGGTGACGTCGTCGCCGTCGGCGAGAATGCGGTAGACCGTGGCGACCGAGGGGTGTTCGCCCTTGTTCTTGGCCCGAGGTGATGAGGACCTTGCAGGCGACCTGAGGCACGGGGACGCCGTTGGCCCGCAAGGACCGGGCGTAGGCGGCCATGTCGTCGACGACTTCGGGCCGACCGCCGTGCCGGCCGCGCTCGCGGGCCGACGCCTGGCCTTCGAGGGACTTCTCCCGGATGTACTCGCGCTCGGACTGCTGGAGGGGGCCGGTGAGGAGTTCCAGCTGGATGTCGTGGTGGCGCAGGTCCTCGGCGATGGTCAGCAGCTCGGCGCCGCGGCCCGGGCGCTTCATCTCGTGCACCGTGAACATCACGCGCTGGTGCGGGACGGCCTTCCTGATGGTGCGGGCGAAGTCCATCGCCTTGACGAACTCCGGCCGGGCCATGCCCCGGGTGCTGATCTTCTCCGCGACGACGGGACCACAGCCCGCCTCTCCCAGGGCGTCGAGCCGGCTCTGGAGCTCTTGCTGGGCGGTACTGCAACGGGCGTACCGTCCGGGTCCGCGGTCGGCGGGGATACGGACTTCGAGCTCGGCGCGGAACTGGGGGACGGGCATGAAGCGCGGAGTGTGGCACTTCGGGCGACTTTGCCGCCGCGGGTGCGGCTCTGTTTTCCCGACGCCCGCACCCCTGCCTCTTCCACACCCTCGGCACTGCCGTGCGGTACGGATCCGGCTGGCCGGACCATGCATGCGTGGCATGTGCCCGGGCCAGCTGCTGGAGCGATCGGGTGATGGACGATCGACGTGAGCTGAGGAGGGCCTGTGAGGGCGGATCTGGGCCGCAGCACACTGTTCGAGAAGCCGACGGAGTCGCGATCCCGGTTACCGGGGCAAGCACGCGGGCCGGGCCGAGCGTCTTCTTGCGCAGATGAACGACGCCCTGGCCCGCAATCCGCACCGGCCCGAGACGTTGTTGCGGTTCAGCGCCGACCGCTACCACATCGAGGCTCCCCGTCCCGTGCGCATCGAGCACTACGGAAACCTCGTCCGCACCCGGCAGAAGCTGCGGCCGCAACCTCGCCCCCGAGGAGCGGCATCGAGGTGGCGCGGACCAGGCTCCGGGTCGTCGGGGCGGTGTCCCGGCCCGGCCCGCGCGCGGAAAGGCCGCCCTCCCCCGCTACGTCCGTGGTCGGGGAAGGGCGGCCGGTCCGGTCAGTGGCTGCCGGTCAGCTGGCCGGCGAGGCGTTCGTGCATGTCGGCGCTGGGTTTGTTCAGGCCGATGATGGTGACCTTCTTGCCCCGCTGGGCGTACTTGGTCTCGACCGCGTCCAGGGCGGCGACGGACGAGGCGTCCCAGATGTGGGCGTCGGAGAGGTCTATGACGACGTCGTCCGGGTCGTCCTTGTAGTTGAACTGGTAGACGAGGTCGTTGGAGGAGGCGAAGAACAGCTCGCCGGTGACCGCGTAGACGACCTGGTTGCCGTCGGGGTCGACGACGCCGGAGACGTTGACCATGTGGGCGACGCGCTTGGCGAAGACCACCATCGCGGTGATGCAGCCCACCACGACGCCGATGGCGAGGTTGTGGGTGGCGACCACGCAGGCGACCGTGACGACCATGACGGTCAGCTCGCCGAGCGGCATCCGCTTGAGCGTCTTCGGGGCGACGGAGTGCCAGTCGAAGGTCGCGAACGACACCATGATCATGACGGCGACCAGAGCGGCCATCGGGATGTCGGAGACGACCGGGCCGAAGGCGATGCACAGCACCATCAGGAACACGCCGGACAGGAACGTCGACAGGCGCGTACGGGCCCCGGCCACCCGTACGTTGATCATCGTCTGGCCGATCATGGCGCAGCCGCCCATCCCGCCGAAGAAGCCGGTGACGATGTTGGCGACGCCCTGGCCGAGAGACTCGCGGGTCTTGCCCGAGTGGGTGTCGGTGATGTCGTCGACCAGCTTGGCCGTCATCAGCGACTCCATCAGGCCGACCAGCGCCATGGCGAACGCGTAGGGGGCGATGGTGGTCAGGGTGTCCATGGTGAAGGGCACGTCCGGCAGGCCTGGCACGGGCAGCGAGGACGGCAGTTGGCCCTTGTCACCGACGGTCGGCACCGCGATCCCGGCGGCCACGGTGATCACGGTCAGGATGACGATGGAGACCAGCGGGGCCGGGATCACCGTGGTGACCTTCGGGAAGAACACCATCAGGGCCAGGCCGCCGACGACCAGCGGGTAGACCATCCACGGCACGCCCGTCAGCTCCGGCACCTGCGCCATGAAGATGAGGATGGCGAGGGCGTTGACGAAGCCGACCATGACGCTGCGCGGCACGAACCGCATCAGCTTGGCCACCCCGAGCGCGCCCAGGATCACCTGGAAGACGCCGGCCAGGATGACGGCGGCGATCAGGTAGCCGAGTCCGTGCTCATGGTTGAGCGGGGCGATGACCAGGGCGATGGCGCCGGTCGCGGCGGAGATCATCGCCTTGCGACCGCCCACGACCGAGATCACCACGGCCATGGTGAAGGAGGCGAACAGGCCGACCGCCGGGTCGACCCCGGCGATGATCGAGAAGGAGATCGCCTCGGGGATCAGCGCCAGGGCGACGACCAGACCGGCCAGCACCTCGGTACGGAAGACCTTCGGGGAGTCGAGCCAGTCGGGCTTGGACAGGCGGAACCTGGGGGCTGCGGGCAGCAGTGAGGACATGCAACCGTTTCTGTTCGGGCAGAGCGCCACCAGCCGGTGGACGCGTCCACGTCGTACACGACTCCGCGCACGCACGGGGCGGAATCCCTCGGCGGCCCGGCCACTTCAGCGGGGCCCAGCCGATCTGTGTGACAGCCGTCCGGCTGCCGGTCGGGCATCATGGCCCGGAAGTCTTCGGATGTCATCGGGGCCCGGTCGGGGCCCACGCCATGGCGTTCACTCCTGCCGTCAGTCTCGACGGCGGCGGTGAACACGTAGAGACTCTACCCTGACGTGAGGGCAGAGTGCGACTTGCGACTTGTGAAACACAGGTAAACGCCCGCCAGGACCCTGTGATTCATATCACTTAAGCCGGACAGCTTTACGGATACGAAAATCGAAGGAAACAACGAAGGGGATCATGGGGTGATGACGGATCAGCGGCAGATGCAGATCGGCGAGGTGGCCGAGCGGACCGGTTTGTCGCTGCGCACCATCCGCCACTACGAGGAAGTGGGCCTGGTGATCCCCTCGGCCCGCAGCAAGGGCGGCTTCCGGCTGTACACGGACTCCGACGTCGAGCGCCTGATGGTGATCCGCCGGATGAAGCCGCTGGACTTCTCCCTGGAGGAGATGCGCGACCTGCTGGACATCACCGACCGCCTCGCCGCCACGGACGCCCCGCCCGCCGGTGAGGAGCGTGAGCGTCTTCGGGAGCGGCTCGACTCCTACCGGAAGGTGGCCGACGCCCGCTGCGAGACCCTGCGGGCCCGCCTGGAAATGGCCGAGGACTTCGCCGCCACACTCCGCCGCCGCCTCCAGGCCGACGCCCGCACGGGCGCCTGAGCCGCACCGGCGGTCGTCATACGAGACGAGGGGCACGGCCCATGGCGGTCCGCGTCCCTCGATGCCATCGGGCCGCGTGGTGGTCAGCCGCCTGCGGCTCCCGGCACCTCTTCGGTGACGCCGTTCAGCGGTGAGTCCCAATCGCTGCCGTACGGGCGGGTGATGACCTCCAGGCCGTGACCGGCCGGATCCAGGAAGTACACGCCCCGCCCGCCGTCGTCGCGGTTGATCCGGCGCGGCTGCCTGCCGTGCGGGTCGGCCTGGACCGGGACCTCGGCCGCCACGAGGCGCGCAAGCGCCCCCAGCCCCAGGATGTGGGCGAGGAAGCGAGCGGACTTCCCCCGGTCACGGGTGAGAACGATGGTGTGGTTGAACTCGACCGACACGGGGCAATGCCTCCCCGGGCATTTTCGCGGCGCCTCCATGCCTCACCCGGCCGGTGACCGACACGGCGATGCCGCGCCGGGGAGTGTCGGCACCGTTCTCCGGCAGCGTCGAGCGGTATTCGGCCGGTCGTCCGGGTGGCCCGCGAGCGTCCCGAAGGGCACGCGCGGGGTCTCTCCGGTCAGTACGCCCACCAGCGCCCGTCGGACGGCGGGGCGCCCGTCCTCGCCGGTACGGCGCACACAGGCGGCCTTCACCCGGCTGCCCTGCTGACTCCACTCCGGGCGGGCGTCGGCGGCGATGAGCAGCGCGCCGTGGTGGTGTGCGGCGTGCGGGAGTTGTCGGGGCGGCCCGAACGGCCTTCGAAAGCAGGCCGACTGTGTCGGCGAGCGACTCCACTCCAACGCAGGGAGAGAGTTGCTCGGCAAGACCACTCCGGTCCATCCGGCGAACTGCACCAGAAATCCAGGGGCAGGAGCGTACGGAAAACCGGTGAACCGCCTCCATCATTCACGTGACGTGAGAGTCTGCTGCTCGGCGCTCACGGGTGCAGCAGGTGCAGGCGGCCGGACAGGGCCTCGATGCGCAGCGGGGCGCGCACATCGCGGGCGGGGGCGCCGTCCACGTCCAACCGGTAGGTACCCCAGGCGCGTTCGAAGCGCAGGCGGCGGATGCGGCGCCTGCCGAAGGAGTGGCCGCGTGCCTCCAGCAGGCCCTGGTCGGTCAGGGTGATGCGCAGGGGCCGGTCGCCGGGTGCGGTGATCTTCTCGTTGTCGAGGATGAGGCGGGCATTGCCCGGGTGCGGCTGCAGTGAGACCAGGACGATCTCGCGCACCGCGACGCCGAAGCCGCCGGCGGGGAGATGGATGCCGATGACGGGGCTGCGATGGCCTGCGAAGGCGTTCAGCTCGCCGCCCGACCGCCCCGCAGGGCGGTCGATCAGCAGCGGCAGCTGCCACAGGGCCGCGGCCCGCATGGCCTGCTCCGGCTGGGGTCCTCCGGCGTGGACCAGCAGGTCGACGGCCGGGCCCCGGATGCCGCGGTCCTGGCCGCCACGCTCGCCGGCCTCGGGGGCGGGGCTCAACTCCGTGGTGCGGATGCCGTGTTCGGCCAGGCGTGCGCGCAGCAGCCGGGCCCGCTCCCGGTCACCGCGGTTCCAGCCGCGCACGACGGCCAACGTGGGGCGCGTGGCCGGGAGGGTGCCCGCGAGGCGTACGGCGGCGGCCACGAGGCGCTCGGTCTCCGGCGCGTCCCGGGCGGATCCGGCGTCGGGGGGCGAGGTCGAGGACAGCATGCGGACTCCTTGCGCACTCGGGACGGACCGATCAGGCGGCGTCGGGAATGCGGCCCGCAGCCGCGCCGGGGTGCGGGCCCGCGAGACCTGCGTGTCAGGACAGGAGGATGGCCTCGCGGGCTGCGGCCGACGGCCGCCTCGGAACGACGGCCCCGCGACCCCGCCTCTGTGGCCCGAGGCGGGACGAACGACGGCGTTCCGACCGTTCATCTCTAACCTAACGCGAGAGTCTTGTCGGTGTGAAGCAGGTATGAGGCTGGATGAACAGGCCCCTACCTTTACGTGGAGACAGAGTTGCTACTTCCGCTCCTGGTCCGCTCGGCGGAGGCCGGTGGCTCTCTCAGCGCAGCCCGGCGGCCGGATCGGAGGCGAGCCAGCCGCGGGCACCCCAGAAGTCGACGGCCCTGCAGATCGTGCTCAGGCACCGCTGCGCGCGGTCGCCACCGTCGCCCCAGTGCCCGAGGCACCACTCGGCGAGCCGATCGGCGGCGCCGTCCTCCTCCAGCACGGTCAGCCGGTTGTGAGAGCCGAGATGGGTGCCCAGCAACAACATCGCGGTGGCATCCGCCTGCCCGGAGGACTCGCTCATGAACGCGGCGATGGCCTGCCGGACGGTGGGCACCATGGACGGCGACGGCGACGGCGTGGCCTTCGGCCGGGCCTGCCGCGGGCGGGCCGGGGTGCGCGGCGCGGGTGAACTCTTCGTGGCCCCGGCCGGTCCGGCTGCGGCCGCGGAAGCGGGCTTCTGGGGCGGCGCGGGAGCCGGCCGGCCCGCCTGCGGTGCGGCAGTTACCGCCGGATTCTGGGCGGCGCCGAGACAGGCGGCCACGTAGTCACTGGGCACGGGGACGTTCTGGGAGACGGAGGTCTCCAGCACCTCGGCGTCGCAACTGCGGCACAGCGGGAGTTCGCGCCAGCCGATGATGGACAGCTGAGTGCCCCGCGAGTGCCGGGTCATGGCCTGCGGGCGGTGGACGATGTCCTGCCCACCGCAGCCGGCACAGCGCACACCGCCGCGCATCCACTGCGTGTCGCAGTTCAGACAGGTGATCCGGATATCGCCGTCCACGGGTTCGCCGCGCAGGTCCTCGGCCTCCCCGCACGACGGACACGCCGCCACACCCGCCATGATCGTCCGCCCTCCCAGCCGCAGGCGCCTTCCGAAGCTCAAGCCTACCGTGACGTAAGGGTCGACTTGCCGGGGTCGACGACCGTGCGGCGCGGTTCAGTCGTGGGCGGCGATGAGGTGGTCCAGCCGTGCGGCGGGGAACTCCCGCTCGAAGGAGCCCGCCTGCCAGCGGTCGGGGAAGAGGGCGAGCTGCGCCTTGTCGCGGATGCGGGTGAGGGCCTCGCCCTGCACGATCCGGGAGCGGTTGAGTGCCTCCGCACCGGCCGCATCCGTGGCCCGGGCCAGGTGGTAGGGCAGCATCTCCAGCTTCACCGGGGAGGAGAACTCCCCGGCCATCCGCGCGCTGACCACGTCGAACTGCATCGGCCCCACGGCCGCGAGCACCGGCGCCTGGTCCCCTCGCAGATCCGAGACCAGGACCTGGACCACGCCCTCCTCGTCGAGCTGCGCGATGCCGCGCCGGAACTGCTTGGAGCGGGAGAGGTCGACCGGGCGGGCCACCGCGAAGTGCTCGGGCGCGAAGGTGGGCATCGGCGGGAACACCGCCGCCTTGTCCGCGTAGAGGGTGTCGCCGACGCGCAGCGCGGTGGCGTTGACGAGGCCGACCACGTCGCCGGGGTAGGCGATGTCGACCATGGAGCGGTCCTGGCCGAAGACGCTGTGCGCGTACTTGGTGGCGAACGGCTTGCCGGAGGCGGCGCGGGTGACGGTCATGCCGCGCTCGAAGATGCCCGAGCACACCCGCATGAACGCGATCCGGTCGCGGTGCGCGGGGTCCATGTTGGCCTGCACCTTGAACACCAGCCCGGAGAACGGCGCGTCCACCGGACGGGCGCCGCCGCCCACCAGCTCGCGCGGCCCGGGCGGCGGGGCGAGGTCGACGATCGCGTCCAGCAGCAGCCGTACGCCGATGTTGGAGATCGCCGCGCCGAAGAACACCGGCGTGGTCCGGCCCGTCAGGAACGCCTCCTGGTCGTGTACGGCGCCATCGACCCGCAGCAGGTCCAGTTCCTCGACGGCCCTGCTCCAGTCGGCCTCGTCCTCCAGCGCGGCTCGCTGCGCCGGCACCAGCGCCTCCATGGCCTGGTGGGCGCCGCCGGGGGTGCGGGTGTAGCGCAGCATCCGCCCCGGCTGCCGTACGTCGATCAGTCCGCGCAGGTATCCGGCGTCGCCCACCGGCCAGACGAGGGGGGTGGGCTTGAGGCGGAACTCGCGCTCGATCTCGTCCAGCAGCTCCAGCGCCTCACGGCCGGGCCGGTCCCACTTGTTGACGAACGTGATCACCGGAATGCCGCGATGCCGGCAGACGTCGAAGAGTTTGCGGGTCTGCTCCTCCAGGCCCTTGGCCGCGTCGATGAGCATCACCGCGCAGTCCACCGCGGCCAGCACCCGGTAGGTGTCCTCGGAGAAGTCCGCGTGGCCGGGGGTGTCCAGCAGGTTCAGCACGCACCCGCGGTGGGCGAACTGCAGTACCGCGGAGGTGACGGAGATGCCTCGGGCCTTCTCCATCTCCATCCAGTCCGAGGCCACCCCGCGCCGCCCGGCCTTGCCGTGCACCGCGCCCGCCTCGGTGATGGCCTGCGCGTGGAGGGCCAGGGCCTCCGTCAGAGTGGACTTGCCCGCGTCCGGGTGGCTGATCACCGCGAACGTCCGTCGGCGGGCCGCCTCCGAAGCCGCCCAGTCACTGCTCGGGCTCATCGAACCGCCTCCGCACCGGCGTCGGCCGCCGCGGCCGTGGCGTCCACGAGCCGGGCCAGGTGGCCGTGCAGGGAGCGGGCGAAGTCCTCCGCCTGTCCCAGCTGCCTCCGCAGGTCCTCGCACCGCGCGTCGGCCTTCACCCAGTACGTACGCAACCGTTCCACCAGTTCCTCGTGCGCTTGCTCGTCGCTCTCCGGCAACGGCCTGCCGTCGTCGGGGAGTTGTTCCAGTACGTCCAGCAGGGCGCGGATGTCGTCGAGGCAGAAGCCCAGCGGCCGCATTCGCCGCACAAGCGCCAGGCGGCGCACCTCGGCCTCGGTGTAGAGGCGGAAGCCGCCCATGCTGCGCTCGCTGGGGGCGACCACGCCGACGTCCTCGTAATGGCGGATCGTCCGCAGCGACAGGCCCGTGCGCTCGGCCACCTCGCCGATCTGCATCAACTTTTCGCCCACGGCTCCACCGCCTCACGTCACATACCGGCGCTCTCGCCGAGCTACAAACCTACCCTTTCGTTAGGGTAGGTTTGCAAGAGTGGAACCGAGGGCAGCCGCGGACAGGCTGCTGCCGTCGTCGTCTCGGCAGCGTCGCCCCGACTCCCCCTCGGGGTGGCGCTGGCGACCCCCCACTCGCACCCGGCCACGGGCCACCGGCCCGACGCCGCGGATGCGGCTGCTCCGGGGCTCGGCCGCTTCTCCCTCGTCGAGCGTGACCGCGGGGGCCAGTACGCTCGGGTAGACCCGTGACTGACGATGATCAGGTTCGGTTCGTCCGCGTGGGGTGCCCGGTCCTGGATGCGCTGGTTCAGGCGCCGGTCGGCCTGCTCGTCCCGCTCGGGGTAGAGCCGTTCGAGGCCGTGCACCACCTCGAATCGGTCGAAGGACAGTCTGGCGGTGTCCCTGCTGCGGCAGTAAGGGCTGGCCCAGGTTTCTCCGACGGGGATGTCCCGTCGGCTGATGGCGTTGCCGATCGCCCTTGCGTCGGCGCGCCCCTCGTCGGAGAGGTTGCGTCGGGTGGAGCAGTCGTCCAGGTCGACGGTGGGGGCGTCCGGAGGGGATTGGTCTGTGGCGGCGTGCCGGATGACGACCGTGAGGCCGCCGCCCCGCAGCCGGTCCAGTAGGTCGTCACCGCGCTGCGTCGAGGGTGCGGTCGCCGTGGCGCCGGCACTGGCGCTGGTGCCGGTCTCGCTCCCGCCGGTGCAAGCGGCCATCGCCAGTACGGCGCCGGTGATCAGCGCTACGGCACGGGTGGCCCGTGCGATGGGCCCAGGCGTCACTGGGCGCGGGCTCGGCGTCGAGCCGTTGACCGCCGAACGCCGGGTCGCTGCCCTGCCGACCGGCCACCCGCTCGCCCAGCGGGACGTACTGCGTTGCCGCGACCTGGAGGACGAGCCGATACCGCACTGGCCGCGGATGGCACCGGCAGGGCACGCCTACTGGGCCGGGCGTGATCGCCTGGTTCGAGGGCTCACGCAGGCACCATGTCGCGCAGTTCGTCCACACCGCGACCCGCCTCCACCAGCCCCAGCGCATCGCAAGTCGAACTCCCGTGCAGGGGACGCCTTCGCGGTGTCGCGTAGTCCGCGGGTCAGCAGCAGCCGCCCGCCGCGGCGGGTTCCTTCGTGGTGGCGTCGGCGGGACCGGCGCAGCAGGTGCTGTCCTGCTGCTTGGCCAGGGTGTCGGCGTCGGCCTTGACGACGTAGACCTCCCAGGGCTCGCGGCCGGGGCCGTGGACCCAGACCTTGTCCTGGAGGGCGTAGCAGCAGCTGGTGTCGTTCTCCACGTCGGTGGCCAGGCCCGCCTCGCTCAGACGGGTGGTGGCGGCGTGCACGGCCTCGGTGGTCTCGACTTCGACGCCGAGGTGGTCCATGCGGGTTGCCTCGCCCGCCGTGCCCTCGATCAGGACGAGCTTGAGCGGCGGCTCGGCGATGGCGAAGTTGGCGTAGCCGTCGCGGAGTTTGGCGGGCTCCGTGCCGAACAGCCTGGTGTAGAAGGCGACGGACGCGGCGAGGTCGGGGACGCGCAGGGCGAGTTGCACGCGGGACATGACGTACCTCCTTGAGTGGGTGAGGAGTTCAGCAGCCGCCGGAGGCGGCCGGGGCGCCGATGCCGATCTGCAGGGTGGCCGGGGCGGCGCAGCAGCCACCGCCCGGATCGGCCTGGGTGGCGTCGGGCTCGTCGAACAGGCCCGCGCCGCCGCACACTCCGGTCTCCGGCAGGGTCAGTTCCACACGCTCGGCGGCCTCCCGGTCTCCGGCGATGGCTGCCGCGATGGAGCGGACCTGCTCATAGCCGGTCATCGCGAGGAACGTGGGCGCGCGGCCGTAGGACTTCATGCCGACCAGGTGGATGCCCTTCTCCGGGTGGGAGAGTTCGTTCACGCCGTGCGGGTAGACGGTGCCGCAGGAGTGGACGTTCGGGTCGATGAGCGGGGCCAGGGCGGTGGGGGCCTGGAGGCGCTCGTCGAGGCCGAGGCGGACCTCGGAGAGGAAGGACAGGTCGGGGCGGAGGCCGGTCAGGACGATGACCTCGTCGACCGGGTCCAGGCGGCGGCCGTCCTCGGCGACCAGCACCAGCCGGTCGTCGTCGCGTTCCACAGCCTGGGTTCGGAATCCGGTGACCGCGCTCGCGTGGCCCTCCTCCACGGCGGCCTTGGCGCGCAGGCCCAGCGCGCCGCGGGCGGGGAGCTGGTCGGTCTCGCCGCCGCCGAAAGTGGAGCCGGTGATGCCGCGGCGCAGGATCCACACCGCGTGTGTGCCGTCCTCCTCCTTGGCCAGGTCGGCGAGGGCGGCCAGCGCGGTGAAGGCGGAGGCGCCGGAGCCGACGACCGCGGTGCGCTTGCCCGCGTAACGGGCACGGACAGCCGGGTCGCCCAGGTCGGGGACGCGGTAGGCGATGCGGTCGGCGGCCGTCTTCTCGCCGAGGGCGGGCAGGCCGTTGGCGCCCAGCGGGCTGGGGGTGGACCAGGTGCCGGAGGCGTCGATCACCGCGCGGGCGCTGATCCTCTCTTCGCCACCGTCCGCGGTCTGGATGTGCACGGTGAAGGGCTGCTCGTCGCGGCCGGAGTCGACGATGCGGTCCCGGCCCGCGCGGGCCACGCCGGTCACCGTGGCGCCGTAGCGGACCTTGTCGCCCAGGACGTCGGCGAGCGGCTGCAGGTACCGCTCGGCCCAGTCGCCGCCGGTGGGGTAGGCGGCGCCGTCGGGGCGGACCCAGCCGGTCGGGGCCAGCAGCTTCTCGGCGGCCGGGTCGATGACTTCGGACCAGGGGGAGAACAGCCGCACGTGCGCCCAGTCGCGGACGGCGGTGCCGGCCGACGGTCCGGCTTCCACGACCAGCGGTTCGAGGCCGCGCTCGACGAGGCGGGCTGCGGCGGCCAGGCCGACGGGACCTGCTCCGACGACCACGACGGGCAGTTGGTCGGTGGTGGGCACGTTGTTCATGGACACGGCCACGGGACTCCCCTTTACTTCGACATTCGTCGATGGCTTGCGCTGCCAGGATGGCACCTGCTTCGATAAACGTCAACATAGACATTCGTCGAATCTGGGGGTTTACCTGTGGAGCACGTTGATGTCGCTGTGATCGGGGGCGGCCAGTCGGGGCTGCCGCCGCGCATGCCCTTCACCGGCAGGGGATCGAGCCGGTGGTGCTGGAGTCGTCGGAGCAGCGGCCGGGTCGTGGCCGCGCTACTACGACAGCCTCACCCTGTTCTCCCCCGCCGGGTACAGCGCCCTGCCCGGGCTGCCCTTCGGCGGTGACCTGGACCGCTACCCGCACCGCGACGAGGTCGTCACCTATCTGCTGCGCTACGCCGACCGGCTGGACGCCGACATCCGCACCCGGGCGAGAGTGCGCGAAGTCCGCTTCGCCGGCGGCACGTTCACGCTGAGCCTGGAAGGGGGAGGACAGCTGGCGACCCGGGCCGTGGTCGCGGCCTCCGGCACCTTCGGGCGGCCGTACCGCCCTGACCTGCCGGGACTGAAGGGTTACGGCGGCACCCTGCTGCATGCCGCCGAGTACCGCACGCCCGAGCGGTTCACGGGGCAGCGCGTTGTGGTCGTGGGGGCGGGGAACTCCGCGGTGCAGATCGCCGCCGAGCTCGCCGGGCGGGCGCGGGTGACGCTCGCGGCGCGGCATCCGGTGCGCTTCGCCCGCCGGCGCGTGCTGGGCCGGGACCTGCACTGGTGGCTGAAGCGCACCGGCATCGACGCGCTGCCCCTCGGCCGGTTCCTGCGCACTCCGCCGAGCCAGCCGGTCATCGACGACGGCCGCTACCGGGCCGCCGTCGCCTCGGGGGCACCAGACCGGCGTCCGGTGTTCACCGGCATCGACGGAACCAAGGTCACCTGGGCCGACGGACGCACCGAGGAGGTCGACACGATCCTGCTGGCCACGGGTTACCGGCCCGACCTGGGCCACCTCGCCCCGCTCGGCGCCCTCGGCATCTCCGGAAACCCCCGCCACCGCGAGGGCATGTCGCTCACGCACCCGGGCCTGGCCTACGTCGGCCTGGAGTGGCAGCGCAGCCTGTCGTCCAACTCCCTGCGCGGGGTGGGCCGGGATGCGGAACGCGTCGCGCGGCGCATCGCCGCCCACCTCTCCCGCGCCTGAGGCCGTCCCGCCCCTCGCCTCATTGGTTCGACGTATGTCAACATAGATGTATGTCGAATGCGAAGGTGCTGCCGCTGCTGGAACCCGCCCCGGGCGAGGCTGTGGCGCCGTGCTGCCCGCCGCTCACCGAGCGCCCGTTCACCGCGGAGGAGGCCGAGACGGCCGCCCGGATGTTCAAGGCCCTCGGCGATCCGGTGCGGCTGCGGCTGTTCTCCGCGGTGGCCTCGCACGAGGGCGGCGAGGCGTGCGTGTGCGACATCTCCGATGTCGGGGTCTCCCAGCCGACCGTCTCCCACCACCTGAAGAAGCTGAGGGAGGCCGGGCTGCTGACCTCCGAGCGGCGCGGCACCTGGGTGTACTACCGGGTGGAGCCGAGCGTGATGGCCGCGATGGGCCGACTTCTCGCCGCACCCCGCCCACGCAACCGCCTGACGACAGACCGTGCCGTGCCGGGCCTGTACAACCCGGCAGGTCAGACACCGTAGCGGCGCCCCGACCACGACATCGGCGACAGCCTCGCCGCCGTCGAGGGTCACCGGCCCCTCGGCCACCAGCCGTCCCTCTGCGGCAGGAGGGCGCGAGAACGTTCGCCTTGTGCCGCGGCCGCCTCCTGCCATTCGGGTCGTACGTGGTCGCGGGTGAGCACGGGCAGGGCAGGATCGGGTCCTTGGCCGCTCGTCGCTGGTTGCCCGAGTACGGTGATCCGGTCGATGGCGGTCAGGCCGAGCACGTCGGCCACGGTGACGGTTCCGGTGAGGCGGTCGACGCCGGGATGGACCACGGCCCGCCCGCCGTATCGGTGGGCGTGTTCCGCGGCGGCCCCCGGACAGTGAGGATCGTCCCGTACCGGACACGCCGGAAGGGGAGTCCTGCATCGACGCCCCGTACGGGCCAGGCGCCACCCCCGGTGGGGCGCCGTCCACGGCCGTCACCACATCCCCACCGTCGGCACCCTCATTCACCGCATACGCCGGCACTCACCCGTTGCCCGCGTGCGATTCCTGGCTGCGGGCCAGACGCAGTGGCAGACCTTCACCACCGACCGGATCACCATGGTGGAGATCATCACCGACGACACGCTCGCCGAGCCCGGACGCTGATCTCCCTGCGCCTGACAGCCACGCCGGATCGGCCGCGCTGATGTACCGGATCGGCCGCGCTGATGCATGGGGGCACCTGCGCTGGTGCCGTGTCCGCCCCCGGAGACCGCTTCGAACAAGCGGGCTCACTGGCCTCATATATCGTGACCCGATATCGGAGCCGAGAACTTGTGTGCGGGTGCACCGCCGAGGGAGTGGGTCATGAGCAAGCCAACCACCGCGACCGGATTGCCGGACGAGCTGCGTCGGCGGCTGGGTGTGTCCGATGCCGTGGTGATCGGCCTGGGATCGATGATCGGTGCGGGCATCTTCGCCGCCCTCGCCCCGGCCGCGCACGCCGCCGGGTCGGGGCTGCTGCTCGGCCTGGCCCTGGCGGCGGTGGTGGCGTACTGCAACGCCACCTCCTCCGCCCGGCTGGCCGCCCGCCATCCCGCCTCCGGCGGCACCTACGTCTACGGCCGTGAACGTCTGGGTGAGTTCTGGGGATATCTGGCGGGCTGGGCGTTCGTGGTCGGCAAGACCGCGTCCTGCGCGGCGATGGCGCTCACCGTCGGCTCGTACGTGTGGCCCGGGCATGCGCATGCCGTCGCGGTGGCGGCGGTGGTGGCACTGACCGCGGTGAACTACGCCGGGGTGCGGAAGTCCGCCTGGCTGACCCGCGCCATCGTCGCCGCCGTCCTGGCGGTGCTCGCCGCCGTCGTGGTCGCGGCGCTCACGTCCGGCAGCACGGACGCGGCCCGGCTGGACGTCGGCTCGGATGCCACCGTGGGCGGAGTCCTGCAGGCGGCGGGACTGCTGTTCTTCGCATTCGCCGGGTACGCGCGCATCGCCACGCTCGGCGAGGAGGTCCGCGACCCGGAGCGCACCATCCCGCGGGCGATCCCGCTCGCGCTGGGCATCACCTTGGTGGTGTACGCGGTGGTCGCCATCGCGGTGCTGATGGTGCTGGGGCCCGGGCGTCTGGCGGATGCCACGGCGCCGCTGGCGGACGCGGCACGCGCGGCCGGTGCCGACTGGCTCGCGCCGGTGGTACGGGTGGGGGCCGCGGTGGCCGCGCTCGGCTCGCTGCTCACGCTGATCCTCGGCGTCTCCCGTACCACCCTGGCCATGGCCCGCGACCGGCACCTGCCGCACGCCCTGGCCGCGGTGCACCCGAAGTTCCAGGTGCCGCACCGGGCCGAACTCGCGGTCGGCGTGCTGGTGGCGGTGATCGCCGCGACGGCGGATGTGCGCGGGGCGATCGGGTTCTCCTCGTTCGGGGTACTGGCCTACTACGCGATCGCCAACGCCTCCGCCTGGACGCTCACGCCGCAGGAGGGCCGCCCGCATCGCCTGATCCCGGTGGTGGGGCTGGTGGGCTGTCTGGTCCTGGCCTTCGCCCTGCCGCTGACCTCGGTCATCTCCGGGGCGGCCGTGCTGGCCGTGGGCGCCGCCGCCTACGGGATCCGCCGCGCGATGGCCGCACAGCGGCAGCCGTAACGCCTGGGGCGCAGAGCGCCTTCCGCAGCCGGTGCTGGTCGCGCGGCCATCGCTTGCACGCCACCGGCACCAGCCGGTGGCGGTCGGCGGGTCGGCGCGCGGACCACCCCGGTCGGGAAGCCCCCTGTGCCAGGCGCGCGTGTTTCGCAGCGGCAGTCGGCGGTGGCGGTAGGCGGTGGGCTCATCTGAACGGAACCATGGACCAGCAGACGGTCCGCGCCTCTGCTGCGCCGCGACGGGACTCCCGTGCGGGTGCTCGCGGTGGACGACGAGCCCGATGGGGCGTACGGGGTGAGCACGGTGCTGCGCTACCAGGGCCGGCAGGTCCGCGGCGCCCCGGACGGCTACGCCGCCGTAGCCGTGGCCGGGCAGTTCCAGCCGGATGCGGTGGTGATGGATGTGCTGCTGCCCGATGGAGACGGCCTGGAGGCGGCCCGCCGTATCCGCGCCGCGCGGCCCGGGGTGCGCGTGCTGTTCCTGACCGCCTGCGACGCCGCCGATGCGGGTATCCCCGCGGACGATGCCTGTCTCACCAAGCCGGTCCCCTCGACGAGGTCGTCGCCCGGCTGCGGGGCATGCTGCTCCGCACCGACGCGATCCGGCCCCATCCGGCCCTATCCGGCCCCGCCCCGGCACCTGCCGACGGCTCGGGAGCCTGGTGAACGCCTGAACGGGTGCGGCGCGGACGGCGCCACGGAACTGGGCCCCGTCCGACACGCCCGTCCGGCGGGCGGAAAACCGACGGTTGCCCTTCCGACGATCTGGGCACCGGCCGGTTCTGCATCCCGGCGCCCGGCTTCTTCGGCCCGGTGGACGGGGTCTTCGAGATCGTGTGCGGTGCGCTCATCCTGGCCGGGCTGGCCACCCGCCTGGCAGCCGTACCGATGGTGGTGAACATGCTGGGCGCGCTGCTGATCACCAAGCTGCCGATCCTGTGGGGCGACGCCCCGCTGTTCGAGGGCGAGTCCGGCTGGTGGGACTTCATCCACGAGTCCCGCACCAATCTGGCGCAGCTGTGCGGCAGCGTGTTCCTGCTCCTTGTCGGCGCGGGCGCCTGGTCGCTGGATGCGCGGTTTGCCCAGCAGCGGCAGTTCGAGGCCCTGACCCGGTCCTGACCGAGCGTCGTACGTCAGGCGTCGTCGCCGAGGACCTCGCGGGCCAGTTCCTTCAGGGCCCTGCGGTCCTCGGCCAGGGCCTGCTTCCCGGCCTCGGTGGCCTTGTATACGCGGCGGGTACGGCCGTCGACCACCTGCTGCTCGGAGACCAGCAGCCCGTCCGCCTCCAGCCGGTGCAGGGTGGGGTACAGCGTGCCGGGGCTGATGTCGTAGCCGTGTTCGGCCAGTTCCTTGGTCATCCACGCGCCGTGGATCTCCCCCTCGGCCGCGTGATGCAGGATGTGCAGCCGCACCGCACCCCGCTGGAACTCCCGCACCGCAATACACCTCCCCCGCCCCGCCGGGCAGTGA
The DNA here is from genome assembly GCF_019219825.1 of Streptomyces sp. TRM70350. Classification (GTDB taxonomy): domain Bacteria; phylum Actinomycetota; class Actinomycetes; order Streptomycetales; family Streptomycetaceae; genus Streptomyces. The sequence goes on along the minus strand of NZ_JAHUXH010000009.1, from coordinate 187,895 downwards.
CGAATCCGATATCGGTTCCGTAAGTGTATGCCGCGCAGTGCCCGCCGACTGCGGGCGCTGCGGCTTCGGGCGGGCTCGTGAGCGCCCCCCGGACTGGTCGGCGGACCGAGCCCCGACAACCCACCTGAGGCGACACAGATGACCGGCCCCCGCAGTCACAGCACACCACGACCGGCGGCGCTCCGGCCGGGCGCACCGGGACCTGCGGGCCGGCCGGTCGCGGCGAGAGCAGCTGCGCTGCTGGCCATGGCCGCCGCCGCCCTTGTCGTCCTGGTCACGGCGGGGTGGCAGCCGCTGCTGCGTCTCGACCGGCACATCGCCACCACCCTGCACGCCCAGCCGCTGGACCACCCCGGCTGGACCCGCACCCACCGCGTACTCACCGACTGGGTCGTCGACCCGTGGACCATGCGCGCCCTGTTGGCCGTTGCCGTGATCGGTCTGTGGTGGCAGCGGCACCGGCTGCTCGCGGTGAGGCTTGCCGCCGCGTCGGTGGCGGAGACCCTCCTGCGGCAGGTGCTGCGGTGGGCGATCGGCCGTGACCGCCCCGCCGGGAACAGCCCGTGGACTCCGCCGACTTCGCCGCCCTGCCCTCCGGTCACGCCATGACCGCCGCCGCGACCTGCGTCCTGCTGCTGTGGCTCGCCCGCACGGCCGGACTGCGCTCGCTCGGGTGGAACACCGCCGGGGCCGCGGCCGTCCTGATCACTGCCACCGCATGCTTCACCCGGCTCTTCCTGGGCGTGCACTGGCTCACCGACACCCTCGTCGGCACGCTGCTGGGCGGTGCCGTGGCTGCGGGCGCCATCGCTGCACTGGCTCCCGCCACGCACCTCCGGCGCGTCCCTGACACTGATGGAGCAGGAATTGGCGGATGAGCTGCGGATCCTGGTGCATCCGGTGCTCGGGGAACCCCCAATCGGAGTCTTTACGCCGGTCCGCGTCCGCCGCGAGGCTGTGAGGCTCCGTGCGCGGCGGCCTCACACGGCGGGAGTATCGTCACAGCAGCCTCTGGACCCCTCTACGCCCTTCCGCTTCACAGTCCACGAAGGAACAGATCCATTGAGCACGATCAGTGTCGGCCAGGCCGTCATCCTCGGCATCGTGGAAGGGGTGACGGAATTCCTGCCCGTCTCTTCCACCGGCCATCTCAAGATCGCCGAGGGACTGATGGGCATTCCGGTCGACGACGCCTCCGTCGTCGGCTTCACCGCCGTCATCCAGGTCGGGGCCATCGCCGCCGTGCTCGTGTTCTTCTTCAAGGACATCGTGCGGATCGTGTCCGCCTGGGGCCGCGGCCTGGCCCACCGCGAGGAGCGTCACCACCACGACTACAAGTTCGCCTGGTGGGTCCTCTACGCCACGATCCCGATCGTGGCCGTCGGCCTGGCGGCGAAGCCGCTCATCGAAGGACCGCTCGCCTCGCTGTGGGTGGTGGCCGGGTCGCTGATCGTCGGCAGCGGTGTGATGTGGGCGGCCGACCAGATGGGCCGCCAGAAGCGGGGCGAGGACGACACCTCCTTCAAGGACGCCATGCTGGTCGGCTCCTCACAGATACTCGCACTGCTCTTCCCCGGCTTCTCCCGCTCCGGTGCGACCATGGCCACCGCCCTGATGCTCGACCTGAACCGAGTGGCGGCCACGAGGCTGTCCTTCTTCATGGGTATCCCGGCCCTGACCGGGGCCGGTCTGTATGAGCTGACGTCCGCGCTGGGCAGCGGGGTCGGCGCCGTGCCACTCGCCGTGGGCACGCTCGTGTCCTTCGTCGTTGCCTACGCGTCGATCGCCTGGCTGCTGCAGTTCGTGGCCAAGCACTCCTTCAACACGTTCGTGCTGTACCGGATCGCCATCGGCGTGCTGCTGTTCGGGCTGCTGGGCACCGGCGTACTGCACAGCTGACGGGATCCGGGCCCCCACTGAAATTAGGTTAGGCTAAGCTAAGCAAATCTCGTGAGACTGCGATCCGTGCGGTGTGACATCAGGGGAGGGAATCACCCATGGGCTTGCCGACCATCGGCTCCTACCCGATGCCGGACCACTCCTGCCTTCCCCGCGCGCATGTCTCCTGGGCGATCGATCCCGCGCGCGCCGCGCTGCTGGTCCACGACATGCAGAACCACTTCGTCGGAGCGTTCCCGGCGGGGCGCTCCCCCGTGGTGGAGCTGGTCGACAACATCGCGGCGCTGCGCGAACTCGCCGACGCCCTGGGCATGCCGGTCGTCTTCACCGCGGAGCCGGCCGGACAGGCACCGGGGCAGCGTGGGCTCGTCGCCGACCTGTGGGGTCCGGGCATAGGGGACGAGCCGGAGGCCGCCGCGATCATCGCGCCCCTCACTCCCCGCCCGGGCGAGCACCTGCTGTCCAACGTGCGGCACAACGCCTTCCTGCGCAGCCATCTCGGCAGGCTGCTGCGCGCGAAGGGCCGCGACCAGCTGATCATCTGCGGGGTGTACGCGCACGTCGGCGTCCTCCTGACGGCGGCGGACGCCTTCATGAACGACATCAAGCCGTTCGTCGTCGCCGACGCGGTGGCCGACTTCTCCGCCGAGGAACACGGCTTGGCACTGCGCTGGGCCGCGCGCAGCGGCGTGGTCTGCACGACGGACGCCCTGCTGCGCGATCTCCTCCTGCACAAGGAGCGGCGGAACGCGTGACGGCATCGCGCGACGGCGTCAGCCGGACGCCGCACGCGGCTTCGGGCGGACACAGGGAATTCCACGAGAGACGGAGAACATGACCGTACGGGCCGCGGTGGCCGGAGCCAGTGGCTATGCGGGCGGGGAGATCCTTCGCCTGCTGCTGTCGCATCCGGGAGTGGAGATCGGCGCGGTCACCGCGCACAGCAGCGTGGGGCGGACGCTCGGGGAGGTGCAGCCGCACCTGACCGCCGTCGCGGACCAGGTCCTGCGGGATACGTCGGCGACGGTCCTGCGAGGCCATGACGTGGTGTTCCTGGCTCTGCCGCACGGCCAGTCCGCCGCGCTGGTGGCGCAGTTGGAGTCCGGCACGCTGGTCGTGGACTGCGGGGCGGACTTCCGGCTGCGCGACCCGGACGACTGGGAGAGGTTCTACGGCTCCCAGCACGCCGGCACATGGCCCTACGGGCTGCCCGAACTGCCCGGAGCGCGCGACGAGTTGAAGGGCACCGCCCGGATCGCCGTGCCGGGCTGTTACCCGACGGCGGTGACCCTGTCGCTGTACCCGGCCTTTCTGGCGGGGCTGGTGGAGCCGGAGGCCGTCATCGTCGCGGCCAGTGGCACATCCGGAGCGGGTCGGGCGGTCAAGCCGCGTCTGCTCGGCTCCGAGGTGATGGGCTCGATGAGCCCGTACGGCGTCGGGGGCGGCCACCGGCACACCCCCGAGATCGCCCAGAACCTGTCCCAGGTCGCGGGCGAGCCCGTGACCGTGTCCTTCACCCCGACGCTGGCGCCCATGGCGCGAGGCATCCTCGCCACCTGCTCGGCGCGCCTTCGCCCCGGCGTGGTGGCCGAGGCCGCGGTGGAGGAGGCGCGTGGCGCGTACGAGGCCGCCTACGCCGACGAGCCGTTCGTACGTCTGCTGCCACCAGGGCAGTGGCCGTCCACTGCCGCCGTCCTCGGGTCCAACACCGTCCAGGTGCAGGTGACCGTGGACGCGGCCGCGCACCGGCTGGTCTGTGTGAGCGCCATCGACAACCTGACGAAGGGCACCGCGGGAGGCGCGGTGCAGAGCATGAACGTCGCCCTCGGCCTGCCCGAAGGGATGGGCCTGCCCCTGAATGGAGTGGCTCCGTGAGCGTGACCGCTGCCCGGGGATTCCTCGCGAGCGGGGTGTCCGCCGGTATCAAGGATTCCGGCGACCCCGATCTGGCGCTGGTGGTGAACCGCGGACCGTCGCGCGCGGCGGCCGGGGTCTTCACCTCGAACCGCGTACAGATCAACGGTGTCTGGGTGTGCCGGGACGGAGCGGCCGGAGAGCCTCGGGACAAGGTCGACCTGTCGGGACGTCAGGTGAGGCTCACGGTCGAGCTGCGCTCCGGCGAGGCGTCGGCGGTGATCCGGACGAACGATCTCACCGCCGCGTACGTCCACGAGAACAGCGCGTACAGCTCGTGAGCGCGGGGAGCACCGAGATGAGTACAGCCGTCGCGGAGCGCGCGGACGCGGATCCCTCCGCCGGCAGGCTCCGACTCCCGGAGGAACTCCGGGGCAGCACGGTCGTCGTCAAGTACGGCGGCCACGCCATGGTGGACAGCCGCCTCCAGGAGGCGTTCGCCCAGGACGTCGTGGAGTTGTGGCAGGCGGGCCTGCGCCCGGTCGTCGTGCACGGCGGCGGACCGCAGATCAGCGCGATGCTCGACCGCCTCGGCCTGCAGACCCGCTTCGAGGCGGGCCTGCGGGTGACCACGCCGGAGACCATGGAGGTCGTACGCATGGTGCTGACCGGCCGGGTCCAGCGGGATCTGGTCGGCCACATCAACACCCACGGGCCCCTCGCCGTGGGCATCACGGGCGAGGACGCGCACACCATGACCGCCGTGCGGCGGCCGGCCTGGGTGGACGGCCGTCCGGTGGACATCGGCCTGGTCGGCGACATCGTCGACGTGAACCCGCGCGCGGTGCGCACGCTCCTGGAGCAGGGGCACATCCCCGTGGTCTCCCCCATCGCACGCGGTGAGGACCGGCAGGTCTACAACGTCAACGCCGACCTCGCGGCGTCGGCACTGGCCGTGGCCCTCGGCGCCGCACGTCTGGTGGTGCTCACCGATGTGGAGGGGCTGTATGCCGACTGGCCGCACAGCACCGAGGTGATCGAGCGCCTGACCGCCGACGAACTGGACACGCTGCTGCCCGGACTGGCGAGCGGCATGCTGCCGAAGATGGAGGGCTGCCTGCGGGCCGTCCGGGGCGGCGTGCGCAGGGCGCACGTGCTCGACGGCCGGGTGCCGCACGCCCTGCTGCACGGCGTCCTCGGCGAGAGCGGCACCGGAACCACCGTGGTTGCGGACGACAGCCCCGACGACCCGCACCCGTACGTCGAGGGAGACATCGCGTGACCGCCACCGACGACGCGCCGCTCACGGACCGTCGGCGGGCCGTGGTGACGGACGCCTACGACACCCCGCCCCTGGCACCGATCCTGGGCGAGGGCAGCACGGTCCGGGACGAACCCGGGCGTGCGCACACGCCCCTCGGGCACGCCCACCCCGCCGTGGTGTCGGCCGTCTCCGCCCGGAGCGCGCGGGGTGGACCTGAGTCGGCCGGAGCGCGGCGCTCCGGCGATCACCAGCGCGAACGACGCCGCGAACGCGGCCAGCGGCCCACCCCCGTCCCGGTCGCCGCGTAGCCGACGACGGCCACGGTCTGCACCACCGGGCCCGGGGTGATCTGGCCCAGTGCGACGGCGTTGAGGAACTGGCGGCACTGGTCACCCCGACCCCCGGCCGAGAGTCGTCCCAGCCGCCGTCGTGCCGGTACCGGCGAAGCAGACGGCCCCCCAGGAGGGTCAGCGAGAACCCTCTCGTACGCCCGGGACCGGCGGGCACATGACCCGGGCGAGGATCCGCGCATTGCGCCGCGGATCCAGGGACTTCACCCAGGCGGTAGGTGCCAGACGCGCGCTCGCCGGGGCGAACCCGTGTCGCAGGAAGAGTCCGCCACCGCCGGTAGTCGCCGTGAACAGGGCGCCCAGCGACTGAGCGCGTGCCCTCGCCAGGACCGCGTGGAGGAGCCGGGCGCCGGCTCCGCATCCCTGCCGGTGCCGGGCCACGCAGAAGTTGTACAGAACGCCCGCGGGGCCTTGGTCGTGCTCCGGGTCGGCCAGATGAACCCGCAGGCCGACGCATCCCTCAAGGGTGCCGTCGGGGGCCTCCACGACGAGGAAGTCGGCCGCGTGGGCGGTGTACAGCGAAAGGGGCCGCTCGCGCAGCGCTCCCGAGTGCACGAACGGACGGGACAGGGCAGCGAGTGCGGTGGCGTCCTCCCGGCGGGCGGGACGCAGGGAGGGAGTCGCTGCGGGGAGTGCGTGGGACAGCGGCGGTGCAGGGCGCGGCGTGGCCGTGATCAAGGCTTTCCTTCCTCGGTTCCACTGTGCGGGGAGGACGGCTCCCGGCCATCGACGTACGTCGCCACCACCTCGATGTCGCCGATGCGGGAGGTGTCGACGCGCCGGGGGTCGTCGCCGAGCACGACCAGGTCGGCGCGCTTGCCCGGGGTGAGGCTGCCCGCGCTGTCCTCCCAGTGGCAGGCGTGGGCGCCCGCGACGGTGTAGGCGCGCAGGGCCTCGTCGATGGTGATGCCCTCGTCCGGGCCGATCACCTGGCCCGTCCCGGAGGCACGCTCGACCATGAACTGCACGGCCCGCAACGGCGATCCGTCCGTGACCGGCCGGTCGGAGCTGCCGACCAGGCTGATGCCGTGGTCGAGGAAGCCCCTCCCCCGGTACAGCCACGGCGCCCGCTCCTCGCCCATGATCGCCGCGTAGTCGTCGCCGAAGTAGCGCAGGAAGTTGGGCTGGACGACCGCGCTGACGCCGAGCTGCGCGAAGCGCGGGAGCTGGTCGGGGCGGATCAGACCGGCGTGTTCGATGCGGTGCCGGGCGCCGGGGCGGGGCCGGAGGCGCTGGGCGCGTTCCAGGGCGTCGAGGGCGACGTCGGCCGCGCGGTCGCCGATGGCGTGGACGGCGAGCTGCCATCCGGCGAGGTGGCCGTCGACGATCGTGTCCGCGAGTGTCTCCGGGTCGTCCTGCAACTGGCCCGTGTGGTCCAGCCCTTCGTAGGGGCTGCTCAGGGCGGCGGTACGGGCCATCATGCCGCCGTCGGTGTAGATCTTCAGGGCGCCCACGGAGAGCCAGTCGTCGCCGAACCCGGTGCGCAGGCCGAGGTCGAGGGCCTTGGGGATGCCGTCGGCGTCGTGCGCGGCGACCGGGTTCAGCCGGTCGGCGGAGACCATGAGCTGCACTCGTAGCGGCAGCAGGCCCTTCTCGCGGGCGAGTTGGTAGGCGCCCAGCTCGACCGGGCTGTGGCCGAAGAGGGTTCCGCCGATGCCCGCCTCGGCGCAGGCGGTGACGCCCTCGGCCAGGCAGGTCCGGGCGGCGCGTCCGATCGCCTCGGCCAGCTCCTCCTGGGAGTACGGCAGCCGCAGCGCGCGGGCGGCGCCCATGGCCTGCTCGGCGAGGAAGCCGTTCTCGTGCGGAATGTCGGCGGGGAGCAGGTCCAGGACGGCGGTGTTGACGACGCAGCCGTGTCCGGAGTCGTGCAGCACGAACAGCTTGTGTCCGTGGCTGACCTTGTCCAGTTCGGCGGCGGTCAGGTGGCGGCCCAGGGCCCGTTGGTCGTATCCGGCGATGCTCACCCAGGCGCCGGGCGAGTTCTTCCGGGTGACGGCCTCCTCGACGACCGCGAGCACGTCGTCGATCCGCGTGCGGCCCGCGATGCTCGGGGTGTTCTGCTTGAGGCCGGTCCAGGCCAGGTGCACGTGGGCGTCGATGAACCCGGGCAGCACGGTGGCGCCCTGCAGGTCGATCACCTCGCGGGCGGGCAGGGAGGTCACGGCCTCGTCCAGGCCGACGATCCGGCCGTGCCAGATGCCCAGGTCGTGGGCGACCGGATGGTCCGGGTCCATGGTGAGGAAGCGGGCGTTGGTCAGTCTGGTGCAGAGCATCAGCGGTGCGCTCCCTGGGTGTCGGCCGGCACGGTCGCGGGCTGATGGGACGCGTCGTCGAGGGTGGGCCGCTTGGGGGCGGCGGGCACCATCAGCGGCGTACCGGTCTCCGGGTCGTCGATGATCCGGCAGGGCAGGCCGAAGACGTCCTCGACCAGGTCGGCGGTCATGACGGTGGCCGGGTCCCCTTCGGCTGCGATCGTGCCGCCGGGGCGCATCACGATGAGGTGGGTGGCGTAGCGGCAGGCCTGGTTGAGGTCGTGCAGGACCGCGACGACGGTGTGTCCCTTGCGGGCGTGCAGGGCGGCGCACAGGTCCAGGACCTCGACCTGGTGCGCGATGTCGAGGAAGGTGGTGGGTTCGTCGAGCAGCAGGATGGGGGTCTGCTGCGCGAGCACCATGGCGAGCCAGACGCGCTGGCGCTGGCCGCCGGAGAGGTCGTCGACGGGCCGGTCGGCGAGGTCGAGCACGCCGGTCTGGCGCATCGCCTCGGTCACGGCGGCCTCGTCCTCGGCGGACCACTGCTTCAGCAGCCGCTGGTGCGGGTAGCGTCCGCGGGCCACCAGGTCGCCCACCGTGATGCCACCCGGCGCGGTCGACGACTGCGGCAGCAGGCCGAGCCGGCGCGCGACTTCGCGGGAGCGGTACGACGCGATGGCGGCGCCGTCGAGATACACCTGGCCCGCCCGGGGTTTGAGCATCCGCGCCAACGCCTTGAGCAGGGTCGACTTTCCGCAGGCGTTGGGCCCGACGATCACGGTGAAGGAGTGGTCGGGGATGTCGACGCCGAGGTCGTCGGCCACGGTCCGCTGGTCGTACGACAGCGTCAGGTGCTCGGCCCGCAGGCGGGGCGACGGGGTGTTCGTCGCGGTCATACGTGGCTCTTTCCTGCTCATGCGCGGCTCTTTCGGGACTCGGTGACCAGCAGCCAGATGAGGTACAGCCCGCCGAGGGTGCCGGTGGCCGTGCCCACGGGGAGGAGGGTGGGGGCGAAGAGGCGCTGTACGGCGAGGTCGCTCGTGGTCAGCAGGACGGCGCCCATGAGGGCGGCGGGCACGAGGGCCGGGCCGGACGAGCCGGTCAGCCTGCGGGCGAGCTGGGGTGCGGCCAGGGCGATGAACAGGATGGGGCCGGTCACGGCGGTGGCGAACGCGGCCAGGGCGACGCTGATGACGAGCAGGGCGGTGCGGGTGCGTGCCACGTCGACGCCGAGCGCGGTCGCCGTGAGGTCGCCCATCTCCACCATGGACAGGCGGCGGGCCAGTACGAGGGCGAGCGGGAGGAGCACGGCGACCGCGAGGACGATGGCGTTGGCCTGGGTCCAACCGCGGTTGTTCAGGCTGCCGATGAGCCACGCCTGCGCCTCGATCGCCTCCTGGAAGTTCGCCCGGGTGATCAGGTACGAGTTGACGGCGAGCAGCAGGGCGCTGACGCCGATGCCGATGACGACCAGCCGGAACCCCTGCAACCCCCGCCCCAGCATGAGCAGGCAGACCGCGGCGGCGGTGGCGAGGCCGCCGATGAGCGCGCCCAGCGCGATCTGGGTCATGCTGCCGTGCACCACGATGATGACCACGAGCGCGCCGACGGCGGAGCCGTTGGTGAAGCCGATGACGTCGGGGCTGCCGAGGGCGTTGCCGGTCAGGCTCTGCAGGATGCCCCCGCTGACCGCGAGCGCCGCACCGACGCACAGCGCGGTCACCAGGCGCGGCATGCGCAGGGTGTTGACGATGAAGTCGGCGCCGGGATCCCCGTTGCCGGTGAGGGCGCGCAGCACCTCTGGGACGGACAGGGCGAAGTCCCCGGTGGTCAGGGTGATGCCCATGACGACGACGAGCACGGCGAGCAGCACCGCCGTCACGGCCACGGCGCGTCCCCGGATCCGCAGCGAGACTCCGCCTCGCCCGGTGCGGACGACGAACCCGCTGACGACCCGGGGCTTCGCGGTGCGCGCGACGGTCGGCGGGGTGGCGGAGGTCCCCGGCTTGCGTACGGCACTCACAGCATGACCAGCTTTCGACGGCGGCACAGCGCGATGAACAGGGGTGCGCCGAGAAACGCGGTGACGATCCCGACCTGCAACTCGCCCGGCGCGCCGAGCACCCGGCCCAGGACGTCGGCGCCGATCAGCAGCACCGGGGCGAGCAGCATGGAGTAGGCGAACACCCACCGCTGGTCGGGGCCGACGATGAAGCGGGCCACGTGCGGTACGGCGAGGCCCACGAAGCCGATGGGTCCGACCGCGGCGGTGGCGGCGCCGCACAGCAGCATCACCGCGACGGCGCCCAGCGCCCGGGTCCGGCCGACGTTCACGCCCAGGGCACGTCCCACCTGGTCGCCCAGGGCCAGGGCGTTGAGTGACGGGGCGAGCGCCAGGGCGAGGAGCAGGCCCACGGCGACGAACGGCAGGACGACGTACAGGACATCGAAGTACCGGCCCGTCAGGGCGCCCACCGTCCAGAAGCGGAACTGGTCGAAGGCGCGCGGCTTGAGCAGCAGCACCGCCGAGGTGAAGGCGTACAGCACGACCGTCACCGCCGCTCCCGCGACGACCAGCCGGTCGGGCGTGGCCAGCTTCCGCCCGGAGGAGCCCAGCAGATAGACCACCACCGACGTGACGGCCGCACCGGCGAGCGCGAACCACATCTGGCCCAGGACCGATCCGACCCCGAGGTACGCGATGGCCGCGACCACGCCGGTGGCGGCGCCCTGGCTCACGCCGAGCAGACCGGGGTCGGCGAGCGGGTTGCGGGTCAGGGCCTGCATCAGCGCGCCGGACAGCCCGAGGGCCACTCCGACGAGGAGCCCGAGGAGGGTGCGGGGGACGCGGTAGTCGTGGATGATGACCGAGGCTTCCGACCCGTCAGGGTGCCACAGCAGGTTCCAGGTCGAGGTGAACGGGATGCCTCGGGTGCCCACCCACACGCTGACCAGGCCGATGAGGATCAGGGCGGCGAGGGCGAGCAGCAGGCCCGTGGCGCGCACAGCGGCCACGGCCGGCCGGGTTCCGGGCACGACCGGGCCGGTGGCCTGTCTCCCGGACGCCGCCTGGGTTTCGACGGACACCTACAACTCCCCCTGGCGGCGGCGCACATGTGCTGACTGCAGAGCGTTACTTAGGTGAGCCTAACTGGAGGTGAGCGGGAGGGTCAATGTTATTTAGAGTAGCCTTACCTAACCATCTGACCTTCCGCGGAGGTACCGCATGCCGTCCGAAGGACCGTCGGGGGGCCCTGTCCTCCGAGGAGCCATCAGAGACCAGCGCCGCCGTCTCGTCACGGCGTCACTCCTCGGAATGACCCACCAGGCGTGCGAGGCCGTCGTCCCCGTGGTCATCGGCGTGATCATCGACGAGGCCGTGGCCACCGGCTCCACCGGCACCCTGCTGCGCTGGCTGCTGCTCCTCGCCGCCCTCTTCCTCGTCCTGTCCACGTGCTACCGGACCGGCGCCAGGATCACGGAGGGCGCGGGCGAGAAGGCCGCGCACCGGCTCCGGCTCGACCTCGGCACCCGGGTGCTCGACCCGCGCGGCGGCGCGGACGCGGACCACCTCCCGGGCGCGCTGACCAGCATCGCCACCAACGACGCCAAGCGCGTGGGAGCGGCGGTGACCGTGCTGCCGTACGGAGCCGCGGCCCTCGCCGCCCTCGCCGTCAGCGCGGTGCTGCTGCTGCGTATCTCGGTGCCGCTGGGCCTGCTCGTCATGCTCGGCACCCCGCCCCTGCTGCTGCTGGGCCGGCGCATCAGCCGCCCGCTGGAACAGCGCAGCGAGACCGAGCAGGAGCGCGCCGCCCACGCCTCCGGCGTCGCCGCCGACCTCGTCGCCGGACTGCGCGTGTTGAAGGGGATGGGCGCGGAGTCGGCCGCCGTGTCCCGGTACCGGCACACCAGCCAGGATTCGCTGGCCGCCGCGGTGCGGGCCGCCCGCAGCCGGGCCGGGCACGAAGGCGCCGTCCTCGCCCTGACCGGCGTGTTCATCGCGGCCATCGGCCTGGCCGGCGCGTACCTGGCGATGCGCGGCACCATCAGCGTCGGCGAGCTGGTGGCGGCGGTCGGGCTCGCCCAGTTCCTCCTCGGGCCCTTCCAGCTGCTCGCCTACGTCAACGCGGAGTTCGCCCAGGGCCGCGCCTCGGCCCGCCGGATCGCCGAGGTGCTGGCGGCGCCCGCCGCCGTGGAGCCGGGCGGCGCCGCGCCGCCCGACCCGGTCGCCGGGAACATCCGGCTGCGTGGTGTCGCGCTCGGCGCGCTGCGCGGGATCGACCTCGACCTCGCCGCCGGAAGCCTCACCGGCATCGTGACCAGGGACCCGGCGGCGGCGAACGACCTGCTGCACTGCCTGGCCCGGGAGACGGACCCGGCCGAGGGCGTGATCGAACTCGACGGCGTTCCCCTGACCGACCTGGACCCCGACGACCTGCGCCGCCTGGTCCTGGTGGCCCCGCACGACGCGGACCTGTTCGAGACCAGCCTCCTGGACAACGTACGCGCCGGAACCGAAGCGGCCGCGGCGGACGTCGAACCCGCCCTCACGGCGTCGGCGGCCGACGACGTGGCCCGACTGCTCCCCGACGGGGTGGACACCGTGCTCGCCGAACGCGGCCGGTCCCTGTCCGGCGGCCAGCGGCAGCGCGTCGCGCTCGCCCGCGCCCTGGCCGCCGACCGCCCCGTGCTGGTGCTGCACGACCCGACCACCGCCGTGGACACGGTGACCGAGTCCCGTATCGCCGCCCGCCTGCGGGGCGTCCGGCGCGGCCGCACCACGGTCCTGGTCACCACCAGCCCCGCACTGCTCGCGGTGACCGACCGGGTAGTGGTGCTCGACGAGGGCACGGTCACCGCCGACGGCAGCCACGCCGAACTCGTCGCCGCCGACGAGACCTACCGTGCGGCGGTCCTGGCATGACGGCCGCGTACGACACCCAAGTGAGCACCGCCGAGCGGACCGACGAAGGACGGAACCGGAAGACGATGAGCGAAGCCGGCCCCGCGCACCGCGCCCTCCTGCCGACCGCCACCGGCGCCGAGACCCTGGCCGCACTGCGCACCCTGCTGCACGGCCACCGCCTCCTCGCGGTGACGGCCATGGGCGTGCTGGTCGTCGGCACCGGCATCGGCCTGCTGACGGCCCCCCTGCTCGGGCACGTCGTCGACCTGGTGGTGGATCAGGAGGGCACGCAGGCCCTGCTGCTGCCGACGATCCTGCTCATCACGGTCGCCCTGGGGCGCGGTGCCGCCACCGCGGTCGGCAGCGCGCTCGTGGCGCGGCTCGGCGAGACGGTGCTCGCGGCCCTGCGGGAGCGGTTCGTCGAGCGGGCGCTCGGGCTGCCGCTGGAGCGGGTCGAGGAGGCCGGCTCGGGTGACCTGGTCTCCCGGGTCACCGGCGATGTCTCCATGATCACCAAGTCGGTGCGCCAGGCACTGCCGGAGTTCGCCCGCTCGGCACTCACCATCGTCCTCACCCTCGTCGGACTCGCCGTGCTGGACTGGCGGTTCCTCCTCGCCGCGCTGCTGGCCCTGCCCGTCCAGGTCCTCTCCGTGCGCTGGTACCTGCGCCGGGCCGCCCCGGTGTACGCGGAACACCGGGTGGCCTCCGGCGCGCTCCAGCACCAGCTCCTCGACAGTGTCGGCGGCGTCCGCACCGTACGCGCCTTCCGGCTGAACCGCGCACACGCGGACCTCCTGGAGCAGCGGTCGCGCGCGGCCGTCGACCTCGCGCTGCGCGGCATCCACACGGTGACCGGGTTCTTCTCCCGGCTCAACCTCGCCGAGTTCATCGGGCTGTCCGCGGTCCTCGTCACCGGCTTCCTGCTGGTCGACGGCGGCTCGGTGAGCATCGGCACGGCGACCGCGGCGGCGCTGTACTTCCACAGCCTGTTCAACCCGGTCAACGCCGCGCTGTTCCTCCTCGACGACGCGCAGTCGGCGGGCGCCAGCCTCGCCCGCCTGGTCGGCGTGTCGAACCTCGCCGGGGAACCGGAGCCCGACGGCCGGGCCGCGGCGGTGGACGGCTCGGTCAAGGTGTCCTCGCTCGCCTACGCCTACGTGTCCGGCCACCCGGTGCTGCGCGAGATCGACCTGGAGGTGGGCGCCGGTGAACGGGTCGCCCTGGTGGGCGCGAGCGGGGCGGGCAAGACCACGCTGGCCAAGCTGATCGCGGGCGTCCACCAGCCGTCCGGCGGCTCGATAACGCTGGGCGGGGTCGACGCCGGGGAGCTGGGCCCGGCGGGCATCCGTCGCGCGGTGACGCTGATCAGCCAGGAAGTCCACGTCTTCGCGGGGCCATTGGCCGAAGACCTGCGGCTGGCCCGGCCGGAGGCCACCGACGAGGAACTGCGGGCAGCCCTGGCCAAGGTGGGGGCCCTGGAGTGGGCGGAGGCACTGCCCGACGGGCTGGCCACGGTCGTGGGCGAGGGCGGGCACCGGCTGACGGTGACCCAGACCCAGCATCTGGCGCTGGCCCGTCTGGTCCTCGCCGACCCTCCGATCGCCATCCTGGACGAGGCCACCGCCGACGCGGGCAGCGCCGGTGCACGCGTCCTCGAGACCGCCGCCCTCCAGGCGCTGGAGGGCCGTACGGGCCTGATGGTGGCCCACCGCCTGCCCCAGGCCGCGACCGCGGACCGCGTCGTCGTCCTCGATGAGGGCCGGGTCGTCGAGACCGGCACCCACGAGGAACTGGTGGCGGCGGGCGGACGCTACGCCGCGCTCTGGGCCACGTGGTCCGACAGCCGCCGACAGCCCGAGGCCGCGGCGGAGCAGGCGGCCGGGGAACTCTGACCGCACCTGCCTGCACGAGGCCCTCGGGATGTCCCGAGGGCCTTTCCGCTTGGACAGGTGTCCGGCGGCTGAACTACGGCGCGGTAGCCGCTTGCCGGATGGCCGGAATGTGTTCATCCGGCGGGACCTGATCGACCGGACGTGACGCTTCTACTCTCCTCCGTGACCAGTCGGCGGTGCTCAACCACACCGGAATTACTCGCCTTTGACGGAGGAGTAGCAGTGGATCGCCGTACCCTTCTTCGCAGTGCTGTCGTCGGCGCCGGCTCGGTGGCCTTCGGCTTCACCATGACCCGGGAGTCCCTCGCCTATCCCGCCCGGACCGGCCCCAGCCCGTACGGAGCCCTCCAGGCGGCCGACGCCAACGGAATCATGCTTCCGGCGGGCTTCACCAGCCGGGTGATCGCCCGCTCCGGCAAGACCGTGTCCGGCACCACCCACACCTGGCACAACGCCCCGGACGGCGGCGCCTGCTTCGCCGACGGAACCGGCTGGATCTACGTCTCCAACGCCGAGGTCGGCAGCCGGGGCGGCGGGGTCGGCGCGATCAAGTTCTCCGGTACCGGCGCGATCACCGCCGCGTACACCATCCTGTCCGGCACCAACCGCAACTGCGCCGGCGGCGACACCCCGTGGAACACCTGGCTGTCCTGCGAGGAGACCACCCGCGGCTTCGTGTACGAGACCGACCCGTGGGGCGTCGAGGCGGCCGTCCGGCGGGACGCGATGGGCCGGTTCAAGCACGAGGCCGCCGCGTGCGACGCCGACCGCGAGGTCATCTACATGACGGAGGACGAGAGCGACGGCGCCTTCTACCGGTTCATCCCCACCACCTGGGGCGACCTGTCCTCCGGCACCCTGCAGGTGCTGACGGAGAGCAACGGCACCCTGTCCTGGGCCACGGTGCCCGACCCCAGCGCCTCGGGCGGCAACCAGACCCGCAGCCAGGTACCGAACACCAAGAAGTTCAGCGGCGGCGAGGGCTGCTACTACAAGGGCGGGACCTGCTTCTTCACCACCAAGGGCGACAACCGCGTCTGGGCCTACAACGCGGTGAACAACACCCTCGCCATCGCCTACGACGACAACCTCACCTCCAATCCCCCGCTCACCGGCGTGGACAACATCACCGGCGCCGCGGTCGGCGACCTCTATGTGGCCGAGGACGGCGGCAACATGGAGATCTGCGTCATCACCCCGGACGACATCGTGGCCCCCTTCCTGCGCATCACCGGCCAGAGCTCCTCGGAGATCTGCGGCCCGGCGTTCAACCCGGCCGGGAACCGGCTCTACTTCTCCTCCCAGCGCGGCACCAGCGGCTCCAGCAGCGGCGGCATCACCTACGAGGTGACCGGCCCCTTCCGCACCGCCCTCTGACCCAGCCTCACCGGTGGGGGCGCCGACGCCCGGCGCCCCCACCGGCCTCTGCGCGAAAACCCTCACCAGGAAGGCAGCTCATGGCCCTCGCCCCGCCCGTGCCCGGGCCGCGCCGCGTACGCTCCCTTGCCTCCGGCAGCGCCCTGGTGCTGACCGCCGCGTCGCTGACCATGCTCTCCGCAGCCCCCGCACACGCGGCCGACACCTGCGGCCACACCTCGACCCGGATCCGCCGGGTCCAGGGCGCGTCGCACATCTCCCCGCTGAACGGTTCCAGCGTCCATGACGTCCGCGGTGTGGTCACCGCGGTTGGGCCGAACGGCTTCTGGTACCAGGACCCGTGCCCGGACACCAGCGACGCCACTTCCCGGCCACCCTGCCCGACAGCGACCGCTACAGCTACAGCTACAGCTACGACGGCAACTCCCAGGCCCTCGACCACCTGCTGATCTCCCCGGCCTGGTCACCGCCGGCTACGCCTTCGACGCCGTCCACACCAACAGCGAGTTCGCAGTCCGGCCCACCGACCACGACCCGCAGGTCACGCGCCTGAACATCCTCTGAGCCGGAACCACCGCGCGCCGGGGCGCCGCCGACGACCGGCAGCGCCCCGGCGCGTTCGCTCACGGGCGACGACGTGCCATCAGCGGCTCAGCCCTGCCGGGCGGCCAGGCTCGCCGGGCGCAGGTCGGTCCAGTGGGACTCGACGTAGGCGAGGCAGGCTTCGCGGGTGTCCTCGCCGAAGGCGGTGCGCCACCCGGCCGGAACCTCGGCGAAGGACGGCCACAGCGAGTGCTGGTTCTCGTCGTTGACGAGGACCAGGAAGCGGCCCTGCGGGTCCTCGAACGGGTTGGTCGTCATGCGTTGTCACTCCTCGCGGATGCTGCGGATGGTAGGGCTGGTACGGATGGTACGGACGTGGTGGACGTTACGGTGAACAGCTCCGAGAGCGGCTGTTCCGGGTTGGCGGCCGCGCTGCGCAGCAGTGCCAGAAGTTCGTCGGCGAGCCGCCGTGCCTTGGCGGTGCCGAGCAGGTCGGTGGCGTGGATCAGCCCGCAGTGGACCGGGCCGTCGCCGCGGGGTTCGTAGAAGCTGAGGGTCAGCTCCGCGCGCGTCGAGCCGGTCGGTACGGCCTGGAGGGAGCCCATGCCGCCCTCCAGCTGTTCCAGGTCGGCCTGTTCGTGGTGGATGACCATGACCTGCGGTCCTCGCGGCGGCAGGCCGGCGGCGCGTACGACCTCGTCGAACGGGACGTCCTGACGGTCCAGGGCGTTCAGCGTGGTCTCGCGGACCCGGGTCAGCAGTTCGGCGAAGGTGGGGTCGCCCGCCGTGTCGGTGCGCAGCACGACCGTGTTGAAGAAGCAGCCGACCAGGTCGGCGAGTTGGTCGTCGGTGCGGCCGGCGACCATCGTGCCGATGGGCAGGTCGGTGCCCGTGCCGTGGGCGGTGAGCAGGGCCGCCAGGGCGGAGTGCAGCACCATGAACATGCTGGTGCCGGTCGCCCGGGCCAGCCGGTCGACGGCCGCGTGCAGGGCCTCGTCGAGGACGAAACCGACGTGGTCGGCGGCCAGACCCGCTGCGCCGAGCGTGGCGGGGCGCGGGCGGTCCGCGGGCAGTGCCAGTTCCCGGGGGGCGTCCCCCAGTGTCCGCCGCCAGTAGGCGAGTTGCTGTCCGCCCCGGCTGTCCGGGTCGGTGAGGTCGCCGAGCACCTCGCGGGCCCAGTGGGCGTAGTCGGTGTACGTCACCGGCAGCGGCTCCCACTCGGGCGCCCGGCCCGCCGTACGGGCGGCGTACGCGGTGGTGAGGTCGCGGAACAGGGGCACCACCGACCACTCGTCCACCGCGAGGTAGTGCAGGGTCAGCAGGACCGCCTGGCTGCCGTCCTCGGCGGTGAGCAGCCGGGCCCGCAGGGGCGCCTCCCGCTCCAGGTCCGGTGCCTGGGCGGCGAGTTCGGTCAGCCGTGCGTCGAGGTCGGCGCACCGCTCCATGGCCAGGACGGGGGCCTCGGCAGGCTGCGGGAACACCGTGCCGTCGCGCTCCGTGAACGCCGTGCGCAGCGGCTCGTGGCGGTCCGTCACGTCGGCCAGGGCCGCGGCGAGCGCGTCGGCGTCCAGGCCGCCCGGCGAGCGCAGCACCAGGGCGTGGTCGAAGCCGCAGCCGCGTCGGTACGCGTCCCACTGCCACCGCTGGACCGGCGCGACCGGCATCTGGGTGGTGTCGCCCGCCCCGCGCTCGGCGGCCCGCAACGCGGGGCGGGCAGCCGTGGCCCCGTCGAGCTTGGCCGCGATACCGGCGACGGTGAGCGCGTCGAAGACGTCCCGGACGCTCAGCTCGGCCCCGAACTCGGCGCGGATCCGGCCGAGGAGCCGCATCGCGGCCATGGAGTGACCGCCGAGCGCGAAGAAGTTGTCGTGCACGCCGACGCTGTCGAGCTTCAGGATCTCGCAGAACACGTCGGCGAGGCGGGCCTGTGTCGCGGTGGCCGGGCGGGCGTCGCCGGTCATCGCCGACCAGTCCGGCGCGGGCAGGGCCCTGCGGTCCAGCTTGCCGTTCGGGGTCAGCGGCAGCGGGCCGTCGAGCGGTATGACCAGCGCGGGGACCATGTACTCGGGCAGCAGCCCGGCGACATGGGCGCGCAGCGCCTGGTGATCGAGGTCCGCCCCGCGCTCGGGGACGGCGTAGCCGACGAGGCGGACGATGTCGCCGTCGCGGTCCGGCACCACGGCGGCCTGGGCGACCGACGGGTGTGCGGCCAGGGCGGCCTCGATCTCGCCCAGCTCGATCCGGAAGCCGCGCACCTTCACCTGGGTGTCGACGCGGCCGAGGAAGTCGAGGTTGCCGTCCGCCCGCCAGCGGGCGCGGTCACCGGTGCGGTACATGCGGCTGCCGGGCGGGCCGTACGGGTCGGCGACGAACCGCTCCGAGGTGAGCGCTGCCTTGCCGAGGTAGCCGCGGGCGAGGCCGCGTCCGGAGACGTACAGCTCCCCCGCCACACTCGGCGGGACCGGCCGCAGGTGCTCGTCGAGGACGTAGCAGCGGGTGTTGGGGTCCGGTCGGCCGATGGGAACGCGGCCGGAGGGCCTGCCCCCCTGCTCCCGGGAGGGCCACAGCGTGGAGTTGACCGTCGCCTCGGTGAGTCCGTAGGCGCAGATCAGGTGAGCCGCGGTGCCGAAGCGTTCGAACAGGTCCGGCGGCACCGTCTCGGTGCCGACCAGGACGGTGGAGCCCCCGGGCAGCTCGCAGCCGGGCGGCAGGGCCGACACCAGGGACGGCGGCAGGATCATGTGGGTGATCCGCTGGTCGGCGAGGAAGTCGGTGAGCGCCGGTCCCGCGACCCGTGCCTGGTCCGTGATCAGGACGAGGCGTCCGCCGTGGCACAGGGCCATCGACAGCTCGAAGACGAAGACGTCGAAGCCGATCGACGCGAACTGCAGCACCCGGCTGTCGGGTTCCAGGCCCATGCGGTCGACGGCGGTGGCGACCAGGCTGGCGATGCCCTCGTGCGGGACCACGACGCCCTTGGGGCGACCGGTCGAACCGGAGGTGTAGATCACGTACGCGGCCTGGTCCAGGGCGACCGGGTCGCCGTCCACGGGCGCCTCGGACAAGGCATTGAGCTCACGAGCCGTTTCCGGGGCGTCGAGCAGTACCACCGCCACGCCCGCCACGTCGGGGATCTTCCCGGCCACCTGCTCGGCGCCGACCACCAGGGCCGCTCCCGAGTCCCCGATCATGTACGCGAGCCGGTCGGCGGGGTGGGCCAGGTCCAGCGGCAGGAACGCGGCACCCAGCTTCAGCGCGGCGAGCACGGTGGCGACCATGTCGGCCGAGCGGGGCACAGCCACGCCGACGACGCTCTCGGAACCGACACCTCGCGCGGCGAGGAGCCGGGCGATGCGGTTCGAGCGGGCGTCCAGCTGGGCGTAGGTGACCGAGCGGGAACGCTCCACCACGGCGATGGCGCCGGGCCGTTCGGCCAGCCGCCGGGCGAACAGGGCGGGCAGGGACGCCTCGTCCACCTCCCGTGCGGTGGCGTTGAAGCCCTCCAGGACCAGTCGGCGCTCGTCGTCGGCGAGGATCTCCGCCTGCGAGACGGGCCGCTCGGGCGCGGCGACGAGTGCGGCGACGAGTCTGCGGAGCCGGTCGCCGATCCGCTCGGCGGTCGCCTGGTCGAACAGCTCGGTGGCGAACTCCAGTCGGCAGGTGAGCAGGCCCTCGTCGCCGTCGGCGGCCAGGCGCTCGGTGAAGCTGAACACCAGGTCGAACTTGGCCGAGCCGACCCGGAACGGCACGTACTCCGCCCGGAGTCCGGGCAGTTCGAGTCCGTCGCCGGTGCGGGCGTGGTAGCCGACCATCACCTGGAACAGCGGGTTGCGGGACAGCGACCGGGTGGGGTTGAGCTTCTCCACGACCGACTCGAACGGCACGTCCGCGTGCGAGAACGCGGCCAGGTCGGTCTCCCGGACCCGGGCCAGCAGTTCGCCGAAGCTCGGGTCGCCGCTCAGGTCGGTGCGCAGCACGAGGGTGTTGACGAAGAAGCCGACCAGGTCGTCCAGCGCCTCGTCGCCGCGTCCGGCGATGGGCGCGCCGAGGGGGACGTCCGTCCCGGCGCCCATGCGGTGCAGCAGGGCGGCGACAGCCGCGTGCACGACCATGAACATGCTGGCGCCGGTCTCACGGGCGAGCCGCTTCAGCCCTTCGTGGACGTCGGTGTCGAACTCGATGTCGAGCTCGGCGCCGGAGAACGCCGGGCGTGCGGGCCGGGGTCGGTCCGTGGGCAGTTCGAGTTCCTCGGGCGCGCCGTCCAGCGTCGTACGCCAGTACTCCAGCTGCCGGGCGGCCAGGCTGTCCGGGTCGGCGGGGTCGCCGAGCAGGCGCTGCTGCCACAGCGCGTAGTCGGCGTACTGGACGGGCAGCGGCTCCCAGTCGGGGGCCTCGCCGGTGTCGAGGCGGGCCGCGTAGGCGGTGGCGAGGTCGCGCAGGAACGGACGGTCCGACCACTCGTCGGTGGTGATGTGGTGCAGCAGCAGGATGACGACGTGGTCGTCCGGCGCCAGCTCCACGATCGTGGCGCGCAGCGGCAGTTCGGCGGCGAGGTCGAACGGCCGGTTGACCGTCACGTCGACGATGCCCGGTACCTGGTCCTCGGTGGCGCGGAGGCACTCGACCACCGGGTGCGCATCCTCGGCGGGTAGCACCCGCTGGAACACCTGGCCGTCACGCTCGGCGAAGACCGTGCGCAACGCCTCGTGACGGGCCGTCACGTCGGCCAGCGCCAGGCGCCACGCGTCCACGTCGAGGGTGCCGTGCAGCCGCATGACCAGCGGGAAGTTGTACGCGGCCGAGGTGCACTCGATCTGCTGGATGACCCACAGTCGCTGCTGGGCGTGGGACAGCGGCAGTTCGTCGGGCCGTTCGCCGGCCGTCAGTGCGGGGCGGGCGGCGCCGCCGGAGCGGGCTGCGCGCTCCACCAGTTCGGCGACGGTGTGCGCCTCGAACAGGTCCCGGATCGCCAGTTCGGCGTCCAGCGCGGTGCGGGCCCGGCTGACCAGGCGGGTGGCCAGGAGGGAATGGCCGCCCAGTTCGAAGAAGTCGCTGTCGATGCCGACGCTGCCCTCGGGCAGGCCGAGCACGTCGGCGAAGAGCGCGCACAGCGTCTTCTCCTGCTGCGTGCGCGGCGCGCGGCTCGTACCCGTACCGGCGAAGTCCGGGGCGGGCAGGGCCCGCACGTCCAGCTTGCCGTTGACGGTGAGCGGCAGCGTGTCCACGGCGACGAGCGCGGAGGGGACCATGTAGTCGGGCAGGCCCGCCTTGAGGTGGTCGCGCAGCCGCTGAAGCAGGTCGTCCCCGACCTCGCCCCCGGCCTCCGGCACGAAGTACCCGACCAGGCGCTTCGTCCCCGCCGCCTCGTTCACGACCACCGCGGCATGAGCCACCTTCGGGTGCGAGGACAGCGCCGTGGTGATCTCGCCCAGCTCGACGCGGTAGCCGCGGATCTTGACCTGGTCGTCGGTGCGGCCGAGGAAGTCCAGCAGGCCGTCGGGACGCTGCCGTACGAGGTCACCGGTGCGGTACATCCGCTCGCCCGGCTCACCGAACGGGTCGGCGACGAACCGCTCCGCGGTCAGGCCGGGCCGGTCGTGGTAGCCGCGGGCCAGGCCGGTGCCCGCGATGTACAGCTCGCCGGGGCAGCCCGGCGGGACGGGCCGCAGCATGGTGTCGAGGACGTAGGCGCGGGTGTTGCGGATCGGCAGACCGACGGTGGGGGTGGCGCTGTCGGTGGTAGAGCCGCCGAGCGTGTTGATCGTGTACTCGGTCGGCCCGTACAGGTTGTAGCCGTAGACACCTTCAGTGCGGCGCAGCCTGGTCCATACCGCGTCGGACACGGCCTCGCCGCCGAGCAGGACCAGGGCGGGCCGGTGCTTCCCGGCCGCCTCGTCCCGGTCGAGCAGGCCCTCCTCGATGAGGAGTTGGGCGTACGTGGGTGTCACGTTGACCACGTCGACGCGGTGCCGGTCGCAGTAGGCGACCAGGGCCTCGGCGTCGCGGCGCAGTTCCTCGTCGCAGACGTGCACCTCGTGGCCCTCGACGAGCCACAGCAGCTCCTCCCAGGACATGTCGAAGGCGAAGGACACGGTGTGCGCGATGCGCAGCCGTCGCCCGCCCGCCGAGGCGATGGCCGGGTCGAAGATCTCCTTCTGGTGGTTGAGCTGCATGTTCGTCAGGCCCCGGTACGGGGTGACGACGCCCTTGGGGCGGCCGGTGGAGCCGGAGGTGTAGATGACGTACGCCGGGTACTCCAGGCGGTCCGGTATGTCGTGCGCGAACGCCGGGCGCTCGGCGTCGGTGATCTCCCCGTCCGGGAGCGCGGCGAGTTCGGCGGCCACGGCCTCGTCGTCCAGGAGGAGTTCGGGTGCGACCGGGCCCGTCTGGCCGCGCAGGGTCGGGGCGACGGCGGTGGTGGACAGCAGGCACAGGGGGCCGGTGTCCTCGACCATCAGGCGCAGCCGGTCGGCCGGGTGGTCCAGGTCGAGGGGGAGGTAGGCGGCTCCGGTGCGCAGTACGGCGAACAGGGCGGCCACCATCTCGATGGACCGGGGCAGCGCGAGGGCGACGACCTTCTCCGGGCCCGCGCCCCGGGCGAGCAGCAGCCGGGCCAGGCGGTTGATGTGCGCGTCCAGTTCGGCGTACGTGAGGGCGCGTTCGCCGAAGACCAGCGCCACCGCGTCCGGGGTGCGGGCGACCTGCGCGGTGAGCATGTCGGCGATGGTCTCGTTCGGCACCGGGTCCCGGGTGGTCTCCCAGCCTGCCACCAGGGCGGCGCGCTCGGCGGGCAGGAGCAGGTCGACGCCGACGGTGCGGGCGGAGGCGGCGGCCGGACCGGCGAGGGCTTCGGTCAGGCGCTCCAGGACGGTGGTGAACCGGGTGAGGATCGTGGTGGCGTCCTCGGCGTCGAACAGGTCGGGCCGGGCCGCCAGGGTCACCCGCAGCCGGGTCTCCGGCGTGACGATCAGCGTGAGCGGGAAGTGGGTGCCGTCCACGTTGGACACGTCGGTGATGCCGTGCCGCTGCCTCAGCTCGGCCGCGCGGTCCTCGCCGTCGGCCGAGCGCAGCACGAACAGGGTGTCGAACAGGCGACGGTGGCCGGTCTCCTGCTGGAGGGTGCCCAGGCCGACGTACTCGTACGGCATGACGGCGGCGCGCTCGGACTGTATCCGCCGCAGCAGGTCGAGCAGGGGCTCGTGCGGGGTGAGGGCGACGCGGGCCGGGATGGTGTTGAGGAACATGCCGATGATGCCGGCGACGTTCGGCACCTCGGCGGGGCGTCCGGCGACCGCGGTGCCGAAGGCGACGTCGCCGCGGCCGGTCATGGCGGAGAGCACCAGTCCCCAGGCGGCGTTGAGCACGGTGTTCAGGGTGAGTCCGTGCCGTCGTACGGCGGTGCGCAGCCGGTCGCTGGTCTCCTGCGTCAGCACGGAGTCGAGGTCGACGGGGATCACCGGGCCGCTGTCGCGGCCGGTCGGGGCGAGAAGGGTCGGCTCGTCGAACCCGGCGAGCGCGCGTCGCCACGCCTCGATCGCGGCCTCGTTGTCCTGCTCGTCCAGCCAGGCCAGGTAGTCGCGGTAGGAGCCGGGGGCCGTCAGGCCGGTGGCGTCGCCGGACCGCTCGTACAGCGTGAACAGTTCCTCCAGGAACAGCCACGCGGACCAGCCGTCCCACAGGATGAGGTGGTGGGTGACGACGAGCCGGTCCCGGCCGTCGCCGAGCCGGATCAGCAGCAGGCGGGCGAGCGGCGGTGCGGACAGGTCGAAGCGCCGTCGGCGGTCTGCCGCCAGCAGCTCCGCGGTCCGGGTCCGCTGCTCGTCGGCGGGCAGGGCGGACAGGTCCTCCACCACGAGGGGGATCTCGGCGCCGTCCACGACGAACTGCACCGGGCGGGGCAGGCCGTCGCTGAGGAATCCGGCCCGCAGACCGGCGTTGCGGTCCAGCAGCGTCCGGCAGGCGGCGCGCAGCCGGTCGGCGTCGACGCGGTGGTCGAAGTCCAGGGTCTCCTGGGAGAGGTAGACGTCGAGGGCGTCGCCCGTGTCGTAGGTGGCGTGGAAGTACATGCCCTCCTGGAGCGGGGAGAGCGGCCAGATGTCGGTGACCGGCAATCCCCCGGCGGCGGTCTCGACGCGTTCGGTCTCCTCCGGGGTGAGTTCCAGTCCGCCGAGCGGGGCGGGAGGCTCTTGCGGTGTTCCGGCCGCGGCGGTGAGCTGGTCGAGCAGGGCCCGCAGGGCGGGGTCGACCGTCGCGCCGGACTGTTCCTGCTGGGCCAGCATCGCCTTCAGGGCCGCCGCGGCCTGCCCGGCGCCGGGGGCCGGGACGGTGACGGCCGGGGCTTCGGCGGCAGGCCGCACGCTGTCCTGGTCCTGCTGGGCTGCGGCTGCGGCTGCGGCGAGCGCGGCGGGCGTACGGTGCTCGAACACGTCGCGCGGGCTGATCGTCAGTCCCCTCTCCCGGGCCTGGGTGGCGACGGCGATGGAGGTGAGGCTGTCGCCGCCGAGGACGAAGAAGTCGTCGTCGGCGCCGATCCCCGGCATGCCGAGGACGGCGGTGAAGATCTCGCACAGGGCGCGTTCCCGCTCGTCGCGCGGCGCGCGTCCGCCCGCCTTGGGAGCAACCTCCGGTGCGGGCAGGGCGTTCTGGTCGAGCTTGCCGCTGGGCGTCAGCGGCAGTTCGTCCACGGCCACGACGGCGGACGGCACCATGGTCGCGGGCAGCGCGTCGGCGAGCGCCGCGCGCAGGGCGTCGGTGTCCAGGGCGCCGGTGCCGGGCGCGGGGACGGCGTAGCCGACGAGGGCTCCGTCGCGGACGATCACCGCCGCGCGGGCGACTCCGGGCAGGCCCGCCAGCGCCGCCTCGATCTCGCCCAGTTCGATGCGGTTGCCGCGGATCTTGACCTGGCGGTCGGTGCGGCCGAGGTATTCGACGGCTCCGTCGGAGCGGCGCCGGACCAGGTCGCCGGTGCGGTACATGCGCTCACCGGGCGCGCCGAACGGGTCGGCGACGAACCGCTCGGCGGTCAGTCCCGGCCGGTCGTGGTAGGCGCGGGCCAGTTGGACGCCCGCGAGGTACAGCTCGCCGGGGACGCCGTCGGGGACGGGGCGCAGGAAGGCGTCGAGCACGTACAGGCGGGTGTTCCACACGGGCCGGCCGATCGGCACGGCGAGCTCGCCGCCGCCCTCGTACGGGAAGTACGTCACGTCCACGGCCGCCTCGGTGGGCCCGTAGAGGTTGTGCAGCGGCACCGGGCGGCCGGTACCGGCGCGGGAGGTCAGCTCCCGCCAGCGGCGGGCGTCCGCGCCGGTGAGCGCCTCGCCGCTGCAGAAGACGCGGCGCAGGCTCGCCGCCCACTCCGGCGTGCCCGTACCGGCCTCCGCGACCTGGAGGAACGCGGCCAGCATCGACGGCACGAAGTGCATCGTCGTGATCCGCTCGGCGCGGATCAGCTCGGCCAGGTAGGCGGGGTCGCGGTGGCCGTCGGGGCGGGCGAGGACGACGGTGGCGCCCTCGACCAGCGCCCAGAAGAACTCCCACACCGACACGTCGAAGCTCGACGGCGTCTTCTGCAGCACCCGGTCGTCCGCGCCCAGCCCGTACGCGCCCTGCATCCAGGCGAGCCGGTTGACGATCGCCCGGTGGGTGACGACGACGCCCTTGGGGCGGCCGGTTGAGCCGGAGGTGTAGATCAGATACGCGGGGTGGTCGGGACCGGCCGACTCCCCCGGCACGTCGGGCGCATCCTCCTCGTGCCCGACCACGAGGTGCTCCAGGCCCGGCACCTCGGGCAACCGCCCGGCCGCCTCCGCCGTGGTCACGACGGTACGTGCGCCGGAGTCGCCGAGCATGAACGCGACCCGGTCGGCGGGGTAGTCGAGGTCGACGGGCAGGTAGGCGGCGCCCGCCTTCAGAACGCCCAGCAGGGCGACCATCAGCTCCGCCGAGCGCGGTACCGCGACCGCGACGAACCGCTCCGGGCCCGCGCCCCGCGCCCGCAGCCGACGGGCCAACGCCTCGGCACGGCGGTCGAGTTCGGCGTAGGTCAGCTCGGTGCCCTCGAAGACGACCGCCGTGGCCTGCGGGGTGCGCGCCACCTGGGCGGCGAAGAGCGAGGCGAGGGTGGCCTCCGGGACGGGGTGCGCGGTGGCGTTGAGGTCGGCGAGACGTTCCTGCTCCCGGCCGGAGAGCAGGCCGGTCCGGGAGACGAGGCGGCCGGGGTCGGACACCAGCGTTTCCACAAGCGCCACGAACCGGTTGGCGAGCACGGCCACGGTCAGCTGGTCGAGCCGCGCCGCGTCGTGCTTGAACCGCAGGCGGAGGCGGCCGTCCTCGGGCTCGACGATGAGCGCGAGCGGGTAGTGCACCGCGTCGAACACCTCGGTGCCGGTGATGGACAGCGCGTCGGGACCGTGGGCGGCCGTCACGTCGGCGGTCGGCTGGTTCTCGAACACGACGAGCGTGTCGAAGAGTTCACCGCCGCCCACGGTCCGCTGGATGTCGGCGAGGCCGAGGTGCTGGTGGTCCAGCAGGGCCGCGTGCTCGTCCTGGATACGCCGCAGCAGCTCGGTCAGCGGCTCGTCGGCGCGCAGGCGGACGCGGGCCGGGATCGTGTTGATGAACAGGCCGACAGCACAGTCCAGGCCGTCGACCTCGGTGGTACGCCCGGACACCGTGGTGCCGAACACGACGTCCTGGCTGCCGGTCAGCCCGCCCAGCAGCAGGCCCCACAGGCCGTGGACGACGGTGCTGAGGGTGAGGCCGTGGGTGCGGGCGCAGGCGGTCAGGTCGGCGGTGAGCCGGTCGGGCAGCAGGGTGTCGACGTGCTCCGGCCGGGCGGCGGCCTTGTCGTCGTCCGTGGCGGCGGAGAGGTCGGGCAGCCGGGTCGGTTCCTCCAGGCCGGACAGGGCCTGCCGCCACGCCTCACGGGCGGCGTCGCGGTCCCGGCCGGTCAGCCAGGCCAGATAGGGGTGCGGGGCGGCCGGCTCCGGCAGCTCCTCGCCCCGGTAGGCGGCGAGCAGTTCGCGCAGCAGCACGGAGACGGACCAGCCGTCGGCGATGATGTGGTGCAGGGTGAGCAGCAGCCGGTGGCGCTGCCCGTCCCGGATCAGGGTGGCCCGCATCAGCGGCGGACGGGCGAGGTCGAACCGCTCGGCGCGGTCCGCCGCCAGCAGTTCGTCCAGGCCGGTCCCGTGCACGTCGGCCTCCCGCCAGGGCAGGGCCACGCGCTCCGCGAGCCGCTGGACGACCTCGCCGCCGGGCAGCTGGCGGAACGAGGCGCGCAGCAAGGGGTGCCGGTCGAGCAGCAGTTGCAGCGCCTGACGCAGTCTGCCCGGGTCGACGGAGCCCGCGAGGTCGAGCAGTTCCTGGACGACGTACAGATCCGCGGCCCGGTCGTCGAACTGCGCGTGGAAGAAGAAGCCTTCCTGGAGCGGGGAGACGGGCAGGGCGTCTTCGTCGAGTTCCACCGGGGCCGCGGGGGCCGTACGGGCTGGGGACCGGCCTGCGGCGCGGGCGAGCGCCGCCACGGTCCGCTGCCGGAACACGTCGCGCGGGCTGATCGCCAGTCCGGCCTCGCGGGCGCGGTTCACCAGCTGGATCGCGACGATGCTGTCGCCGCCCAGTTCGAAGAAGCTGTCGTGGACACCCACCGACGGCAGGCCGAGGACGTCCGCGAAGAGCGCGGCGAGCGCCGTCTCGGCCGGGGTGGTCGGCGCGTCGGATCCGCTCATGGCGGTCCACCGGGGTTCGGGCAGGGCGCGGCTGTCGAGCTTGCCGTTGGGCGTCAGCGGCAGCGGTCCGTCGAGGGCGACGACGGCGGACGGCACCATGTAGTCCGGCAGTGTGTCCGCCACGTGGGCGCGCGCGGCCGTCACGGCGGCGCCGGTGTCCCCGCCGTC
Source organism: Streptomyces sp. TRM70350 (assembly GCF_019219825.1). Taxonomy (GTDB): domain Bacteria; phylum Actinomycetota; class Actinomycetes; order Streptomycetales; family Streptomycetaceae; genus Streptomyces. Next base: position 159,661 of record NZ_JAHUXH010000009.1, on the reverse strand, counting down.
CGCCTCGGCGACGAGGTAGGCGACCAGGCGCTGCACGCCGCGGTGGTCGTCGCGGGCGAGGACGGCGGCCTGGGCGATGCCGGGGCAGGCCATGAACGCGCTCTCGATCTCGCCGGGTTCGATGCGGTGGCCGCGTATCTTGATCTGGCCGTCCGCCCGGCCCAGGAACTCCAGGTTGCCGTCGGCTCCCCAGCGCACCCGGTCGCCGGTGCGGTACATCCGGCCGCCGGGCGCGCCGAACGGGTCGGCGACGAACCGCTCGGAGGTCAGCCCGGGCCGGCCCAGGTAGCCGCGGGCCAGGCCGCGTCCGGCGACGTACAACTCCCCCTCGGCGCCCACGGGTACGGGGCGCAGGGCCGAGTCGAGGACGTACGCGCGGGTGTTGGGGTCGGGCCGGCCGATCGGTGCGGGGCCCGGCCGCTCGGTGTTCGCGAGCCACAGGGTGGAGTTGACCGTCGCCTCGGTGAGCCCGTAGGCGACGACGACCCTCAGCCGCCCGGACCAGCGGGCGATCAGCTCGCTCGGCACCGCCTCGGTGCCGACGATCAGGACGGCGCCCTCGGGCAGCTCGCAGTCCTGCGGCAGCGCCGAGACCAGCGACGGCGGCAGGATCATGTGGGTGGCGCGGTGCCGGGCGATGTACTCGGTCAGGGCGGGACCGGCGACCCGGCGTTCGGCGGGGACGACGATGATCCGGCCGCCCACGCACAGCGACATGATCAGGTCCCAGACCGTCACGTCGAAGCCGACGGACGCGAACTGCACGACCCGGCTGGTGGCGTCGACCCCGATCCGGTCGGTGGCCGTGGCGATGAGGCTGCCGACGCCGTCGTGGGTGACGACGACGCCCTTCGGGCGGCCGGTGGAGCCGGAGGTGTAGATGACGTACGCGGCCCGGTCCAAGGCGATCGGCGGTCCGAGGTCCGCACCGTCCAGTGCGGCGCGTTCGTCCGCCGTGGCCGGATCGTCGAGCAGCACCTGGGCGAGACCGGGCATCTCGGGGAGTTCGGCGGCGAGTTCGCGCACGGTGACGACGGTGCGCGCCCCGGCGTCGGACAGCATGTAGGCGATCCGGTCCTGGGGATGATCGGCGTCCAGCGGCAGGTAGGCCGCCCCGGCCTTCATCACCGCGAGCAGGGCGACGACGAGTTCGGGCGAGCGGGGAAGGGCCACGGCGACGACGTCCTCGGCGCCCACGCCGCGGGAGGCGAGGAGCCGGGCGAGACGGTTGGCGGCGGCGTTGAGCTCGGCGTACGACAGCTCCCGGTCCTCGCACACCAGCGCGACGGCGTCGGGCGAGCGGCGGACCTGCTCCTCGAACGCGGCGGGCCAGGACAGCTCGGGCACCTCGCGCGGTGCCACGGCGAACTCGTCGAGCAGCCGGGCGCGTTCGGTACCGGAGGTGAGTTCGATGTGGCCGACGGGGCGGTCGAGGTCGTCGGCGAGGGAGCGCAGCAGCCGGAGGAAGCGGTGCTCGTGGTCGCGCAACGTCGGTTCGTCGCAGGCGTCCGCGTCGGCGTCGAGGTGGACGCGGAGTCCGTGGCCCGCCGACGCCTCGGAGAAGCTGAAGGCCAGATCGCTGACCGGGCCGAGCCACGTCGGGTGGAGCGCGGCCGTGTGGTCGTCGAAGCGCAGGTCCAGGGCGCGGGGCAGGATGTTGACGGTCGGGCCGACCAGCTCCGCCACGCCGTCGGCCAGTCCGAGGTCCCTGGCGAGGTCCTCCGCCCGGTACCGCCCGTGCTCGACCGCTTCGCCGACCGCGCGCCTTACGTCGGCCATCAGGTCGGCTGCGGTCGTACCGGGGCGGACGGACACCCGCAGCGGGACGACGTTGGACATCATGCCCGGCACGGCGAGCGACACGGCGTCCCGGCGGGCGGTGACCGGCAGGCCGAGCACGAGGTCCCGCTCACCGCTGACCCGGTGCAGGTAGGCGGCCACGGCAGCCACCAGGACGTGGGAGGACCGCACGCCCGCCTTCTGGGCGGCGGCGCCCAGCGCGGCGGTCTCGTGCGGGGACAGCTCCGTGGTGCGGCGCAGACGCCGCGTCATCAGTGAGGGGGCGCGTTCGACGAGGCGTACGGGCTCCGGACGGTCGGCCATGCGGTCCAGCCAGTAGGCGCGGTCCGCCTGGTGCTGCTCGGAGCCGCGGTACGCCTGGTCGGCGGCGACCAGGCGGGCCAGCGCCCAGTCGGGGGCAGCGGGAGCCTGTTCGCCCGCGCTGTAGAGCTCGCCCACCCGGCGGGTGAGGAGCGCGACACCCATGCCGTCGACGAGGATGTGGTGATAACGCTGGTACCAGAGCGCACGGTCGTCCGCGAGCCGGAGCACCGCCTGGACGAACAGCTGCCCGGCCGCGAGGTCGACGGTCCGGTCGCGGTCGGCCTCCATCCAGTCGGCGGCCGCCCGTTCAGGGTCGGGCTCGCCTCGGAAGTCGACGACGGGCACGTCGACGGGCATCCGCTCGACGGTCTGCCGTGGGGCGCCGTTCTCGGCCGTGACGCGGACGTGCAGGGCCTCCGCCTCCTCGACGGCCTGCCGTACGGCGGCCGCCAGACGGGCCTGGTCGACGTCGCCGTGCAGTTCCAGGGCGAACGAGATGTTGTAGGCCGTGCTCTCCGGCTCGATCTGCTGGGCAAGCCAGATGCCGGATTGCCCGCCGGTGACGGGTGTCCCGGCAGCGGAGGTCCGGTCCGACTCGGCGTCAAACATCTTCGGAAGGCCCTTCCCTGGTGGTGCGTCGGTGGGATGAGTGGGGAGTCGTACGACCGTGGGGTGCGGGGCAGGGCGCCTCGCGGGTCGCCGACAGGACGACGGGGATCCCGACGGGAGCGTCATCGGGGAGACGCGGAGATACGCGTCCTGTGCGCGGGCAACGGGACCGAGGCCGGTGCGCGGCCCTGGCTGCGGAGTGCTGGGACCCGGACGGGCGGAACGCGGACGGCTCTCGCGCGGATCTTGCCGGGGCGTGGCACGCCCCGGCGCGCTTCGTTGTGCCGGAACCCTGCCCGCTGCCGGCGGACAGCCCCGGCGACGTGCACCGCTGAGCCGCCTCCCGTGGCCGGGCGGGCGTCAGCGGTGCACCGTCAGTCGCAGAACGGCCGTCACAGGACGGTCGTCACAGGACGGTCGTCACTTGATGTTCTCCAGCAGGGGAACGATCTCGTCGATGGCGTACGGAATCGACAGGACGGTGTTGAAGGAGAACGCGGCGCCGATGTCCGGGTCCTGGTAGGGGACGAACAGGTCGCGCTTGTCCTGGTGGACCTTCAGCTTCTTGTACAGCGGCTCGGCCTTGATCCGGTCGTTGGCCTCGGTGCTGGAGGTGACCCAGACGAGGCGGTCGACGTCGAGCACGTTCAGCTTCTCGGCGCTGAGCTCGGCGACGTTCCAGCCCGGCTTGGCGAGCTTGTCGATCTCGGGCTTCAGCTTGAAGCCGAGCTCGTTGAAGAAGATCGCCTTGGGGTCGGTCTTGGTGAACGCCGAGTACTTGCCGGCCTCGAAGCTGTCGGCCACGGAGAGCGTCAGGTCGGCCCACTCCGGGTGCTCGTCCCGGACCGCCTTGAACCGCGCGTCGATGTCCGAGATCAGCTTCTCGCTCTCGGCCTCCTTGCCCAGCGACTTGCCGATCTGCTGGGTCATCACCTCCCACGGCGCCGCGTAGTCGGGGTAGTCCTTGGGCTGGGCGACGACCTTGGCGATCTTGGAGAGCGTGTCGTACTGCTCCTTCTTCATGCCCGAGTACTGGGCGATGATCAGGTCCGGCTTCAGCGCCGCGATCTTCTCCATGTTGTACTCGTCGCGCTCACCGACGATCTCCGGCAGGTCGGAGCCCCACTTGTCCTTGGTCCAGGGCCACTTGCCGTACGGGTCCTCCTTGAACCAGTCGACCGCCCCGACCGGCTTGATACCGAGCGCCAGCACCGCGTCCTGGTCGGACAGGCCGAGCGTGACGACCTTCTTGGGCTCGCTCTCGATGGTCGTGCTGCCGTACTTGTGCTCGACCGTGACCGGGAAGGCCGTGGACTTCGCACCCGCGTCGCTCGACGCCGAGGACGTGGACTCCGACTCGGTGTTGCCGGATCCGCCCCCACAGGCGGTCAGGGCGAGCGCGGCGACGGCGGCCACGGCCGCTCTGGGGATGTATCCGGCGAACCGCGCCGGCGCGGGGCGTGTACCAGTGGACACGTTCTTTCCTTTCACGGGCTTTCGCGGTGTTACACGGTGTTGCCATGCCTGTCGGGCGCGCGGGCGTCACTGCAGGGCGCGGCGATGTGGGGGGCTGGATCCGGGGGTGACGGGACTAGCGGGCGGTGCTGCCGACTCCGTCGGCGACCGTCCGAGCCTCGCGGGAAGCGGACGTGAGGCCCCGGCCGAGGATCGAGTCCAGGATCTCGCCGACCCTGATCGCGGTGTTGGACAGCAGGGACGACGTGATGCCGTGGGTGTGCTCGGTGCCGCCCTGGAGGTAGATGCCGCAGCGCAGCTCGGGGTCGGCCGTGATGCGGTAGTCGCGTTCGACGCGGACGCGCCCCTCGTCGTCGCGCAGGCAGCGGTCCGCGACCTCGCCGAGCAGACCGACGGGGTCGGCGGGGCTGTAGCCGGTGGCGAAGACCACGACGTCCGCGTCCAGGAGGGTCTCCTCGCCGGTGACGAGGGACGTCACACCGGCACGTACGCCGTCCGGCGTCTCCTTGACGTCGGTGAGGCGGGAGACGTTGAGGAAGCGCAGCCGCTCGGTGCCGAGGACCTTCTCCTGGTACATCTGCCGGTACAGGTCGTCGATCAAATCGATGTCCACCACGGAGTAGTTGGTGTTGCCGTGGTAGTCCATGAGCCTGCGCTTGACGTCCTCGGGCGCGGTGAAGAACTCGTCGACCGCCTCGGGGTCGAAGATCCGGTTGGCGAAGCTGCTGTCGTCGGCGGGGCTGTAGCCGTAGCGGGAGAAGACCGCGCAGACCTCGGCCTCGGGGAAACGGCGGTGCAGGTAGGCGACGTTCTCGGCGGCGCTCTGGCCGGCGCCCACGACGATGAAGCGGGAGGGCGAGGTGCCCTCCAGTCCATCGACCTTCTTCAGCAGTTCGGAGTTGTGCCAGACGCGCTCGCCGCGCTCGACGCCCTCCGGCATGAGGGGGCGCAGCCCGGTGCCGATGACGAGGTTGCGGGCCCGGTGGAGCGCCAGCCCCTCCCCCGACCGGACCGTGACGTCGAGGTACTCCACGACTCCGTCCCGGACGACGGGACTGACGGCGACGACCTCGTGGCCGTAGGAGACCATGTCGTCGACCTTGGCCGCGGCCCACTCGAAGTAGTCGTGGAACTCCACCCGCAGCGGGAAGAGGTTCTTGTGGTTGATGAAGTCGACCAGCCGCCCCTTGCTCTTCAGATAGCAGAGGAAGCTGTACTCGCTGGCCGGGTTCCGGAGCGTCACCAGGTCCTTGAGGAAGGACACCTGCATGGTGGCGTCGTCGATCAGCATGCCGCGGTGCCAGCCGAAGCTCGGCTGCTGCTCGAAGAAGTGAGCGGTGACCGCCTCCTGCCTGCCGACGCGTGCGTTGTGCTCGCTGATCGCGATCGCCATGGCCACATTGGACGGCCCGAAGCCGATGCCAATGAGGTCGTGTACCGGTGGTGCGTCACCAGGAAGAACCTGTGACATGTCACTCCCATCGTGCGGGCAGCCGCCTGTCAGGCGTGGGGAAAGTACGTGAGGAGGGCACACCGGCAGAACGGCACACCCCCCAGCGAAACTTAGGTGAGCCTAAGCTAATCCTATGGAGCTGTCGACAGGACAAAGCGGACACCCGCGGCTCGATGGCGGTCAAGTGGACGTGAAGTCGGCGACGTTGCAACCTTAGGTAAGGCTTGCTTTACTTGCCTCCGATCAACCCCTGCCCTGAGGAGGAGCCCCATGCGGGTCGTCATGTTCGGTTACCAGACCTGGGGGCACCGCACCCTGCAAGCCCTCCTGGACTCCGAGCACGACGTGGTCCTGGTCGTGACCCACCCCAAGAGCGAGCACGCGTACGAGAAGATCTGGAGCGACTCGGTCGCCGACCTCGCCGAGGAGCACGGCGTACCGGTCGTGATCCGCAACCGCCCTGACGACGACGAGCTGTTCGAGCGCCTCAAGGAGGCGGACCCGGACATCATCGTGGCCAACAACTGGCGGACCTGGATTCCCCCGCGCATCTTCAACCTGCCGCGCCACGGCACACTGAACGTGCACGACTCGCTGCTGCCGAAGTACGCCGGCTTCTCCCCGCTGATCTGGGCGCTGATCAACGGCGAGCCCGAAGTGGGCGTCACGGCGCACATGATGAACGACGAACTCGACGCCGGCGACATCGTCCGGCAGGAAGCGGTGGCGGTCGGACCGAAGGACACCGCCACCGACCTCTTCCACAAGACCGTCGACCTCATCGCGCCGGTCACCATCGGCGCGCTCGACCTCATCGCCGCCGGGCAGACCGAGTTCACCCGGCAGGACCGGTCCCGGGCGAGCTTCTTCCACAAGCGGTCCATCGAGGACAGCCGCATCGACTGGACGTGGCCGGCGGAGGACCTGGAGCGCCTGGTCCGCGCCCAGTCCGAGCCGTACCCCAGCGCCTTCACCTTCCACAAGGGCAAGCGACTCGAGGTCCTGTCCGCCTTCGTCTCCGAGGGGCGTTACGGCGGCACACCCGGCCGCATCTTCTACCGCGAGGGCGACGGCGTGGTGATCGTCGCCGGAGCCGACGCCCGCACCGGCCGCAACCACGGCCTGGCCCTCACCCGCGTACGCACCGAGGACGGCCGCGAGTTGCCCGCGACCGAGTACTTCACCTCCATGGGCGGCTACCTGACCAACCACCCCATCGGCATGGCGGGATGAAGCAAGAGACGGCCTCTCGACGTCGGACGCGATCAACACGAGGGACGATCAGCCGCCGGTACGCAGCCCCTGTTGAGGAGGTGAGGCAGGGGTCGGTCAGCTCCCGCTCAACGATGTCCACGTGGCCCGCCTGTCGGTTCCCCTCAGCCCGGCAGCGCAGCCCTCAGGCCAGCGGTAGGGCTACGGGTAGGATGGGTGGCATGAGTGAGCCCACCGGCAAGTACTCGATCACCATGCCGCGCGACATCGCCGAGGCCGCCAAGGCGCGCAGCGGTCCTTCCGGCCTGTCCGCCTACGTCGCCGCCGCCGTCGCCCGCCAGATCGAACGCGACAACCTCAACGAACTCATCGCCGTCGCCGAGGCCGAACACGGCCCCGTCACGGAGGAGGAGATCCAAACCCTGCGCGACCAGCTCCACCAGGCGCGTCGGGAGCAGCCGCGGGGCGGGGCGGACGCAGCGTGACCCGCTCCCCCGCCGTCCCCGGCGGCACATTGGTCCTCGGCAGCGAAGGGCTGGCCAAGGCTGTCCTGCGCGACCGCACGGTCACCGCCTGGCTCGCCCTCGCCCGCGCCGACGACCTCCGGGTGATCACCTCCGCGGCCACCCTCGTAGAGGTGGTCCACCCGCGGATCAACCGCCCGGCGCTGGAGTGGACACTGTCCCGCCTGCTCGTCGAGCCGGTCACCGAGCCCATCGCCCGCCACGCCGCCGCCCTCCTCGCCGACGCCGGTCTGCACGGCCGCAAGTACGCCATCGACGCCATGCTCAGCGCCACCGCCCTCGCCGCCCCCGGGCCGGTCACGATCCTCACCTCGGATCCGGAGGACCTCACCGCGCTGTGCGGCGGACGGGCCACCGTCTTCAAGATTTGATCCCGCTGGGGCAACACCGGCACGAGCGACGGCCGCTCCCTGCAACGTCTTCCAAGAACGTCGGCTTGGCCGTGGGCTCGGTGAGCACCGGACTGCGTGGGACGCCGACAGGATGGTCTGCGACCACAGGGGTCTCGTCATACGGCGATGGCCGGTCTGGTGGGAGGGGCGCGAGAACCGCCTGGCTCACAGGCCGTGTTCGTCCATCAGGCGCATCAGATTCCGCTTGCGTTTCTGGGCGGTGCGCAGCGCGGTGACGTACGCGGCGAACTCGTCCTCGGTGCCCAGGCCGCGGTGGCAGTCGCGGATGCTCAGCAGCAGGCCGACGAGCTGCTCGTAGGCCGTGTTGCCGGTCTGCCCGGTCAGCGGCTCGGCCAGGCGCAGGTAGACGCTGAGCGCGTCGGCGGGGCGGGTGGCACGGGCCAGGTCGGCGAGGGTGAGCCACTGTCGGTCGTCGGCGCCGGTGGCGGTGGCGGCCTGCCAGGCGGCGTCGACGTCCTTGTCGTCGAGCAGTGCGTCGACCAGGACGGGGCCGCCGTACCAGCTCTGTTGCGGCCGCTCCGCGTCGGCACGCAGCAGGGCGAGGGCTTCCTCGCGCTCGGCCGGCCAGCTGTCCGCGGCCCGCGCGGCGGCGCGCAGCTGCTGGTACGCGAGGAGCGATCGACGGGCACGGAAGTGGTCGCGGCGCACGGCGACAGCGTCGGCGATCCGGCCCGCCCGCGCATAGCGGTCGCAGAGATAGTCGACGAGGGCGGTGTCCACGGCGGAGAGTTCCCGGGCGTCCCGGATACCGCGTTCCGCCCAGTCCAGGGCCTCGTCGGAACGCCGGGCGGCATCCAGCTCGCGGGCGATGACCAGGTGCGTGTGGCCGTTCGGTGCGAGATCGGCCGCGTGCACGGCGATCACCGCGTCGACGTTTCCTCCGGCCTTGGCCAGACGCTCCATCAGGTGCTTCTCCGCCCAGCCGCGGCGGTTGCGCCGCCACGCCTCGACGGCCAGCTTTCGCAGGACGGCCATGCCTTCTTCGCCGAGGACATCGTCGTAATCGAGCGGATCGATGTCGGTCAGGCCGTCGTCGATGTCGCCGAGCGCATGGCCGACCAGCCAGCGCGCGAGCTCCTCTGGGTCGGGGCGTGCCGCACGACAGGCGTCGAGGTGGGCGTCGGCGAGGTCCGCACCGATCTGCCCGAGCCGGCCGTCGGAGTCGTCGACGCTCTCCAACGCCTCGGCCAGCAGCCGCATCGCCTCCCGGGCCAGGGTGATCGCGTCGGCGGCCCGGCCCGAGCCGGTCAGCGCGCCGATCGCGGACACCGCCTGCCCCGCTTGGTCGGCGTAGGCTCGGGCATCGGCGTACTCGACGTAGCCGTACTGCGCGAAGGGGCCGATGTCGAGCAGATCGCGGATACGGGACCGGACGGCGGTGAGGTCCCCGCGGGCGCTCGCGGCGCGCAGTTCCAGACGTCGCCGCAACTGCCGGTCCTCGTCGATCTGTTCCCGCAGCAGGGCGAGCAACTCGTCCTTGGACAGGGCGGACAGCCACCCGTCGAGGCCCTGCGCGCGCTCCCGGGCCGCTTTCCGCTGCCGCGGCAGGCTCTCCCGCTGGGCGAGCACGGTCAGGCCGAGGGCGACCAAGTGCTTGCAGAAGTTGCCCTCCAGGCCGTACGGGCAGTCGCACGCGCCGGACAGCCCGCCGGGCCCGTCCAGGGTCAGCTCCACCTCGTACCGATCCGTCCCGTGGACACTCGCGGTGACCCAGCCGTCACCGACCTCCACCACGGACACCGCGTCGAGATACCCGAGGGCGCGTTCGAAGGAACGGGCACCGGCCAGCGTCTTGAGGTTCGCTTCGGTGAGGCCGCGCATGATCCTTTTCCGCTTTGCTGTGATGGTGCAGTCGGTACTCCGCCAGCCTAGGGGGTCGAGCCAGGGTTGATCAGCCGGTCCCGCTACCGGCCGCGCTGCGGGCCGTACCGCAGACGACCGGCACCCGCGGCGCGGCCTGCGTCCTGGACCAGCTCATCACACTGCCCATGGTGGACCTGGTGGAACGCCGACGCGGGCTGTCGCTCGGTGCGGTGGGCTCGGCGGAGATCGCCGACCCTGCCGCGCGGACCAAGCACGAGGTCGACCCGCTCGCCCTGGCCCCCGGCGAGCGCCCGCAAAGCCCCCGGGCGGCCATCGCCTTGATCGGCGAGGCCAAGGCCACCGTCCGACCCCACGGGCCGAAGGACCTGGAGCGCCTCGAACACATCCGTACCCTCCTCGCCGACCAGGGGCATCGGTCTGATGACGCGAGGGACGGATCGGCACGTCAGGAGTGGCTGCCCTCGATCGACGAGATGCGGACCTCGCCGTAGTTCCTGCTGGAGCAGGGGTCCGAGTTGCCGCAGTTGGCCTGGGTGTAGGCGCCTGCCTTGAAGTAGTTGGTGTCGCCGTCGTGGGAGATCGTCGTCTCCAGGCCGCCGTTGTAGTAGACGGCGATCTTCCCGTCCCCCGCCACGAACTTGGCCTCGAACTCGGTGCCCAGCTCGTAGTCGTCGGTGACGAGGTGGTGGCGGCTGTCGTCGCCGTCGGTGATGTAGAGCTTGCTGCCGTCGAGGCGGAACACCGTGACGTCGTCGTCCCCGCCGTGCACCTGCGCGCCGACCACCTGCGGCTTGTCCTTGGGCAGGGCCGTGAACGCCTCCCTGACCACGAGGGTGTGGGTGCCGTCCGTGGTGGACCAGGCGGCCTCGTCCTCGCCGTCGTCCGTCATCTCCCGCAGCTCCGCGCGCGGGTAGCTGGAACCTCCCGTCGTCACGCCGTTGACGGCGGCCCGGAACCGGACGGCGTCGCAGTCGCGGTCGACGCGGAACCAGGGCTTGGCGGAGAAGGTCGCCAGCTCGGGCTGTGTGATCTCGGTGGGGTCCTCGTCCTCGCCGGTGGGCAGGGTCAGCTTCCAGCCGGTCAGGTCGAGGACCTCGGACGGGTGGGCGCACCGGGCGGCCGCCCGCTCGGGCGGGGCGGGAGTGGCGGCCTGGGCGGGCAGCGTGAGCGCGGCGGCCGAAGCGGACGCGAGGACGCCCGCCAGCACACAGGTCCGAGTGCTGGGCATGGAGGGGTTCCTCCCTGTGGGGTGGGGTGGTGTGTGGGGTCGGGCCCTGGCGAACCGTAGTGGCCGTTGTCGGGACCCGTCCCGCCGCACCTGCTCCCGGCGTCGGCCGAGGGCTCCGGAGCCCCTGGTCACCTGCTGATCAGCGGCCTGAACGCGCCCCGCACATCGGACTTGGACTCGGTGACGTAGCGGTTCGTCGGCGGGGTGTCGTCGGTGCCGTACGTGTAGTACGTGATGATCGAGGGGCAGCTCGATCCGCTGATCTGGATCGTGCGCTTGCTGACGAGCTTGCCGGTGCGCAGTTCGTAGACCCGGACCGGGATCGCGATCTTGTGGAAGGTCACGTAGCTGATGGCACCGGAGTCCCGGGCCTGGTACGGGCACGTCTCGACGGAGGTCCCGAAGTCCGTCTCGCCCACGCAGACGATCGCCACCGCGTCGGCGGCGTCACCGGCCTTCCAGTTGCCGGGGAGCTGGTCGGTGTACTCGGTGTTGCCGTAGTACAGCGCGCGGTTGGTGCCCTTGCCCATCGGCTTGGCGGCGCTGTACTTGGCCGGTCGGGAGCAGTACTCGGGCTGTTCGTCCGCCGTTCCCGACAGCAGGGTGCGGACGGTGTCCAGCTCGATGGCCTGTGTGGCCTTGGTGATCCCCGCGCGGGCCCGGTTTTCGAGGTTGTCGTCGGGATACTCGTCGAGCAGCTGACGGTAGCGCGCCTTGGCCGTCTCCCAGTCGCTGCCCTTCATGAGGTTGTCGCCGCAGGCGACGAGCGCGCCGGGCGCGACCCGGTTCGCGGTGTCGGCGGACCGGTCGAGCTGGTCGCGGGTCGGCTCGCGGTCACGGAGCCAGTCGGTGATCTCGACGGTGCCGCAGGGGCTGTTCGTGGGCAGGCCGTCGAGGAATCCGTCCAGGACGGTGCGGACGGTCTGCTCGTTGCCGGGTTCGCGGAGCACCGAGCCGAGGATGCCGAAGCCCTGCTCGAGCGCCTCGGTGTTGCTGCGCAGACCGCTGTCCAGCAGCACCTCGGCCGTCCCCAGCCGCCGGCAGTCCTCCACCACCTCGTCGCCCCGGGCACTCAGCGGGGCGTCGGCGACGCGATGCCCGGCCCACACCTTGTCCTGCGCGGTGAACACCCCGGCGCAGTCGCCCTGGTCGCGGGCCTCGGTGACGCTCCGCCCGATGCGCGTGGCGTCGTACCGCAGCAGCCCCACCGCCAGCAGCACCGGCAGCGTGACGCAGAGCGCGACCAGGCGCCGGCCGCGCGCGGCGACGCGGGGCGTGCCACGGCTCGCCAGGAACCACCCGTGGGCGATGACGGCCACCCACCACACCAGCGCGGCGATCTCGTACCCCCAGGAGGCGGTGGACACGAGCGCGGAGACGAGGACGACCGTGCCCAGCGCTGCCGTGACGGCGAGCTTGCGCCGCCCCATCAGCAGGTAGCCGACGCCGAGGAGCGAGGCGTTGCCGAGGGCGACGGCCAGGGGGTCGTACCGCCGGGGGCGGGGTGGCGGGCCGGGTTCCGGTACGACGGGCATGGTGTACGTCGGTTGGTCCATCCTGCGCTCCCCCTGGTGTGGACTTCAATGCCCGTACGGGCCATCGTCGTTGACGTGCGGCAGTCGGGCACGGCCTTTGTACGGGGCACACTTGGGGAGGGGTCCCGAAACCGTCGACGACCCTGGTGGGCACAGCCCGTACGAACACCCCGAGCCGAGGAGACCAGCGATGTCCCGCTCCGCCAGCCTCGCGCGCGGTGTCGCGCCCGCCCTGCCCGGCACCCTGCACGCCCGCACGGTCACCGGCGACCTCAGCGCCCCGCCCCGGCCGGGCCTGACGGTGTGCTTCGGGCGCGGGGAGAAGCCCGACGTGGACCTCGGCGTCGGCGTGGACGACCTGCGGGTGAGCCGCCGGCACGGGGAGTTGACGTTCCGGCAGGGGCAGTGGTGGCTGCGCAACACGGGGCAGCAGCTCGTACGACTCCCCCGTGGCCGGATGATGCACACCAGCACCGAGCCGATCCCGCTCGCCACCGGCTACACGCCGCTGTTCGTGAAGGGCTCGGGCCACCGGGAACACCTGGTCGAGCTGTATGTGGCGGGCCACGACGACCGGGGCCCGGTCTCCCGCCGCCGCGCCGAGACCCTGCGCCCGGAGACCTGGCCCCTCGACGAGGACGAGCGGCTGCTGCTGGTCGTGCTCGGCCAGCGGTATCTGCTGTACGAGCAGGACCCGCGCCCGCTGAGCTACGGCCGGGCCGCCGAACAGCTCGCCTATCTGCACCCGGACGGCAAGTGGACCGAGCGCCGGATCGAGTACCGGGTCGAGGCGGTACGCCGCCGACTGCACGGCACCGGCTTCAAGTACCCGCTGATGCACGACCGTTCGGAGGGCCGCCCGTCCGACAACAGCCTGCTGCACAACCTGCTGAAGGGCCTGGTGGAGTCGACCACGCTCGTGCCGCCGGACCTGGACCTGCTGGAGGACGACGACACCACCTCTCCATCATGAGTGCGCCTGATGGAGCCTCTGGGGAGAGAATGCGGATCGTCCCCCACTCCCAGTAGGTTCGAGGCACACGCGCGTGACCGGGTGCGCGTCCTGGGCACTGGCGAGGGGGAGAACCGTGCGTTCCGGAGACGAGTTCGCCGGCCGTTATGTCCTCAGAGAGGTCATCGGCGCCGGGCGGAGCGGCGAGGTGTGGCTGGCCCACGACACGGTGGTGGGGCAGGACGTCGCGCTGAAACCGGAGCGGATCGAGGGCGACCACGACACGGCGGTACGACGGCTGCTGGCCGAGCCCCGCGCGCTGGCCAGGTTCCGCGACCACCCGCACGTCGTGACGCTGTTCGACGTCGTCACCGTGGAGCGGGACGGCGAGGAGACGTACTGGTTCGTCATGGAGTACGTCCCCGGCGGCGGCCTGGACCGGCAGCCGCCGATGTCCGCGCAGCGGGCGGCCCGGATCGGTGCCGAACTCGCCGACGCGCTCGCCGCGCTGCACGAGGCGGGGATCGTGCACTGTGACGTCAAGCCCGCCAACATCGGTCTCACCCGGCGGGGTACGGCGAAGCTGCTGGACTTCGGCGCCGCGCACCGGACCAGCGGCGCCGAGACCGTCACCGGCAACGGCCCGCTCAGCTTCACCCCGGACTACGCCGCCCCCGAACTGGCCCGGGGCCACCTCCCCCGGCCGGCCTCGGACGTGTTCTGCCTGGCCGCCACCCTGTACGCGCTGGTCACCGGGGCGCCGCCACGCGGCGGGGAGTCGGGGGACGGCGGGACGGACACCGAGCGCCTGACGTACTGGAAGGCCGAGCAGGGCGTCGTGGCGATGGACGCCGAGGCCGTGGGCCCGCTGCACCCCGTCCTCACCGCCATGCTGCGCCGCGACCCACGGCAACGCCCCGACGCCGCCGAGGCCGGACGGCTGCTGGCCGCCGTCGCCGCGTCCCAGTCCCAGTCCCATTCCCAGTCCACCATCACCCGGACCGGGCGGCGGCCGCGGTGGCGATGGCCGGCGCGCCGGTCGCTGCTGGCCACGGCCGTCGGGGTCGGCGCCGCGCTGGTCCTGGGCGGACTGATCCTCGTCCCCGACGGCGGCGATTCGGGTCAGGGTACGGATGAGGCGGGCCGGAGCCGCGCCGCCGAGGGTTCGCTGATCGGCGATCCGCGCACCGCCGACGTGTGCGCCCTGACCGACCCGGCCGCCCTCGGCCGGTTCGGCGAGGCCCGTGTGGACGTGGACTACGGCAACTTCGACCGCTGTGACGTGCTCGTCAGACCCGACGACGAGTCCCGTATCGACGTGTCGGTCCAGTTACGCCCCGGCTCCCGGCCCGAAGGCTCCCGGCCGACCACCCGCATCGGGCGGATCGGCGTCATCGAGGAGCCACCGGAGTCCGACGAGTGCGGCCTGTTGCTGTACGACAGCGCCGCCGGCGGGGATGCCGAGGGCACCCTCGTCGGGATCCGCGTCGACATGGGGGACGGCTCGGTGACCGGCGGCAGCGCGACGCTGTGCACGGTCGCCAACACGGCCGCCCGGAGCGCCGCCGAGGTGCTGAACAGCGGTTCGGTCCCCCGCCGTTCCCCGGGCTACCCCGACACCTCGCTGGCCTGGGCGGACGCCTGCGCGCTGCTCGACGCGAAGGCGCTGTCGGCCGCCGTGCCGGGCATCAGGCCGGACATGCCGGAGGCCGGTGTCGCCAACTGGAACTGCGAGTGGTTCAGCGAGGTGGACGACCTGGAGGCGGAGGTGAGCTTCTTCCGCGACCAGCCCAAGTCCGCCAAGGACCGCGAGGTCGTCCGGCTCAGCGGCTACCGGGCCCTCGTGGAGCCGGAAGGCGACGGCGACGAGACCTGCACGGTCTTCCTCGAATACCGCCGGTACAGCGGCCAGGGCGCCAGGACGGCCGCCGAGATGGTGCGCCTGCGCGTCGGCGGCGAACGCCCGATGGGCGACCTCTGCGCGATGGTCACCGACCTGGCCACCTCGGCGGCCGCCGAGCTGCCCGAACGCTGACGGGCGGGAAGGGTCCCGTACCCGTGCCGCACAGTGGTGGTGACCAGCCGCCACGCCGAGGAGCCCGGGGATGAACCGTCGTGAGAGTCTCGCGCGCGGTGCCCCACCGGCCGCCGCGGACACGCTGCACGCGAGATCGGCGGCGGGCGAGGTCACGGCCGCTCCGGAGCCCGGCCGGGTGGTGTGCTTCGGCCGTGCCCCGGGCCGCCCCGCCACGGCCCTGTACGTCGGCGGCGACGACCGGCGGGTGAGCCGTCGGCAGGGAGACCTGACGTACCACCACGGCCACTGGTGGCTGCGCAACACGGGCGGCCGCCCCGTGCGCCTCCCCCACGGCGAACTCCTCGCTCCCCGAGCCGCGCCGCTCCCCCTCCCCTCCGGCTACACCCCGCTCTTCGTGCGGGGCCTCGGCCACCGCGAGTACCTGATCGAGTTGTACGTCACGGACCCCGCCCGCCGCCCCGGACACTTCCCGCGGGCCCGCCCGGCCCTCGACGACGACGAACGGCTCCTGCTGGTCGTCCTGGGCCAGCGCTACCTGCGCCACGAGTCCGCCCCCCGCCCCTTCCCCTCCCGCAAGGCCCTGCAGCAACTGCGCTTCCTGCGCCCGGAAACGGACTGGGAGGCGCCCGGGATCGAGCGCCGGGTCGCGGAGATCGGCGCTCGCCTGAACGCCGACGAGGCCGTGCCGCTGCACGCCCTGCTCCAGGAACTGGTGGACGCCACCCACCTCGTACCGCCGGACCTCGCGCTGCTGGACCGGGAACTCGACGGGTGACGTCGGTCGGGTGCGCCGCGTGACCAGCGCCTTCGCGCCCCCCATGCGCCGCTTGTCACCACCCCCGCGGGCACACTACTGTCACCACGCCTTGGTGAACGGGAAATCCGGTGTGATGCCGGTGCGGCCCTCGCCACTGTGATCGGGAAGTCCGGCTCCGGCCCTCGCGGGCAGCCACTGGGTCCTTGCGACCCGGGAAGGCGGAGCACGGGCGGTGTCACCCGTCAGCCAGGAGACCGGCCGAGGCGCGTTGTACACCATCCACGAGGTGCTGGAGAGGGTCTGCTGAAGCCATGCACATAGCCGAGGGTTTTCTGCCTCCGGCGCACGCGATCGCCTGGGGTGCCGCGTCCGCGCCGTTCGTCGTCCACGGAGTGAGGTCCCTCACCCGTGAGGTCAGGGAGCACCCCGAGAGCACTCTGCTCCTCGGCGCCTCGGGCGCCTTCACGTTCGTCCTGTCGGCGCTGAAGCTGCCGTCCGTGACCGGGAGCTGCTCGCATCCCACCGGCACGGGACTGGGCGCCATCCTGTTCCGGCCGCCGATCATGGCGGTGCTGGGCACCATCACCCTGCTGTTCCAGGCGCTGCTGCTCGCCCACGGCGGGCTGACCACGCTCGGCGCCAACGTCTTCTCGATGGCGATCGTCGGCCCCTGGGCCGGATACGGCGTCTACCGGCTGCTGCGACGGTACGACGTGCCGCTGATGGTCGCCGTGTTCTTCGGCGCGTTCGTCGCCGACCTGTCCACCTACTGCGTCACCAGCGTCCAGCTGGCGCTCGCCTTCCCCGACCCGAGCAGCGGTTTCCTGGGCGCGCTCGGCAAGTTCGGCTCCATCTTCGCCGTCACGCAGATCCCGCTCGCGGTGAGCGAGGGGCTGCTCACGGTGCTGGTGATGCGGCTGCTCGTGCAGTCCAGCAAGGGTGAGCTGACCCGGCTGGGCGTGCTGCTCAGCCACAGGACCGCTACCGAGGCGGTGGCCCGGTGAAGCGCGACACGAAGGTCAACCTCCTGCTGCTGCTCGCCGTCGCCGCTCTCGCGGCGCTGCCGCTGGCGCTCGGGCTCGGCGACCACAAGGAGGAGCCGTTCGCCGGTGCCGACGGCGAGGCGGAGACGACGATCACCGAGCTGGACCCGGGCTACGAGCCCTGGTTCTCGCCCCTGTACGAGCCGCCGTCCGGCGAGATCGAGTCCGGTCTGTTCGCCCTGCAGGCGGCGGTCGGCGCGGGCGTGCTCGCGTACTACTTCGGGGTCCGGCGCGGGCGGCGCCAGGGTGCGGCGCGGGTCCAGGAGCAGCAGGGCGCGACGCGGACGCCCGGGCACGACGGAGCCGAAGGGGCCTGAGCCTCGTGCTGCCGATCGACGCGGCGGCGCACAGCAGTCGCTGGCGCCGCCGCCATCCCGTGGACAAGGCCGTGCTCGGGCTGGGACTCACGGTGCTGGCGATCTCGCTGCCGCCCTGGCCGGGGGCGGCGCTGGTGCTGGTGACGGCGCTGGCCGTGCTGCTGGGCCCGGCGGGCGTGCCCGGGCGGCGGCTGTGGCGGGCCTACCGGGTGCCGCTGGGCTTCTGCGTCACCGGTGCGCTGCCGCTGCTGGTGCGGGTCGGCGGCCCGGACGGGTTCGTCGGGCTGGCCGACGGCGGCCCGGTGCGTGCCGGGGAACTGCTGCTGCGCACCTCGGCGGCCTCGCTGGGCGTGCTGCTGTTCGCGTTCACCACCCCGATGTCCGACCTGCTGCCCCGCCTGGTCCGCGCGGGCGTCCCCGCGCCCGTCGTCGACGTGGCCCTGGTGACGTACCGCATGAGCTTTCTGCTCCTCGACGCCGTGCGCCGGATCCGCGACGCCCAGGCGGCCCGCCTCGGGCACACCACGCGGGCCGCCCAGTGGCGGTCCCTGGCCGGGCTGGGCGCCACCGCCTTCGTACGCGCCTTCGACCGGGCGGCGCGCCTGCAGGCGGGACTCGCCGGGCGCGGCTACGACGGCACCCTGCGCGTCCTGGTGCCCGAGGCCCGCGTCTCCGTCCCGTTCACGGCCGTGAGCGTCGCGCTGCTCGCGGCGCTGGCCGCCCTCACCTTCGTACTCGAAAGGCCCCTGTCATGAGCGAGGCCGCCGCCCTGGTCGCCCTGCGGGGCGCGTCCTTCGCCTACGAGGACGGCCCGGCCGTGCTCACCGGCCTCGACTTCGAGGTGCGTAAGGGGCGCGCGCTGGCGCTGCTCGGCCGCAACGGCAGCGGCAAGACCACGCTGATGCGGTTGCTCAGCGGGGGGCTTCGGCCGCATGCCGGGGAGTTGACGGTGGAGGGCACGCCGGTGTCGTACGACCGGAAGGGGCTGACCCGGTTGCGGACCACCGTGCAGCTGGTGGTGCAGGATCCGGACGACCAGCTGTTCGCCGCCTCGGTGGCGCAGGACGTGTCCTTCGGGCCGCTGAACCTCGGGCTGCCGGACGCCGAGGTGCGGGCGCGGGTCGCGGAGGCGCTCGCGGCGCTGGACATCGCCGCGCTGGCGGACCGGCCCACGCATCTGCTGTCGTACGGGCAGCGCAAGCGGACCGCGATCGCCGGTGCCGTCGCCATGCGGCCGCGGGTGCTGATCCTCGACGAGCCGACGGCCGGACTCGATCCGGACGGCCAGGAACGGCTGCTCGCCACCCTCGGCGGGCTGCGCGCCAGCGGCACGACCGTCGTGATGGCCACGCACGACGTCGACCTCGCCCTGCGCTGGGCCGACGACGCGGCCCTGCTCACCCCGTCCGGTGTGCGCACCGGCCCGGCGCCCGAGAACCTGGCCCGCACGGAGCTGCTGCGGGAGGCGGGCCTGCGCCTGCCCTGGGGCGTCGCCGCGGCCGACCTGCTGCGCGCCCAGGGCCTGTTGGACGACGCGGCCACCGGTCCGCGTACGGCGGAGGAGCTGGCAGCCCTGGCGGCGGCGCAGACGAGGCCGCACGACTGAGGACGGTGCCCCTCAGTCCACGCGCGTGTCCCCGCCCTTCGCGGCGCCTGCCCTGGGCGTCGCCGCGGCCGACCTGCTGCGCGCCCAGGGCCTGTTGGACGACGCGGCCACCGGTCCGCGTACGGCGGAGGAGCTGGCAGCCCTGGCGGCGGCGCAGACGAGGCCGCACGACTGAGGACGGTGCCCCTCAGTCCACGCGCGTGTCCCCGCGCTTCGCGCGCCGCGCCGCGCCGCGCCGCGCCGACAGTGTGGTACCCGCGTCCACGGACCCTATGGCCACGTCAGCTCAGACGGCCTCGGTCAGGCCGAACGCTTGCGCGACGCCGTCTTCTTCGTCGTCGACTTCTTCGCCGTGCTCTTCGAGGCCGCCGTCTTCTTCGTCCCCTGCGTCGACTTGGACGCCGTCTTCTTCGCGGCCGTCTTCTTCGCCGTGGACTTCTTGCCGGCCGGCTCCTTGGGGGCCGCGCGGCTGGTCTTGCGCTGGGCGAGCGGGCGGACCTCGGCCTCCTCGGCCGGGGCCTCGCCGCGGGACTCCCGGGCCGCGCGGACGCTGCTCTCCAGGGCCGCCATCAGGTCGAGCACCTTGCCGCCCGCCGCGGGTGCGGGAGCCTCGGGGGGTGCCTCCCCGGCCGCCTTGGCGGCGATGACCTCCTCGACGGCCTCGCGGTACTCGTCGTGCAGATCCTCCAGGTCGACCTCGCCGAGGGTGTCCATCAGGGCGTCCGCGAGATCGAGTTCCTTGTCGCGGACGGTGACGTTGGTGTCGGGCGCGACGCCCTCGGGCGCGCGGACCTCGTCCGGCCACAGCAGCCCGTGCATGGCGATGGCGTCGCCGACCACCCGCAGCATGCCCAGCCGCTCCCGGCCGCGCAGCGCGAACTTGGCGATGGCGACCTTGTTGCTCCGCTTGAGCGCCTCGCGCAGCAGTGTGTACGGCTTGGCGGCGGGGGCGCCGCTGGCCGCGAGGTAGTACGCCGCGTCCATCTGGAGCGGGTCGATCCGGTCTCCCGGCACGAAGGCCACGATCTCGATCGTCTTGGCGGTCGGGAGGGGAAGGTGGGCCAGATCCTCGTCCGTGATCGGGATGATCGTGCCGTCCGCGTCCTCGTACCCCTTGCCGATCTCCGCCCCGCTGACCTCGCGGTCCTCCAGCTCGCAGAACTTGCGATAGCGGATCCTGCCACCGTCCTCGGTGTGGATCTGGCGGAACGAGATCGAGTGGCTCTCGGTGGCGTTCACCAGCTTGATCGGGATGCTGACCAGGCCGAACGAGATGGCGCCGTTCCATATGGATCGCACATTCAGCACCTTTCGAGGCGGTATCAGCAGAGTTCGTACGATTCCCGTCATTTTCGTGTGATTCTCATCGTATGACGCCGATCACAGAGGTGGAGGGGCGACGGGTCGCGCTCAGCAATCTGGAGAAGGTGCTGCATCCGGCGACCGGCTTCACCAAGGGCGAGTTGCTGCACTACTACGCGACGACCGCCGACGTAATCCTGCCCCATCTGCGGGATCGGCCGGTGTCCTTCCTGCGCTACCCGGACGGCCCCGACGGGCAGGTGTTCTTCACCAAGAACGTGCCGCCGGGTACGCCCGAGTGGGTCACCACCGCCGAGGTGCCGCGGTCGGAGGGCCCGGCCCGGATGGTGCTGGTGCAGGACCTGGCGAGTCTGATGTGGGCGGCGAACCTGGTGACCGAGTTCCACACCCATCAGTGGCTGATCTCGGCGCCGGAGGTCGCGGACCGGCTGGTCTTCGACCTCGACCCGGGCTCGCCCGCGACCGTCGTGCACTGCTGCCGGGTCGCGCTGTGGCTGCGGGAGCGGCTGGCGCGGGACGGGATCGAGGCGTACCCGAAGACGTCCGGTTCGAAGGGGCTGCATCTGCTCGCGGCGGTCCGGCCCACGCCGTCCGATCAGGTGACGGAGTACGCCAAGGGGCTCGCGGTGGAGGCGGAACGGGCGATGCCCCGACTGGTCGTACACCGCATGACGCGCAGTCTGCGGCCCGGCAAGGTGTTCGTCGACTGGAGTCAGAACGCCGCGCGCAAGACGACGGCGACTCCGTACACCCTGCGGGCGCGGGCGACGCCGACCGTTTCGGCGCCGGTGACCTGGGAGGAGGTCGAGGCCTGCCGAGACGCCGGCCAACTCACCTTCCTGGCGACGGACATCGCCCCGCGCGTGCAGGACTACGGCGATGTGCTGGCCCCCCTGCTCGACGAGGGGCGGGCCAGTCCACTGCCGTGAGCCGCAGCGCCCGTCCAGCGGGCACCTCACAGCAAGGAACGCGCAGGGAAACCCCCCGCCCCCGTACCCTCCGCCGCCGCGCGCTCGTCGTCGGCCTGACCGCCACACTCACCCTCGGCGCCCCCACGGCCACCACCGTCGCCGCCCCGGACCGGGCCCCGGCGCCCGCCGCCCCGGCCCGGGTGATCTCGACCGGAACGAGATCGCCGTCGCCACGAGCAACGGCGACGCCCAGCGGCACGCGGCCGAGCAGAACGTGTGGCACGCCTTCGTCTCGGCCGCCGTGTACGACGCCCCCACCTCCTCGCTGGCCCGGAAGTGGATGCCGCCCCACAGGCGGGCGCCGGTCACGGTTGACGTCGGCCGCCTTCGTGTAGGTGGGCTCACACCCTCGCCCACGTGTTCCGGTCCCGTGCCATCACGTGCAGGGCCTCCACGTCCGCCGGTTTGAGGACGCCGCCCAGGCGGGCGAGGGCGTCGAGGTCCGTGTCGAGGAGGATGCGGACCTCGCGGACCGGGCCGGGGACCGAGACGCGGGACGGGCCGACCAGGGCGAGGACGGGGTGGACCTCGGCGGTCAGGGCGTACGAGGCGCGGTCGGCCTCCGCGCGGACCCGGCGCAGCAGCGGGCGCCCCTCCCGCCGCCCCAGCGCGACCATCGGGTCGGCTATCACGACCCGCTGCTTACGGGCGTACAGGGCGTGCACGGCGAACAGGCCACCGGGGCCGATCACCAGGTGGTGGACGCGGTCGCCGCCGGGCAGCGGGATCGAGTGCAGGGCGTGCCAGCCCGCGCCGTCCATCCGGTCCAGCGCCTCCCCCACCACCTGCTCGGCCTCCAGCGCCCGGCGCCGGGGGTCGGCGCGGAGCCGGGGCACGGGCCCGCCGGGGTCCCGGTCCAGGGCGACCAGGAGGGCCTCGCCGGGCCGGTTGGGGGCCAGGTCGTCGTCGGGGTGCAGGCTCAGCCGGGCCAGTTCCGCGGGGGTCGGGACCGGGGGCGGGCCGACCGTGACCGGGCCGGTGAGGAAGGGGCGGAGGGCGTCCAGGACGTCGTCTCTGCGGTCCTCGCTCAGCAGGTTGACCCGGGCCGCCTCACGGTCGTACCAGGCGATGTCCCTGCCGTCCGTGAGGCAGACGTACAGCCGTTCCCGACCGTGTTGCCAGGTCGGGACGACGCGCAGTCCGCTCATGCACATCACCTCATGACCATGGGAACAGGCGGGGTGCTCCAGGGGCAAGAACCCAGATACCTTTGAGAGGAGCTGGGACGGGCCCGCCCGCGTGGCGGTTGGGGAGGCGCGTTGCGTACCCGCAGGAGGCAACCCGACGTACCGGCCCCGGACATGCCGTGGAACGAGATCGTGCCCGGCCTGTGGATGGGCGGGCACGAGTTCAAAGGCCATTCGGGGCAACTGGAGTTCGCCGTCGTCCGCGGCGAGTTCGATCTTGTGCAGACCCTCCTGCGGCTGCCCGGCCACGGCCCCGACCCGGGCGTCGACCACCAGGTCTGGCCCATCCCGGACGGCCCGCTCGACGGCACCCAGCTGGCCGGGGTGATCCGGCTGGCCGAGGCCGCCTGCGACGCGCTGGACCGGGGCCGCCGGGTACTGGTCCGCTGCTACCACGGCTACAACCGCTCCGGCCTGGTGATCGCGCACGCCCTGGTCCGCCGGGGCCGCTCCGCCGAGGCGGCGATCCGGCTGATCCGCGCCCGCCGCTCACCGTGGGCGCTGCACAACGAGCTGTTCGTGGAGTATCTGCGGACCGGGCTGCCGACCGTGCGGTTACTGGAGGAGCTCGCGGAGTAGGGGGAGGCGTCCCCCGCCGGGCGCTTCGTGCGCAAAAAGGACTTCCTCACGAATAAGGTGTACGCACGAATAAGGTGTACGGGCCGACCGTCCCGAACCACAGGAGCTCCGTGCCCCGCCGCTTTGCGCCGCTCATCACCCGCGCCCGCGTCCGCGCCGTCACCGCCCTCGCGCTGCTCTCGGTGACCGCGACGGCCTGCGGCGACGCGGGCGAGCTGCGCGGCGCGGGGCCGACCCCGACCGCGGTCGGCCCGGCCCGGCTGTGGCCCGAGCTGCCGCCGGCGTCCAGCCCGGCCTTCGAGATCGGCGAGGTGGACGTCCAGGTCGTCAAGGGCGTGGAGGTGCCCGGTGACGACATCCGCAAGGTGGACCCGGTGGCGGTCGTGCGCGCGGAGATCGCCCGGCGCCCCGGCGACTACGAGGGGTCCAAGGCGGCGTACCGCGAGACGAAACACCGGATGGAGGAATGCGACGGGGCCGGGGACCGGACCCGGTGCCCGGTCCTGGAGCCGTACTTCCGGGACCTGACCGGCGACGGACGGCCCGAGATGACGCTGGGGTTCCGGCTGCTGCCCGGCGAGATGACCGCCGTGCGCGTCTACACCGTCGACAAGCACCGGCTGGTGCAGGTCATGGCCTACGACGACGCCCTGACCGGGATCGAGATCGCCGGGCAGTCGGTGATCCTGTGGGCGCCGTCCGAGGTCCCCGGCTACCAGTACCGCCTCCAGTGGAGCTGGGACACCGACCAGGGCGCGATGCTGCTCACCCACGACGAGATGCTGCGCACCGGCAAGCGGCCGGATCCGCACCGCCCGTCCCGCACGCCCTCCGCGAGCCCCCGATGAGGCTCACGCTGCCGCGCTGGTCCGGCACCCTCGCGGTGAAGGCCGCCGTCTTCATCACGGTGATGTGCTGCGCCCTGGCCGCGCTGCTCGGCGTCCTGGTCCATGTCTCGGTGACCAACCAGACCGTCGGCCAGGCCCGCGACCTGGCACTGGCCCGCCTTCAGGACGCGACGACGGCGTACGAGGCCGGGGACCCCCTGACGCCGGGCGCGGGCGTCGACCCCGAGGGGCTGCCCGCGCCACTGCGCTCCCTCGCGGCGGCCGGGGAACGCGGCACGATGGTCGACGAGCACGAGGGCCGGCCCACGATGTGGGCGGCGGGCCCCGCCGACGGCGGCCGGGCCCTCGCGGTGGCCGTCGACTACTCCCAGCAGGCCCGCACCATCGACGGCCTGGACCGGGCGATCGGCTGGTCGTCGGCGCTGGCGATCGGGGCGACGGTGCTGGTGGGGGCGTTCGCGGTGACCCGGGTGACGCGGCGGCTGCACACCACGGCGCGGGTCGCCCGGCGGATCAGCGCGGGCGACCTGGACGCGCGCGTGAACGACCCGCGTGCCCGGGACCGGACGCGGCCGCAGGACGAGGTGGCCGCGGTCGCCGCCGCGCTGGACTCCATGGCCGCCTCGCTGCAGGGCAAGCTGCTCGCCGAGCAGCGGTTCACCGCGGACGTGGCGCACGAGCTGCGCACCCCGCTGACCGGCCTGCACGCGGCGGCGGAGCTGCTGCCGCCGGGGCGCCCGACGGAGCTGGTCCGCGACCGGGTGGCCGCGCTGCGCACGCTCACCGAGGACCTGCTGGAGATCTCCCGGCTGGACACCGGGCGGGAGCGGCTGGACCTGGACACCGAGGAGCTGGGCGCGCTGGCCGAGCGGGTCGTCCGGGCGTCGGGGACGAACACCTCGGTGCGGGTCGTGCGGGATACGCGCGTGGAGACCGACCGGCGGCGGCTGGAGCGGGTGCTCGGCAACCTCGTCGCCAACGCGCACAAGCACGGGCGGCCGCCCGTCGTCGTGACGGTGGACGGGCCCGTGGTGACCGTGCGGGATCACGGGGCGGGCTATCCGGAGTACCTGGTGGAGCACGGTCCGCAGCGGTTCCGCACCGAGGGCGGGGTGAAGGGGCACGGCCTCGGCCTGACCATCGCGCTGGGCCAGGCGGAGGTGCTGGGCGCCCGCCTGGAGTTCCGCAACGCGCCGGGCGGCGGGGCGGTGGCGCGGTTGACGCTTCCTCAGGCTCCACCGGACGGGCATACGGCGGACCGGGAGTGACCCTCCCTGATGGCGCACTGCGACGGGCGCCTTGCGAAGTGCGCTCCTAGTGTGGCGATTAGTCAGCTTCGCCCCGCCCTCTCACGGGAGGTTCTCCCATGTCCCTGCGCTCTCCCCGCACCCGTCTCGCCATGACGGCGGTCGCAGGTGCCCTGGCCACCGCGATGGCGATCTCCCCGGCCTTCGCCGGTGCCATCTGGGGCGAATCCGGCTCCGGCACCGCCCCCGCCCCCGGCGGCGAGTCCGGCACCGGTACCGGCGCCGTTCCCGCCCCCGGCGGCGAGTCCGGCACCGGTGCCGTTCCCGTCCCCGTTCCAGGCACCGGTACCGTTCCCGTCCCCGTTCCCGTTCCAGGCACCGGTGTCGGTGCCGTCCCCGTCCCCGTCCCCGTTCCCGTTCCGGGCATCGGCGGCCATCACGACAACTTCGGCGGCAACGGGGGCGTCGACGTCTTCGCGGGCAACGGCGACGTCGACGTCTTCGCCGGGAACGGCCACCGGGACAACTTCGGCGGCAACGGCGGCCGGAACAACTTCGGCGGCAACGGCAACGGCGGCGTCGACGTCTTCGCGGGCGACGTCGACGTCTTCGCCGGGAACGGCCACCGGGGCGGCAACGGCGACCACAACTTCGGCGGCAACGGGGGCAACGGAAACCAGGGCGGCTTCGGCGGCAACGGGGGCAACGGCGACCGGGACAACTTCGGCGGCAACGGGGGCAACGGCGACCGGGACAACTTCGGCGGCAACCGGGGCAACGGAAACCAGGGCGGCTTCGGCGGCAACGGCGGCGGGAACCACGGCGAATTCGGCGACTTCGGCGGCGACGGCGACTGGAACGACTTCAACGACGACTTCGGCGGCGAAGGGGACTGGGCCGACTTCGACGGCGACCTCGGCGGCGACGGGGGCGGCCGCGCCGACTACCGGGGCGTCGTCACCGCCGGCTCCCTGCTGCTGCGCTCGTCGCCCACCCAGCGCAGCCGGGCCATCGGCAGGGTCCAACGGGGCGACGTCGTGAACATCTTCTGCAAGGCGCCGGGCCAGCGCGTGCAGGGCAACCCCCTCTGGTACCTCCTCAAGGGCCGCGGCACCTGGGCCTGGGGCGCCGCCCGCTACATCAACAACCTCGGACCGTCGCCGCGCTGGTGCTGAAGTCCACGGCACACAAGCCGCACCATTTGGGTAAGTTCCGGACATGACGAAGGCCGGAACCGGAACCACCGTGGCAGCGGACACCCCCGCTCCCACGGTCCGTCTCCCCCGTCGCCGTGGCATCGAACTGGCTCTCATCGTCGTAGCCGTGCTCCTGTCGGTGTACGGCTACTGCGCTGTCGGCCTCGCCAGGACCGGCGCCGTCCCGCCCGGCGCGGTGGGCTACGGCGCCGGGCTGGGCGTCCTCGCGCTGCTCGCGCATCTCGCGGTCCGCCTGCGTGCCGCCTACGCCGACCCGCTGCTGCTGCCCATCGGCGTGCTGCTCAACGGACTGGGCCTGGTGCTGATCTACCGGCTGGACCTGGAGACGCCGGACGACCGGGCGGCTCCCGCCCAGCTCGTCTGGTCGGCACTGGGCATCACCCTGTTCGCGTATGTCGTCGCCGCCCTGCGCGACCACCGGGTGCTCCAGCGGTACGCGTACGTGTGCGTCGCCGCGGCGCTGGTCCTGCTCACCCTGCCGATCTTCTTCCCGGCCGTGAACGGCGCCCGGATCTGGATCCGGATCGCCGGATTCTCCATCCAGCCGGGCGAGTTCGCGAAGGTGCTGCTGGCGGTGTTCTTCGCCGCGTACCTGGCCGCGAACCGCAACGCGCTCGCCTACGCCGGCCGCCGCATCTGGCGGCTTCAGCTGCCCACCGGTCGCGTCCTCGGCCCGGTCGTCGCCATCTGGCTGGTCAGCGTCGGCGTACTGATCCTGGAACGCGACCTCGGCACCTCGCTGCTGTTCTTCGGCCTGTTCGTCGTCATGCTGTACGTCGCCACCGGCCGCACCGGCTGGATCGCCGTCGGCCTGCTGCTGGCGACGCTGGGCGCGGTCGCCGTCGGCCGGACGGAGCCGCACGTGGCCGCGCGGATCCAGGACTGGCTGCACCCGTTCGCGTCCATCGAGGCGGGCCTGGGCCCCAACCAGCTCGCCCAGTCGCTGTTCGCGTTCGCCGCGGGCGGCGTGCTCGGCACCGGCCTGGGCCTCGGCCACTCCATCCTCATCGGCTTCGCCACCAAGTCGGACTTCATCCTGGCGACCGCGGGCGAGGAGCTGGGCCTGGCGGGCCTCTCCGCGATCTTCCTGCTGTACGGCCTGCTGGTGGAGCGCGGCTACCGGGCGGGCCTCGCCCTGCGCGAGCCCTTCGGGCGGCTGCTCGCGGTGGGCCTCGCCTCGATCGTGGCGCTGCAGGTCTTCGTCATCGCGGGCGGGGTGACCGGCCTGATCCCGCTGACCGGCATGGCAATGCCGTTTCTGGCGCAGGGCGGCTCCTCGGTGGTCACCAACTGGGCGATCGTGGCCTTGCTGATCCGGGTGAGCCACGCGGCCCGCAAGCAGTACGACGGGCAGGTCGCCCCGTGACCCGCCACATCCGCTACGCCGCCGCGTTCTGCGCCCTGCTGCTGGCCGCCCTCCTGGTCAACGCGGCCCGCATCCAGGTCTTCCAGGCCCAGGCGTACGACGACAGCCCGGCCAACCGGCGCCAGGACATCGCCCGTTACGGCCAGCCGCGCGGCGACATCCTGGTCGGCGGCCGCCCGGTCACCGGCTCCAAGGACACCGGCGAACACCTCCGCTACGAACGCACGTACCAACAGGGCCCGTTGTACGCCCCCGTGACCGGATTCGCCTCGCAGAAATACGGCACGACGTTCCTGGAGCAGGCCGAGGACGGCACCCTGTCCGGCACCGACCCGCGGCTCTCGCCGTTCCCTCTGTGGAACGACTTCGCCCGCACCCGGAACCCCGGCGGCGACGTCGCCACCACGCTCAACGCGGCGGCGCAGCAGGCGGCGTTCCGGGGGCTGGGCAACCGCAAGGGCGCGGTCGCGGCGATCGAACCGGCGACGGGGCGGATCCTGGCGCTGGTCTCCACGCCGTCGTACGACCCGGGGGCGCTGTCGGGGAACGGACCGGCGGTGACCCGGTCCTGGCTGGGCCTGAACGAGGACCCGGACAAGCCGATGCTCAACCGGGCGGTACGGCAGACGTATCCGCCGGGCTCGACGTTCAAGGTGGTCACCGCGGCGGCCGCGCTGGACGCCGGGGTGATCACCAACCTCGACGAGCGGACCCGCTCGCCCGACCCGTACACCCTGCCCGGCACCACGACGACCCTGCGCAACGAGGCCGAGGGCTGTGCGGACGCCTCGCTGCGGGACGCCTTCGAGAAGTCCTGCAACACGGTCTTCGCCAAGCTGGGCGTGGACGTGGGCGTGACGGACATGGCCGCCACGGCCCACGCGTTCGGCTTCAACGACTCCGAGCTGCGCATCCCCTACTCGGTGGCGCCGAGCACCTTCGACACCTCGGTCGACAAGGCGCAGCTGGCCCTGTCCTCGATCGGCCAGTACAACACCCGGGCCACGCCGTTGCAGATGGCGATGGTGTCGGCGGCGGTCGCCAACGGGGGCCAGGTGCGGGAGCCGTACCTGGTGGAACGGATCACCACCGCCCGGGGCGCCACGGTCTTCACGGCCGGCGCCCGCCCGCTCCGCCGGGCAATGCACCCCTCGACCGCCCGGTGGATGCGGGAGCTGATGCGGAACGTGGTGGAGGACGGCACCGGCACCAACGCCATGATCCCCGGCGCGACGGTCGGCGGCAAGACCGGCACCGCCCAGCACGGCGTCGACAACTCCGGTACCCCGTACGCCTGGTTCGTCTCCTGGGCGCAGGGCGACCACGATCTGGAACCGAAGGTCGCGGTCGCGGTGGTGGTGGAGGACGCCGCGGCGCACCGCCGTGACATCACCGGGGGCAGTATGGCGGCGCCGATCGCGCGGGCGGTGATGCAGGCGGTTCTCAAGCCGTGAGACGGGGGTACCACGGCGCTCGGGCGCCGACCTACCGTTCGGTCATGACGGAACCCGCGCCCGCGTACGAACTCGCCCAGGTCAACATCGCCCGTCTCAAAGCCCCGTTGGACTCCCCGCAGCTGAAGGACTTCGTCGACAACCTCGACCCCGTGAATGCCGCCGCCGACGCCGCCGACGGTTTCGTCTGGCGGCTGCAGGGCGACTCCGGCAATGCCACCGACGTGCCCTTCTTCGGCGACGACTGGCTCATCGTCAACATGACGGTGTGGCGGGACACCAACGCCCTGACCGCCTACATGTACCAGGGGCGGCACCGGGAGATGCTGGCGCGGCGCAGGGAGTGGTTCGAGCGGTTGCAGGAGGCGGTCACCGCGCTGTGGTGGGTCCCCGCCGGGCACCGGCCGACCGTCGCCGAGGCCGAGGCGCGGCTGCTCCACCTGCGCACGCACGGCCCGACGCCGTACGCCTTCACGCTGCGGACGTCGTTCCCGCCGGGGAGCGCGGTGCCGGTGACGGGTGAGGTCCCCGAGGGCCTGGGCTGCACGGTCTAGGAGTCCTCGCCGGCCCCCGCCCGGATCGCCTCCGTCACCTCCGCCACCCGCTCCCGTTCCTCCGCCGCGAACCGCTCCGCGTCGAGCTGCTCGGCGATCTCCTCGTCCTGCGCCATCAGCAGGTCGAGGTTGGAGTCACCCATCTCGAAGACGCCCATGTCGACATAGGCCTGCTGCAGGCGCTTGCCCCACAGGCCTATGTCCTTCACGCACGGCACGATCCGGCTGAACAGCAGCTTGCGGAACAGGGCGAGGAACTCGGAGCGTTCGCTGTACTCCTCCGCCTCGGCGCGCGGGACGCCGAAGTTCTCCAGCACCTCCACGCCGCGCAGCCGGTCCCGCATCAGATAGCAGCCCTCGATCACGAACTCCTCGCGTTCGCGCAGTTCGGCGTCGGTGAGCTGCTGGTAGTAGTCCCGCAGCGCCATCCGCCCGAAGGCCACGTGCCGGGCCTCGTCCTGCATGACGTACGCCAGGATCTGCTGGGGCAGCGGTTTGTCGGTGGTGTCGCGGATCATGCCGAAGGCGGCGAGCGCGAGGCCCTCGATGAGCACCTGCATCCCGAGGTAGGGCATGTCCCAGCGGCTGTCGCGCAGGGTGTCGCCGAGCAGGGACTGGAGGTTGTCGTTGATCGGGTAGAGCATCCCGATCTTCTCTTGCAGGAAGCGGGCGTAGATCTCCGCGTGCCGGGCCTCGTCCATGGTCTGGGTCGCCGAGTAGAACTTGGCGTCGAGGTCGGGCACGGACTCCACGATCCGGGCCGCGCAGATCATCGCGCCCTGCTCGCCGTGCAGGAACTGGCTGAACTGCCAGGAGGCGTAGTGGCGGCGCAGTTCGCCCTTGTCCCGCTCGGAGAGTTTCGCCCAGTGCCTGGTGCCGTGCAGGGAGAGCGCCTCGTCGGGGGTGCCGAGGGGGTCGTACGGGTCCACCTCCAGGTCCCAGTCGATCCGCCGCCGGCCGTCCCACTGCTTGTCCTTGCCCTTCTGGTAGAGGGCCAGCAGGCGGTCGCGTCCGTCGTCGTACTCCCAGCTGAACCGGGCCGAGCCGGTCGCGGGCACCGGCCAGAGGGGCTTCCCGGGGTCCATGGCGTACAGGTCGAAGGTCGACATGTCCCGCAGATTCACACGTAGTAGACGCGTGGTCAACAAGTTGCGCGCAGGGGATTGACGGCCTTGCTGACGGGCAGTCTCATAAGCGCATGACGACCCTCACCGAAACCGAAGCCCTGGCAGGGCTGCGCGACGCGCTCGGCCTGCTCAAGGACCGCGAGCAGGTGGCCGAGCGGCTGCTCGACTCCTCCGCCAGGCACTCCTTCGACCCGGACAAGGAACTGGACTGGGACGCGCCCTTCGAGGAGGGCAAGTGGTTCTGGCCGCCGGAGCTGGTGTCGCTGTACGACACACCGATGTGGAAGCGGATGAGCGAGGAACAGCGGATCCTGCTCTCCCGGCACGAGGCGGCGGCGCTGGCGTCCCTGGGCATCTGGTTCGAGATCATCCTGATGCAGCTGCTGGTCCGGCACATCTACGACAAGGCGGCGACGAGCGCGCACGTGCGCTACGCGCTGACCGAGATCGAGGACGAGTGCCGGCACTCGAAGATGTTCGCCCGGCTGATCGCGCGCGGTGAGACGCCCTGGTACCCGGTGAGCCGGGTGCACCAGAACCTCGGCCGCCTGTTCAAGACGGTCTCCACCACGCCCGGTTCCTTCACCGCGACCCTGCTCGGCGAGGAGGTCCTCGACTGGATGCAGCGGCTGACCTTTCCCGACGAGCGGGTGCAGCCGCTGATCCGGGGGGTCACGCGCATCCACGTCGTGGAGGAGGCCCGGCACGTGCGGTACGCCCGCGAGGAGCTGCGGCGGCAGATGGTCACCGCGCCGAAGTGGTCCCAGGAGTTCACGCGGCTCACATCAGGGGAGTTCGCCCGGGTGTTCTCGGTCGCCTTCGTCAATCCCGAGGTCTACACCAACGTGGGGCTGGACAAGCGGGAGGCGATGGCGCAGGTGACGGCGAGTGGGCATCGGCGGGAGGTCATGCAGGCGGGGGCGAAGCGTCTGACGGACTTCCTGGACGACATCGGGGTGCTGCGGGGGGTGGGGCGGCGGCTTTGGAGGTCTTCGGGGTTGTTGGCATAGGGGTGGGTCGTCGTTCGGGTGCGGGAACGCCCCCAGGGGCGCGGGGCTGTATCAACATGCGGCTCCGCCGCGTGGGCGCGACCAGCCACCACGAACCCGCACCCGGCCGACTACGCTGCCCCGTATGACCCCCTCCGCCCCCTCATACCGCCGCCTCAGCGTCGAGGAACGCCGCCGTCAGCTGCTGGACGCCGCGCTCACCCTCTTCGCCCACCGCGCCCCCGAGGACGTCTCCCTCGACGACGTGGCGGCGGCGGCCGGGGTCTCCCGCCCCCTGGTGTACCGCTACTTCCCGGGCGGCAAGCAGCAGTTGTACGAGGCCGCCCTCCGCTCCGCCGCCGAGGAGCTGCAGCTCTGCTTCGACGAGCCGCGCGAGGGACCGCTCCTGCCCCGGCTGTCCCGCGCCCTGGACCGCTACCTCGCCTTCGTCGACCAGCACGACGCCGGCTTCAGCGCCCTGCTCCAGGGCGGCAGCGTGGTGGAGACCTCCCGTACGACCGCCATCGTGGACGGCGTACGCCGGGCCGCGGCCGTGCACATCATGCGCCACCTCGGCATCGCCGACCCGGGCCCCCGGCTGCGCATGACCGTCCGGATGTGGATCACCGCGGTGGAGGCCGCCTCCCTCATCTGGCTCGACGAGGACAAGCAGCCACCCCTGGACGAACTGAGGGACTGGCTGGTGGAACAGTTCGTCGCCGTACTGTCGGTGACCGCCGCCCGCGACCCGCAGACCGCGTCCGTCGTGGCGGCCCTGGCCTAGGGGCCTGTCGTTTGGATCACGCCGCAGACGCGGGGCCTGATCCAAACGACAGGCCCTCGGCGGATGGCTGAGACTGGTGCCGTGAAGAGCGAAGACACCCCCTTCGAGGGCGGGCCCATGGACGGCCGCGTGCTGCCCGTGCTCCTCGGACTCACCGGGCACCCGCCGAAGACGTACCGCATCCCGGTCCCGGACCCGCACGGCGGCGCGCCCACGGTTCTGATCTACCGCCGGGTGTCCCGCGGCAAGGGCAGGCTCACCCACCGCTGGAAGTACGTCCACGACCCCGCGGGCGACCAGGGCGGCGACCGGCTCAGATGGCCGTGGCGCAGGCCGGACGCCACGCCGGGAGGCAAGCCGGACGACGCGGACGGGTGACCTCGTTACGCCATCCCGCGGACGGTCGGCGCGCGGAACGCGAGGGCACGTCACATGCTCGCGGTGCGGAGCGGACCCGCTGCCCCGCACCGGAGGTGATGACGTGTCAGGAAGGCTACTGCGCCTGGTGTGTACGGCGACCGTGGCGGCCCACGCCGTCCTCGCAGCCGTGCCCGCGGCGGCCGTACCGGAGCCGGGCGAGACCCCGGAGCGGTCCGTCGCCAAGCTGCTGACGGACCTTCAGCGGCTGTACCGGGAGGCCGAGAAGGCCACCGAGGCCTACAACGCCACCGAGGAGCGGCTGAAGAAACAGCGCACCGAGGTCCGGCGACTGGACAGTGCGCTGGCCCGCGCGCGGCTCGCCCTGCACGACAGCCGGGGCGCGGCCGGCCGGCTGGCCCGCCAGCAGTACCAGGGCCGCAGCGACATCTCGCCGTACGTCCGCCTGCTGCTCGCCCGCGATCCGCAGCACGCGCTCGAACAGGGGCATGTGGTCAAACAGCTGGCGCGGGAGCGGGCCAGGACGGTCACGGACATGACCGGCCACGAGAAGAAGGCCGACGAGCTGGCCCGCAAGGCGAGGGCCGCGCTGGACCGGCAACTCGCCCTCGCCGAGCGGCGGAAGAAGGAACGGGACGAGGTGCGCAAGCGGCTCGACGAGGTGGAGAGGCTGCTCGCCTCGCTCAGCGCCGAGCAGCTGACCGCGCTCGCCGAGTTCGAGGACAAGGGGATCGCCAAAGCGCAGCAGGAGCTGGTGTCCTCCGGTGCGCTCGGCGACGACGCCAAGCCGTCCTCGCGGGGCGGCCGGGCCGTGCGCTACGCCATGCGGCAGGTCGGGAAGCCGTACGAGTGGGGCGCGGAGGGCCCGAAGAGGTACGACTGCTCCGGGCTGACCTCCCAGGCCTGGGCCCACGCCGGGACCACCATCCCCCGCACCAGCCAGGAGCAGTGGGCCCGGCTCCCCCGCATTCCGCTGGAGGAACTACGCCCCGGCGACCTGGTGATCTACTTCCCCGAGGCCACGCACGTGGCGATGTACCTGGGCGAGGGCAAGGTCGTCCACGCCCCCCGCGTCGGCGAGAAGATCGAGGTCGCCCCCCTCGCGAACAACCCGATCCTGGGAGCCGTCCGCCCGGACCAGGCGAACCCACGGCCGCCGCACGCCCCGCGCCCCTACCGCGGCTGGGCCAGAGAGGCGAGGTAGGCCTCGGCCTTCTCCGGCTCGTAGAAGAAGTTCTCGAAGTCCGCCGGGTCGTTGAAGCCGTTGGCGAAGCGGTCGGCGACCGGCTGGAGCTGGCCAGCGGCGCCGATCAGGTTGAGGACGTGCTCGGGCGGCGGGGCCAGCATGGCGTTGGTCCACTTGGTGACGTGCTGGGCGGTGGCCCAGTAGCGGTCGAACGTCTGCTGCATCCAGGTCTCGTCGAACGGCTGGTCGCCGTGTTCCAGGATCGAGGCGAGGTAGGAGGCGGCGCACTTGGACGCCGAGTTGGAGCCCTGGCCGGTGATCGGGTCGTTGGCGACGACCACGTCGGCGACCCCGAGCACCAGGCCGCCGCCGGGCAGGCGGCCGATGGGATTGCGAACGGTGGGGGCGTAACGGCCGGAGAGGGTGCCGTTCGCGTCGGTCAGTTCGGCCTTGGTGGCCCGCGCGTACTCCCAGGGGAGGAACTTCTCCATGAGTTCCAGGGTCAGGGAGAGGTGCTCCGCGGGGTCCTTGACGCCGTTGAAGACGTCCAGCGGGCCGCCGGGTATGCCCTCCCAGAAGAGGATGTCGGCGCGGCCGGAGGTGGTCAGGCACGGCATCACGAACAGCTCGCCGACGCCGGGCACCAGGTTGCACCGCACCGCCTCGAACTCCGGGTGCTCCGGGCGCGGGCCGAGACCGTGCACGTAGGCGACGGCGAGGGCGCGCTGCGGCTCGCTGTACGGGGAGCGCTCGGGATCGCGGGCGAACATCTGCACCAGCTCGCCCTTGCCCGCCGAGACCAGCACCAGGTCGTACGTACGGGAGAAGTAGTCGAGGTCCCCGACCGCCGCGCCGTGGATGACCAGCTGACCGCCGCGCTGCGCGAACGTCTCCATCCAGCCGGCCATCTTCACCCGCTGGTCCACCGACTGGGCGTACCCGTCCAGCTTGCCCACCCAGTCGATCGCCCGCTGCGAGGGGCCCGGGTCGAAGGAGCCGGGGGCCGCGACCGAGACGCCGAGTCCTTCGATCTTCGGGGCCTGGGACTCCCAGAAGTTCAGCTGGAGATCACGCTCGTGCTGGAGGGCCGTGTGGAACATGCACTGCGTCGACATGACCCGGCCGGAGCGGATCTCGTCCGCCGTCCGGTTCGACATCAGGGTGACCTCGTACCCGTGCGACTGGAGTCCGAGGGCGAGCTGGAGTCCGGACTGACCGGCTCCGACGACGAGTATCTTCCGCATGCGGGTGGTAGCTCCTAGGTCGGTCTACTCGGGTGTCTCGTCGAGCGCGTGGCCGACGAGTGCCAGGAGGGTCTCGATGACGGAGATCCGGCGGCGCGCGTCCATGATCATGACAGGTATGTGCTGCGGGATCGTCAACGCCTCCCGCACATCCTCCGGCTCGAACAGCTCGCTGCCGTCGAAGTGGTTGACCGCGACGACGTACGGCAGTCCGCAGCTCTCGAAGTAGTCGAGCGCGGGGAAGCAGTCCTTCAGGCGGCGGGTGTCGGCCATCACGACCGCGCCGATCGCGCCGCGCACCAGGTCGTCCCACATGAACCAGAACCGCTGCTGGCCCGGCGTGCCGAACAGGTAGAGCACCAGGTCGTCGTCGAGCGTGATCCGGCCGAAGTCCATGGCCACCGTGGTGGTCAGCTTGCCCGGCGTGGCGGTGAGGTCGTCGGTCTCCTCGCTCGCCTCGGTCATCAGCGCCTCGGTCTGCAGGGGCGTGATCTCCGAGACGGAGGTGACCAGCGTGGTCTTGCCGACGCCGAAGCCGCCCGCCACCACGATCTTGGTGGCGATGGGGGCACGGGTACGGTCCGTCTGCCAGGACTTCAGGTTCTCGTCGGGCTCGACGAGCGGGGAGACGCCCGGAGCGGCGTCAGAGACGACGGAGTCCACTCAGCACCCTTTCCAGCAGAGCGCGGTCCGGCCGGCCCGTGCCGTGGCCGGTTCCCGTTCCGTACACACGGATTCTTCCCTGGTCCGCGAGATCGCTGAGCAGCACGCGGACCACACCGAGCGGCATCCTCAGCAGCGCGGCGATCTCGGCCACCGTGCGCATCCGGCGGCACAGTTCGACGATGGCCCGCATCTCCGGCATGACCGTGGACCTGAGGGAGCCGTTCGTCAGTTCCTTGCGCTCCTCGGGCGCGTCCAGCGCGGCCGTGCTCGCCACGAACGTCTCCACCAGCAGCACGTGCCCGAAGCGGGTACGGCCGCCGGTGAGCGAGTAGGGGCGGACGCGGGCGGGCTTGCGGTCGCCGCCGCGCACCGGGAGCTTCTTCGGCGTACCGGGTGTACTGCTCATCGGGCACTCCCCGTCGGTTCGGACTCCAGGGATTTTCGGAGCTCGCTGCGGAGTTCGGGCGTCAGGACATGGCCGGCGCGGCCGACGAAGAGTGCCATGTGGTACGCCACCACACTCATGTCGCAGTCCGCGGAGCCGTGCACGCCGAGCAGCGAGCCGTCGCTGATCGACATCACGAACAGGCTGCCCTCGTCCATCGCGACCATGGTGTGCTTCACCGGGCCGAACTCCAGCAGCTTGGCGGCGCCGATGGTGAGGCTGCCGATGCCGGAGACGATGGTCGCCAGGTCGGCGGAGGAGCCGCGGGGGCCGGTGGGCCGGGCGGCGCTGGTGTCGCGGGCCTCGGCGTTGCGGCCCGGGTCGGAGGAGAGCAGCAGCAGTCCGTCGGAGGAGACCACCGCGACGGAGAGGATGCCGGGCACCTCCTCGACGAGGTTCGTCAGCAGCCAGTGCAGATTGCGGGCCTCACTGCTCAGTCCGAAGGTACTGGGCGCGGTCAACTGCTTGCCTCCTCGACGGTGCCCCCCGTGGATTCCTCGGCATGTGCGTGTACTCGGTCACTGCCCCCGGCGCCCCCGCGCCCGCCCACGTCGCGCGCTGCCGCATCGCGGGGCGGGGCGCCGTGGGGTGCCGCGTCACCGGTCGCAGCGCCGTGGGCTGCCGCGTCGCCGGTCTCGGTGGCTCGCGCGGCACCCCCGCCCCAAGCCGCCTCGCCGGTCCCGGCGCCGTGGGCTGCCGCGTCCCGAGCCGACGCACCGTGGGCCACCGCGTCGCGGACCGGGACACCGGGGGCCGCCGGGTCGCGGGGCGGGGTGTCCGGGGTCGGGGTGGGCGGTGTTGCCGTCTGGCCCGTGTGCTCGGCGATCTCTGCCTCGACGTCCCGTCGGCCGGCCTCCGCGCCCTGGCGGAAGCCGCCCAGGCGGCGGCGCAGCGCCTCGGCGTCGACGGATCCGGTGCGCGGCCGGGGCGCCGACGTGGGCGCGTTGATCTTCGGCGTGCGCTTGGGCAGCCCCTTGTCGGTGACGATCTCGGGCTCGTCCCCCTCGTCGGGGGTGCGCTCGTGGGTGTCGGGGCCGATGGCGTAGGGGTCGGGGGCGATGGCGGCGGAGCGCTGGGCGGGCGTCGCGGCCGGTGCCGGGGCCTGGTCGGCCGATGTGTCCCCGGCCTCCTCATCCTGCGGGGTGCGGTCGACACCCGGGGTCTGCGCGGCCCACCGCTCCTGGCGCCAGTCTGCCTCCGTGCGCGGCTCTTCCTCCGGGTCCGGCCCCGCCGGGATCTCCCGGCCCTGACCGGCGGCGTCCTGGCCCTTGTCGGCCTCGCTCGGCTGCTCCGGGAGCAGCAGCTCCATCGTGGTCTCTGCCGCAGACTCCGCGGCGTCCTGCACGGCCGTCGGCTTCTCCCCACGTACCGCGCGCTCCGCCAGGGCCACCAGCGGGTCGCCGTTCTCCGAGCGTCCGTGCAGGACGTTGGAGTTGGCCTCCGCGTCGGCACCGGGCAGGGAGAAGGTGTGCGTGCCCTCCGAGAGGGACGCGGGGGTGGGGGACGGGACCGCGGCGGACGGGGCCTCCGCGAGCAGCGGCTGGGGCAGCACCACGACCGCCGCCGTGCCGCCCTGCTTCTGCTCGCGCAGCTGCACACGCACCCCGTGCCGGTGGGCGAGCCGGGCGACGACGTACAGGCCGAGCCCGAGTCCGTCCTCGCCCTCCTGGTCGTATGGCGACTCGGGGTCGAAGTCGGCGAGCCGGGCGTTGAGCCGGGTCATGCGATCGCCCGTCATCCCGATGCCCTCGTCCTGGACGGAGAGCATCACCTCGCCGTTCTCCAGCAGCCAGCCGGAGACCTCGACGGGCACGTCGGGCGGGGAGAACGAGGTGGCGTTCTCCATGAGTTCGGCCAAGAGATGGGAGAGGTCGTCCGCGGCGAACCCGGCGATGTGCGCGTGCGGCGGCAACGCGGTGATCCGGACCCGCTCGTACCGCTCGATCTCGCTGACCGCGGCCCGTACGACGTCGACCATCGGGACCGGGCTCGCGTGCTGCTGGACGTGCTCGGTGCCGGCCAGCACGAGGAGGTTCTCGCTGTGCCGACGCATGACGGTGGCGAAGTGGTCGAGCTTGAAGAGCGTGGCGAGCCGCTCGGGGTCCTGCTCGCGCTCCTCCAGGCCCTCGATGACGCCGAGCTGACGCTCCACCAGGCCGAGCGTGCGCAGCGCGAGGTTGACGAAGGTGCCGCCGATGCTCTCGCGCAGCCGCTGAAGCTGCGCGGTGGACTCGGCGAGTTCGGTGCGCAGTTCCTCGCGGGCGTCGGCCATCTTCTGCCGCTGGCCGACCAGGTGCTTGCGGTCGGCCTCCAGGGTGGTGATCCGCTCGTGCAGGGTGACGGCGTGCGCGTGCAGGGCGTTGACGGAGCGGACGACCTGGGCGAACTCGTCGTTGCGGCCGGTGAACTTGACCGGCTCCTCCGCGGCCGGGTCCTCGGCGCCGGCCAGCCGGGCGGAGCCGAGGCGCAGTACGGCGAGCGGGCGGGTGAGGCTGCGGGCCATGCCGGTGGCGACGCCGACGGCGAGCAGCATCAGGGCGCCGAGTATCGCGATGCGGATCTCCAGCGCGGTGACGTCGTCGTCGCGCAGTTGCTCCAGGGCGGTGGTGCGGCGCTCGTAGAGGGAGGACTCGACGCCGCGCATCAGGTCGATCCGGGCGGTGAGGGCGGCGTTCAGCTTCTCGGCGCTGGTGCCGAGGTCCTCGTCGGAGAGGGTGGGCTGGTCGGTGAGGGCGGCGAGGTACTGGTCGGCGGAGTTGACCTCGGGGCCGGTGACCGTGGAGTCGTAGGTGCCGCGCGCGGCCTTGGTGGCGGTGTCGTGGAAGTCGGAGAGCGCGGAGTCGGAGCGCAGCCGGGCCTGTTGGGCGGCGGCGGTGAGGGCGGCGCGCTGCTTGCTGTCGGCCTCGGAGGAGACGCTGGTCTCGGTGGGCAGGCCGGTGACGGGGTCGTAGACCGTCTGGGTGGTGCTGGGCACGCTGAGGGCGGCGAGGAGCAGGCCCCTGGTCGCGGCGGCCTGCTGGACGGCGGTGTCGAGTTCGGCGAGGGCGTAGGCGCCGGAGCCCGCGCGGGGCGGGAGCTGTTCGGCGAGGTCCTCGGTGAGCCGGTGGAGTTCGGCGATGGCGTCGGAGTAGGCCTCGTGCGCTTGCAGAGCGGTGCTCTGACCGGTGAGCGCCGCCCTTCGTACGGCGGCGATGCCGTCCAGGTCCGAGCGCAGCCCGGCCGGGGTGTCGGTGTTCGCCCGCAGTTCCTCGACCTGCCGGTCGACGCGCGCGCTGCGCTGCTCGGAGGGCGCCTTGGACTTCGGCCGGCCGGCCGCGATGTAGGAGGTGACCTCGTCCCGCTCGTCCGCGAGGGAGTGGGCGAGCGCGAGCGCGTCCTGTGTCTGCCCGCTCAGCGTGACCAGGTTCTGGCTGTCACGCAGCTGCCCGGAGGCGGCGATCACGGAGGGTGTGCCCGCACCGGCGATGGCGGCGGCCACGACGGCCACGGCCACGATGAGCCGGTTGCGTACGTGGGTCGGGCGGCCCTTGCCGACAGGGGTGCGCTCCGCGCCCCCCTCGGAGGCCGCCTGCTTGCCTGTGCGCCGAGGCCGCGTCTTCTGCACCGGTGCTCGCATTCCTGACTCGTGTACCCATGGGCCCGGGTGACGCCCCGTCAACTGGTGTGCACACCACCCGGTACGTACGGTCCCCGACCCTCCCAGTGCCGGTGGTCAGTCATCGCACATCACCCGACCCGCCACCCGAAGGAGTGAACATCGGAGGGGAGTTGGCGGGCAAGTTCCTCCGGCGCTTGCCGAGGCCCGCGGCGGCGGGCCGGTTGGACGTCGGCGGCGGGCTTTGGCAGTATTCGCCGCCACACCTTCCCGGAGCCCCCCATTCCACCTCAAATCCGGCGACTGACCTGCGGCGGTACGGTGATTCGGCGACCGTCGCCACCCTTTCGCGGACGCTGTGAAGGGCTCGTGCAGACTGGCCGGATGCGCACGGAACTTGTTTCCCGGCCGGGTGACCCGGCCCGCCCCAACGAGGACTTCGCCAGTGTCGGACTGCCCGCCTGCGGACAGGGCGGTTCCCTCGTGGTGCTGGACGGAGTGACCCCGCCGAGGGACGGCGCCGGCTGTCTGCATTCCGTTCACTGGTACACCGCCCGCCTGGGCGGGGCCCTGACCGAACTGACCGTTTCACTCCCGGATGTTCCCCTGTCCGACGCCCTGGCCCGTGCCATCGCACGTACCGCCGAGGCACACGGGGAAACCTGTGACCTTTCTCACCCGCGAACCCCACAGGCAACCGTGGTCCTGGCCCGCTGGTCGCGGGAGACCGTCGAGTACCTGGTCCTGTCCGACTCGACCCTCCTGGTGGAGTCCCCCGACGGCCTGGTCACCCCCTGCCTCGACGACCGCCTGGCCCGGCTTCCCCGCGCGACCCTGGCCACCGACGCCCTGGTCGACGCCACCGTCCGCAACAAGGAGGGCGGCTTCTTCACGGCGGCCGCGGAGCCCTCGGTGGCCGAGCGGGCGGTGACCGGGGTGCTGCCGCGCGGCCAGGTACGGGCCCTGGCCGCGCTGACGGACGGCGCGACCCGGTGGACGGAGACGTTCCGGGAGGGCGACTGGACGGACCTGTTCACCTTCGTGCGCAAGAAGGGCGTGGAGGCGCTGGTCGACCGGGTACGGGCACTGGAGGCCGCCGACCGCGAGGAGCGGACGTATCTGGGCCGCAGCAAGACCCACGACGACGCGACGGCCGTGTACGCGGAGCTCTGAGACCGGCCCGCGCTACTTCTCCATCCCGGAGTTCAACTGGTGCAGCAGCCGCGCGAGTTCCGCCACCTCGCGGCGGTCCCAGTGGGCGAGCTTGCTGACGTAGCGGGCGCGGCGGGCCTCCCGGACGCGCTGCACCCGGGTCCGGCCCTCCTCCGTCAGGTGCACCAGCCAGGCGCGGCCGTCCGCCGGATCGGGCTCGCGGGCCACCAGGCCCAGCTCCTCCAGGGCACGCAGCTGACGGGACATGGTGGCCTTGCCGACCCCGATGTAGGCGGCGAGCTCGGTGGCCCGCTGCCGACCGCACTCGTCCAGGCGTACGAGCAGTCCGTACGCCGCCGACTCCAGGTCGGGGTGGACCGCGCGGGCCATCTCGCCCTGGTTCGCGCGGGCCCGCCGCAGGAACACGGTCAGCTCGCGCTCCAGCGCCAGGAACTCCTGGTCCGCACCGCTTGGCGACGCGTCCGCTTCCCCTCGATGTCTGCCGTCGTTTCCGCCCTCGTGCACGTCAGCACCCTGATCCATTTTCCCGGTCCTGAAAGTTGTCGACAACGGCGGTGATCACCGCAGCTCCGTCAGTATTTCGCAGGCGTAGACCAACGGCAGCCTCCGGACCCCCTTCCCAGCCGCCGTTCTACGTGCGCAGCGTCTTCCACCGGCCTTGCTGGCATGCTCGCGCCAGCCTCTCCCCGCGCGAGCACCACCGAGTCTTCGAAAGGCACGCCACGCCCGGGCACAGACCCGGAACCAGGGCAACGTCGCCCGGCAGTCCCTGTGGAACAGCGGCTTCTGACACACCGCTGCCCCGCCGTGGGTGGCTGGCGAGGCAGGGGGGCCGGTTCGGCTGTTCGACCCGGCTAGTTGACGACGACCTCGTCGTTTTCCGGTGCGGGGGCCGGTGCGGGTGCGGGGGCTGGGTCCGGCACCGAGCCCGGGTCCGGGTCCGTGTCCGGGTCCGTGTCCGGGTCCGTGTCCGGGTCCGTGTCCGGGTCTGTGTCCGGGTCTGTGTCCGGCACCGAGTCCGTGTCC
Organism: Streptomyces sp. TRM70350; assembly: GCF_019219825.1. GTDB lineage: Bacteria > Actinomycetota > Actinomycetes > Streptomycetales > Streptomycetaceae > Streptomyces. The sequence continues at coordinate 117,212 of NZ_JAHUXH010000009.1, read as the reverse complement.
GTGTCCGGGTAGGGCCTTGAGCCCGAGTCCGGATCCGGTGCCGAACCCGCATCCACATCCGGAGCCGAACCCGAACCCGCATCCGGAGCCGAACCCGGATCTGGGTCCGGGTCCGGGTCCGGGTCGGCCTTCGAGTCCGGGTCCGGGTCCGGGTGCGGTGCCGAGCCCGTATCCGGGACCGGAAGGTCGTCCGAGGTGGACGGGTGGGAGTCCTGGTCCCTTCCCTCCGGGCGGGGCGAAGTGGGGTGGTCGTGGCACGGGTCCCCGTTGCCGCCACCGCTGCCGGTGCCCTCGCGCCCGTCCTGACCGTTATGGCCGCCGCACTTGCCCCGGCCGCCGCGTCCGCCCGCGCCACCGACGCCGCCCTGGCCCGGCTCCGTACACACGGGCGGGATGGTGCCCGTGGCGTCCCCTCCGTTGCCGCCGTTGCCGCCGTTGCCGGGAGGACAGTAGTCGCCGTCGTAGTGCCCACGATCTCGATGGCCTGCGTGGCCTCCATGGCCTTCGCGCCCTTCGCGGTCCTCACGACCTTGGCCTACGCGGCCTCCGTGGCCTTCATGGCCCACGTGGTCTTCGTGGCCTCGGTGACCTTCACGGCTTTCCTGGTCTTCGCGGTCTTCCCGGTCTTCATGACCTTCGTGGTTCTTGTCGCTCTTCCTGCCGTGGTGCTGTTCGTCCCTGTTGCCGCCCCCACCTCGGTCAGAACCGCCCCATTCCCCTTTCTCTCCTTCCTCGATTTCCTGATCCTCTTTGTGATCCTTCTCGTGCTCGTTCTGGCCGCCGTGTCGCTTTCGCTCTTCGGCGCCGACCAGTTCGGCCTGATCCTGCGGCGCCGCTACCGTGAACGCCATGCCCACCGGGACGGCCAAGCCGCCGGCAGCAAGGAGGACGGCGACAGCGGCTGCGGTCAACGTCCTCTCGGTCTTCTTGCGGGCATTGCTGTTCATGAGATCTCCTCTGGATTTCAGGCGTCCATCAACACGGACCAGTCACGCTCGATGTACGCCTCTTTCCAGGCCGCGACCTCGTCCTTCGGCATGTCGTACTTCCTGGCGATCTGGGCCTCGGAGGCACCGCCGTTCAGGAGGACCAGCACTACGCGGACCTTGTCCGCCAGGGTGAGCTCTTCCTTCGGCTTGTCCGGCAGGTCGCTGTACCGCGTGCATTCACGTGTGCCGGGCTCACCGGGCTCACCGGGCTCACCGGGGCGGCCTCCCTCGCCGCTGTCGCCACCGTCGCCGCCGTCGCCCCCCGAACCGCACTCCGAGGAGTCGGGGAAGACCTGCTCGGCAGGGGTGACGGCGACCTTGCGGTCCGTGGCGGTCGGCTCCGAGGTGGTGGCGCACGCGGTGCAGAGGGCGGCGACCAGGGTGGCCGCTCCCAGGGCGACCGGGCGTCGCCAGAGTTTGCGGGACATGGGGATTCTCCTTGGGTTGTGGACCGGAGCGGCGGGGGGCGAAGGATCTGTGGTCCTTCGCCCCCCGCCGCTTGGTGTCATGGCCCGGCGTCACGAACCCGTCCGGGCCATTGGTGCGTGTCGGTCAGACGGCATCGCCGCCGTCACCGCCGTCACCGCCGACGACACCACCGGCACCGCCATCACCGCCGTCACCGCCGACGACACCACCGGCACCGCCATCACCGCCGTCACCGCCGACGACACCACCGGCACCGCCGTTACCGCCGTCGCCACCCTCGACGCCACCGTTACCGCCGTTACCGCCGTCACCGCCGACGACGCCACCGTTACCGCCGTTACCGCCATTACCGCCGGTACCGGGCTTCTTGTGGTCGTCCTTCTTGTGGTCGTCCTTCTTGTGGTCGTCCTTCTTGTGGTCGTCCTTCTTGTGGTCATCGTTCTTCTTGTGGTCGTGGTGCTTCCAGTGGTCCCAGTTGTCCTTGTTGTTGTGGTGGTGCTTGTGGTGCTTCTTGCAGTGCTTCCAGTGGTGCTTGTGGTGCTTGTGGTGCTTCTTGCAATGGTCGTGCTTGTGCTTCTTGTGGTTGTCATGCGTGCCGAGCATCGCCACTGCGGACGAGTCAGGCATCGAGCTCGCCGACGCCGCGGTGGCCGGCAGCACGACACCGCCGGCGGCCACAACGGCCGAGGCCACGATCGTCGAGATACGGATTCCACGCTGGGGGCGGACTTCGCCACGCTTCTTGTTCAGGAACGACATGGTCAATCTCCTACTTTCGCTATGGGCCTTTTCGCTTTCCGGTGTTTCCGGTGCGACCCCGTGCTTCAAGTAGGCCGGTACAGCAAAGAAGGGTCACGTTCCGAGAACTCGGGACTTGACGGCTCAGGAGATGACAGTTATCGAAGCGCGCGCACCCACGGCGAAGGCCCGGGCCTCCCTCACGGGACCCGGGCCTTCCCTTTTTCCGGCCGCGTCCGTCACGCCGCGACCGGAACCTCCGGCGCCGCGCCGTTCATGGCCGGCGACAGCGCCAGCTCCAGGACCTGGCGGACGTCCGTGACGGTGTGGACGTCGAGCTTGTCCAGCACCTCCGCCGGGACGTCGTCCAGGTCGGGCTCGTTGCGCTTGGGGATGACGACCGTGGTGACACCCGCCCGGTGCGCGGCGAGCAGCTTCTGCTTCACGCCGCCGATGGGCAGCACCCGGCCGGTCAATGAGACCTCGCCGGTCATCGCCACGTCGGTGCGGACCAGGCGGCCGGAGAGCAGCGAGGCCAGCGCGGTCGTCATGGTGATGCCCGCGCTCGGGCCGTCCTTCGGCACCGCGCCCGCCGGGAAGTGGATGTGCACGCCCCGGTCCTTCAGGTCACCGACCGGCAGCTCCAGCTCGGCGCCGTGGCTGCGCAGGAAGGACAGCGCGATCTGCGCGCTCTCCTTCATCACGTCGCCCAGCTGGCCGGTCAGGGTCAGCCCCGACGCGCCCGTCTCCGGGTCGGCCAGCGACGCCTCGACGTAGAGGACGTCACCGCCCGCCCCCGTGACCGCGAGCCCGGTCGCCACGCCCGGCACCGACGTGCGCCGCTCGGCCGGGTCCTGGGCGGACTCGGGCACGTGGTGCGGCCGGCCGATGAGACCGCGCAGGTCGGCGTCGGTGACGGTGAACGGCAGCTCCCGCTCGCCCAGTTCGTGCTGGGCGGCCACCTTGCGCAGCAGCCGGGCGACGGACCGCTCCAGGTTGCGCACACCCGCCTCGCGCGTGTACTCGCCGGCCAGCTTGCGCAGCGCGCTCTCGTCGAGGGTCACCTCGTCCTCGTCCAGCCCGGCGCGCTCCAGCTGACGCGGCACCAGGTGGCCGCGGGCGATGACGACCTTCTCGTCCTCGGTGTAGCCGTCGAGGCGGACCAGCTCCATACGGTCGAGCAGCGCCTCCGGGATCGCCTCCAGCACGTTGGCGGTGGCTAGGAAGACGACGTCGGACAGGTCGAGTTCGACTTCGAGGTAGTGGTCGCGGAAGGTGTGGTTCTGCGCGGGGTCCAGGACCTCCAGCAGGGCCGCGGCCGGGTCGCCGCGGAAGTCCGACCCCACCTTGTCGATCTCGTCGAGCAGCACGACCGGGTTCATCGACCCGGCCTCCTTGATGGCGCGGACGATACGACCGGGCAGCGCGCCGACGTACGTACGCCGGTGGCCGCGGATCTCGGCCTCGTCCCGGACGCCGCCCAGGGCGACCCGTACGAACTTCCGCCCCATGGCGTGCGCCACGGACTCCCCGAGGCTGGTCTTGCCGACGCCGGGCGGACCGACGAGGGCGAGTACGGCACCGCCGCGCCGCCCGCCGACGACCCCGAGCCCCCGCTCGGCACGCCGCTTGCGCACCGCCAGGTACTCGGTGATGCGCTCCTTGACGTCCTCCAGGCCCGCGTGCTCGGCGTCCAGCACCGCCTTCGCGCCCTGGATGTCGTACGAGTCCTCGGTCCGCTCGTTCCACGGCAGTTCGAGCACGGTGTCGAGCCAGGTGCGGATCCACGACCCCTCGGGCGACTGGTCGGAGGCCCGCTCCAGCTTGTCGACCTCCTTGAGCGCGGCCTCCCGCACCTTCTCGGGCAGGTCGGCGGCCTCGACCCGGGCCCGGTAGTCGTCCGACTCCTCGCCCTCCTTCTCGCCGTTCAGCTCACGCAGCTCTTTGCGTACGGCCTCCAGCTGCCGCCGCAGCAGGAACTCCCGCTGCTGCTTGTCGACGCCCTCCTGGACGTCCTTGGCGATGGTCTCGGCGACGTCCTGCTCGGCGAGGTGGTCGCGCAACTGCTGGGTGGCGAGCTTGAGGCGGGCGACGGGGTCGGCGGTCTCCAGCAGCTCGATCTTCTGGTCCAGGGTCAGGAAGGGTGAGTACCCGGAGTTGTCGGCGAGGGCGGACACGTCGTCGATGGCCTGCACCCGGTCGACGACCTGCCAGGCGCCGCGCTTCTTCAGCCAGGCGGTGGCGAGCGCCTTGTACTCCTTGACCAGCTCGGTGACGTGCCCGGGCAACGGCTCCGGCACGCTCTCGTCGACGCCGGTCCCCTCGACCCACAGCGCCGCACCCGGCCCGGTCGTCCCGGCGCCGATCCGCACCCGGCCCCGCCCTCGGATCAGGGCACCCGGGTCACCGTCGGCGAGCCGCCCGACCTGCTCGACCGTGCCGAGCACACCCGTGCTCGCGTAGGTGCCGTCGACGCGGGGCACCAGCAGCACCTTGGGCTTCCCGGGCTCGGACCGGGCGGCGGCCTGCGCGGCCTCCACCGCGGCCCGGACATCTGCGTCGCTCAAATCCAGCGGCACCACCATCCCGGGCAGGACGACCTCGCCGTCGAGCGGCAGCACGGGCAGGGTGAGCGGTGTGGACGTCGAACCCATGATCTCCCCTTCGGCAGTCAAGTTGAGCTATGCCGACTCAATGCTTGAGCGGGGCGCATTGTTCCCTGGGGGGCGTTCGCTGTCAGCGATCAGGGGGAGGGGCGGGGCGGGTGAGGTCAGCCCGACCGGAAGGACAGAATGCCGCGTTCCGGACGAAAGGTGCCGCCTACTCGGACGCGCTCACCGCCGGAGCGGGGCGTCCCGCCGCGACACCAGCCCCACCCGCACTCCCCAGCACCGCGGCCAACAACCGCCGCCCGAACGGCAGACGAGCCGAGCAGCGACGACTCGCCGACACCCGGGCCACCGCATCACTCACCGACCGGATCCGCGCGAGCTGCGCAGGATGCAGTCCAGAAACCGGGAAGCCGTCGGCTCCTGCCCCTGCGACGGCCTCGGCCCCTGTTCCAGCGACCACCCCTGCCCCCCTTCGAAATTCACCGGATTCGCCCCGCCCCCGCGCCGGATCACCGGCCACGTGGCGACCCCGACCGCCAACGCGATCAGGTGCCCCCAGTCGGTCAACGGGTCCGTGAAGGCGAGCAGTTCGCCGAGCAGCACTGCGCCGAGCCCGGCCGGCACCGGCCACCGCGCCCACGGCCCGAGCAGCCCCGCCAGCGCCCCGCACCCGGCCGCGACGCCGAAGCTGACGCCGTAGTCGAGGCGATGCAGCGAACTGCCGGGCAGATGGCCGACCAGCACCGCCAGCCCCACCGGCACCTCGGTCGCCGGCGTGGCCAGCACATGCCCCAGCAGAAACACACCGGCCGTCCGCATCCCGCCGATCCGCCGCTCCAGTGCGGTGAGGACCGGGAGGAAGCCGATCGCGTACGGCGACACGATCCCGCCCGCGACCCACAGCGCGCTGGCCACCAGCACCAGCACGGGCGTCCGCACCAGGTGCGCCACATCGGTGCTGGAGCCCTGGAGCAGGCGGTGCACCAACTCGGGGTCGGCGTACGCCGCCACCAGCGACGTACCGGCCAGCAGGGCCCCGTAGAAGAAGGTGAACGGCGTTCCGGTCGGGGAGGGCAGCAGCCGCCAGGGGCGGCGGAGGAACGGCGGGGGCTCGGGCGTTGCGGCGACGACAGTACGGCCGCGCCGGCGCGGGATTCCGTCCAGCACCCGGCGCGTATCGGGAAGCGGCGCGAGGAGGCCGTCGTATCGGCCGCGGCGGTGCGTTCCACGGTGAGGCGCTCCTTCCGTCACTCCCGCCCTTCGCCCACCCCGGCCCGCTGTCCATGACCGGCGCCACGAACCCGCGACCGAGATGCGACGCCCTCCCTTACCCCCTCGTCAACACCGTCTCCATATTTCCGTCAACATTCCGTCAGAGAAGTGCCAGGATGGGCTGATGCCCAGCATCTACGACATCCCCGAAGTCCTGGACCGTCGTGAGGGCCCGCACGGCGAGGTCGTGCTGCGGCGGCACGGGGCGTTGCTGCAGATCATCGCCAACGGCTGCTTCCTGATGGACACCTCCGACGGACGCTCGGAACGGCTGCTGGTCGACGCGGCGCTCGACGCCCTCGACGGGCGCCCCGACCCGCATGTACTGATCGGCGGGCTCGGTGTCGGATTCTCGCTCGCACATGCCTGCGGCAACCCGCGCTGGGGCCGGATCACGGTGGTCGAGCGGGAGCGCGCGGTCATTGACTGGCACCGCGCGGGACCCCTTTCCGCGGTGTCCGGCAATGCGCTCGCCGACCCTCGTACGCGGATCGTCGAAGCGGATCTGATCGATTACGTCAATGAGACTTCCGCCACGTTCGACGCGCTGTGCCTGGACATCGACAACGGGCCCGACTGGACGGTCACGGAAGCCAACGCGGGGCTGTACTCGACGGCCGGACTCGCAGGCTGCGCAAGGGTGTTGAGGCCCGGCGGGGTGCTCGCCGTATGGTCGGCGAAACCGTCCCCGGAATTTGAAGGAAGCTTGTGGAATGCCGGTTTCCGGCATGTGCGTACCGAAGAGATCCCCGTTGCCCGGGGCGTTCCCGACGTCGTCCATCTCGGCGTCCGACCTGGATAGCCGAGCTGCGGTGACTCCCCGTACGCTGCTCCCCTGACGCCGATCATTCAAGCGTCAAGCGCAGTCATGGGATCACCCCACGGATTCCGGAAAGCACACTTCAGGGGCGGGCGATGGAGCAGACACACACCTCCCACAACGGCACCGCGGCGGCCACCCCGGGCGCGCAGCGCCGGGTTCTGGTGGTCGAGGACGACCCGACGATCGTCGACGCCATCGCGGCCCGCCTGCGCGCCGAGGGATTTCTCGTGCAGACCGCCAACGACGGCCCGGCCGCCGTCGACACCGCCGAGGCCTGGCAGCCCGATCTGCTGATCCTCGACATCATGCTGCCGGGCTTCGACGGGCTGGAGGTCTGCCGGCGTGTGCAGGCCCAGCGGCCGGTGCCGGTGCTGATGCTCACCGCGCGCGACGACGAGACCGACATGCTGGTGGGACTCGGCGTCGGCGCCGACGACTACATGACGAAGCCTTTCTCCATGCGTGAGCTGGCCGCACGCGTGCACGTGCTGCTGCGCCGGGTGGAGCGGGCGGCGCTGGCCGCCGCGACGCCGCGCAGCGGCATCCTGCGGTTCGGCGAGCTGGAGATCGACCACGCGCAGCGCCGGGTGCGGGTGCGCAGCGAGGACGTCCACCTCACGCCCACCGAGTTCGACCTGCTCGTCTGCCTGGCGAACACCCCGCGTGCGGTGCTCTCCCGTGAGCAACTGCTGGCCGAGGTGTGGGACTGGGCGGACGCGTCGGGCACCAGGACCGTCGACAGCCACATCAAGGCGCTGCGCCGGAAGATCGGCGCCGAGCGGATCCGCACGGTGCACGGTGTGGGCTACGCGCTGGAGACGCCGACGCCATGAGCGAGGGGCGGCCGGCCGCACGGAGGAGCCCCGGGGAGCCCTGGGGCGGCGTACGCCCGTTCTCGATCAAGACCAAGCTGGGCGCGCTCGTCGTCATCTCGGTGCTGATCACCACCGGGCTGATGATGATCGCCATGCGCACCGAGACCGAGCTGCGCTTCATCACGGTCTTCTCGATGATCGCCACACTGCTGATAACGCAGTTCGTGGCGCACTCGCTCACCGCGCCGCTGGACGAGATGAACACGGTGGCCCGCTCCATCTCGCACGGCGACTACACCCGCCGGGTGCGCGAGAACCGCTGGGACGAGCTGGGCGACCTGGCCGTCACCATCAACCGCATGGCCGACGACCTGGAGGCCCAGGACCGGCAGCGCAAGGAGCTGGTCGCCAACGTCTCGCACGAGCTGCGCACCCCGATCGCGGGTCTGCGCGCCGTGCTGGAGAACATCGTGGACGGCGTCACGCAGGCCGACCCCGAGACCATGCGCACGGCCCTGAAGCAGACCGAGCGGCTGGGGCGGCTGGTGGAGACGCTGCTCGACCTGTCCCGCCTGGACAACGGCGTCGTACCACTGAAGCAGCGGCGGTTCGAGGTGTGGCCGTATCTGTCCGGGGTGTTGAAGGAGGCCAACATGGTCGCCTCCGCGCGCGCGGGCATCGCCTCCGGCTCCGGCAGCCACACCCGTACGGACGTCCATCTGCATCTGGACGTGCACCCGCCGGAGCTGACCGCGCACGCCGACCCGGAGCGGCTCCACCAGGTCGTCGCCAACCTGATCGACAACGCGGTCAAGCACAGCCCGCCGCACGGCCGTGTGACGGTCAGGGCGCGGCGCGGCGCCATGCCCGAGTCGCTGGAGCTGGAGGTCCTGGACGAGGGTCCGGGCATTCCGCGCTCGGAGTGGCACCGGGTCTTCGAGCGGTTCAACCGGGGTGCGGTCAGCCGGCCGCACGGCCCCGGCAGCGACGGCGGCACCGGCCTCGGTCTGGCGATCGCCCGCTGGGCGGTGGATCTGCACGGCGGCAGGATCGGAGTGGCCGAATCCGAGCGGGGTTGCCGAATCCTTGTCACCCTTCCGGGTCTGCCTTCTGTGCCAAGTTGACGTAAAGTTCGAAGCGGAGCCACAAGATCCACGGGCGTCCGCGCAGCCGGACACGTGTGATCAGGCAGAGGCCCGCGTCTCCTGCGCGCCGGGTCGTGCTCGCCGCATCCCTTTTGCAGCGGAACTACACTTGTTTCCCGCCATTTCAAGCCCCGAAACACGCCTTCTGATGTGACTTACGCGACGATGAACGGGCCCGGCCTCACCTTCTCCGCCATGGAGGCGTAGCCTTTATTCCCGCTGTCCATCACCTTGTGAAGCGGAAGAGGGCGGTTGCCGCCGTGTCGCCACAGTCCCCCAGTAACGCATCGAGTGTCTCGACCGACGCAGACCAAGCGGGCAAGAATCCCGCCGCCGCGTTCGGTCCGAACGAGTGGCTCGTCGACGAGATCTATCAGCAGTACCTCCAGGACCCCAATTCGGTAGACCGCGCCTGGTGGGACTTCTTCGCCGACTACAAGCCGGGGGCGGCTGCCGCCCCGGCACCGGCGGGTACCGCGGCCGTGGGGGCCGCGGAGACCACCAGCACGGCTCAGGCGCCCGCCCAGGCCGCTCCGGCGGCCCCGGCCGCACCCGCGGCCCCGAAGCCCGCCGCGGCCGCTCCTGCCCCGGCGCAGGCCCCCGCGCAGCCCAAGGCCCCGGCCCCGGCTCCCGCCCCGGCCGCCGCCAAGCCGCAGCCGAAGCCGAAGCCGAAGGCCGCCGCCGAGCCTGCCGCAGCGGCCCCCGACGGCCCCGAGCTGGTCACCCTGCGCGGCCCGGCCGCCGCCGTCGCGAAGAACATGAACGCCTCACTGGAGCTGCCGACCGCCACCTCGGTCCGCGCGGTCCCGGTGAAGCTGCTCTTCGACAACCGCATCGTCATCAACAACCACCTCAAGCGCGCCCGGGGCGGGAAGATCTCCTTCACGCACCTGATCGGCTACGCGATGGTGCAGGCCATCAAGGCCATGCCGTCGATGAACTGGTCGTACGGCGAGAAGGACGGCAAGCCGACCCTCGTCAAGCCGCCGCACATCAACCTCGGCCTCGCCATCGACCTGGTCAAGCCGAACGGCGACCGCCAGCTGGTCGTCGCGGCGATCAAGAAGGCCGAGACGCTGAACTTCTTCGAGTTCTGGCAGGCCTACGAGGACATCGTCCGCCGCGCCCGCGACGGCAAGCTGACGATGGACGACTTCACCGGCGTGACGGTCTCCCTGACCAACCCGGGCGGGCTCGGCACGGTCCACTCCGTCCCGCGTCTGATGCCCGGCCAGTCGGTGATCATGGGCGTCGGCTCCATGGACTACCCGGCGGAGTTCCAGGGCACCAGCCAGGACACCCTGAACAAGCTCGGCATCTCGAAGGTCATGACGCTCACGTCGACCTACGACCACCGGGTGATCCAGGGCGCCGCGTCCGGCGAGTTCCTCCGCCAGGTCGCGAACCTCCTGCTCGGCGAGAACAACTTCTACGACGAGATCTTCGAGGCGCTGCGCATCCCCTACGAGCCGGTCCGCTGGCTCAAGGACATCGACGCCAGCCACGACGACGACGTCACCAAGGCCGCCCGCGTCTTCGAGCTGATCCACTCCTACCGGGTCCGCGGCCACGTCATGGCCGACACCGACCCGCTGGAGTACCAGCAGCGCAAGCACCCCGACCTGGACATCACCGAGCACGGGCTCACCCTGTGGGACCTGGAGCGCGAGTTCGCCGTCGGCGGCTTCGCCGGCAAGTCGATGATGAAGCTGCGCGACATCCTCGGCGTGCTGCGCGACTCGTACTGCCGCACCACCGGCATCGAGTTCATGCACATCCAGGACCCCAAGCAGCGCAAGTGGATCCAGGACCGCGTGGAGCGCCCGCACGCCAAGCCGGAGCGCGAGGAGCAGCTGCGCATCCTGCGCCGCCTGAACGCCGCGGAGGCCTTCGAGACCTTCCTGCAGACGAAGTACGTCGGCCAGAAGCGCTTCTCCCTGGAGGGCGGCGAGTCCGTCATCCCGCTGCTGGACGCGGTCCTCGACAGCGCCGCGGAGTCCCGCCTGGACGAGGTCGTCGTCGGCATGGCCCACCGCGGCCGCCTGAACGTCCTCGCCAACATCGTCGGCAAGTCGTACGCGCAGATCTTCCGCGAGTTCGAGGGCAACCTCGACCCGAAGTCGATGCACGGCTCCGGCGACGTGAAGTACCACCTGGGCGCCGAGGGCACCTTCACGGGCCTGGACGGCGAGCAGATCAAGGTCTCGCTCGTGGCCAACCCCTCGCACCTGGAGGCGGTGGACCCGGTCCTGGAGGGCGTCGCGCGCGCCAAGCAGGACATCATCAACAAGGGCGGTACGGACTTCACCGTCCTGCCGGTGGCGATCCACGGCGACGCGGCCTTCGCGGGCCAGGGCGTGGTGGCCGAGACCCTGAACATGTCGCAGCTGCGCGGCTACCGCACCGGCGGCACGGTCCACATCGTCATCAACAACCAGGTCGGCTTCACCGCCGCCCCCGAGTCCTCGCGTTCCTCCATGTACGCGACGGACGTGGCCCGCATGATCGAGGCCCCGATCTTCCACGTGAACGGCGACGACCCCGAGGCGGTCGTGCGCGTCGCGCGCCTGGCCTTCGAGTTCCGCCAGGCGTTCAACAAGGACGTGGTGATCGACCTCATCTGCTACCGCCGCCGCGGTCACAACGAGTCGGACAACCCGGCCTTCACCCAGCCGCTGATGTACGACCTGATCGACAAGAAGCGCTCGGTGCGCAAGCTGTACACCGAGTCCCTGATCGGTCGCGGCGACATCACCCTGGAAGAGGCCGAGCAGGCGCTGCAGGACTACCAGGGCCAGCTGGAGAAGGTCTTCACGGAGGTCCGCGAGGCCACCTCGCAGCCGGCCGTGGTGGAGACCCCCGACGCGCAGGCCGAGTTCCCGGTCGCCGTGAACACCGCCGTCTCCACGGAGATCGTCAAGCGGATCGCCGAGTCCCAGGTCAACATCCCCGACCACATCACCGTCCACCCGCGTCTGCTGCCGCAGCTGCAGCGCCGGGCGTCGATGGTCGAGGACGGCACGATCGACTGGGGCATGGGCGAGACCCTCGCCTTCGGCTCGCTGCTCCTGGAGGGCGTCCCGGTCCGTCTCGCGGGCCAGGACTCCCAGCGCGGCACCTTCGGCCAGCGGCACGCGGTCATCATCGACCGCAGCACCGGCGAGGAGTACACGCCGCTGCAGTACCTGTCGGAGGACCAGGCACGCCTGAACGTCTACAACTCCCTGCTGTCCGAGTACGCGGCGATGGGCTTCGAGTACGGCTACTCGCTGGCCCGCCCCGACGCGCTCGTGCTGTGGGAGGCGCAGTTCGGTGACTTCGTCAACGGTGCGCAGACGGTCGTGGACGAGTTCATCTCGTCGGCGGAGCAGAAGTGGGGCCAGACGTCCGGCGTCACCCTGCTCCTCCCGCACGGCTACGAGGGCCAGGGCCCGGACCACTCGTCCGCGCGCCCGGAGCGCTTCCTGCAGCTCTGCGCCCAGAACAACATGACGGTCGCGATGCCCACGCTCCCGTCGAACTACTTCCACCTCCTGCGCTGGCAGGTGCACAACCCGCACCACAAGCCGCTGGTCGTCTTCACGCCGAAGTCGATGCTGCGTCTGAAGGCCGCCGCGTCGAAGGCGGAGGAGTTCACCACGGGCGGCTTCCGCCCGGTCATCGGCGACGCGTCGGTGGACCCGGCGGCGGTGAAGAAGGTCGTCTTCTGCGCGGGCAAGGTCTACTACGACCTGGAGGCCGAGCGGGTCAAGCGCGGCGTCACGGACACGGCGATCATCCGCATCGAGCGCCTGTACCCGCTGCCGGGTACGGAGCTCCAGGCGGAGATCGCCAAGTACCCGAACGCCGAGAAGTACCTGTGGGCCCAGGAGGAGCCGGCGAACCAGGGCGCCTGGCCGTTCATCGCCCTCAACCTCATCGACCACCTCGACCTGGCGGTCGGCGCGGACATCCCGGCCGGCGAGCGCCTGCGCCGCATCTCCCGCCCGCACTCGTCGTCCCCGGCGGTGGGCTCGGCGAAGCGGCACCAGGCGGAGCAGGAGCAGCTGGTGCGGGAGGTGTTCGAGGCCTGAGCCTCGCCGCCTGACAGCGCCATACGCCTGACAGGGCCCGGTTCCGGAGGTTTCCGGAACCGGGCCCTTCGCCGTCCCGGGGTCGTCCCGGGGTCTGTGGGGGTCGTCCGCCGGGACGGTCACTCGCTGCCCGTGTCGGGGCCGGGATCGGCGGTACGGGTGGTGCTGCCGAGTCGCTCGCGCAGGCGGGCGCGCTCCCGGCGGGCTTCGGCCAGCACGTCGTCCAGGCCCGCCTCCTGCGCGAGCTCGACGGCGTGTCCGTAGGCCTCGATCGCCCGGTGCAGATACGTGAGAGTCTCCTCTTCGTAGTGCAGGAGTTCGAGCATGGAGCCCCGGACCATCCAGCAGCGCACGAGGAACTCGGGCTCGTCCGAGCTGCGGATGGCCTCGCCCATCGTCCATTCCGCCTCGTACAGGTCGGACAGCACCTGCTGGATGTCGTAGCGCCTGACGTGGGCCTGACCCAGTCCGGCCCAGCGAAACGGGATGCCGGGATGGCCCGGTGGGGTGTCCTGGAGGGCCGTGCGCAGCACGGAGACGGCCCGGGTGGCGTCGTCGGCCGACGCATGCGCCACGCCCCTGTCCATCAGCGCCGTGCCGTAGTCGTACAGCAGGTCGGCCCGGCCCGGATCGTCCTCGCCCAGCAGCCGTTCGGCCTGCGCCCACGCCTCGACGGCGTGGTCCAACTGGTCGGGGTCGCCGGTCCGGTCGTGGGCCGCCTGATAGACGCGCGCCGAGCGCACATAGCACTCACGCCGCAGCGCCACGTCCTCACTCGCGGCCCGCAGCGCCTGATCCACGGCGTACAGCAGCTGGCGATCCCGGTTCTCGTCGTCCGGCGCCCGGGCGATCTCGGTGGCCGACGCCACCGCCAGCCAGGCCCGGCAGCGCTCCTCTTCCGACAGGACGCGCTTGCCGCGGGCCGCGGCCCGGAAGTCGTCCATGGCACGCAACGCCAGGTCGGCGGCCCGGTCCGGCAACGGCCGGGACGTCCGCACCCGCCCCTGTCCGGCGTACTGCCGGGCCAGATCCAGCAGCAACTGCCCCCGTACGATCTGTGCTCGCTCCCGCCCGGGGAAGGTCAGCCGGACATCGGACGCGTCGACGGCCCACTGAAGGTGCGTGAGGTACCACTCCTCGGGGTCGTGCGCCGGGTAGGGCCCGTCCGCCCCGGGGTGGTCGGCGCCCGCCTCCGCGATGGCCCGGCGCACGTACGGCAGGGTCGCGGCGGCGGTCCGGGGACCGTTCAGGCCCTCGGGGCAGGAGACCGCGCCCCGCATCGCCAGGGACAGGTCCCGGTCGGCCAGGTACAGCAGCACGGCACGGGCGAACTCCTCCGCCCGGTACCGGCCGTGTGCCGCAACGCGCGCCCAGTCCCGCAGGCTGCCGGGGACGCCCTCGAAGTCGAGGCCGCGGCCACTCACCTCACCGGAGAGCGCCCAGCAGACCAGCCCGCGTGTGAGGCTTCCGGGGGCCCCGAGCCGATCCGGGGCCCTGATCGCCTCCCAGGCGTCCCGCAGGTCGTCCCCGACCCTACGCACCCGCCAGCGCACCAGCAGGGCGTTGGCCAGTTCCTCGGCCGCGGACAGCCGTTCCGGATCCGGTGCCGAGATCTCCAGCGCCTGCTGCAAGTACCGTACGGCGGCGTCGAGTTCGCGGGTGAGGCCCTCTCCCTCGAACCGCCCTATGGCCCGCTTGGCCTTGCCGAGCAGCTCCCCGGCGGTGAGCTCCGGCCGCTTCGGGGCCGCCGGGATCCGCGCACCGAGGTCCCGCAGCACGTCCGCCGACACCTCGGCGAACGCCCGCAGCCCGGCCGGTTCGTCCTCGACCGGGCCGACGAGCGGCACCGGCGCCTCCGGGGCCACCGCTCCGCGCAGGAACGCCCCGGCCAGGGCGGGGAAGTTGCGCACGCTGCGCCCGAACTTCCGGTCCACGTACTCGGAGCAGTGCTTGAACAGCAGCTGAGCCTCCTCCAGGGCGAGCCGCGACCGCAGCTCGCTCGCCACCCCCGGCAGGAAGTCGTAGCGCACGGCCCGCGGGTCGTCCGCGTCCTCCCGGCGCCTGAGCAGCCCGCCGAGCAGCACCTCGGACAGCGCCTCGGGGCCGCTGCCGGCCAGCATGGCGTGCTGGACGAGCTGCATGACCGGCAGGTACAGCGGCACCGCCGACAGGTACACGGCGAGGCGGCGGGCCTCCGGTGAGGCAGCCCGCCAGAAGACCCGGACGCGCTCGGCGCCGCTGAGGTCCTCCGCGGCCCGCACCGGCGCGCGGGACTCGGCGTGGTCGGCGAGCACCCAGCCGGCCGCCGCGGCCAGCGACTGCCCCGTGGTGCCCGACACCAGCCGGGCCCAGCCCTCCACCGAGCCACGGCGCAGCGCCAGCACGGGGACGGGCAGCGCGCCCTGTGCGACCCGCCCGTTGTCCGGCTGGAACTCCAGCGTCCCGGCCGGACCTTCGCGGCGGCGCAGCATGCCGCGCCGGGCGGGCAGATGGGTGCGCAGCCACATCCGTTGCGGCAACGGCTGGACCACGGCGACGGGCGCGGTCGACGCCCAGCGGTACAGCAGCCGCTGCATCCGGCCGCTGCGCCACATGGGGCCCGCGCAGTCGCTGAGGACGAGGGTCAGGCGTCGCCCGGTCGGGTCGCTGAGCTGCTCGGGAGCGTGCAGTGGGCGGGTGTGCTCGGCTGTGGCGGCGTACCCGGGAAGACCGCCGGGGGTCTCGTGCAGGTACTGCACCCGTACTTCCCGGAAGGCGCCGGCGCGTTCGCAGACCTGGCGCAGCTCGTCGAGCATCTGCTGCCAGACCACGGTGGAGGTGGAGACGTCCATCAGGAGCAGCAGCCGTGCCTCGCGGCGCCGCTCGGTCCGCAGCACGGGCAGCACGATCCCGGACTCGGCGGCCCGTTCGGCGGTGGCCCGCTCGTCGAGGGTGCGCGGCACGGGGCGTACGGGTGCGCGGTAGCGCTGGAGGGGGCGCAACCCGCGTTGCAGGGCGAGGGGTTCCGGCAGCACCGGTGCGGCGGGGACGCTCACGGGCGCCATCCGTGCGCCGGTGGCGTCGCCTCCGGGGCCGGGGGCGAACAGCCGGGCGCCGTCGGGATGCCGGTCCTGGCCGTCCGCCGTGAGCGGGCCGTCCGCGGCCGGCCGTAAGGACAGCGGATCGGTGCCGTCCGCCGGTGCGGGCGTGCGGCTCGGCGGGCCGGGGGAGGTGACGCCCGGCTGCCGGTGGGGGGCGGGCAGGTGGTGGGCCAGCCACAGGGCGTCCGCGAGCTCCTCCACGTCGGGAACGATGCCCGCGTCGCGCATGCGTGCGACCAGCGCCGCGAGCGCGTCGCTCATGGCGCCGGCCGGGATGCCGGAAGCTCGCGTGGACATCGGCTACCTGGGCCCCCGGTCCAGGGGCTGCATCAGCAGCTCCGAGATCTCCTCGCGCCGTGCCGGGTCCCGGGCGGCGTGCTGAGCCAGGAAGATGGCGTTCAGGAGCTGGTCGGTGGGGCGCAGCGCGCCGTCCGCCTCGGCCTCCGTGAAGTGGTCGACGATGTCGTGGTTGGCCTCGTAGGCGTCCTGACCGAAGTGTGCCTGCACCAGCGCGGCGAGGCGTTCGTCGCGGGGCGCCTTGAGGTCCAGCGGGATGCAGCGGCGCAGCAGCGGGGCGGGGAACTCGCGCTCCCGGTTGCTGGTCATGACGACGAACGGGAACGCCCGGCAGCACACCTGCCCCTGCGTCACCTCGACCTTGCGTCCGTCGTCGGTGAGCACCCGCACCACCGGCGTCCGGTCGGCGATCCGCTCCAGCTCGGGGATCGCGAACCGGCCCTCCTCCAGGACGTTCAGCAGGTCGTTCGGCAGGTCGATGTCGCTCTTGTCCAGCTCGTCGATGAGCAGCACGCGGGGCCGCTCGGCGGCGAGCAGCGCGGTGCCGAGCGGGCCGAGCCTGATGTACCGGCCGATGTCCTCGGACTCCGGTCCGGACGCCGGCGTGCGGGTCTCGGCGGCCCGCCTGAGCTGGGCGTCCTGGAGCCGGCCGATGGCGTCGTACGTGTAGAGGCCGTCCCGCAGTTCGCTGCGGCTGACGATGGGCCATTCGAGTACCCGGCCCAGTCCGAGTTCGTACGCGACGGAGTGCGCGAGCGTCGACTTGCCGACGCCCGGTTCGCCGGTCACGAGCAGCGGGCGCCTCAAGTACAGGGCGGCGTTGACGAGTTCGAGGGTGTCCGGGTCCTGGATCGGCAGCGGAGCGGTGCCGGTGCCGAGCCTGCGACGGGTGGCGGAGTCGAGGACCGGGACGTCGTACGACACGACCGGGGCGTCGAAGGCCCGCCACGGCGGCGGCTCGGGCAGCCGGTCGATCCTGGCCGGATCCGGACGCCCGCTGCCCTGGTAGACGAACCACTCGCTCATGCTGCGCTCCTCGTCGACGGTCGGTGGTGGTCCACGTCCTGGCCGACAGGGGCGGTGCGCGCCCACAACGGGCCCGTGGAAATGTACCCATGTCCGGCCTGCGGCACAGATCTTTTCGGCCGGCCGCCGCCGGTGCCCTTCGGCCGGTGGCGCCGGACGCGCGGGGTGCTCACAGCGGCGCGTCCAGGGTTCCGGTCTCCTCCGCGGGGAGGGGACGGCGCGGGTCGTCGTACAGCAGCGCCAGCGGTTCGGCCCAGGTGTGGTCGGCACGCCGCTCGCTGATGTCCTGCCGCAGATGCCGCAGCCGGTCCGGGAGTTCGGCGAGCGAGTCGAGGGTGCCGAGGAGTTCCTGCGCCTTGACGTAGAGGGTGTCGCAGTCCTCGGCACAGGCGCGGGTGACGTGTCCCTCGATGTGCCAGAGGGCGACGCCGTGCCCGTTCTCCAGCGCGAGCTTCATCGCCGTCCGCCCCGGACCGCGGCCGGCCGGGCGGCACATCACGGGGATGCGGTCGAAGGCCGCGTCCCGGTAGCCGCGGCCGGTGGTCACGACACCGCGCTGCGGGGTGCGCCAGCCGACGAAGCGTCGCTGGGCGGTCATGGCCTGCCAGCGGTCGGCCCACAGTTTGTCCGGATCTCCCCGGCGCGCGAGGCAACGCAGCACCACCCGGCGGCGCGCGCCGAGGTGTCCCACGTCGTCGAGCTGGGCGATGTCGTCGAAGCGCCAGCGGTGCACCGCGGTGTCGAAGTACTCGGCGGGCAGGGCCACTTCGAGCGGCACCGGCCGGTCCTGCCGGTCCTTGGCCCGCAGCAGGTCGCCCAGCGGCCTGCGCAGCGCCTGGACCAGCTCCCCGGGGAGCCTGCCGTGGACGGAGTCGTCGGTCTCGTACAGCTCCGGCTCACCGGTGGCGTCGCCGCCGTCGAGCCAGATCTGCCAGAAGAAGCGGGTGGGCCGCGAGCCGATCACCGGGTCGAGGAGGACGGCGACCGTGGGGCCCTCGCCCGGGCCGGGATACGGGATCACGATGCGGTCGGGCCGCTCCGCCGGGGCGGGACGCAAGTCGTCCGGGAGCCGTACGTCACGGACGAAGGCATGCATCTCACGGCGCGGGTCCCGGCGCAGCCGCCGCTCGATCCAGCCGCCGAGCGCGGGGCACGGCTCGCCCCGGGAGCGTGTGTAGGCCTCGACGAACTTCAGGTAACGCAGGAACGTGAGCGCATCGAGCGGGTGCGCGCCCTCGTAGAGCAGCCCGTAGCCGTCGCGCCAGGTCCGCAGGTCGGGCGTCGGCCCCGGCCACTTGGTGCCGCTGCGGGCCCGCGTCGCGAGGATCTCGACGGTGGGCGCGTCGGGCAGCGCGGCCAGCAGGTTCAGCGCCTCCCGCCGGTCCGCCGGTGTCCACCCCGTACCGCCGTCGGCGGCGGGCCCGGCCTGCTGGTCGATCCAGTTGTCCCCGCTCTCGGAGACCGGCTCCGTGCCGTGCCAGCGGTCGTGCGCGGCGATGACGGTGCGGTAGGTCTCGCCGAACCGGCGCATCGCCGCGATCGCGACCGCCTTCCCCCCGTCCTGCTGCTTGCGCCGCGACTTCACCAGTCCCACGACGGCCCCGGTGACCGGGTCGAGCAGCGGGCCGCCCGAGACCCCGGCCGGAAAGTCGATGTCGGGCTTGATGATCAGCCCGTACCCGTCCTCCTGGCCGTTGATGTCGGCGTCCACGGCCCGGGCGTGGGTGTGCGGCGGCTCGGGATAGTGGCCGTACACCTTGACGTGACCGGAGTGCCGGACCGCCCGGTCGGCCAGCCACACACACTCGTGCGGATGCTCGTCGGCCTCGCCCAGCAGGCGCACCAGGGCCATGTCCTCGTCCAGGGGTACGACGGGCCGGTCGGGGTCGGTCAGGAGCCACTCCGCGAGCCGTGCCTCGGCGTCGACACCCTCGCCCCGCACCCGGAAGGTCAGCTCCCGGTCCGCCTTCAGGTGCTGGCGCAGCACATGGGCCGCCGTCAGCACCCAGCCCGGGGCCACGAAGAAGCCGCTGCCCCACAGGGGCTTGTCCTCCCCGTCGGCCGGGCGCAGGTGCACGGTGGCGGCCTTGGCCAGGGCGTGCAGGCGTTCGTTGCGCTCAGTCATGCGCCAGTGGATCCCGGATGGGGTCGGCCTGCCGGTCGAACTGCCAGGTCAGGGTCACCTGGAGCGAGGCCTTGGCCTCTCCCCGGGCGAGGACGGCGACGGCCAGGCCCTCCTTGGCGGTCAGCTCCACTCCGAAGGTGATGGCGGCCTCGGTGGGTCTGGCGGCACGGGCGGCGTCGAGCACCGTGCTGCCCACGCCGGTGATCAGTTCCTGGAGCTGCTCGACCTTGGCCCGCGCGGTCTCCGTGAAGCCGACGTCCTCCTGGTCTCCGTAGGCGTCCGCGCTTGCGATCCGGGCGGTGACGACCATGCCGTTGGGCAGTTCGATGTCCTGGATATGACTCATGCCGCGCCCCCGTCGAGCTTGCGTGCCGTCCAACCGGCCACAGCCGGTCCGCACTTGAACCGTGACGAGGCTAGCCTTCCGTACGGCTCCCGGGTGAGGCCGCTAACGCGCCAAGTGGCGCATATTCTGAAGGCATGTACTTCACCGACCGAGGCATCGAAGAGCTGGAGAAGCGGCGCGGCGAGGAGGAGATCACCTTCGAGTGGCTCGCCGAGCAACTGCGCACGTTCGTCGATCTGAATCCGGACTTCGAGGTGCCGGTGGAGCGGCTGGCGACATGGCTGGCGCGGCTGGACGACGAGGACGAGGAGTAGGGCGCTGGGCGCGGGGGTGTCGGCCGACGGCCGGGAGTGCGGTTGCGGGCGCCTTCGGGCGCCCTTTGTGTGTCGTCGTCGTGTGGCGTGTGCCCGTCTTGTGATGTGCCCGTCGTGTGGCGTGGGCCCGTCGTGTGGCCTGTGCCGTCAGTCGCGCGGATGCGTCAGGTGGTACGTCAGGCCCAGTGCGCCGTGGGCCACGAGGAGCAGGCCCGCGGTGACCCAGCCGAGGCTGTGGCGGCGTACGCCCCAGGTGGCCAGCGGGAGACCCACGGCCACCTGGGCGAGGGCTAGGGTGCGGGCCCTGGGGTCGCCGGATCCGGGGAGGTAGGGGATCAGGCGGCTGGTGCCCACGACGCCGGGGGGCGTCTCGTGTCGGCCCGGCCACTCGATCGTGCGGGCGTCCGGCCGGGCGTGCGCCGCGTCGAGGAGGCGGGCGGTGGGCGTGCCGGGGGTGAGGCCGGGAGGCAGGACGATGCCCGGGCGCGTGAGGACCGCGAGGAGGGCGCGCAGGCGGGCGGGGGCATCGGAGGCGGGGTCCGGTTTCGTGAGGCGGTCCAGGGCCTGCGTGTCGAGGACCGGGTCCAGGCCGAGACGGGCGGCGAAGGTGCGCATGGCCTCGTCCTCGCCCGCGGGGGTGCCGTTCGCGAGCCAGTCGTAGCCGACGGGGCGGCGGAAGCCGGAGGCCAGGGTGTAGCCGGCGCGGTCCGGGTCCCACCACAGGGCGAGTACGGGCCAGGGGGCGCTGACCGCGAGCGCGGTGGCCCAGCCGGTGAGGACACGGTCGACGGGTTCGGCGCCGCGCAGCCAGGGGCTGCCCTCGGGGACGAGGACGCTCCAGTCGTCGCCGGCGCGGGTGAGGAGCATGCGCTCGCGAAGCAGGTGGGCGACGGGGGCGACGGCGTCGGGGGCCGTCCGGCACAGGAGCAGGGCGCCGGTGGCCTGGGGGGCTTCCGTCGACATGCTCACACGGTAGGGGCATCTGTTCCGCTTTGCCCTGGTTCAGAGGGTGCGGAGGGCGCCGAGTCACCGAAAAGAGTGTCTTGACTTCCGACGGCCACGATATATCGTGAATCAAGTAAGACGCGATATGGCGCGTCGAGCTCTGTCCGTCCGGTCCGGCGTGCGCCCGGCAGGTCGAGGAGGTCAGCACGATGTCCGAATGGTCCATCGCCGAGCCGAGCAAGCTCACCTTCGACGAGCCCGTGAGTGAACTCCACGTACGCATCGTCAACGGCACGGTGAACGTGGTGGGGACCGACGAAGGTTCCGCCCGCCTGGAGGTCGGCGAGATCGACGGACCGCCGTTGATCGTCACCCAGCAGGGCGGCACGCTCACGGTGGCGTACGAGGACCTGCCCTGGAAGGGCTTCCTCAAGTGGCTCGACCGCAAGGGCTGGCGCCGCAGCGCAGAGGTGTCGCTGGCGGTTCCGGTGCGTACACGCGTGGAGGTGGGCGTCGTCAGCGCCGCCGCCGTGGTCTCCGGAATCGAGGGTCCCGCGGAGGTCAAGGGCGTCTCCGGGGACACCACGCTCGTCGGGCTCGCGGGACCGGTCCGCGCGGACACCGTCTCCGGGAACATGGAGGCCCAGGCCCTCAGCGGCGCCCTGCGCTTCAACTCCGTCTCGGGCGACCTGACCGTGGTCGAGGGCACGGGCTCCTCCGTCAAGGCCGACTCGGTCAGCGGCTCGATGATCGTCGACCTCGACCCGACCGGCAGCCCCACCGACGTCAGCCTGACCAGCGTCTCGGGCGAGATCGCCATCCGGCTGCCGCATCCGGCGGACGCGGAGGTGGAGGCCAACACCGCGAGCGGGGCCGTCTCCAACGCCTTCGAGGACCTCCGGGTCACGGGCCAGTGGGGCGCCAAGCGCATCACCGGCCGCCTCGGCGCGGGCAACGGCCGGCTGAAGGCCACGACCGTCTCCGGCTCGATCGCCCTGCTGCGCCGCCCGCCCGTGGAGGACGACGGACCGTGGGCCGACCCGGCGGACGAACCGCGCGACGCCTCGGGGGACAATTCGGATTCCGGTCCGGGCGAGGGTGCGACGCCGACCAGCGCCCCGGCCGATGGCACGACCGACAAGAAGGTGCTCTGACATGCCCCCCGTCTTCGCTCACGGCCGCCTCCGCCTCTACCTGCTGAAGCTGCTCGACGAGGCCCCGCGCCACGGCTACGAAGTGATCCGCCTCCTTGAGGAACGCTTCCAGGGGCTGTACGCGCCGTCGGCCGGCACCGTCTACCCGCGTCTGGCCAAGCTGGAGGCCGAGGGCCTGGTCACCCACACCACCGAGGGCGGCCGCAAGGTGTACGCCATCACGGACGCCGGCCGCGCCGAGCTGGCCGACCGCAGCGGTGAACTGGCCGACCTGGAGCTGGAGATCCGCGAGTCGGTGGCCGAGCTGGCCGCCGAGATCCGTGCCGATGTGCGGGGCGCCGCGGGCGATCTGCGGCGCGAGATGCGCGCGGCGATGAGCGAGGCCCGCAACGGCGGCGCTGTGGGCGGTGACGTCGGGGACTTCGCCGAGTACACCGACAAGGAGGCCTGGCGCGCCGCGAAGGAGGAGATGCGGCGGGTCAAGCAGGAGTGGAAGGAGCAGGCCCGGCGCGCCAAGGACGAGAGCCGTCGGGCCCGTGAGGAGGCCCAGCGGGCACGGCGCCAGGCCAAGGAGGCACAGGAGCGGGCCAGGGCGCAGGCGCAGGAGGAGGTGCAGCGCATCGCCCAGCGGGTTCAGGAGCGGGTGCAGGACCACTTCACGCGGGGCGACTGGCCGACGGGACTGCGCGAGGGCCTGACGGAACTCGCCAAGGAGTTCGGTGAGTTCGGGAAGGACTTCGGCAAGGAGTTCGGCAAGGACCTGGGCTTCGGGCGGGGCGGAGCGGCCGGGCCGACGCGGGCGCCGGAGTACTCGACGACCCCGGAGGACTTCCCGGCCGACTACGAGCCGGCCTGGTCCCACGACGACTCCTCCACCGGCGACCCGGCCCGCGACCTGGACCGCCTCCTCGACCGCTTCCGCGACGACATCCGCGACGCGGCCCGCGACCACGGGGTGACGCCGGACCAACTCCGGGATGCCCGTCGCCACCTGTCGACGGCCGCGGCGCATATCGGGGCCTTGCTGCGGGCGCCGAAGGGGTAGGCGCGCGAGGCCGGGGGGGTGACCGAAGGGCGGGGGTTGGCCGAGGGGCGGTAACCCTTTTTGCCTGCGGGCGGGACTTGGCGGAGGCCCCGGCTTCAGCCCGCCTTGGCCTCTCCCCCACCGCCCAGTACGCGCGTCACCGACTCGTACGTGACGCCGTGGTCGGCGAGCACCTCTGCGGCGACGCCCGGGCGGGCGGTCAGGGCGAGGAGGATGTGTTCGTCACCGATGTGCCGCTCGCGGCGGGCGACGGCGATGCGCAGCGACTTCTCCAGTACGGCCTTGGCGCCCCGGCTGAAGGAACGGTGCCCGCCCCACCACCCTCTGCCCTTCCGGTCACCGGCCATCGCGCCGACGCCGTGCGCCTCCTCCACCCGGGAGACGATCTCCGAGACGTCGATCCCCAGCCCGGCCAGCGCGTCGGCCTCGGCCTGCGACAGCCCCGCACGCCGCCGGGCCTCCTCCAGTGCCCGCGCCACCGACTCCCGGCGCTGGGCCAGCCCGAGCGCGGCCAACGCGAACGAACCCCGACCGGCCCCACGGTCGAGCACGGCGAGCAGCAGATGCTCCGCGTCAACGGTCTGCGCCCCCGCCCCCTCGCACTGCTCGACGGCACCCTTCACCACAGCCCGGGCATCCTTCGTGAACCGTTCGAACATCATCGCCTCCCGTACTTCTTGTGCACGGCCTGCCTGCTCACACCGAGTTCCGCGGCGATCTCCTGCCACGACCAGCCCTGATGGCGCGCACTGCGCACCTGCACGGCCTCCAACTGCTCCAGCAGCCGCCGCAACGCGGCGACGGCCCGCAGCCCGACCCGTGGATCGCGGTCACCGGCCCGCTCGGCGAGTTCGGTAGCTTTGGTCATGACGTCAACCTACGTTGACACACCGCATACCGTCAACCCTGGTTGACAAGGCCGGGTCGCAGACAGACAACAGCGGCCGGTCCGTAACCGGACCGGCCGCCGTACTGACCACCAGAAACCGTCAGCCGTTGCTGAGCACGATCTTCCCGAACTGCTCGCCCGACTCCAGCCGTTCGAAGCCCTCCCGGGCCCGGTCCATCGGCAGCACCTCGTCGATGACGGGACGTACGCCGGTGGCGGCACAGAAGGACAGCAGGTCCTCCAGTTCCTCCTTGGTGCCCATCGTGGAACCGACGACCTTCAGCTCCAGGAAGAAGATCCGGGTCAGTTCGGCGTGGGACGGCCGGTCACCGCTGGTGGCGCCGGAGATGACGAGCGTGCCGCCGGGGCGCAGCGACTTCACCGAGTGCGACCAGGTGGCGGCACCGACGGTCTCGATGACGGCGTCGACGCGCTGCGGCAGCCGCGCCCCCGACTCCAGCGCCTCCACGGCCCCCAGCTCCAGCGCGCGCTTGCGCTTGGCCTCGTCCCGGCTGGTCGCGAAGACGCGCAGCCCGGCGGCCTTGCCGAGCACGATCGCGGCCGTGGCGACACCACCACCGGCGCCCTGCACGAGCACCGAGTCGCCGGGGCGGACGCCGGCGTTGGTGAAGAGCATGCGGTACGCCGTCAGCCACGCGGTCGGCAGGCAGGCGGCCTCCGCGAAGGAGAGTTCCTTCGGCTTGGGGAGGATGTTCCAGGTCGGCACGGCGACCTGGTCGGCGAACGTCCCCTGGTAGCGCTCGGTGAGGATGGAACGGGGTTCCTTCGGGCCGACCCCGTGCCCCGTCTGGCCGATGACGGAGTGCAGGACGACCTCGTTGCCGTCCTCGTCGACGCCGGCGGCGTCACAGCCGAGGATCATCGGCAGCTTGTCCTCTGCGAGGCCCACGCCGCGCAGGGACCAGAGGTCGTGGTGGTTGAGGGAGGCGGCCTTGACGTCGACGACACTCCAGCCGGGCCTGGCCTCGGGGGCGGGGCGCTCCCCCAACTCCAGGCCGCTCAGCGGCTGGTCGCGGTCGATTCGGGCGGCGTAGACAGCGAACATGCAGCCGACGATAGATTCCAGGAGGGGCCGATGGAACGCCGGGAGCCTGTGAGACACACCCTCTTGCCATAGCGACGCGGCCGACCGCAACGCCCCATGGGCGCGGGAAACTGCGCGACCAGCCCACGACGACCCGCACCGAACCACAGCCCCCACCGCACCCCCAAACCCGCACCCGCCAACGACGCCCCACCCCCGCCTGCGACGCCCACCCCTCAAGCACCCGAACGGACGGACGGGTGGGCAAAGCAATGGCCCCGCCCAAACCGGACGGGGCCATCAAAAACAGGCGTCAGCGCCGAGCAACGCCTTCCGCCCGCGCCGCCGCAGCAACAGCCGCGGTCACCGCAGGGGTGACCCGCTCATCGAACGGCGACGGAATGACGTAGTCCGCGGCGAGGTCGTCCCCGACCACACCCGCCAGCGCCTCGGCCGCCGCGATCTTCATGCCCTCGGTGATCCGGGACGCCCGCACCTGCAGCGCCCCCGCGAAGATCCCCGGAAACGCCAGCACGTTGTTGATCTGGTTCGGGAAGTCCGACCGGCCCGTCGCGACGACCGCCGCGTACTTGTGCGCCACATCGGGGTGCACCTCGGGATTCGGGTTGGCCATCGCGAACACGAACGCGCCCTCGGCCATGGACGCGACGGCCGCCTCCGGCACCGTACCGCCGGAGACGCCGATGAACACGTCCGCACCCTCCAGCGCCGCCTCCAGCGACCCGGAGAGCCCCGCCTTGTTGGTGAACCCGGCGAGCTCCCGCTTGACCGGCGTCAGATCCTCGCGGTCGACGGAGACGACGCCCTTGCGGTCGGCGACCGCGACGTCCCCGATCCCGGCCTCCACCAGCATCTTCGCGATCGCGACCCCGGCCGCGCCCGCGCCCGAGATGACCGCCCGCAGATCGGCGAGCGTCTTCCCGGTCAGCCGCGCGGCGTTCCGCAGCGCCGCCAGCGTCACGACCGCCGTGCCGTGCTGGTCGTCGTGGAAGACCGGGATGTCCAGCCGCTCCTGCAGCCTGCGCTCGATCTCGAAGCACCGCGGCGCCGAGATGTCCTCCAGGTTCACCCCGCCGAAGGAGGGCGCGAGGCGGACCACGGTCTCCACGATCTCGTCCACGTCCGTGCAGGCGAGCGCGATCGGCACCGCGTCCACCCCGCCGAACTGCTTGAACAGGATCGCCTTGCCCTCCATCACCGGGAGGGAGGCCTCGGGCCCGATGTCCCCGAGTCCGAGCACCGCCGTACCGTCGGTCACGACGGCGACGACGGACGACTTCCACGTGTAGTCGTGGACGAGTTCCGGCTGCTCGGCGATCGCGGTGCACACCTTCGCGACGCCGGGCGTGTACGCCAGGGACAGGTCGTCCTTGTCACGGACCGGCACGGTGGCCTGCACGGCCATCTTGCCGCCGCGGTGCAGCGCGAACGCCGGATCGAAGGAATCGAGGGGCTCGGCCCCTCCCTCCTGCTCCGTACTGCTGTCGCTGCGAGGATTGACGATCTCCGCTGCCACTTTGTGTGACCCCTTAGGTATTCATGGTTTGAGGGTGGGTCCACTCCTGGTGAGGAGTGGGCGGGCACCGCGTACGGCCCTGTGAGTGATGCGTACGGGCACATACGCGACGGGCGCGCCGCACACGCGCCCTGAGCCCCGGATGAGGGGTGTAAAGAACCTTCTTACCGGACGAGGGGTGTCGCCGACGAGTCCATAACAGGAAGATCACATGCCGGTGACATGACTCATACCTGAATATGGGGACAAGAGCCCGGCAAACCCTTGACAAGGACGCAATAGCCGCGAAGCACCACTTCCGTACATCCACATCCTGAGACGCACCGAAGATCTTGCGGCTGGAACCGTACATTCCCGTAGAAGGTCCGGTCGTGATGTACCGGAGTGGTCTGGTTCGGGGGTCACCCGTTATCCGATTTTGACATGGCGGGTCACCTGAATGCTCCAGTCCGAATGGCAAGATGCCCGTAATCACACGAGGTCGCGACACCCGAAGCTGTGTGTTCTCGTCGACCCATCGGCAACTGCCGCCCCATCGGCACTTCACCCATCCGCCGGAGGAACCCACAATGACCGCAAGCTCCACCCGTCGTACGACCGCCGCGCGTTCCCGGCTAGCCGCGGTCGGTGCGATCGCGGTCGCAGGCGCCCTGCTTCTCACCGGCTGCGGTGACCAGACGGAGAGCAGCGGCTCGGGCAGCACGGACCCCGCGACGCAGAGCGCCGCGCCGCTGGCCGACAAGCTGCCCAAGGAGATCCGCGACAAGGGCGTCATCAAGGTCGGTTCGGACATCGCGTACGCGCCGGTCGAGTTCAAGGACAGCTCCGGCAAGACGGTCGGCATCGACCCGGACATCGCCGCCGCCATGGGCAAGGAGCTCGGCGTGACGTTCGAGTTCGAGAACGGCACCTTCGACACCCTGATCACCGGTCTGCGCTCCAAGCGCTACGACATCGCCATGTCCGCAATGACCGACACCAAGGACCGCCAGGAGGGCATCGACCCCGACACCGGCAAGAAGGTCGGTGAGGGCGTCGACTTCGTGGACTACTTCATGGCCGGTGTCTCCATCTACACCAAGAAGGGGGACGACCAGGGCATCAAGACCTGGTCCGACCTGTGCGGCAAGAAGATCGTGCTGCAGCGTGGCACGGTCTCCGAGGACCTCGCCAAGGCCGAGGCCAAGAAGTGCCCGAAGAACAAGAAGCTGACCATCGAGGCCTTCGACAACGACCAGCAGGCCCAGACCCGCCTGCGCGCGGGCGGCGCCGACGCCGGCTCCTCCGACTTCCCGGTCGCCGCGTACGCCGTGAAGACCTCCGGCGGCGGCAACGACTTCCAGCTGGTCGGCGAGCAGGTCGAGGCCGCTCCGTACGGCATCGCGGTGGCCAAGAACAACACGCAGCTGCGGGACGCGCTCAAGGCCGCCCTGGATGCGATCATCGCCAACGGCGAGTACGACAAGATCATAAAGAAGTGGGGCGTCGAGGACGGCGCCGTCGACAAGGCCGTCATCAACGGCGGCAAGTGACCGCTCGGTCAGCGACCAGCGGCACTGAAAGGCAACACCCGTGACTGTTGACATCGACAAGACGGCGGGTCCGGCCGGCACGCCCCCGGCCGGACCGGAGGCCATCAAGGCCATCCCGGTCCGGCACTACGGGCGGTATGTCTCCGCCGTCGTCGCGCTCGCCCTGCTGGGCGGCGTCATCTACGCGTTCTCCCAGGGCAGGATCAACTGGGGCGCGATCCCGGACTACTTCTTCAACGACCGCATCCTCGGCGGTGTGGGCAACACGCTCCTGCTGACCGTGCTGTCCATGCTGATCGGCATCGTCGGCGGCATCGTGCTGGCGGTGATGCGCCTGTCGCGGAACCCGGTGACCTCGTCGATCGCGTGGTTCTACATCTGGTTCTTCCGCGGCACCCCGGTCCTGGTCCAGCTCATCGTCTGGTTCAACCTGGGCCTGGTCTTCGAGTACATCAACCTCGGGCCGGTCTACCGGGACGAGTGGTCCGACTTCATGACCCCGTTCCTGACCGCGCTGCTCGGCCTCGGCCTGAACGAGGCCGCGTACATGGCGGAGATCTGCCGCGCCGGTCTGCTCGCGGTCGACGAGGGCCAGACCGAGGCGGCCCACGCGCTGGGCATGAGCCACGCCAAGACGCTGCGCCGGATCGTCATCCCGCAGGCGATGCGCGTGATCGTGCCGCCGACGGGCAACGAGGTCATCAACATGCTGAAGACGACCTCGCTGGTGTCGGTCGTCCAGTACTCCGAGTTGCTCCGCGTCGCCCAGGACATCGGCCAGATCTCCGGCGCCCCGGCCGAGATGCTGTTCCTCGCCGCCGC
The DNA here is from genome assembly GCF_019219825.1 of Streptomyces sp. TRM70350. Taxonomy (GTDB): domain Bacteria; phylum Actinomycetota; class Actinomycetes; order Streptomycetales; family Streptomycetaceae; genus Streptomyces. The sequence goes on along the minus strand of NZ_JAHUXH010000009.1, from coordinate 88,159 downwards.
CTGGTACCTGCTGCTGACCTCGGTCTTCAGCGTCGGCCAGTACTACCTTGAGAGGTACTACGCCCGCGGTTCGAGCCGCTCGCTGCCGCCGACGCCGCTCCAGAAGATCAAGGCCAACATGTTGTCCCTCGGCCGCCCGAAGGGAGGCATGGCATGACCGAGAAGATCGAGAAGACGGACGAGACCGAGAAGACGGACGAGACCACGACGACGGACGAGACCACGACGACGGACACCACGGCGGACACCCCGGTGAAGCACACCACCGTCCCCATGGTCAAGGCGGAGGGCGTCCACAAGTCCTTCGGCCACGTCGAGGTCCTCAAGGGCATCGACCTGGAGGTGAAGACCGGCGAGGTCTTCTGCCTGATCGGCCCCTCCGGCTCCGGCAAGTCGACCTTCCTGCGGTGCATCAACCACCTGGAGAAGATCAACGCCGGGCGGCTGTACGTCGACGGCGAGCTGGTCGGCTACCGCCAGAAGGGCGACAAGCTGTACGAGCTGAAGGACAGCGAGGTCGCGCTGAAGCGGCGGGACATCGGGATGGTCTTCCAGCGCTTCAACCTGTTCCCGCACATGACGGCGCTGGAGAACGTCATCGAGGCCCCGGTCCAGGTCAAGGGCACCAGCAGGGCCCAGGCCAGGGAGCGGGCGATGCAGCTCCTGGAGCGCGTCGGCCTCGCCGACAAGGCCGGGAACTACCCCTCGCAGCTCTCCGGCGGCCAGCAGCAGCGCGTCGCCATCGCCCGGGCCCTCGCCATGGACCCGAAGCTGATGCTGTTCGACGAGCCGACCTCGGCCCTCGACCCGGAGCTGGTCGGTGACGTCCTCGACGTCATGCGTGACCTCGCCGAGTCCGGCATGACCATGATCGTCGTCACCCACGAGATGGGCTTCGCCCGCGAGGTCGGCGACAGCCTGGTCTTCATGGACGGCGGCGTGGTGGTCGAGTCCGGCAACCCGCGGGACGTCCTGACCAACCCGCAGCACGAGCGGACGCAGGCGTTCCTGTCGAAGGTGCTGTAAGCAGCAAGACAAGAAGGGGCGGTACGGGATCCCCGTACCGCCCCTTCTGCCGTCCCCGGGTCTACTTCAACGCCAGCAACAGCGTGTCCGACGGTGAGCACCACACCGGCCGGGCCTCCGCGAAGCCCTGCTCGCGCAGTACGCGCGCGTGCCACGCCGCCGACGGCATGTCTCCGTCCGCGTGGTCGCCGTAGATCTCGAACCGGCGGGCGGTGGGCTCGGCGAGGACGGGGTCCTTGGCGGCGAGCTGCCACCAGTCGGCCCAGTCCAGGGCGCCGTCCTTCTGCGCCCGGTCCATGCGCGCGTGCCGCAGGGTGCGCTCGGCGGCGTTGATGCGGGGGGTGGTGTCGTCGACCATGTGGTCGGCGTTCATGAAGACGCCACCGTGCCGGACGAGCCCGGCGATCCGGCCGTACAGCGCCTGAAGGGGTTCGGCGTGGAACCAGTGCAGGGCGGTGGCGGTCAGGACGGCGTCGTACGTCTCGTGGGGCAGCCGCGCGGGCCAGTCGGGGTCCTTCAGGTCGGCCTCGACGAGGGTGACGCGCTCGTCGCCGTCGAAGGTGCCGTGGGCGATGGTGAGCAGGGCGGGGTCGAGGTCGATGCCGGTGCTGGTGGCGTCGGGGAAGCGGGCGAGCAGGCGGGCGGTGATCGTGCCGGTGCCACAGGCGAGGTCCAGCACCCGCGGCGCGGTGCCGACGAAGGCCTCGACCATGTCGAGCATGACCCGGAAGCGCTCCTCGCGGTCCGGCATGTACCACTCCTGCTGCCGGTCCCAGCTCTCCTGCCAGGCGTTCCAGTCGGTGCCGATGCTCGTGGTCATGGCAAACCCCCTCTTGACTCACCCGCGTAATACCCTGGAAGCACGATCAGCTGTTACGTGACCGCAGACACGACCATAGAGCCCCTCCGTAAGGACTACAAGTGGAACTGGCCTATTACTCGGACTATGCCGTACGACTCGTCAACAGCGAGGAGCCGGCCCGGGGCAAGGACGCGCTGACCTCGGTCGAGGCCGTCCGGGAGCTGTTCGGCGGCAACGCGTCGGCGGCCCGCCGCGCCACCGACGCGGACGTGACGCGGTTCCGCTCGGTCCGGGCCCGGCTGCGCGCGGTCTTCGAGGCGGCCGACAGCGGCGACGAGACCCTGGCCGTGGACCTGCTGAACTCACTGCTGCTGGAGTTCCCGGTGAGCCCCCAGATCTCCGGCCACGACTTCCGCGACGACGACGGCCGCCCCCTGTGGCACATGCACCTCGCGGACCACCCCTCCAACGCGACCGCGGGCTACGCGGCCATCGCGGCGATGGGCCTGGCCTTCCACCTCACCGAGTACGGCGTGGACCGCCTGGGCCTGTGCGAGGCGGCCCCGTGCCGCAACGCCTACCTCGACACGTCCACCAACCGCTCCCGGCGCTACTGCTCCGACCGCTGCGCCACCCGCGCCAACGTGGCCGCCTACCGGGCCCGCAAACGCCTGGAGGCCGACCGGTCGGAGAAGACGGGCCTGGCCGCCGACAGTGCCCAGCGCACCAGCGCCAGCGGCGAGCGCTGATCGGGCCGACGCGGCCGGTAGCGGAACCGGACCCGGCCCAGGATCAGCTCGTCGGGCACGACCCCGTAGTCGGTGCTGTCCCCGCCGGCGTACGCGTTGTCGCCGAGCACCCACCAGCCGCCCTCACGGCGCTCGGCCACCCGCTTGACGACGAGCAGGTCCTGCTGGAAGGGGTGACGCAAAACGACGACGTCCCCCGCCCTGATCCGGGCGCCGTAGCGCACCAGGAGCCGGTCCCCGTGGTACAGCGTCGGCACCATGGACGGCCCGGTCACCTCGGCCAGTCCGAAGGGCGGGACGCCCCTTTCGCGCTCGGTCTCCTGCGACAGCTCCGGCATCCCCGGCACCTCCCCGGTTCGATCCTCCACCAGTCTCAGTCTCACCCGGGACTTTTGTCCTAAGCCCATGGGGGCACTCGCGAAATCCAGTCGCTCAGGGAGTAATGTCCCCCCTGAGAAGACGATCACGAGGAAGGAATGCTTCATGCTTTCCCGCCTGTTTGCCCCCAAGGTCAAGGTCAGCGCGCACTGCGACCTGCCCTGCGGTGTGTACGACCCGGCCCAGGCCCGCATCGAGGCGGAGTCGGTGAAGGCCATCCAGGAGAAGATGGCCGGCAACGACGACCCGCACTTCCAGGCTCGTGCCACCACCATCAAGGAGCAGCGCGCCGAGCTGGCCAAGCACCACGTCTCGGTGCTCTGGAGCGACTACTTCAAGCCCCCGCACTTCGAGAAGTACCCGGAGCTGCACCAGCTGGTCAACGACACCCTCAAGGCCCTCTCGGCCGCCAAGGCGTCCACCGACCCGGCCACCGGTCAGAAGGCTCTGGACTACATCGCCCAGATCGACAAGATCTTCTGGGAGACCAAGAAGGCCTGATGCCTCGCACATGACCGGCGGTTGGTGCACCACCGCCCGTCAGGGGCAGGTGAAGGGGCCCGGCCGGACTGCCGGCCGGGTCCCTTCGGCGTTCGCGCTCCTTGCGGCTCCGGCTCGCCGCCTACGATCACCGCCATGACGATCCACTGGACGTACGCCTTCATCGACCGCCCCGCCGAACTCCTGCCGACCGCCGAGGAGTTCTGGACCGCCGTCACGGACACCCGGCTCTCCGCGCGCCGGGGGGAGTTCATCACCCTGGTCCCGGGCGCGGGGACGGACCCGTGCGTGAAGGTCCAGGGCGTCGACTCCGGCCCCGGCGGCGCGCATCTCGACTTCGCCGTCGACGACGTCGGTGAGTTCACCGCGTCGGCGATGCGGGCGGGGGCCGAGGTGGTCGCCGAGCACGAGGGGTGGGCCGTACTGCGCTCGCCCGCGGGCCAGCTGTTCTGTGCCGTGCCGTGGCACGGGGAGTCGGTGCGGCCGCCCGTCGTGCGGGGCAGCAGGCTCGATCAGGTGTGCGTCGACGTCCCGCCTTCGTCGTACGACGCCGAGGTCGCGTTCTGGAGTGAGGTGCTCGTCGGCTGGGCGTCCGTGCCGGGCTCTCTTCCGGAGTTCCATGTGGTCAGGCCGCCCGCCGGGCTCCCGGTGCGGGTGCTGCTCCAGCGCCTCGGCGCCGAACAGCCCCTCTCCGCCCATCTCGACCTCGCCTGCGCGGACATCGCGGCGACCCGCGCCGCACACGAGCGGCTCGGGGCCACGTTCGTCGCCGTCGGCGGCCACTGGACGGTGATGCGCGACCCGGCGGGCGGCACGTACTGCCTGACCGGCCGGGACCCGGAGACGGGCGGGCTGCCTAGTCGTTCGTGACGATGCAGGCGTAGGCGAAGATGCCGTCTTCGGTGGGCAGGGGCGTCGGCGGGGGGCATGCGGTGTCCCGGTCCTGGTGAAGCATCGGCGTCGGGCTCGACTCCTCCCAGCGGTACGGCCCCGGCGGCTCGGCCGACTCCTGCAGCCACAGCGTCAGCACACCCCCACGGCCACGGTCACGGCCCACACCAGCACGGCCCACCGCCACACCCCACGGCGCCTGCCCCCGGCCTCCGTCATCACGCCAACCCTCCCCGCGATCATGGCACTTGGGCCACGCTAACGCCTCAGCCGCGCCGCCCGCGCCTGCAGGTACCGCTGCTCCGGCAGGCTCTGTGTCTTTCCGGCCGCCGACTCGTAGGCGGCGCGGGCCGCCTCGTGCTCCCCCGTCCGCTCCAGCAAATGGCCCCGCACCGCGTCCAGGCGGTGGCCGGTGCCCAGGTCGCCCGCCAGCGCGTCCAGTTCGGCCAGGCCGGCGCGCGGGCCGCGGACCATGGCGACGGCGACGGCCCGGTTGAGGCGCTCGACGGGACCCGGGACCAGGCGGACGAGGATGTCGTACAGGCCGAGGATCTCCCGCCAGTCAGTCGCCTGCGCCGACGGGGCCTCGTCGTGCACGGCGGCGATGGCGGCCCGCAGCTGGTACGGGCCCGGGCGCCCGCCGGACAGCGCCCGGGTGACCAGGGCGACGCCCTCCTCGATCGCCGCCCGGTCCCAGCGGGCCCGGTCCTGTTCGTCGAGCGGGATCAACTCGCCGTGCGGCCCCGTGCGCGCGTCGCGGCGGGCGTCGGTGAGCAGCATCAGCGCCAGCAGACCGGCCACCTCGCCGTCGTCGGGGAGCAGCCGGTGGACCGTCCGGGTGAGCCGGATCGCCTCGCCGGCCAGTTCACGGCGCTGGAGGGTGGCGCCGGAGGTGGCCGTGTAGCCCTCGTTGAAGATCAGGTAGAGGGTGTGCAGGACGGCGGGCAGCCGCTCCGCCCAGTTGTCCGGGCGGCCGAAGCGCACGCCCCGCACCTTCTTCTTGGCGCGGCTGATCCTCTGCGCCATGGTGGGCTCGGGGACCAGGTACGCGCGGGCGATCTCCGCCGTCGTCAGACCGCCGACCGCGCGCAGGGTGAGGGCGATCTGGGCGGGCGGGGTGAGGTCGGGGTGGCAGCACAGGAAGAGGAGCGTGAGGGTGTCGTCCTCGCGCGGCGCCCGGTCTGTCCCGGGCTCCGGTGCCGTGAACGCGTCGCGCGGGATGAGCGCCGCCGCCCGCTCCTCCCGCTGCCGCCGCGCCGCCTCACTGCGCAGCGCGTCGGTCAACCGCCGCGCCGCAACCTTGATCAGCCAGCCCCGCGGATTGTCCGGGACCCCGGCCGAGGGCCACTGCCCGGCCGCCGCGAGCAGTGCCTCCTGTACGGCGTCCTCGGCGGCGTCGAAGTGGCCGTACCGCCGTACCAGCGCGCCGAGGACCTGCGGCGCATGGCGGCGCAGCAGGTCCTCGACCTCGTCGGTGGGGTGCATCGGTGCGTTCAGCAGATGTCGCCGGCGCCCTCCATGATGGGCCGGATCACCACCGGGTACTCCGGGGCGCCCGCGGGCTACGGACAGCGGGCCACCCGCTCGGCGATCTCCGTGACCCACTCCAGGCTCGCGCAGTCCAGCACCCAGTAGCCGGCCAGCAGTTCCTTGGTCTCGCCGTACGGGCCGTCGGTGATCACCGGCTTGCCGTCCGCGTCCAGGCTGACCAGCCGGGTCCTGGCGGGCTCGGCCAGCCCCTGCCCGTCGACGAGCTCACCGCTCTCGGCGAGGTCGTCGTTGATCGCGTTCATGTACGCGTACATGGCCTGCAGGTCCTGCTCGCTCCAGGCCGGCGAGTGCTCGGACGCGTTGCCCCGCATCGCCTCGTAGTCCGCCTGCGTGCCCTGCACCATGACCAGGTACTTCATCGTCGTCTCCTTGTGTTGGGGCCGCCCGGCGTGGGCGGCTCTCACAGGGGACGTCGGAGCCGACCGGGGATTCTCGACACGCGGTGGGAGGTTTTTCTCAGGACTTCTTCGCCACGGTTCCGGTTTCGGTCTGCTTCGTGGTGGCGGGCGTCGCCGGCCGCCGCTGCTCGGACTCGGCACCTTCCGCGGCGTACGCCTCGCACTGGGGATTCCGGCACGGTCCTGCCACCCATACCGGGACCCACGCGCCCAGCGTCTTGTGGCGCCGGACGACCGTATCGACGGGCTGTCCGCATGCGGGACAGACATGTTCTGCGCTGTCCATGCCCCCAAGCGTAGGGCGGACGACGGCTCAGCGCTTCCTGCTGTACGTCCTCACGACGGCACCGTTGCCGAACGTGCGCACCGACTCCAGGGTGAACTCGCCGACCGCGAAGCCGGAGCGGAACATCGGCATGCCGCTGCCCAGCACGATCGGGTACGACTTGATGACGAGTTCGTCGATCTCGTCGATCAGCTCGCCCGCGAGCCGGGACCCGCCGCAGAGGTACACGTCGAACGCGCTGTCCTCGGCCTTCAGCTCACGGACCCTGCCGACCAGATCCTCGGCGATGATCTCGACCTCGGGGTCGGGCGACTCCCTCAGGGTGCGCGACGCGACGTACTGGCGCATATGGGCGTACGGGCTGGTAACGCCGTCCTTCAGCGCCAGGTCGTAGCTGGCGCGGCCCTGGATGATCGTGTCGAACCGCTTGTTCGGCAGGTCCTCGATGCCGAGCGGGCGCCTGCCGTGGGTGGGCATGGTCTCCGGGTGCTCCGCCTTGAGGAACTCGAAGAACTCCGCGTCCATGAAGCGGAGCATGGCCGACGCGTCGCCGTCCGGGTCCCCGATGAAGCCGTCGATGGAACAGGCGATGAAGTAGGTGAGCTTTCGCAAGTCGGTCTCTTTTCGTAGGCTGTTGGCCGCCGCTGCAACAACTCCAGTTGTAGTACTTCGACTGTAGTGGTCGCAAGACAAATTTCCGGGACCGGGAAAGTGGGAGAGGGGATTCCGCATGGCCAGCAACCCTGAGCGCCGGGCCGCGCTCGTCGACGCCGGGGTCGAGGTGCTCGCCCGTGAGGGAGCGCGGGGGCTGACCTTCCGCGCGGTGGACGCGGCGGCCGGGGTGCCGGTGGGTACCGCCTCCAACTACTTCAGCGGGCGCGACGACCTGCTCCGTCAGATCGACGCCCGTGTGCACGCTCGGCTCGCACCGGACCCCGCGGTGATCGCCGGACTGATGACCCGGCCGAAGGACCGCTCGCTGGTCACAGCCTTCATGCACGACCTGATGGGGCGCGCGACCCGCGACCGCACGGGATATTTGGCCCTGCTGGAGCTGCGCCTGGAGGCCACGCGCCGCCCCGAACTGCGCGCCTCCTACACACGGTCGGTGCGCGCCGATCTGGAGGAAGGCATCGAGTTCCACCGCACCGCCGGACTGCCCGGCGGCGACGAGACCGTCACCGTGCTCTACCTCGCGATGCTCGGGCTGATCCTTGAGCACCTGACGCTGCCGGACGTCCTGGACGGCGTGCTGCCCGGGGTGGATGTGCCGGAGGGGCTCGTGGAGCGGATCGTGGCCACCGTACTGCCGGAGGCATGAGCGCGGCGGGCGGCGTCAGCGCGTAACGGCGGGTCCCGCACACCGTGGGGATGTGCGGGACCCGCCGGAGCCGGAACCGGCCGAGGGCGTACGGGGTCAGGAACCGTACGCCCCGCCGGTCCCGGGGTCTCCTCGCGGCGCGCGCCCGCGCTCAGGTGCTGCGGCGCGTCACGAACTCGGCGAGCGCGAGCAGCCCGCCCGCCGCCTCCGGGTCGGGAATCGCGCGGGACAGCTCCTGCATCGCCCGCGCCATCCGCTCGGACGCCTGGGCCTGCGCCCAGCCCCGTCCGCCGGCCCGCTCCACGGCCTGCACCGTGGGCTCCAGGTCACCGCCGTCGTACGGCACCTGGTACAGCTCGGCGAGTTCGACGGCGGCCGGTGTCCCGGAGGCCAGGGCGGCGACCACCGGCAGGGACTTCTTGCGGGCCGCCAGGTCGGCTCCGGCCGGCTTGCCGGTGCGGGTGGGGTCGCCCCATATGCCGATGACGTCGTCGATGAGCTGGAAGGCGAGCCCGGCCTCCCGGCCGAACGCGTCCAGCGCCTCGACATCGGCCGCGGCCGCCCCGGCATACAGCGCCCCGAGGGCGCACGCGCACCCGAGCAGCGCCCCGGTCTTGGCCTCGGCCATGGCGAGCACCTCGGCGAGGGTGACCTCCAAGGGGCCGCGGCGCTCCATCGCCGTGTCGACCTGCTGGCCCTCGCACAGTTCGACGACACAGGCCGCGAGCCGGGCGGCGGCGGCCGCGGACGCCGGGTGCGGGTCCTCCGCGAGCAGCCGCAGGGCGAGCGCCTGGAGGGCGTCCCCGGCGAGGATCGCGTCGGTGTCGCCGAACACCGTCCACGCGGTGGGCCGGTGCCGGCGGGTGGTGTCCCGGTCCATCACGTCGTCGTGCAGCAGTGTGAAGTTGTGCACCAGCTCCACCGCGGCGGCCGCCCGTACGGCACTCGCCTGCGCCCGGGGGCCGCCGAGCGCGGCGGCCGCGGCGAGGACGAGCGCCGGCCGGATCGCCTTGCCCCCGTTGCCGGTCGCCGAGGTGCCGTCGGCGTGCTCCCAGCCGAAGTGGTAGCGCGCGATCCGGCGCATCGAACCGGGCAGCGAGTCGACCGCCGAGCGGAGCCCGGGGTCCACCATCGCCCGTGCCCGCTCCAGGATCACGGCCGCCTCGGGGCCGTCGAGCGGCCCCGGCCCGCTGTCCGTCTGGGTCGCGATGGAACTCCGCCTTTCGGACGCCCCGGCCGCACGCCGCTCGGGCTGTGCCGGGGACTGGGTGGCCGAGGGCTCGGTCGCCAGGGAGAGGGTGGTCAGGGCATGGGGTGTGGGGTGGGGCCTGGGCTGGGTCGTCGACTCGGTCACGGACTCGGTCATGGGATCGAGGTTCCCCCTCGGAGAGTCTGTGGACAGTGGCGCTTCCGCTCCGGCCGGGCGCATACCCCGAGGTGTACCCGCCCTGACGGGCGGGGACACAGCACACGGACCGGGAAGGTCACCGCCAGCGGCCGATCTCGACGTTCTCCAGCACGCCGAGCGCGTCCGGCACCAGGACCGCCGCCGAGTAGTAGGCCGTCACGAGGTACTTGATGATGGCCTGTTCGTTGATGCCCATGAACCGCACCGACAGGCTGGGCTCGATCTCGTCCGGGATGCCGGACTGGCGCAGACCGATCACGCCCTGGTCCGCCTCGCCGAGACGCATGGCGATGATGGAGCTGGTCCGGGCCTCGGTGACCGGGATCTTGTTGCACGGGTAGATCGGGACACCGCGCCAGGTCGGGATGCGGTTTCCGGCGACGTCGATCGTCTCCGGCACCAGACCCCGCTTGTTGAGCTCACGGCCGAACGCGGCGATCGCCCGCGGGTGGGCCAGGAACATCTTGGTGCCGCGCCGACGACTGAGCAGCTCGTCCATGTCGTCCGGGCCGGGCACACCGTCGTGCGGCTGGATCCGCTGGTCGTACTCGCAGTTGTGCAGCAGGCCGAACTCACGGTTGTTGATCAGCTCGTGTTCCTGGCGTTCCTTCAGCGCCTCGACCGTGAGCCGGAGTTGCTGCTCGGTCTGGTTCATCGGCTGGTTGTACAGGTCGGCCACGCGCGTGTGGATGCGCAGCACGGTCTGGGCGATGCTCAGTTCGTACTCGCGGGGCCGCGCCTCGTAGTCCACGAAGGTGTGCGGGATGTCCGGCTCGCCCTCGTGGCCGGCCGCGAGGTCGATCTCCTTCTCGCCGTACTTGTTGGTGCGCTGCCGCGGAATGGACCGCCGCTGCTCCAGGTGCTCGCGCAGCGAGTCCGCGCGCTCGGCGAGTTGCTCGACGTCCTGGCGGGTCAGGACGAGGACCGTGCAGGGGGTGATCGCGCGGGCCGTGTACTCCCAGATGGCGTCCGGGTCGAGCAGCGCCTGCTCGCCCAGGTACGCCCCGTCGGCGAGCACGCCGAGGCTCTCGTCGTCGCCGTACGGACCGGGGCCGATCTTCTCCACCCTGCCGTGTGCCAGCAGGTACACCTCGTCGGTCTGGTTGCCGAAGTCGGCGATCACCTCCCCCGCGGCGATCTCGCGCTGCTCGCAGCGCCGGGCGAGCTCGGTCAGCACCTCCTCGTCCTCGTACGACCGCAGCGCCGGCAGTTCGCCCAGCTCCGCGGGGATGACCTCGACACGGTCGCCGGTCTTCACGAAGGTGATGCGTCCGTCGCCCACGGCGAAACTGAGCCGCCGGTTCACTCGATACGTGCCGCCCTGCACGTCCACCCACGGCAGCATGCGCAGCAGCCAGCGCGAGCTGATCTCCTGCATCTGGGGTACGGACTTGGTCGTGGTGGCCAGGTTCCGCGCAGCCGCCGTGCCGAGGCTCTGCTGCGGCCTGGTCTGCTCCGTGCGGACCTCTTCGCCTACCGACATAAGGAATTGCCCTCCCGGTCATGCCCTGGCAGCGGTTTCGCCGGGCATCGATCTCCGCGAGAAAGCCTTCCATCGCAGACCGTGTTCGTGCTATTACCCGAAAGAGCGGGAATGGATCAAGTCCCGCTGGGCACACATGGGTTCCGCTTCGAGCCGGATACGCCCGGCCCCCTGACCGAATCGGCTCGCTCGCTGTACGAACGAGTGATTCCGGTCCTGCGCGCTTCGGTAGAAGCAGCGTGTACGAGGCGGCCGCGGTGGGCGGTCGTCGCGCTGCACGAAGGAGGCACACATGGCCTCACCCCTGTCCGCGAACCGTTTCCTCGCCTGCCTGCGGGACGAAGGCCTCACCGTCGTCGAGGTGGGCGACTGGAGAGAACACAACCGCAACCACGTGGGCCCGTGGGGCCCCGTGCACGGCGTGATGATCCACCACACCGTGACCCGGGGCAGCGCGTACACCGTGAGGCTCTGCCGGAACGGCTACGAGGGCCTGCCCGGCCCGCTGTGCCACGGCGTCATCACCAAGGACGGCAGGGTCCACCTCGTCGGCTACGGCCGCGCCAACCACGCGGGACTCGGCGACGACGACGTCCTGCGCGCGGTCATCGCGGAGAAGGCGCTGCCGCCGGACAACGAGAAGAACACCGACGGCAACCGGCACTTCTACGGCTTCGAGTGCGAGAACCTCGGCGACGGCGAGGACCCCTGGCCAGAAGCCCAGCTGGAGTCCATCGAGCGGGCGGCCGCCGCGGTGTGCCGGCAGCACGGCTGGACGCACCGGTCGGTCATCGGCCACCTGGAGTGGCAGCCGGGGAAGGTGGACCCGCGCGGGTTCACGATGGACGCGATGCGCCGGCGGATCGCCGAGCGACTGAAGTAGCCCGCGCGCGACAATGGCCGGGTGACCAGCCCCGACGCCCTCGCGCCCCTGCGCCCGCGGCTCCCCTCCCCGGTGCGGGAAGTGCACGACGACCGCTTCGCGCGGCGCGGCGTACGGCTCCTCCTCAAGCGAGACGACCTGATCCACCCCGACCTGGTCGGCAACAAGTGGCGCAAGCTCGCGCCCAGCCTCACCGCGGCGCACGGCCGCACGATCCTCACCTTCGGCGGCGCGTACTCCAACCATCTGCGCGCCACCGCCGCCGCGGGCCGCCTCCTCGGTCTCGCCACCGTCGGCGTGGTCCGCGGCCAGGAGCTCGCCGAGCGGCCCCTCAACCCCTCCCTCGCCCGGTGCGCGGCCGACGGCATGCGCCTGCACTTCATCGACAGATCGACATATCGCCGCAAGACCGAGCCGGACACCCTCGCCGCCCTGCTGCGCACGGTCGGCGCCGAGGACGCGTACGTGATCCCCGAGGGCGGCAGCAACTCCCCGGCCGTACGTGGCTGCCGGGCGCTCGGCGAGGAACTGCGCGGGCAGGCGGACGTCGTCGCGATCGCCTGCGGAACGGGCGGCACCCTGGCGGGACTGGCGGCGGGGCTGGGCCCGGGGCAGCGCGCGCTCGGCATACCGGTCCTCAAGGGCGGCTTCCTGACCACCGGCATACGGCGCCTCCAGGACGCCGCCTTCGGCGGCCCGCGCGGCGAGTGGCACCTCGACGACCGCTTCCACTTCGGCGGCTACGCCCGCACCACCCCGGAACTGGACTCCTTCGCCGCGGACTTCGAGGACCGGCACGGGCTGCCCGTCGAGCGTCTGTATGTCGCCAAAATGCTGTACGGACTTGTGGCGCTGGCCGAGGAGGGCGCCTTCGCGCGCGGGAGCACGATCGCGGCTGTCGTCACCGGCCGCCCCTTCCCGTGAACCCGCTCGTCCCCTTCCGTGAACCCGCTCGTCCCCTTCCGTGAACCCGCTCGTCCCTTTCCGTGGACCCGCTCATGTCGCCTCCCGATACGCCGCCGCCTCCTCCAGGTCCAGTCGGCGCAGCAGCGTCCGCAGCATCTCGTCGTCGATATAGCGACCGTCGCGCAGCTTCACGAACACCTCGCGCTCGGCGCTGATCACCTCCCGGGCGAGGCGGCGGTAGGTGTCGTCGGCGGTCTCACCGGTGATGGGGTTGGGCTGGCCGAGGCGTTCCCAGACGGCGTTGCGGCGGCGCTCCAGCACCGCGCGCAGCCGGACGGCGAGCGGCTCGGGCAGGGCGTTGCGCTCGTCGGCGAGGAGTTCGCCGAGGCGCTGCTCGGCGACGCGGGACGCCTGCGCCTGGGCGTTGGCCTCGGCGAGCGTCGCGGCCTGGACGTCCCGGCCGGGCAGTTTGAGCAGCCGGATCAGCGGGGGCAGGGTGAGGCCCTGGACGACGAGGGTGCCGATGACCGTCGTGAAGGTCAGGAAGAGGATCAGGTTGCGGCCGGGGAAGGGCTCGCCGCCCTCCACGGTCCGCGGGATCGAGAAGGCGATGGCGAGCGAGACCACGCCCCGCATCCCGGCCCAGGAGACGATGAACGCGCCCTTCCAGGTGGGGTCCGCCTCCCGTTCCCGGATCCGCGTCGACAGCTTCCGGGGCAGGAAGGTCGACGGATACACCCATACGAACCGGGTCACGACGACCACCAGGAAGACGGCGAGCGCGTACCAGGCGGCCTCCAGACCCTCGTACTCCCCCAGTCCCTCAAGCACCACCGGCAGTTGGAGGCCGATCAGGGCGAACACCGACGACTCCAGGACGAAGGCGACCATCTTCCAGACCGCGCCCTCCTGGAGGCGGGTCGCGAAATCGACCTGCCACGCGCGGTGCCCGAGACAGAGGGCGACGACGACGACCGCGAGGACACCGGAGGCGTGCACCTCCTCCGCGACGGCGTAGGCGACGAACGGGATCAGCAGGGAGAGGGTGTTCTGGAGGAGGGGCTCCTTGAGGTGGGTGCGCAGCCAGTGGATCGGCACCATGAGGACGAGTCCGACGCCGATGCCGCCGATCGCCGCGATCAGGAACTCGCCGATTCCGCCGGCCCAGGTGGCGCCCTCGCCGACGGCGGCCGCGAGGGCGACGCGGTAGGCGGTGATCGCGGTGGCGTCGTTCACCAGGGACTCGCCCTGCAGGATCGTGGTGATCCGGGACGGCAGTCCGACCCGGCGGGCGATCGCGGTGGCCGCGACCGCGTCCGGCGGCGCCACCACCGCGCCGAGCACCAGCGCCGCGGTCAGCGGCAGTCCCGGGACGATCACATGGGCGGCCCAGCCGACGACGCAGGTCGCGAAGAGGACGTACCCGACCGACAGCAGCGCGACCGGCCGCAGTTGCGCCCGCAGGTCGAGGTAGGAGCTGTCGGTGGCCGCGGTGTGCAGCAGCGGCGGCAGGATCAGCGGCAGCACGATGTGCGGGTCCAGGTGGTAGTCCGGGACTCCGGGCACGTACGACGCCGCGAGGCCGACCGCGACCAGCAGCAGGGGCGCCGGTACGGGGGTGCGCCGGCCGGCCGCCGCGATCGCGGCGCTGCCTGCCACCAGCATCAGCAGTGGCATCACGTCCATGGTTCTCGCCCGCCTCGTTTTTCCGCGCGGCCTTCCGCACACCCGACGTAACCTGGCAATCATGAAACAGTGCACGCACGCCGACGCTCTGCCGCACCCGGAACCCGGTGCCCTGAGCGACACCTGCCCCGGGTGCCTGGCCGAGGGCTCGCATCCGGTGCAGCTGCGGCTGTGCCTCAGCTGCGGTCATGTCGGCTGCTGCGACTCCTCACCGGGCCGGCACGCGACGGAGCATTTCAAGGAGTCCGGTCATCCGGTGATGAGAACGTTCGAACCGGGGGAGAATTGGCGATGGTGCTTCGTGGACCACGTGCTCGTGTGACCGGCTCGTGACCTCCCGGCCGGACGGTTCGAGCGTCTGACGTGTGGGTACGTCAATCCGGCGCGCGCTCATCCCAATTGGGGGCGCCCACCCTCTAGCCACTGTGCGTATTCATGTGTTTACTATGAGTGACAGCAAGGGGTTGGGGTCCCAGGGACAGGTAGGTTCCGAGCGCGGTAGCGTCACCGCTGAACACACATCGCGTTACCCCGAGGGGCGACCCTCGGCCCCGTAGAGCTTGTACCACCTTGGAGGTGAGGGTGTCCCAGATCGCAGGCGAGCCCGCGACCCAGGACTTCGTGGAAGTCCGGCTGCCGGCCGCGGGTGCCTACCTGTCGGTGCTGCGGACGGCCACGGCCGGCCTCGCGGCCCGTTTGGACTTCACCCTCGACGAGATCGAGGACCTGCGCATCGCGGTGGACGAGGCCTGCGCGATCCTGCTCCAGCAGGCCGTGCCCGGCTCGGTGCTCAGCTGTGTCTTCCGGCTCGTCGACGACTCGTTGGAGGTCACCGTCTCGGCGCCCACGACCGACGGTCACGCCCCTTCGCGGGACACCTTCGCCTGGACCGTGCTGTCCGCCCTCGCGGGCAAGGTCTCCTCCGCCGTGGACGACGACAAAACCGTTTCGATCAGCCTCTACAAACAGCGCGGCGCGGGACCCGGGCCGGCGTGAGGAACGGGGACGGGCCGGTGCGGGACGAAGAGCGCGGCACACAGGAGCTGCCGACGGGGGTGCCCGGAGGCGCCCTCGGCTCAAGCGGAGCCGAAAGCTTGGGGGACGATCCGAGCGGTGCCCGTCGCATGACGGACGGCATCGACGGCATCCCCGAGCAGGCCCGGCCGCACCCGGAGGACGACTCCGACTCGACGGAGGCCGGCTTCCTGGACGACGGGCAGCGGGATCAGGAGGGTGCCGTGCAGAGTGCGCCTCTGGAGCGGCGGATCGGGGTGTCCCCTGCCCGAGCAGAGACGAGGGCTCGGGGAAGGGCGACGGGCGGGACGATGAGCGAGCACGAGCGATACGCGGAGCAGGACGTGCAGGACGTGCCCGACGCGCAGCACGACGCGCCTGACACGCCTGACACGGCGGTCGCGCGCGGCGCACAGCCCACGCAGCACGACCCGCAGGATCGCAGCGGTGCGCGCGCCCTGTTCGTGCAGCTGCGCCAGCTGAGGGAGGGCAGCCCGGAGTACGCGGAGCTGCGCAACCAGCTGGTCAGGATGCACCTGCCGCTCGTCGAGCACCTCGCGCGCCGCTTCCGCAACCGCGGTGAGCCGCTGGACGACCTCACCCAGGTCGCCACCATCGGCCTGATCAAGTCGGTCGACCGCTTCGACCCGGACCGCGGCGTCGAGTTCTCGACGTACGCGACCCCGACGGTCGTCGGCGAGATCAAGCGGCACTTCCGCGACAAGGGCTGGGCGGTGCGTGTGCCGCGCCGGCTCCAGGAGCTGCGTCTGTCGCTGACCACGGCGACCGCGGAGCTGTCGCAGTTGCACGGCCGCTCCCCCACGGTCCACGAGCTCGCCGAGAAACTGGCGATCTCGGAGGAGGAGGTCCTGGAGGGCCTGGAGTCCGCCAACGCGTACTCCACGCTGTCCCTGGACGTTCCCGACACCGACGACGAGTCCCCGGCCGTCGCCGACACCCTCGGCGCGGAGGACGAGGCGCTGGAGGGCGTGGAGTACCGCGAGTCGCTCAAGCCGCTCCTGGAGGATCTCCCGCCGCGCGAGAAGCGGATCCTGCTGTTGCGCTTCTTCGGCAACATGACCCAGTCGCAGATCGCACAGGAGGTCGGCATCTCGCAGATGCATGTGTCCAGGCTCCTCGCGCGGACGCTGGCCCAGCTGCGGGAGAAACTGCTGGTGGAGGAGTAGCCCGACGGCGCGGGGAATCGCCGCCCACACGGACGGCGTGCCCCCGGCCCCCACCGAGAGGCCGCCCGCGGGCAGACGACGCGAGCCCGCCTGCACGGCGCGGCGCCGCTCGCAGGGGTCGGCGTGAGCCCGGTTAACGTGGGGATCCGCGTGACTTCGACTGCCCGACAAGGCACCGCCCCCGAGGATCGGCGTGAGCCCGACTGCCTGGGCATCGGCGTCACCCCGACAGCCCGGCAAGACGCCGCCCCCGGGGATCGGCCTCGCCCCGACCACGTGGCGAGGCACGCCCGCGCACGACAGCGTGAGACCAGCTGCGCAGCAAGACCGCCGCTCGCAGGGATCAGCGCGAGCCCGCCACATGGCGAAGCACCGCCCACGCGGAACAACGTAAGACCGGTTACGCGGAAAGGCACCGCCCCCGAGGATCGGCGCGAGCCCCGCCACATGGCGAAGCACCGCCCGTGCACGACAGCGTGAGACCGGTTCCGTGGCGAGGTGTCGCCGGGGTGAGCGGCGTGCCCCCGGGTATGTAGAGAAGGCGTCGCGCCCGTCCTGGCTACTTCTCCGCGTTGCCGGGTCCCTGGATTCCGAGGGCGCGGGTTGTCTCGGGGTTGAGCAGCAGGACCAGGGACGCCACCGCGACGGCCGCCAGCGCGATGCCGCCGGGGATGGCCATGCTGTCGGCCTGGAGCAGGTTGTAGGCCACGGGCAGCGAGATGATGTGCGTGATGACGGCCGGGCCGCGGCTCCAGCTGCGTCGGCCGAGCAGCCCGCGCGCGGCGAGGAGCGGCAGCAGCGCGAGCACGATGAGCGTGATGCCCCCGGTCACCGCCTGCTGCCGGTCGTCCGGGTGCCCGATCAGTCCGAGTACGAGGATCCAGACGCCGCCGACCACCAGCGCGAGCCCCTCCAGCGCGGTCAGCGCCGCCGCCGCGGTCAGCCGGACGGGACGGGGGCCGGCCTCTGCGGCGGCCTCGGAATCGGGGGTGGGGTTCTGCTGAGAGCTCACCCCTGAAGGGTAGCCCTCGGGTGCCCGGCGCATCCGAAGGCCCCGGGGCACACCCTCCGCACGGATCCGCACGCCGTGTCCGGGCTCACGCCTCGATCTCCCGCCGACCCCCGGTCCGGCCTGTGCCCGGTACCACCCAGTAGGTACCCTGCCAGTCATGCGTGCACTTCTCGTGGTCAATCCGGCGGCAACCACCACAAGCGCACGTACGCGCGATGTCCTGATTCATGCGCTAGCCAGCGAGATGAAGCTGGAGGCGGTCACCACCGAGTACCGCGGGCACGCGCGCGACCTGGGCCGGCAGGCCGCGGACAGCGACGACATCGACCTGGTGGTCGCCCTCGGCGGCGACGGCACGGTCAACGAGGTCGTCAACGGCCTCCTGCACGACGGCCCCGCCCCCGGCCACCTGCCCCGCCTCGCCGTGGTCCCCGGCGGTTCCACCAATGTCTTCGCCCGCGCCCTCGGCCTGCCCAACGACGCCGTCGAGGCCACCGGCGCCCTACTGGACGCGCTGCGCGAAGGCAGCGAGCGGACCGTCGGACTCGGTCTGACCTCAGGCCCGAAGGGCACTGAGGACGAGGCGGTGCCGTCCCGCTGGTTCACCTTCAACGCGGGACTCGGATTCGACGCCGGCGTCGTGGGCCGGGTCGAGCAGCAGCGCGAGCGCGGCCGGAAGTCGACGCACGCGCTCTACGTCCGCCAGGTGCTGCGCCAGCTGCTGGGCGAGCCGAGCCGTCGGCAGGGCACGATCACCCTGGAACAGGCGGGCGAGGACCCGGTGACGGATCTGCTCCTGTGCATAGCGTCGAACACCGCCCCATGGACGTTTCTCGGCAACCGCCCGATGTACGCCTCGCCCAAGGCGTCGTTCGACACCGGACTCGATGTGTTCGGCCTCAGCCGGATGTCGACGGCCGCGGTTGCCCGGTATGGCACCCAGTTGCTCACTTCGTCCCCCGAGCGCGGACCCCGTGGCAAGCACGCCCTCTCCCTGCACGACCTGAGTGAGTTCACCTTGCATTCGAAGGTCCCGCTGCCCCTTCAGATGGACGGTGACCACCTCGGACTGCGTACCAGCGTGACGTTCACAGGCGTACGCCGTGCACTGCGTGTGATTGTGTGAGCAGAAGGGGCTAAAGTCCTTTCACTCGAACGTTTAGGCCAGGATCCACCCCATGGAAGTACGGCTGTGACCTAGTCGACACCGAGGAATCAAAAAAAACTTTCCGGAAGGGGTTGTATCCGTCGCCGAGGTTTGCGAGTCTCTACATGGCGATCGGGACGGCCCGCAACACCGGCCTCCACAGATCACCGGAACCCCTCTTCAAACCACAGGACCACGCCGGGGAAGACTCGGCGGTCGGCCCTTCACTTGTTGAGGGATTCGTGAAAGCGTTCACATTCACAAGCAAATCTTCACGTAATACCAAGGAGAGGTAGCAGCCATGGACTGGCGTCACAACGCCGTTTGCCGCGAGGAAGACCCCGAGCTCTTCTTCCCCATCGGCAACACCGGTCCTGCGCTGCTGCAGATCGAGGAAGCCAAGGCCGTCTGCCGTCGCTGCCCGGTGATTGAGCAGTGTCTGCAGTGGGCGCTTGAGTCCGGCCAGGACTCCGGCGTCTGGGGTGGTCTCAGCGAGGACGAGCGCCGCGCCATGAAGCGCCGCGCCGCCCGCAACCGGGCCCGTCAGGCCTCCGCCTGACACACCCACCCCGCTAGCCTGAGCTTGGCGGCGCGTACAGCGAGTACGCATCTCCCGCCCCCGAGCCGCAGCGCGCAGTACCCCGATGCGCACTGGCCCCGGACCGTTCATACGGTCCGGGGTTCTTTGCTGTGCGCGTACGTCGGTTCCTTGCGGTGCGCGTACGTCATTTGTGCGCGCGCACCGGGATGTCCAGGATGACCCGCGTGCCGCGCTCCGGTGCCGGGACCATGTCGAACGTACCGCCCAACTCGCCCTCCACCAGTGTCCGTACGATCTGCAGGCCGAGGTTGCCGGAGGTGTGCGGGTCGAAGCCCTCGGGCAGGCCGACCCCGTCGTCCTGGACCGTGACCAGCAGGCGGGCCTCCTTCGTCGTACCGCCCCGCACGGCCGACACCTCCACCGTGCCGGTGTCGCCTTCACGGAAGCCGTGCTCCAGGGCGTTCTGCAACACCTCGGTGAGGACCATCGACAGCGGGGTGGCGACCTCGGCGTCCAGGATGCCGAAGCGGCCGCTGCGCCGGCCGGTGACCTTGCCCGGGGAGATCTCGGCGACCATCGCCAGCACCCGGTCGGCGATCTCGTCGAACTCCACGCGCTCGTCCAGGTTCTGAGAGAGCGTCTCGTGCACGATCGCGATCGAGCCGACCCGGCGTACTGCCTCTTCGAGAGCCGCGCGGCCGCGCTCGGACTCGATGCGCCGGGCCTGGAGACGCAGCAGGGCGGCCACCGTCTGGAGGTTGTTCTTCACCCGGTGGTGGATCTCCCGGATGGTGGCGTCCTTGGTGATCAACTCCCGTTCGCGGCGGCGCAGCTCGGTGACGTCCCTCAGCAGGACGAGGGAACCGATGCGGGTGCCCTTCGGCTTGAGCGGAATGGCCCGGAACTGGATGACCCCGTCATTGGCCTCGATCTCGAACTCGCGCGGCGCCCAGCCGCTCGCCACCTTGGCCAGCGCCTCGTCCACCGGACCCCGGGTCGGGGCGAGTTCGGCGGTCGTACGGCCGAGATGGTGGCCGACGAGGTCGGCGGCGAGACCCATGCGGTGGTAGGCGGACAGCGCGTTCGGGGAGGCGTACTGGACGATGCCGTCCGCGTCGAGCCGGATCAAGCCGTCGCCCACGCGGGGCGAGGCGTCCATGTCGAGCTGCTGGTTCGCGAAGGGGAAGGCGCCGGCCGCGATCATCTGCGCCAGGTCCGAAGCGCTCTGGAGGTACGTCAGCTCCAGGCGGCTCGGGGTGCGCACGGTGAGGAGGTTGGTGTTGCGGGCGATGACACCGAGGACGCGGCCTTCTCGTCGTACCGGAATCGACTCGACGCGGACCGGGACCTCCTCGCGCCACTCCGGGTCGCCCTCGCGTACGATCCGGCCCTCGTCGAGCGCCGCGTCCAGCATCGGGCGGCGGCCGCGCGGGACGAGGTGGCCGACCATGTCGTCCTGGTAGGAGGTGGGGCCGGTGTTGGGCCGCATCTGGGCGACGGAGACGTAGCGGGTGCCGTCGCGGGTGGGGACCCACAGGACCAGGTCGGCGAAGGAGAGGTCGGAGAGCAGCTGCCACTCCGAGACCAGCAGATGAAGCCACTCGAGGTCGGAGTCGTCGAGGGCGGTGTGCTGGCGGACCAGTTCGTTCATGGAGGGCACGTCTGTGAGCGTACCCGGGGGTTTGTGGAGGTCCTAAAGGTGTCTGGACGGGGCCGAGAACACCCGCGGGCCGCGGCGCCTGGGAGGGACCCTCAACCCTCCCGGCACCGCAGCCCGGAGCAGCATCGGCCGTGGGGTGTGCGGTCCCGTCGGCCGAAGGATGAGGAGCCGGGGCAGTCAGGGCAGAGAGCACCGGTTCCTCGGTCCGCCTTCCTGTGCGGGGAAGACGGAGGCTCTTCGTATTACGTCTTACGTTTTTACGTCTTACGTCTTCGTTTTACGTCTTCGTCTTACGTCGTCCCCACGCATTGTGGACTAGACCACTACCCATGTCCATGCGTTGGGGGCGGTTTCTTGTTGAAGGCTGTGTGGTGTTGGCGCTTCGCAGCCTAACCCGCCTGGCCCACGTACGGGGCCAGATGGGCATGGCAATTTCCGCGAGAGCCTCCAGTTCTCGACGACTCGCGCCGTCGCGCGCCTGTTGCGACATGCCCCTGGATGATCGCGCCGGTGTGTTCTCTCAGCGCGTCCGCGTCACCTTCGCCAGTGCGCGCGGTGCGTCCGGGTCCTGGCCGCGGGCGATGGTGACCTCGTAGGCCAGGAGTTGGAGCGGGATGATCTCCAGGATGGGCTGGACCTCCTCGGCGACGTCCTCGGTGGGCAGGACGAAACCGGCGGAGGCGCGTTCGACCTGGCTCCGGGGGCCGATGACGACCAGGTCGGCGCCCCGGTCGCGCAGCCGGTCGAGGACGGGCTGGAGCGCTTCCCCACCCTTGCCGTCGGTGACGACCGCGATGACCGGGGAGACGTTGTCGACCATGGCGAGGGGGCCGTGCAGGAGGTCGGCGCCGGAGTAGGACAGGGCCGGGATGTAGCTGGTCTCCATCAGCTTGAGTGCGGCCTCCTTGGCCGTGGGGTAGCCGTAGCCGCGTGAGGTGATCACCATGCGCTCGGCGAAGCGGTAGCGGGCGGCGAGGGTGCGGACCTCGTCGTGCCGGGCGAGCAGTTGTTCGGCGAGGTCGGGCAGCACCCGGGCCGGGGCGCCGTCGCCGCCGCGCAGGCCCTCGACGAAGAGGTAGAGCGCGAGGAGGGAGGCCGTGTAGGTCTTGGTCGCGGGGAGCGCCTTCTCCGGTCCGGCCAGGATGTCGATGTGGTACTCGGAGACGCCGGCCAGCGCGGAGTCCGGGTTGTTGGTCACGGCGAGGGTGATCGCCCCGGCCTCGCGGGCGGCCCGGGTGGAGGCCACCAGGTCCGGGGAGCCGCCGGACTGGCTGACGCTGACGACGAGGACGTCCGTGAGGTCGGGGCGGGCGCCGTAGGCCGTGGTGGTGGACATGGAGGTGAGGCCGCAGGGGAGGCCGAGGCGGACTTCCAGGAGGTACTTGGCGTAGAGAGCGGCGTTGTCGGAGGTGCCGCGGGCGGTCAGCAGGACGAAGCGGGGTGTGCGGGCGGCGATGTCCTCGGCCACCTGACGGATGGCGGGGGCGCCCTGGTCCAGGATCCGGCGCAGGACTGCGGGCTGTTCGGCCATCTCACGCGCCATGATCCGGCCGGGGACCTCGCTGTGGGGGGCGTGGGGGTCGTGAGGGTACGGGTTCGTGGCGGTCATGTGGGTTCCTCTGCGTCTCGGCCCTGGGTCGCAGGACCATTCCACTCCCCCGCCCCGGCTCACGCCTCCGCAAGGGCGTCCCCAAGGGCTGGTCTTCACCTGGGGCCGAGTATGCGTCTCTGTTAGATTGGTCTAAACCACATGAGCCCCTTCCGGGTGCCCTTCGAGTTCCCTCTCCAGATCGGCAGGCCCAGCGTGGAAGTTGTCATCGTTCCCGACGCCGAGGCGGGCGGCGAGCTGATCGCCGAGGCCATGGCGCGGCTGCTCAGGCGCAAGCCCGACGCCCTGCTCGGCGTGGCCACCGGCTCGACGCCACTGCCCATTTACCAGGCGCTGGCGGCCAAAGTGCGGTCCGGCGCGGTGGACGCCTCCCGGGCGCGGATAGCGCAGCTCGACGAATACGTGGGGCTGCCCGCCGAGCATCCGGAGTCGTACCGGTCGGTGCTGCGGCGTGAGGTGCTGGAGCCGCTCGGGATCGGGATGGACGCGTTCATGGGGCCGGACGGCGCGGCCGAGGACATTCCCGGTGCGTGCGAGACGTATGACAGGGCGCTGGCCGAGGCCGGTGGCGTGGATCTGCAGTTGCTCGGAATCGGGACGGACGGGCACATCGGGTTCAACGAGCCGTGCTCCTCGCTCGCCTCGCGGACCCGGATCAAGACGCTGACCGAGCAGACCCGGATCGACAACGCGCGGTTCTTCGACGGCGACATCGACCAGGTCCCGCACCACGTCATCACGCAGGGCATCGGGACGATCCTGGAGGCGCGGCACCTGGTGCTGCTGGCGACCGGCGAGGGGAAGGCGGACGCGGTCGCGGCGACGGTGGAGGGGCCGGTCGCGGCGGTGTGCCCGGCGTCGGCCCTGCAGTTGCATCCGCACGCCACGGTGGTTGTCGACGAGGCCGCCGCGTCCAAGCTGAAGCTCGCGGACTACTTCCGGCACACGTACGCCAACAAGCCGGAGTGGCAGGGGATCTAGCCAACGCGTCGTGGTGATCGCCGGGCTGACGGGTTCCGGTGGCGACCGGTCCGGTCTTGCGTTGCCGGACCGGTCTTTGGCCTTTACCGGACCCGCCTGTTGCGACCGGAGGCGTCTGCCGTGACCGGTCGGGGCTGTCGTGACAGGACGGGGCTGGTGAGCTGGCGGGGCTCTCGTGACCCGACGGGGCTGCGGGACCGCGTGGGGCTGCCGTGACAGGGGCGGGGCGGCGGGACCGCATGGGGCTACCGTGACAGGGCGGGGCGGCGGGACCGCATGGGGCTACCGTGATCGGACGGGGCTGCTGCCGGGATCAGGCTGCCACCGTCGGGATCAGTCCGCCGTGACGCGGGCGAGCCCGCCACTGGCACCAAGGCTCCCGTGGCCCGGACCAGCCCGCCGCCAGGCAAGTCTGCCGTCGCCCGGACCAGTCCGTCGCCGGGGCCAGTCCGTCGTGACGCGGGCGAGCCCGCCGCTGGTACCAAGGCTCCCGTGGCCCGGACCAGCCCGCCGCCAGGCAAGTCTGCCGTCGCCCGGACCAGTCCGCCGTGGCCCGGACCAGCCCGCCGCCGGGGCCAGTCCCCGGACCCGGACCAGTCCCCCGCCGGGACCAGCCCGCCGTAACCCGGACCAGCCCGCCATGACCCCGGACCAGCCTGCCGCCGCCCGGACCAGCCCGCCGCCGGGGCCAGTCCGCCATCCCCCCGACCAGCCTGCATCCGCCCGGACAGCCCGGACCCGGACCAGCCCCCACCCCCGCAACAAGCCCGCCGCCGCCCCGACCCGCGCCCGGCCCCGCCGCGCACGTCTCACAGCGCCAGCACCAGCACCAGCACACCCGCCAGCACGCCCAGGCCCAGTGCGACGAGGAACGGGATCCAGCCGCCGTTCCGCCAGGGGAAGAAGGCGTCGAGTGAGAGGCGGCCGGGGCCCACGGCGGCGATGGCGAGTGCGGCGACGCAGAAGACCAGGGGGTGTGCGAACGACGGGGGCCCGGCAGGCCACAGGCTGTACTCGGGCGCCACCGCCATGGCGTTGATCATCACCCCGACCGTGGCCGCCGCGGCGAGCGGGGTGAGCAGCCCGACGGCCAGGCCGAGGCCGCCGAGGACCTCGGAGGCTCCCGCCAGGGCGGCGAAGAAGAGGCCCGGCTCGTACCCCTGCTCGGCGAAGCCCTTCCCCGTGGCGTCGAGACCCGGCCCGCCGAACCAGCCGAACAGCTTCTGCGCGCCGTGACCCGCCAGGATCACGCCCACCGCCAGCCGGAGCAGTAGCAGTCCCACGTCGGCGGCGCCCACCGCTCGCGGCGCCGGTCTCCTGTCGACGGCCGCGGCGGAGTGGTTTGATCGTTCAGTGGGGGGTGTCATCGCGGCATCACCTCCGGGCACAGCCCTCGGTGCGGTCTCACCCTTCCGATCCTCCTCTCCCTGGGAGAGGACGTCCAAAGGAGGGGCCGCGGCGCGCAGCCCTCACACCCCGGCGATGACCTCCGCCGCCGCCCGCCCGCACACGCGGGCCGCGCCGTACGTCGCGATGTGCAGCGCGCCCCGGGGCGCCGCCTGGGGCACGCCCATCTCGACCACGATCGTCTCCGGGCGCGCACGAAGGAGCGTGTCGAGGGCCGTCGCCATCCACGGGTGCCGGTGTTCGTCGCGGACGACCGCCACGATGCGGCGCTCCCCCGCCGCCGCCAGCGCAGAACTGCCCGCCTCCTCCCCCACGAACGTGCCCGCCTCCGTGCCGGGGAGCAGGGCGGTCAGCTCCGCCGTCACGCCCCAGGGGGTCTCGTCGCCGACGGCGATGTTCGCGACGGGGGTGAAGGCGGCGACGTAGGGCGCCTCCGTGAGCGGGGTGAAGCCGTCCGCCCCCGTCACCCGCAACGCCCGCCGGGCCGCCCGCAGGCCCACCGCACTGTCGGCGCCGCCCTGGCTGGCGGCCTTCGCCGCCGAGGCCGCCCAGGCCGCCAGCCCGCGCACCCGTTCCGCCGCGTCCGCCAGCCGCTCCTCGGCGAGTTCACCGGCGCGCACCGCCGCCACGAGGGCGTCGCGCAGCCGCCGTACCGTCTCGTCGTCGGCGAGGCCGCCGCCCACGCAGATCGCGTCGGCGCCGGCCGCGACGGCGAGGACGCTGCCGCGTTCGATGCCGTAGGTGGCCGCGATGGCCTGCATCTCCATGCCGTCGGTGACGATCAGGCCGTCGTGGCCGAGGTCGCCGCGCAGCAGTTTCGTGAGCACCCTGCCCGACAGCGTCGCCGGGCGGTCCGGGTCCAGGGCGGGCACGAGGATGTGGGCGCTCATCACCGCCCGCGCGCCCGCCGCGATCGCCGCGCGGAACGGGGCCAGTTCCCGTTCGCCCAGCACGGTCGGGTCCGCGTCGATGCGGGGCAGGGCGTGGTGGGAGTCGACGTTGGTGTCGCCGTGGCCGGGGAAGTGCTTGGTGCAGGCCGCCACACCGGCCGACTGCAGGCCGGTGACGTACGCGGCGGTGTGCCGGGCGACCAGGGCCGGGTCGGCGCCGAACGACCGTACGCCGATGACGGGGTTGCCCGGGTTGGAGTTCACGTCCGCGGACGGGGCCCAGTTGAGGTTCACCCCGCACGCGGCGAGGCGGCGGCCCAGTTCGGCGGCCACCTCCCTCGTCAGCTCGACGTCGTCCACCGCGCCGAGGGCGTGGTTGCCGGGGAAGGAGGAGCCGGTCCGCACCTCCAGGCGCGTGACGTCACCGCCCTCCTCGTCGATGGCGACCAGGACGTCGTCCCGCTCCGCGCGCAACTGGGCGGTCAGGGCGGCGAGTTGCTCGGGCGAGGCGATGTTGCGGCCGAACAGGCCGACCGAGGCGAGGCCCTCACCGAGGCGGCGCAGCAGCCAGTCGGGGGCCTCGGTGCCGGTGAAGCCGGGCTGGAGGACCGTCAGCGCGTCCCGTGTCAGTGTGTCGGTGTCGCGGGCGAATGTGGTCATCGAGGGCGTTATCCCTTCACCGCGCCGGCGGTCAGACCACTGACGGCCCTGCGCTGCAGGAAGACGAAGAGGACGAGGATCGGGATCGCGAACAGCGAGGACGCCGCCATGGTCGCGCCCCAGTCGTTGCCGAAGACGCTCTGGAAGCTGGTCAGCCACAGCGGCAGCGTCTGGGCCTCGATGTCCTTGTTCAGCACCAGGACGAGGGGCAACTCGTTCCAGGCGGTGATGAAGCCGAACATCGAGGTGGACATCAGGCCCGGCGCGAGCAGCGGCAGGATGACCCGGCGGAAGGCCTGGACCCGGGTGCAGCCGTCGACCATCGCGGCCTCCTCCAGCTCCCTCGGCACGGCGGCGACGAAGCCGCGCAGCGTGAGGATGGTGAAGGGCAGGATCATCATCATGTAGAAGGCCGTGAGCGGTACGAGGCTGTTCAGCATCGAGGCGTCCCGCACGATCATGTACATCGCGATGATCATGACCTCCCAGGGCGCCATCTGGGCGACCATGAAGCCCAGGACGAACCCGCGCCGCCCCTTGAACCGCATCCGCGCCAGGGCGAACGAGCCTGCCAGCGCGATGATCAGCGAGAAGACGACGGCGAGGACGGTGACGGTCAGCGAGTTGGTGACGAACGTCCAGAAGTGGTCGGCGTCGGTCGCCGTCCGGAAGTGCTCGAAGGTCACGTCGGTCGGGAACCAGACGGGGTCCTCCGAGAGGATGTCGCCGGCCGGCTTGAAGGCCGTCGCGAACATCCAGTACACGGGGAACACACAGCCGATGAACAGGACGACGGCCGTGACGTTGGGCCACAGGCGGCCGAAGAGCGAGCGCTTCACAGCTCGTCCTCCTCTTGCTTGAGCACGATCCTGAGGTAGTAGGCCGTCAGCCCGAGCAGGATCAGGATGGTCAGGACCGCGATCGCGGCGCCCATGCCGTAGTGCTGGTTGCCGACGCCCTCGACGTAGGCGTAGACGGGCAGGATCTCGGTGAGCCGGTCGGGGCCGCCGCCGTTGATGGTGAAGACCTGCACGAACGCCTTGAAGACCCAGATGATCTCCAGGAAGGTCGTCGCGTAGAGGAACGGCCGCAGGAATGGCAGCGTCACCGTGGTGAAGCTCCGCCACGCGTCGGCGCCGTCCAGCGCGGCGGCCTCGTACAGCTCGCCCGGGATCGTGGTGGTCGCCGCGTACAGGTTGATCGCGACGAACGGGATGGACATCCACACGATCAGCACGGTCACGACGAAGAACGTCGACATCTGGCTGCTGGTCCAGCTGTAGTCGGCCATGGAGTGCCAGCCGAGCTTGTCCAGCACCCAGTTGACGACGCCGAAGCGCTGGGCGAACAGCCACTGGTAGACGGTGGTCGCGGCCACCACCGGCATCGCCCAGGCCAGCACCAGGCCGATCATCAGCGTCACCCGCATCCGCCTGCCGAGGCGGGCGAGGAGCAGGCCGACCAGCGTGCCCAGGACCATGATCAGGGCGACGTTGGCCGCCGTGAACAGGATCGAGCGCAGCGTGACCCGCCAGAAGTCCTCGCCGGTGAGGACCTCCTTGTAGTTGTCGACGCCGTTCCACTCGGTGACGTGCTGGATCAGCTGCGCCATGTTGAGGTTCTGGAAGGACAGCAGGACGTCCTTCAGCAGCGGCCAGCCGAGCAGCAGCACGGTGGCCGCGCAGGCCGGCAGCAGCAACAGGTACGGGGCGAACGCCCCGAGGCGTGCCGCGGCGCGCGGCCCGGGGCCGCCGGAGTCCGGGCCGCCGGGTTTCACCACGTCCACCGGACCGGAGGGCGGCCGTTCGGTCTGCACGGTCATGCTCGCGATCTCTCTCTCGACCTACATGAAGCACGGGGGTGGCAACCGCATGACGGCTCCCACCCCCGATGCGCTCAGCTCTCCTGCGACAGCCGCTTGTTGAACTCGTCCTCGACCTGCTGGGCGGCCTCGGCCGGGGACTTGCCGTTCAGCACGGCGGTCATGTAGGTCTTGATCGGGTTGGGCGCGTTCTCGACGGCGGCCCACTCCGGGATCAGCGGCGTGGTGCCACCACCCGCGGCGGCCGGCGCGGCGGCCTCGGCGGCGGCGTTGCCCGCCAGGTTGGACTGCAGCGACTCCTTGTTGGGGATGACGCCGTTGAGCTTGGCCAGCTGACCCTCGTGCTCATCGGACAGGGCGATCCTCAGGAACTCCTTGGCCAGCTCCTGCTTCTGGCTGCCCGCGGCGACCGCGAGGTTGGAACCGCCGAGGAAGACGCCCTCGGGCTTGTCGGCCGTCTCACCGGGGATGGTGAAGTAGCCGATCTGCTCCTCGATCTCGGGGTTGGCCTCGACCGCGATGCCGGACTCCCAGCCCATCGCGATCATGGCGCCGACGTTGCCCTTGGCGAAGACCTCGCCCTGCTGCGGGGTGGCCTCGTCCTTGTCCTTGGGCGCCTTGGACAGGGCCTGGAACTTCTTGTACGTCTCCATGGCGGCGGCGACCTTCGGGTCGTCCAGGTTGGAGACGTACTTGTCGCCCTCCTTCTTGACCAGTTCGCCGCCCTCGCCGACGACCAGGCCGACGAAGTGGTACCAGTTCTGGCCGGGCAGGTAGATCGGCTCGGCGTCGGTCTTCTCGCCGATGGTCTTCAGGGCGTCGTAGAACTCGTCGCGGGTCCTGGGCGTGTCCTTGATGCCGGCGTCGGCCCAGACTTTCTTGTTGTACATGACGACGCGGTTGGCGAAGTACCACGGCACCGCGTACTGCTTGCCCTCGAAGACCGAGGAGTTGTTCAGGGACTCGGTCCAGTCCGCGCCGATCTCCGACTTGAGGTCGGCGAGGTCGGCGAGGCCGCCGGTCTTGGCGTAGGCCGGGGTCTGGGTGTTGCCGATCTCGAAGACGTCCGGCGGGTTCTCCTCGGACAGGGCGGTGGTCAGCTTCTGCTGGATGCCGTTCCACTGCTGGATCTCGAACTTGACCTTCGCCTTGGTCTTCTTCTCGAAGGCCGCGGCGACGTCCTTCTGCCACTGGTCCGGCGAGGAGCCGTCCATCACCCACACCGTGAGCGTCTGGCCCGCGTAGCCGTCCGCCCCGGCCTTGCCCTCGTCGCCCTTGTCGCCGCCGCACGCCGCAATGGAGACCATCATCGCCGCGACACCGATCGCGGATATCAGCTTGCGCTTCACGCCACCCTCCTCAGGGATGCCACACCCCCCTGCCCATGGGCCGGGACCTGGACCAATGGTGTAGACCAGTACGGGGAGCTTGGACCAGACCATGAAGGGTGTCAAGGGCGCTCGAAGGGCCTTGACCAGCCGTTATGGGACCTACATATGCAGGAACCTTTAAGTAAGAAGCCCTCGAAAACACCGGCCGAGCAAGGCACACTGCCGCTAGACCACTCAAGCCGTGGACTAGACCAAAACAGAAGGCGACGGTATACAGAAGGGATCACGCAGCGTACACAGGACATGCCGGTACGCTGCCGTGCCACGATGTGAGCCGCATACGCAGCCCGGGAAGGCGGAGCATGAGCACTGAGGTCAGCAGTGCGGAGAACGAGAACGGGACGGCCGTCCGTACCGCGCGCGTACCCAAGTACTACCGCCTGAAGAAGCATCTGCTCGGCATGACGGAGACCCTGCCGCCCGGCACACCGGTCCCGCCCGAGCGCACGCTGGCTGCGGAGTTCGACACCTCGCGCACGACCGTGCGCCAGGCCCTGCAGGAACTGGTGGTCGAGGGGCGGCTGGAGCGGATCCAGGGCAAGGGCACGTTCGTCGCCAAGCCGAAGGTCTCGCAGGCGCTGCAACTCACCTCGTACACCGAGGACATGCGCGCCCAGGGCCTGGAACCCACCTCGCAGCTGCTGGACATCGGCTACATCACCGCCGACGACCGGCTCGCCGAGCTGCTCGACATCACCCCCGGCGGCCGCGTCCTGCGCATCGAGCGGCTGCGCATGGCCAACGGCGAGCCGATGGCCATCGAGACCACCCACCTGAGCGCCAAGCGCTTCCCGGCCCTGCGCCGCAGCCTCGTCAAGTACACGTCCCTCTACACCGCCCTCGCCGAGGTGTACGACGTCCATCTCGCGGAGGCCGAGGAGACCATCGAGACCTCGCTGGCCACCCCCAGGGAGGCGGGACTCCTCGGCACCGACGTCGGCCTGCCGATGCTGATGCTGTCCCGGCACTCCCTGGACCGCGACGGCAAGCCGGTGGAGTGGGTGCGCTCGGTGTACCGGGGGGACCGGTACAAGTTCGTGGCGCGGCTGAAGAGGCCCGAGGCGTAGCAGCCGGGGGTGCCGGACCCCGGCTGGGGGTGTCGCGCAGGAGGAGACGGAGCGAACGCGGACAGACCGGCAGGAAAGGGACCCCGGGCAGGGATTTCTGCCGCTGCTGAGGTACCGGTATGTGAACAAGGGCTTCCGGTGGCGGGACACCGTGACCTAGATTGCCTGCGCATTACACCAGGTGATCAGCGAGGGGACGGAGCCGTCAGATGTCAGATGCCCCGGATGTGAACAGAGGGCAGGTGGTGACGCCCCTGCGCGTCGTCGTCGCCCTCTGCCTGATAGCGCCCTTCGTGGCCATGCTCTGGGTGGGCTCGTACGCGAAGATGGAGCCGACGTTCATCGGCATCCCGTTCTTCTACTGGTACCAGATGGCCTGGGTCGTGATCTCCACCGCGCTCACCATGATCGCGTACCGGCTGTGGCAGCGTGACCAGCGCGCCCGCAAGGCGCAGGGGGGTGCGGGAGCATGAAGGACGGCGTGAACGGCGTCGCGCTCGCCGTCTTCATCCTCTTCTTCGTCGCCGTCACGGTGATGGGCTTCCTCGCCGCGCGCTGGCGGAAGGCCGAGAACGAGCACAGTCTCGACGAATGGGGCCTGGGCGGCCGGTCGTTCGGCACCTGGATCACCTGGTTCCTGCTCGGCGGCGACCTCTACACGGCGTACACCTTCGTCGCCGTACCGGCGGCGATCTACGCGGCGGGCGCGGCCGGCTTCTTCGCGGTGCCGTACACGATCCTCATCTACCCGCTGATGTTCATCTTCCTGCCGCGTCTGTGGTCGGTGTCCCACAAGCACGGGTACGTCACCACCTCGGACTTCGTCCGCGGCCGCTTCGGCTCGAAGGGTCTCTCCCTCGCGGTGGCGGTCACCGGCATCCTCGCCACGATGCCGTACATCGCCCTCCAACTGGTCGGCATCCAGGCCGTGCTGGACGTGATGGGCATCGGCGGCGGTGAGGACACCAACTGGTTCATCAAGGACCTGCCGCTGCTCATCGCCTTCGGCGTGCTCGCCGCGTACACGTACTCGTCGGGCCTGCGGGCGCCCGCCCTGATCGCGTTCGTGAAGGACACGCTGATCTACATCGTCATCGCCGTCGCCATCATCTACATCCCGATCAAGCTGGGCGGCTTCGACGACATCTTCAGCGCGGCGAGCGAGAAGTACTCGGCCGCCGGTGCGGGCGGGTTGGTGCCGAACGCGGCCTCGCAGTGGACGTACGCCACGCTGGCGCTGGGCTCGGCGCTCGCGCTGTTCATGTACCCGCACAGCGTGACGGCCGTGCTGTCCAGCCGCAGCCGGGACGTGATCCGCCGCAACTCCACGATCCTGCCGCTGTACTCGCTGATGCTGGGCATGCTGGGCCTGCTCGGTTTCATGGCGATCGCGGCCGGTGTCAAGGTGCAGAACGGCCAGCTGGCCATCCCGCAGCTGTTCGAGAACATGTTCCCGGACTGGTTCGCGGGCGTCGCGTTCGCGGCGATCGGCATCGGCGCGCTGGTCCCGGCGGCCATCATGTCGATTGCGGCGGCGAACCTCTTCACCCGCAACATCTACAAGGACTTCATCAAGCCGGACGCCACGCCGGAGCAGGAGACCAAGGTCTCCAAGCTGGTGTCCCTGCTGGTGAAGGTGGGCGCGCTGGTCTTCGTCCTGGGCATGGACAAGACGGTCGCGATCAACTTCCAGCTGCTCGGCGGCATCTGGATCCTCCAGACCATGCCCGCCCTGGTCGGCGGCCTGTTCACCCGTTGGTTCCACCGCTGGGCCCTGCTGGCGGGCTGGGCGGTCGGCATGATCTACGGCACCGTCGCGGCGTACGGCGTCGCCTCCCCGACCCAGAAGCACTTCGGCGGCTCCTCGGCGGAGATCCCCGGCATCGGTGAGATCGGCTACATCGGCCTCACGGCGTTCGTCCTCAACCTGGTGGTGACGGTGGTCCTCACCTTCGTCCTGAGGGCGGCGAAGGCCCCCGAGGGTACGGATGAGACGAGCCCGGAGGACTACACGGCGGACGCGGGCGACCCGGGCGTACAGGTGGAACTGCCTCCGGCGACTGCGGGCACGTCTCACTGAGTACCTCGCGTCGGCGGGCCGTCGGAGAAATCCGGCGGCCCGTTTGTCGTCCGTGTCGGGCACACTCACCTGCATGGACATCGTGATCCGGCAGGCGGAGCCCGACGAGTACCGCACCCTCGGCGAGATCACCGCCCAGGCCTACCTCCAGGACGGTCTCCTCGACTTCGGCGAGAGCGACGAGTACCTCGGCGAACTGAGGAACGTCGCCAAACGAGCCGCCGCGGCCGAGGTCCTGGTGGCCACCGAGAGCGACCGGATCCTGGGCGGCGTGACCTTCGTCCCGTCCGGCGGCCCCATGGCCGACATAGCGCGCCCCGGAGAGACCGAGATCCGCATGCTCGCCGTCGCCCACGAGTCCCGCGGCCGGGGCGTCGGCGAGGCCCTCGTACGCGCCTGCGTCGACCGCGCACGGGCCACGCACGGCTGCACGGGCATCGTCCTGTCGACCCAGCGCACCATGCATTCAGCCCACCGCATCTACGAACGTCTGGGCTTCACCCGCACACCCGACCGCGACTGGAACCCCATCCCGCACCTCGACGACATCACGCTGATCACCTATGAGTTGACGCTGTCAACCACCGGGCGCTGAGCCGCCGGGTGTGCCCAACGGGCATCACTGGCAGTGATGCTGCGTCTGCGTCCAGCCCCACCCGCGAGGTGTACGCCGGATCGACGTCAACCACCGGCACCCCCGCCCGGCGGGCCTTGTCCGCGATGAACGACCCCAGCTGGGCCACTACATGCTTCGCGATCTTGTGGTTGACGTCCTTCGCCCGCCGCGCCTCCTTACGGCGCCGCTTCTTCAGACGCCGCTTGGCGGAAGGGGTGTTCTTCTTCTGCATGCGGTCGTCGTACGGCTGCGCACCCGTGTCCTGGAAGGCGATCGGTTTGCACGCCACAAGAGTCGCCTCAAGTGCTGCGGCCTGCTCAGGCGTTGGCAGCAACCCGACGTGCACAACCAGCTTCACGATCACCAAGATGTGCAAACGCGCGAGACGCAATCATTAGTTCGACAGAGATCACCCGATCAAGCTAATGGGCGCTTGATCGCCAAAAGATGCCCGCAGAAGCAACACTTGGCGGCGGCGCGGGGTTACACACTCCCCGAAGTCGTCACGACACAACATCTGGGGGCGCCGACCGAACCCGGCACAACATGTATGCTCATGCTCGCTGTCGCCGCAGGGGAATCCGGTGCGAATCCGGAACTGTCCCGCAATGGTGTACTTGTGCATGTCTGTGCACAGGAGTCAGTCCGAGGACCTGCCGACAGTGCGCCCGGCCGACCGGTCCGGGTGCCCTGACGTCCGGGCCTCGTGGAATGGGCCGGTGGACGCGACGCCGCGTGCGCTCGTGTGCTGCCCCCTGCCCTCCGCAAGGCCCCCGTGCCGAGCGAGGGAGAGCCCCACGTGACCATCGCGCCAGCCGAACCGGCCTCAGCGACCCCGGAGTCCGACGGTCCCGGAACCGCACTGCTGCGGACCCTGACCGAGCTGACCGCCGACCTCCCCGACGCCGACCCGGGCCGGGTCGCCGCCGCCGCGCTGCGGGGCCGCTCCGCCCGGGCCGACGAGGCGGAGCTGCGCGAGCTGGCCACGGAGGCCGCCGCCGGTCTCATCTCCGAGGACCCCGCCTACTCGCGGCTGGCCGCCCGTCTGCTGACCGTGTCCATCGCCGCCGAGGCCGCCTCCCAGGGCGTCACGTCCTTCACCGAGTCCGTCGCCGTGGGGCACCGGGAAGGGCTCATCGCCGACCGTACGGCCGAGTTCGTACGCCTGCACGCCGACCGCCTGGACGCCCTGATCGACCCGGACGCCGACGACCGCTTCGGCTACTTCGGCCTGCGCACCCTGCACAGCCGCTACCTGCTCCGGCACCCGATCACCCGCAGGGTCATCGAGACGCCGCAGCACTTCATGCTGCGCGTCGCCGCCGGCCTCGCCGAGGACGACACCCGCCGGTCGGTGGACGAAGTCGCCGCGCTCCACGGGCTCATGAGCCGCCTCGACTACCTCCCCTCCTCCCCCACCCTCTTCAACTCCGGCACCCGGCACCCCCAGATGTCGTCCTGCTACCTGCTGGACTCCCCCAAGGACGAGCTGGACTCCCTCTACGAGCGCTACCACCAGGTGGCACGGCTGTCGAAGCACGCCGGCGGCATCGGCATCGCGTACTCCCGTGTCCGCTCCCGCGGCTCGCTCATCCGCGGCACGAACGGCCACTCCAACGGCATCGTCCCGTTCCTGAAGACGCTCGACGCCTCGGTCGCCGCCGTGAACCAGGGCGGCCGGCGCAAGGGCGCGGCCGCGGTCTACCTGGAGACCTGGCACTCCGACATCGAAGAGTTCCTGGAGCTGCGGGACAACACCGGCGAGGACGCCCGCCGTACGCACAACCTCAACCTCGCGCACTGGATCCCGGACGAGTTCATGCGCCGGGTGAACGCCGACGCGCGGTGGTCGCTGTTCTCACCGTCGGACGTGCCCGAGCTGGTCGACCTGTGGGGCGAGGAGTTCGACGCGGCGTACCGTGCCGCCGAGGCGAAGGGCCTGGCGAAGAAGACCCTTCCCGCCCGCGAGCTGTACGGCCGGATGATGCGCACCCTCGCGCAGACCGGCAACGGCTGGATGACCTTCAAGGACGCCGCCAACCGGACCGCCAACCAGACCGCCGAGCCGGGCCAGGTCATCCACTCCTCGAACCTCTGCACGGAGATCCTGGAGGTCACGAGCGACGGGGAGACGGCCGTCTGCAACCTGGGGTCGGTGAACCTGGGCGCCTTTGTCGACACGGCGACCGGAAGCATCGACTGGGAGCGGCTGGACGCCACCGTCCGCACCGCCGTCACCTTCCTCGACCGCGTGGTCGACATCAACTTCTACCCGACCGAGCAGGCGGGCCGCTCCAACGCCCGGTGGCGTCCGGTCGGCCTCGGTGCGATGGGCCTGCAGGACGTCTTCTTCATGTTGCGGCTGCCCTTCGACTCGCCCGAGGCGAAGGCGCTGTCCACCCGGATCGCCGAGCGCATCATGCTCGCCGCGTACGAGGCGTCCGCCGACCTCGCCGAGCGCAACGGGCCGCTGCCCGCGTGGGAGAAGACCCGTACCGCGCGCGGGGTACTGCACCCGGACCATTTCGACGTCGAGCTGACCTGGCCGGAGCGCTGGGCCGCCCTGCGCGAGCGGATCGCCTCCGTCGGCATGCGCAACTCCCTGCTGCTGGCCATCGCGCCCACCGCCACCATCGCCTCGATCGCCGGTGCCTACGAGTGCATCGAGCCGCAGGTGTCGAACCTGTTCAAGCGCGAGACGCTGTCCGGCGAGTTCCTCCAGGTCAACTCCTACCTGGTGCAGGAGCTGAAGGCCCTCGGCGTCTGGGACGCCCGCACCCGTGAGGCGCTGCGCGAGGCGAACGGCTCGGTGCAGGACTTCGCCTGGATCCCCGAGGACGTACGGCGGCTCTACCGCACGGCGTGGGAGATCCCGCAGCGCGGGCTCATCGACATGGCGGCCGCGCGGACCCCGTTCCTCGACCAGGCCCAGTCGCTGAATCTCTTCATGGAGACGCCGACCATCGGCAAGCTCTCCTCGATGTACGCGTACGCCTGGAAGTCGGGCCTGAAGACGACGTACTACCTGCGCTCGCGCCCGGCGACCCGCATCGCCCGCGCGGCCCAGGCCCAGGCTCAGCCTGAAAAGACCGTCCCCGTACAGCAGTCGGCACCCGAAGACGCGGTCGCCTGCTCCCTGGAAAACCCCGAGTCCTGCGAGGCCTGCCAGTAATGACCACCCGTAACCAGAACCTTCTCGACCCGGGCTTCGAGCTGACCCTGCGCCCCATGCGCTACCCGGACTTCTACGAGCGCTACCGGGACGCCATCAAGAACACCTGGACCGTGGAGGAGGTCGACCTCCACTCGGACGTCGCCGACCTCGCCAAGCTCAGCCCCGGTGAGCAGCACCTGATCGGTCGGCTGGTCGCGTTCTTCGCGACCGGCGACTCGATCGTCGCGAACAACCTGGTGCTGACCCTCTACAAGCACATCAACTCCCCCGAGGCGCGCCTGTACCTGAGCAGGCAGCTCTTCGAGGAAGCGGTCCACGTCCAGTTCTACCTGACCCTGCTGGACACCTACCTCCCCGACCCGGAGGACCGCGCCGCCGCCTTCGCGGCCGTGGAGAACATCCCCTCGATCCGCGAGAAGGCAGAGTTCTGCTTCAAGTGG
This sequence comes from Streptomyces sp. TRM70350, assembly GCF_019219825.1. GTDB lineage: Bacteria > Actinomycetota > Actinomycetes > Streptomycetales > Streptomycetaceae > Streptomyces. The sequence continues at coordinate 51,191 of NZ_JAHUXH010000009.1, read as the reverse complement.
ATCAACGAGGTGGAGAAGCTGGAGCGCCTGGAGACCAAGGCCGACCGCCGCCGCTTCCTGCTGAACCTGATCTGCTTCGCCGCGTGCATCGAGGGCCTGTTCTTCTACGGTGCCTTCGCGTACGTCTACTGGTTCCGCAGCCGGGGTCTGCTGCACGGCCTCGCGACCGGCACCAACTGGGTGTTCCGCGACGAGACCATGCACATGAGCTTCGCGTTCGACGTGGTCGACACGGTCCGCAAGGAGGAGCCGGACCTCTTCGACGACGACCTCCAGCAGCAGGTCACCGACATGCTGAGGGAGGCCGTCGAGGCCGAGCTGCAGTTCGCGCGCGACCTGTGCGGTGACGGCCTCCCGGGCATGAACACCGACTCGATGCGGCAGTACCTGGAGTGCGTCGCCGACCAGCGCCTGACGCGCCTCGGCTTCGCCCCGGTGTACGGCTCCGAGAACCCCTTCTCCTTCATGGAGCTGCAGGGGGTTCAGGAGCTGACCAACTTCTTCGAGCGGCGTCCCTCGGCGTACCAGGTGGCCGTGGAGGGCACGGTCGACCTGGACGAGGACTTCTGATCCTCCTTCTCCTTGGCGCGGTCCTGGGCCTCCCTGATCTCCCGGTCGACGCGGCGCTCGTGCGCCATGCCGATCAGTGCGGGGAGGAACATGATCACGAAGAGTCCGGCGACGGCCAGCATTCCGATGAGTGCTTCGATCTGGTTCGCGTTCATGGACACCACTGTCGCGCTTGACGCTCCTTACCAACAGTGGCAGGACTGCCGTGGAACCTCGATTTACTGCCACCGCTGAGGCACACTGGAGGCATGCTGCACAACGTGGCCGCCGTCCTCGTCGACGGCGTGAATCCCTTCGAACTCGGCGTGATCTGCGAGGTCTTCGGCATCGACCGGAGCGACGAAGGGCTGCCGGTGTACGACTTCGCGGTCGCCTCCGCCGAGGGGCCGGCGCTGCGGTCGAGCGCCGGCTTCTCCCTGCGGGTCGAGCACGGGCTGGAGCGCCTGGAGAGCGCCGACCTGATCGCCGTACCGGCGGGCTCGGGCTACGAGTCGCGGGCCTTTCCGCCCGAGCTGCTCGACGCCCTGCGCCGGGGCGTAGAGCGGGGTGCGCGGGTACTCAGCGTGTGCTCCGGGGTCTTCGCGCTGGGCGCCGCGGGACTGCTGGACGGGCGGCGGTGTGCCGTGCACTGGCGGCACGCCGACGAGCTGGAACGGCGGTATCCGCGGGCCGTCGTCGAGCCGGACGTGCTGTACGTCGACGAGGACCCGGTGATCACCTCGGCCGGTACGGCCGCCGGTATCGACGCCTGTCTGCACATCGTGCGCAAGGAGCAGGGGCCGGAGGTCGCCAACAGGATCGCCCGGCGGATGGTGGTGCCGCCGCACCGCGACGGCGGTCAGGCGCAGTACATCGAGCGGCCGCTGCCCCGCTCCGAGGCCGACACGGTCGCCGAGGTGCTGGTGTGGATGGAGCGCAACCTCGACCAGGAGGTCACCGTCGAGCAGCTCGCCGCCCGCGCCCTGATGTCACCGCGCACCTTCGCCCGCCGCTTCCAGCAGGAGACAGGGACCACTCCGTACCGCTGGATCCTGCGCCAACGCGTGCTGCTGGCCCAGCGGTTGCTGGAAGCGACGGACGAGACGGTGGACGCGATCGCCGGTCGAACGGGGTTCGGCAACGCGGCCGCACTGCGCCATCAGTTCGTCCGGGCGCTGGGGACCACCCCCAACGCCTACCGGCGCACGTTCAGGGGCCCGGAAGCCGCCTGACCATCACCGGGGCACCGGCGTGAGCAGCAGCCGGTGCGGACGCAGCGTGATGCCCACCCGGGTCGCGTCGTTCGATCCGGGCACCTGCTCCAGGCGGTACTTCGTCGCCACCGCCGCCGTGATCAGCGTCAGCTGGGCCATCGAGAAGTGGTCGCTCGGGCACTTCCGATTACCCACGCTGAACGGACTCATGGCATATTTCGGCACGTCCTTGACGCGTTCCGGAAGCCACCGGTCGGGGTCGAACTCCAGGTTGTCCGCATACGATCGCGGATCGCGCTGTATTGCGTACGGACTGTAGATGATGTCCGCTCCGGCCGGAATCCGATAGCCACCGAGTTCCGTGTCGGTGACCGCCCGCCGGGTCAGTATCCATACGGCGGGACGCAAACGCATCGCCTCCACGACGACATTGTTGGTGTGCGTGAGCCTGCGGACGTCCGCGAATGCGACCGGCCGGCCGCCCGTCACGGATTCAACTTCGTCCCGGACCCGGTCCGCGTGTTCCGGATGCTCGGCGAGCACCTGGAGCAGCCACATGATCGTGGAGGCCACCGTTTCGCTCCCTGGGGTGAGTATCGCGACCACCTGGTCGTGGATCTCCTGTTCCCCGATGGGCTCACCATTCTCGTCCTTCGCCGCCAGCAATGCCGTCAGCAAATCGTCCGGCTTTTGACCGGATGCCCGGCGTTCGGACACGATCTCGTCGACGAGGAGATGCAAATCGGCCAGCGCCCGGTTGAATTCGCGGTTGGCGGGCAGCGGCAGCCGGTACAGCGGCCCGAGCGGGATCACCATCCGCTGGTACATGCCCCGGAACACGGTCGCGAGGGCGAGGCACAGCCGCTCGGCGCGCTCGTCCATGTACTCGCCGCGCAGCAGGCAGCGGGCCGCGATGCGCACGGCGACCCGGAAGGACTCGGAGGTGCAGTCGATGGTCTGACCGGGCTGCCAGCGGGTGGTGAGTCCGTGCGCCTCCTCCTCCATGATCGGCCCGTAGGCGGGGATCGCGTCGAGCCGGAACGCGGGCTGGATGGTGCGGCGCTGACGCCGGTGGCGGGGGCCGTTGGCGGTGGCCACGCCCTCCTTGCCGAGCAGGCCCTCCAGGGACTCCCACAGCGGGCCGTCGATCTTGTAGTCGGGGCTCAGCGCCAGGGCGCCGGTGAGCGCCGGGGTGGTGACGGCGTACACCGTCTTCGGGCCGAGCCGCAGCCGGACCACGTCACCGTGGTCGCGCAGCTTGGACATGAAGGCCAGCGGATCGCGCACCAGCTTCCAGCCGTGGCCGAGGAGCGGGACACCGCCGCCCGCGAGGGGCGGTTCACGCAGTTCCGCAGCCGGGCGTACCTCGGCTGCGGGCTTGACTGACTCGACGGTCATTTCTCACCTGCCGTTTCGTTGTTGACGTACGGGGGCGTGGACCGGTCGTCCCAGCTGTCGACCATGTAGCGGCCGGACTCGTGGTGGAACCAGTAGACGGAGCTGAACCAGTTCCGCATATTCCCGAGGCAGGCGCGTACGGCAGCGCTCAGTTCCTTTCCGCGTACCGTGCCGTCGGCGAGGGCGTCCGCGAAGCGTAAGCCCTCCCGTTCGGCGGCGAGGAATTCCGCGATGCATTCCTCGACGCGCCGCCGGACTTCGACGACTGCCTCTTCGAGAGTCAGCCCCTCGTGGGTGATGAGACTGATTCCGAGATTGTGCACCTCGTCGCCCGCGATTTCCTTGGGCAGGGAACAGAGGTCGTTGTACCAGGCGGCGAATTCCTGACTCAGCAGCGCCGCCTTCCGATAGGCCGGGTGCTTTCGCACGGCGTCCGGCAGCTCCTGCCCGGCGCTCGGCTCCAGCAGGTCGGTCCATATCCAGTGCGCGAAGGTGAGCCGGCGCAGCGCCAGATATTCCTCGACCGTCGGGACGATTCCCTCGGTTCGGTTGTGGAATTCCCGGTCGTACGCCTCGATCACCGCGTGGAAGTGCCGGGCGAACCGCTCGTTCCAGGTGCGGGGCAGGAACGAGTACAGCCGCAGCACACTGTCCGCGAACCCCGCGACCAGCGCATCCTCGTGGTGCAGATGGTTCTGTGGGGAGTCGAGCGCCTCGTGCAGCCGTGCCCGCAGCCGGCGCCAGGCCACGGGGCGGTGGTGGACGATGTCACGGTCGTGCCGGTCGTCCCAGACGAAGAACCACGCGCTGTAGTCCGCTATCGCCTGCAGGACGTCGTCGGGGGCGCCAATGTAGTACCCCGCCATGAGATCGGTGTAGCACAGGCCGTCGGCATATTCCTCAACCTTGTCCGCCGGCATGAGCCGTTTTTCCAGGAGCCAGGTCCGGGTCTTCTCCTGGAGCCTGGGCCAATACGGGTGCAATTGCCTGGGAAACGCCGTCTCGATCACCGGAAGAGACAGCGAGGGTGGGATCGCGACCGCCGTTGCGGTCGGTGTGGTGCTGTGTGGGAAAGCAGGCACGAACAAACCCCTCTCAGCCGCCAGTTGGGCACGCCCCTCGCGCTGTGCCGGGCGTGCGCCGTTGCGTATCCCGCACATCCCATTCAGCACCACAACTGACCGTTCTGGGAACGGATTTGCTTCATTCACTACCCCACAGTGCCGAGATCCTCCCGTCACCTGACTGGTTCTGGATCACTCGCGGCACAATCCGATCGAACGTGCGACGGACAGACGAACGGCGCCTGGTCAGGCTGAGCAACCTGATCAGACGCCGTACGCAGGAGAAGGGTGAGGTGTCAGTCGTTCGCGACCACGGGGTAGCGGGGCTCGTTCTCGGCCATCTGCCGCAGCGCGTCCTTGCGTTCCCGCTTGGAGAGCCGGTCGATGTAGAGGTAGCCGTAGAGGTGGTCGGTCTCGTGCTGCAAACACCGAGCGAAGTAACCGGTGCCGCGGACCTTGATCGGGTTGCCCCGCTCGTCCTGCCCGGTCACCTCGGCGTAGTCCGGGCGGGCCAGCGGCATGTACGCCGTCGGCACCGACAGACAGCCCTCGTTGCTGTCGTCCAACCGGCGCTTGTCGGCGGGCAGTTCGACGAGCTTGGGGTTGCAGACCACGCCGACGTGCCGGACGCCCTCGTCGTCCGGGCAGTCGTAGACGAACACCTTCAGGTCGACGCCGATCTGGTTGGCGGCCAGGCCCACGCCCTCGGCGGTGCGCTGGCTGGCGAACATGTCCGCGACCAGCTGCTGGAACTCCTCGCCGAAGTCGGTGACGTCCTTGCACTCCTTGTGCAGCACCGGGTTCCCGACCACGGTGATCGGCCGCGAGGCGCCCCGCTCACGCCAGGCCGCCTCGCGCTCCTCGCACTCCTCGGTGTCGATGACGAAGCCCTCGTCGTCCACGGGGAGCACGCCCGCGTGCTGCTGATCGGTGTCCTGCTGCGCCATGACCGACGTACGCCTTCCTGGGAAATCTGGGGTGTGATGCTGATACAGGGTACGGCGGCCGGTCAGCAGACCTCTTCCAGATCCCGCCAGTCCCTCGAATCGGGTGAGTCCGCGACCCACCCGTCCAGCAACCCCCGAACCAGTGAAGCCGGCGCAGCCACCCCGCACTCGCGCTCCGGCACCCACAGCTGCCCGTCGGTCCGATGCCCCAGCGGCCCCGGATGCCCGGGCTCGCTGTGATCGTGCGGGTCCAGATGCTCCCCGTCGCCCTCGTCGGCCGGCATCCGTGACTCCGAGCACAACCGGCACAGCAGCCGCACGGACGACGACCAGTCCTCCGCGGCGAACCCGGCGTCGGCGGCGAGCTGCTCCAGGGCGTCCCGGTCGGCCTCGGTGGCCGCCTCCAGCAGCACCACCCAGGTGGGCACGGGCGAGGGCGCCCACAGCTCGATCTCGTCGAACACCGGATACGAGTGCCCGGCGGCCGTGGTCCGCTCGCCGTGCGGCACCCCGTCGTGCAGCACGACCTCGCCCCAGCGCCGCCCCGACGACGGCAGCGGGATGGACAGCACCTCGATCCGCGCCGGATCCAGCCGCCGTCCCCACACGACCTCGGCCTCACCCTCGGGCGACAGCCGTACGGCCGCGCTGCCCAGGTCCATGCCGGCGGGCTCGCCGGAGTCCGTGGCACCGCCGGGCACGTGCAGCCCGTAGGCCTGCCAGGCGCGCCGGGCCAGCGGCCAGTCCTGCAGGGCGGTGGCGGCGATGCCGACGTTCCACCAGTCGGGTGCGCCGGTCTCCCGGTCGAGCAGGGCGACGGCCCGCAGACCGGCCGCCCGGGCCTGCTCCCAGTCGTGCCGGAACTTGTGCAGCAGCGCGAGGTTGAACCAGGACTCCGACAGCCACGGCTCCAGATCGGCGGCCCGCGTGAGCAGCGCGCCCGCGTCCTCGTACCGGCCGTCCCCGATCAGCGTGAACGCCCGGTCGGTGGCCTGCCGCCAGGAGGCGGAGGGCCGGTGCCGTCCCTTGCCGAAGATCCTCACGATTCCCGCCTGCCAGTTCCGTGGAGTGGGCTGGCCTGTGCCCCCGGACACCCTCTCCTTCGCATCCAACCACGTGCGGCTGGAAGGGCGCTCATTACCCATGGGTTACCCAGCCGAGGGCAGGGTCAGACCCTCCCTCGACAGCACCCGGGCCAGCGCCTCGACGACCTCGGGAGCGTAGTCCCCCGCGGTCCCCAGCCGCAGCTCCTCCAGCGCGCGCAGCGGCCCACCGGGGCCCGCGTCGCGCACCTTCTCCTCGTAAGCGTTGACCGCCCGCACGATCCGGGCGGCCGTCGGCTGCTCAGGGTACGGATCGGCCTGCCGTTCCACCACCACGGCGACCTCGGGGTCCACCCCGGTCTGCCGTACGACCGCCCCGCCCAGCAGCGCGATCCGCCGCTGCTCGGCGCCGGGCAGCCCGGCCGTGGCCCCGGCCGGCACCGGGTCGACCAGGCTCAGCTGCCCGATGTCGTGCATCAGCGCCGCGTACTCCAGCACGGTGAGCTCCGGCTCGCTCAGGCCCAGGTCCCGCCCGACGGCCCGGCTGAGCGCGGCGACCCGGCGCGCGTGCCCGGGCGGGGTGTACCCCGCGATCTCGGTGGCCCGGGCGAGGGAGGCGATGGTCTGCCGGTACGTCGTCCGGACGGCCGCGTACCGGCGCAGGGACACCTGCGTGAGCAGCAGCGGCAGACAGAACACGGGCAGCGCCCACAACCCGACGACCGCGACCGCCAGCGCCATCACGGCCCCCGTCGCCCCCACGGCCGACCCGACCCCGAGCACGCCCCGCAGCTCGTCCCGCAGCAGCGGCCCGAACGGCCACCCGGTGCGGGAGTGCGCCAGCGCGGCGGCGAGCACGACGTCGCACAGCGCGGTGAGGGTGAGCAGCGCGACCAGCAGCAGCGCGTAGGCGGGGCCGCTCCAGTCCGCGAACGTGCCGTGCTTGTACAGCGGTTGAAAGCACACGGCGGCGAACCCGACGGTGAGCACCCGCCGCGCCAGATGATCGAACACGGGCCCACGCCCGCGCGCGATGTGCGGCACACACCCGACGAGCGAGGCGGCCAGCACGACGCTCACCACCTGGGCGACCCCGTGCGTGGTGGCGCGCCCGGCGTCCTCCCCGAGCAGGGCGTACGACAAGGCCCCGGCGGCCCCGAGCGGAGCGGCTTCCCTGACCTGCGGTCCGTACCAGCGGGTGAGTTCACCGAGGGCGACGAGCGCACCGAAGGCGAGCGCGATGCCGCGTTGCTCGACGCCGGTCCAGAAGGTGACGCCGAGGGAGACGAGGACGAGGAGGGCGGCGGAGCCGTGAATCAGAAAGAGGACCCGGCCACCTTTCAACGGTCCGCTCCCGCCCGGCTGGAAACGGGTGAGTGGGGTGGGTGAACGCGACGGGACGGCACGCCGTCAGCGGTGACCACGGGGTCCCACCCGGACCGCCGTACCACCCGCACCAGCGCAGCCACCATCACCGGATCGAACTGCCGTCCCGCACACCGCTCCAGCTCCTCCAACGCGGCAGCGACGGGCCGGGCCCTGCTGTAGGACCGAGTGGACGTCATGGCGTCGAACGCATCGGCGACGGCGACCACCCGCGCGGACTCGGGAATCTGGCTCCCCACGAGCCCGTACGGATACCCGCTCCCGTCCAGCCGCTCGTGATGATGCAGGACGGCGGCCCGGGCCTCCCCGAGAAAGGAGATCCCCCGCACCATCTCGTGCCCGTACTCCGGATGCAGCTCGATCACCCGCCGCTCCTCGGGCGTCAGCGGCCCGTCCTTGCGCAGCAGCCGCGTGGGCACCCCCAACTTCCCCACGTCGTGCAGGATCCCGGCGAACCGCAGCACCTCGACCCGCTCGTCGTCCATGCCGAGCTCGCGCGCGATCATCATCGAGGCCTGCCCGACCCGCTCGCTGTGCCCGCGCGTGTACTCGTCCTTGATGTCGACGGCCTGCACCAGCGCCCGGATGGTCGCCTGATGGGCGCCCCGCTCCCGGTGGTACTGCGCGAACGCCCACCAGGACACGCCCATCGGCAGCAGCACGAGCAGCGCGGCCAGGGGTCCGTACGGGCTGCGCCACAGTACGGCCATCATCAACCCGGCGAGCCCGTGCACGCCGACCGGCGCCAGCGACCGCAGCAGCAGACCGCGCCAGGCCCGCCGTACCGGCACCCGCTCGGCGACGACGAGAATCCCGCCGTCGAGCACGGTCAGCACCGCGCAGAACGCCAGCACCGCACCCGCCGCCGGGCCGAGCGCGTACGGAACGTCGGACGCCACCACGGCGTCCCGCCCGCCCAGCGCCCGGAACACCTGCCCGGCCGCCCACACGGCCACCACCAGCTCGGCCGCCCGCCAGAGGCGCCGCAGCCAGGCGGGGCGCCGCTCGACGGGCGACAGCAGCGCACCCGGCAGCGCGACCAGCGCGGCGGCGGGCGGGGGCAGCAGGAACACCCCGGCGAGCAGCACGGGGTAGAAGGTGCCGGGGAACCGCCTGCGGGCGAGCCACTCCCCGCAGGCGTACAGGACGGCGAGCAGCGTCATCGCCCACCAGGGCGTCCGCGGCGCGGGCAGCGGCAGCAGGCACATCAGCGCGCCGAGGACGACACAGGCCACATACGCGCGTGCCCGTGCCGGAACCGCCTCCATGAATGACGCCCTCCCCCAGTCCCATGCCTGTCCGGGCTCCGGAGCCTAGGGCGGTACGGAGGGGGCGCGGGCCGACGGGCGGCCTATTAACGCGTTCGGGTGACGACGGCTCGCACCCGGAGTGCGCGACGTACGCGGAGTCAGGACTCCTGTGCGGTGGCCGTCGTCACGTCGTGCTCGGGCACGGTCTGCCCGGAGCGGATCAGCTCGATCCGCCCCATCACCTTGGCGCGCAGGTCGGTGGGCACGTCGTCATGCCCGCAGCACCGCTTGACCAGCTTCTTCACGGCCTGCTCCAGGCCGTACTTCTCCAGGCACGGCGAGCACTCCTCGAAGTGCTGCTGGAACTTCTCGCGATCGACGTCCGGCATCTCACTGTCGAGGAACTCGTACAGATGGTCGAGGACCTCACTGCAGTCCGTCTCGTGCGGCTCTCCGCAGCTCATGAGCCCGAGCCTTTCGCTTCGTTCGACTCTCCGGCGCCGGCCGGGACCAGCCCACGCTCACGGGCGTAGTCCTCGAGCATGCCGCGCAGTTGACGGCGGCCCCGGTGCAGCCGGGACATCACCGTACCGATGGGTGTCCCCATGATGTCCGCGATCTCCTTGTACGCAAAGCCCTCTACGTCCGCCAGATAGACGGCGATGCGGAACTCCTCGGGGATCGCCTGCAGCGCTGCCTTCACGTCCGAGTCGGGCAGGTGGTCGAGCGCCTGCGACTCGGCGGAACGCAGGCCCGTCGACATGTGCGACTCGGCGCGGGCGAGCTGCCAGTCCTCGATCTCCTCGGCCGCGGAGCGCTGGGGTTCGCGCTGCTTCTTGCGGTACGAGTTGATGAAGGTGTTGGTGAGGATGCGATACAGCCACGCCTTGAGGTTGGTGCCCTCGCGGAACTGGTGGAAGGACGCGTACGCCTTGGCGTAGGTCTCCTGCACCAGATCCTCGGCATCGGCCGGGTTGCGTGTCATGCGCAGCGCGGCCGAGTACATCTGGTCGAGGAATTCGAGCGCGTCCCGTTCGAAGCGCGCACTGCGCTCCGCGGTCGTCTCCGCGCTGTTGCCCTGGCCCTCGGGCAGCTCCGCCTGGCCGTTGTCGGTCCCTGCGTCGTTACCGGTGACCGGACCCACCTCCTCAGGAATCTGGGCAGGACCGAACCCGGTCCCACCAGAATCGGAGGATAGACGACGATCCGCACCCGCCGCCGCTCGAATGGGGGCGGTCCTGGCCGCGTGCAGCACCGTCCAGTCCAGGTCAGTACGGCTGCGGCGGCTCGGGCAGAAGGTCGAACCCATGCGGCGGACTTCCTCTCCTACGACGTCGGTGCTGGTCATCAGCACTTCTGTCCGCCTCAACAGTGGTCGTGACCGGGGCATTCCCGAATCTTTACTTCAGTGACCCCGTCCACTTGACCACCGCGTCCGTGATCATGCCGACGGCCTGTTCCTGGCTGATCTGCGCCCGTTTCGGCACGGCGAAGCCGTGATCGCCGTACGGCACCTCGACCAGCTCGTACGCCCCGTCCGGGAACTCCTCCGGCTTCCCGAACGGGTCGTTTCCCCCTTGTACGACAAGGGTGGGCACCCCCGCGCCGAGCAGTTCCCCGGCGCGGGACCTCTCCGGCCTGCCCGGCGGGTGCAGCGGAAAGCTGAGGGCGAGCACGGCCGCCGCGCCGAGCTCCGTCGCCGTGCGGCAGGCCACCCGGGCACCCGCGCTGCGCCCGCCGGAGATCACGGGGCGCCCCGGCGTGGTCAGCGCGGGCCAGATGCCGCGCCAGCCGGCGTCCAGGGTCTTCGGCGCCGGTGCCACCTTCCTCCCGGCGACCCGCCAGGGCTGCTCCACCCGGGCGACGGTCACGCCGTGCCGGGGCAGCACGTCCGCGAGCGCCTTGAGGTCACGGGCCTCGATGCCGCCGCCGGCGCCGTGGCCGACGGCGAGGACGAGGCGGGCCTTGTGCGCCTTGTGCCAGGTGATACGGGCGGTGCCCGCGTCGGTTTCGACTGTCTCGGTGGTCACGTCGGTCACGTGGGAAGTCACATCAGAAGAGTGTGCCCTCCACCGGCCCCTCCAGCTCCTTCAGCAGCTCCGGGCCGTTGTTGCGGACGTTGGAGACGGCCGTCGTCACCGGGTAGGCGCGCATCAGGCCGGGCGGGGGCGCAGCGAGCAGCTCACGCAGGTCCTCGGGGTCGGTGCGGGACGGGTCGAGCCAGGCGTCCCAGCGGTCGGGGGTGAGCATCAGCGGCATCCGGGGGTGGATGTCGGCGAGCGTGTGCGGGCCCTCGGCGGGGGCCACGGCCAGCGGGCTGCTCTCGGCCTCGGTGGTGATCACCGAGCAGGTGACCCACCAGGCCTGCGGGTGGTCGTCGGGCAGCGTCCGGTCCCGCCAGAACTCGTACAGCCCCGCCATCGCGAAGACGGACCCGTCGGCGGGCAGCACGAAGTACGGCTGCTTGCGCGGCCGCTTCTTCTTGCCCTCGACCTCCAGGTCCCGCTCCTGCTTGCCGGTGACCCACTCGTAGTAGCCGTCGGCGGGCAGGATGCAGCGCCGGGCGGCGAAGGCGCGACGGAAGGCGGGCTTCTCGTGGACGGTCTCGGCGCGCGCGTTGATCATCCGGGCGGCGCCCTCCGGCGTCTTGGCCCAGGACGGGACGAGCCCCCACCTGAGCTTGCGCAGCTGCCGGACCGGGCGCGGGTCGGCCACGTCTTTCAGAGGGCGGTCCAGGACGGCGTGGACCTCCTTGGTGGGAGCCACGTTGTAGTCGGGCTCCAGGGTCTCCTCCGGATCCCACTTCTCGATCTCAAAGATTCCTGCGAGATCCTCGGGCCTACGACTCGCTGCATACCGTCCGCACATATCAAAACCCTCCGACCTGCGGAAACGCTGGATCATTGCCGCCTCGTCCAAGAGTGGCAGACCGTTGCCGAGCGTCGTCGCGGCGAACCAGTGTCGCAGGTCGTCGTTGCCGGGGCCGGAGGATCAACTCCCAATACATTGCATGTCATATATCACGTATGAAATGACAGCGACCGAGCGTACGAGCGCACCCCAGAGGTGTCAAGAGGCGGGGCAGACCCATTTCCCCCGGAATTCCCAAGTGCGCGGCGACGGCGACAAATCCTGCACGCAGCATTGACGACTCCCTCGCAGGACCCTACGTTGCCACGTCATACGACGTACTTCATACGTCATATATGACATGCAATCGAGCCGCCCGTCCCAGCTGCGGGCTGCTCACCGCAGGTGGTGCGGGCAGGCGGGCCGCACGATGTCAGGAGGCTTTGCATGACCGGCACTCAGGTGCGTCCGCTCGCGGACGCGGTGCCACCCGACGACCGGCGCTCCGCGAGTGCGCGGGAGGCCGGCCGGGCGCGTAAGCGGCGACGGCGCAAGGAGGCGCTCACCGCGTACCTTTTCCTGGCGCCATGGTTCGCCGGGCTGCTCTTCATCAGCGCGGGGCCGCTGCTGGCCTCGCTGTACCTGTCGTTCACCGACTACAGCCTCATCGGAGGCTCGAACTGGGTCGGCCTGGACAACTACACCCGGATGTTCGACGACCCTCGGTTCCTGAAGGCGTTGGAGAACACCACGATCTACGTCTTCGTCTCGGTGCCCCTGCAGCTGGCCTTCGCGCTGCTGCTGGCACTGGTGCTGGACCGGGGCGTGCGGGGACTGGCCATCTACCGCTCGGTGTACTACCTGCCCTCACTGCTCGGCAGCAGCGTGGCCATCGCCATTCTGTGGCGGAAGGTCTTCGGGGACGACGGCCTCTTCAACCACTTCCTCAGCCTGTTCGGCGTCGACGGGCGCAGCTGGATCGGCGATCCGTCCACCGCGCTGGGGACGCTCATCGTGCTGAACGTGTGGACCTTCGGCTCACCCATGGTGATCTTCCTGGCCGGTCTGCGGCAGATCCCGGCCAGCTACTACGAGGCCGCCAGCATGGACGGGGCCGGCAAGGTGCGGCAGTTCTTCCACATCACGGTGCCGCTGCTGACCCCCGTCATCTTCTTCAACCTGATTCTGCAGCTGATCGGCGCCTTCCAGTCCTTCACCCAGGCGTTCGTGGTCAGCGGCGGAAACGGAAGCCCCTCGGACTCGACGCTCTTCTACACGATGTACGTGTACACCAAGGGCTTCAACTCCTTCGAGATGGGCTACGCCTCGGCGATGGCCTGGTTCCTGGTGGTCATCATCGCCTGCCTGACCGCGGTGAACTTCCTGACGTCGAAGTATTGGGTGTTCTACGGTGACAAATGAGCTGAAGACCGACGACGACGCCGCCCGGGCCGGCCTGAACGACACGATGCTGGCCAGAGCCCTGCTCGCGGTGCGGGGGAAGAAACTCCTGATCCACCTCGGCCTGATCCTCTTCGGCCTGGTGATGCTCTATCCGCTGCTGTGGATGATCTCCAGCTCCCTGAAGCCGGAGGGGCTCATCTTCCGCGAGCAGGGGCTGATACCCACCAGCATCACCGCACAGAACTTCGTCGACGGCTGGAACGCGCTGACGAACCCCTTCAGTCACTACCTGCTCAACTCGCTGATCATCACGGGCGGTTCCGTACTGGGGAACCTGACGGCCTGTTCCCTGGCCGCGTACGCCTTCGCGCGCATGGAGTTTCCGCTGAAGCGCCTGTGGTTCGCGCTCATGCTGGGCTCCATCATGCTGCCCCTGCAGGTGGTGATCGTGCCGCAGTACATCCTCTTCAAGCAGTTGGACTGGATCAACACGTTCTACCCGCTGATCGTCCCGAAGTTCCTCGCCACCGACGCCTTCTTCGTCTTCCTGATGGTGCAGTTCATCCGGACGCTGCCGCGCGACCTGGACGAGGCGGCGCGGATCGACGGGGCCGGCCACTGGCGCATCTTCAGCCGGATCATCATTCCGCTGTCGCTGCCGGCGTTGGCCACCACCGCCATCTTCACCTTCATCTGGACCTGGAACGACTTCCTCAGCCAGCTGATCTTCCTGACCGATCCGGAGATGCACACCGTGCCGGTGGCCCTGCGCACCTTCCTCGACTCGTCGGGCCAGTCCGCCTGGGGGCCGATGTTCGCGATGTCGGTGCTCTCCCTCGGCCCGATCTTCGGCTTCTTCCTGGCGGGCCAGAAATACCTGGTCCGCGGGGTCGCCGTCACCGGCCTGAAGTAGCCCCAGGAACAGTACGTCTCCTCCCCCACCCCTCTCTCCCCCCACTGACTTCTACCCACTGGAACGCACCGAAGGAGAACTCCCGTGCTTCACCGACCGAGAACGAAAAGGCTGTGCGTGGCCCTCGCGGCCACGGGCCTCCTGACCGCCACCGCCGCCTGCGGAGGCGACTCGGGATCCGGCGACGACGGCAAGGTCACGCTCAACGTCAGCTGGTGGGGCGAGGCCAGTCGGCACAAGATCACTGAGGAGGCGATCGACGTCTTCGAGAAGGAGAATCCGGACATCACGATCAAGTCGTCGTACTCCGACTGGGACGCCTACTACGACCAGCTGACCACCAAGGTCGCCGGCGGGGACGCCCCGGACGTCTTCGCCATCGAGATCCGCAAGCTCGGCGAGTTCGCCCGCAACAACACGCTCGCCAATCTCAAGGGGCTGGTGAACACCGGCGATCTCGACCAGAAGCTGCTCTCCAGCGGCGCGGTGGACGGCACCCAGTACGCCATCCCCACCGGCGCCAACGCCTTCGCCGTGATGGCCAACCCCTCGGTCTTCGAGAAGGCCGGGGTCGACGTCCCCGACGACACGTCCTGGACCTGGGAGGACTACCAGGACGTCAGCGCCGAGCTCACCAAGGCCGGCGGCGACGGCGTCTACGGCACCCAGATCAACTTCAACGACGCCTTCCTGAACGTCTTCGCCGCACAACGCGGCGAGCCGCTCTACAAGGACGGCAAGATAGGCGTCTCGGCCGGCACCCTCGCCGACTGGTACAAGCTCAGCGCGGACATGATCAAGGCGAAGGGCTCCCCCGACGCCGCCCTCAGCAACGAGCTGGGCTCCAACAGCATCGAGCAGTCCCTCATCGGCACCAACCAGGGTGGCATGGGGATGTACTGGACCAACCAGCTCAGCGCCGCCAGCACCGCCTCGGGCCAGGAGATCAGCCTGCTGCAGATGCCGCAGGAGCAGGGGGCGACGAGCAGCGGCATGTTCCTCCAGCCGACGATGTTCTGGGCCGTCGGCGCACAGAGCAAGCAGCAGAAGGCGGCGGGCAAGCTCATCGACTTCCTCGTCAACGATCCGCAGGCGGGCAAGATCCTGGGCAGCGACCGCGGGCTGCCGATGAACAGCAAGGTCCTCCAGGAGATCAAGGGCGACCTGCCCGCACCCGACCAGGCCTCGCTGGCCTATGTCGACAAGGTCCGCGACAAGCTGGCCGACCCGCCCTCCGCCTATCCGGACGGCGCCGCCGACATCCCGGACATGCTGGAGCGCTACGGCCAGGAAGTCATCTCCGGCAGCAAGACCCCGCAGGACGCCGCCGAGGGATTCCTGCAGGAGGCGAACAGCACGCTCGGCTGATCCCCGCCCCGCTGACAACCGGCGTGCCCTGCCCGGCCCCACCGGCCGGGCGGCTCGCCGCCCCCGGGCACGCCGTCGCGCGGCGTGAACCGCCTGAACCACCTGAACCACCTGACTGAACCGCCTGAATCACTGAACCGCCTGTATCGCCTGACCCCCGAAGACCCGCTTTCGAGGAGCCGCCTGTGGAATCGCGTGGCAAACGCCGCTACGCCGTCGTCGGGCTCGGCCACCGCGCGCAGATGTACGTCGACGCGCTGCTCGGTGACTGGAGCGACACCGGAGAGATCGTCGCGCTCTGTGACACCAACCGGACCCGGATGGACTTCTACAACCAGCGCATGGCCGCGGCGGGCCGTGGGCCCGTGCCGTGCTTCGGGCCGGACGGCTTCACCGAGATGCTGGAGGGAGCCGACGCGGTGCTGGTGACCTCGGTGGACGCCACCCACGCCCACTACGTGTGCGCCGCTCTGGACGCCGGGGTGGACGTCGTGGTGGAGAAGCCGCTCACCACGGACGCGGAGGGCTGCGCGGCGATCGCGGCCGCGGCCGAGCGCAGCACCGCCCAGATCATCGTCACCTTCAACTACCGTTACTCGCCGCGGAACACGGCGCTGCGGCGGCTCATCGCCGACGGCGCCGTCGGCCAGGTGACCTCCGTGCACTTCGAGTGGGCGCTGGACACCATCCACGGCGCGGACTACTTCCGGCGCTGGCACCGGGACCGGACGCGCTCCGGCGGCCTGCTGGTGCACAAGTCCACCCATCACTTCGACCTGGTGAACTGGTGGCTGGACGCCAGCCCCGAGCTGGTCTTCGCCCAGGCGGACCTGCTCTTCTACGGCAGCGAGAACGCCCGCGGACGCGGCCTGGGCCCGCGGCCCGCGCGCGGCACCGGCGCGCCCTCGACCGACACCGACCCCTTCCTGCTGGACATGTCGCGCGACGAACGGCTCGCGCGGCTCTACCTCGACGCCGAGCACGAGGACGGCTATCTGCGGGACCAGGACGTGTTCGGCGACGGAGTGACCATCGACGACACCATGGCGGTGCTGGTCCGCTACGACAACCGGGCGATGCTGACCTACTCGCTGCACGCCCACGCGCCCTTCGAGGGCTACCGGGTGGCGGTGAACGGCACCGAGGGCCGGGCCGAACTGGAGGTCTGCGAACGCGCCTGGACGCCGCCACAGGCCGCCATCGACCCCTCGGCGCGCAGCAAGGAGAACGCCGAAGGAACGTGGGAACGGCTGACCCTGCAGCGGCACTGGTCCCCGCGGGAGGAGATCGCCCTGCATGACGGAGACGACGGAGACGACGGACGGCGGGCGGGCGGCGGGCACGGCGGCGGCGACCGGCTCCTGCTCGACGACGTCTTCCGCGGCCCCACCGGGGACCCCCTGGGCCGGCAGGCGGGCTATCGCGACGGCATCCGCAGCGTGCTCGTGGGTGTCGCGGCGAGCAGGTCGGCCGACACTCACCGGCCGGTGCGGCTGGTGGAGAACGGCACCCGCCTCGGATGACCCCCGCTCGACACCTCGCCCCCGGCCGACGCCGTCCCCGACCCCGCCCAGGTCCACCCGGCGCTCCCGCGGGACTCCGCGGTCCGCCAACGTCCAGCGCCCTACGATGACGCTATATATGACATATGACAGACGAGACCTGAGAGCTGTTGCCGCATGAATGTGCCCGTGCCCGGCACCACACCGGTCGTCCCCGTCCCCTCCAGGACCCAGTTCGTCCTGGAGCACCTCACGCAGGCCATCCTCACGGGCCAGCTCCCGCCGGGACAGCCGCTGGTCGAGAGCGAGCTGGCCGGGCGGTTCGGGGTGTCCAAGACCCCCGTCCGGGAAGCGCTCAAGACGCTGGCCGGACGCGGACTGGTGGTGATGAGCGAGTACAAGGGCGCGGCCGTGCGCGCCGTGGACGCGACCATGGCCCGCTCCGTCTACGACGTGCGGCTGATGCTCGAACCGGAGGCGCTGCGCCGCAGCATCCTCGCGCAGTCGGACTTCGCCGGCGCCCAGGCGGCGCTGGATCGCGCCGACGCCGCCGAGGACCGGGCCGGCCGCTCCCTGGCCAACCGGGATTTCCACCGCGCGCTCTACCACCCGTGCGGCAACCCGCTCCTGGTGCACATGCTCGACGACCTGCGCGACCAGGCGGCGCTGGTCTCGACGGTGGCCTGGGAGTCCACCCCCAGCTGGGAGCGGGAGGCGGAGGAGCACCGGCGGATCCTCACCCGCGCGCTGGAGGGCGACGCGGCCGGCGCCGCACACCTGCTGTACGACCACATCGCGGGATTCGTGCGCCGCGCCTTCCCGCAATCCGCGCCGGGCGAGGAGCGGGAGCCGGACATCGCGCCCCGGCCCGAGGCGGCCGGCCAGTAGCGAACCCGGACACCTACCGACGCGGCAAGGACCAGCGCACCCCGTCCCTGGCCGGCCCTTTCGGTGATCTGCGCGCTGGAATCGGGCCGCGGCTCGTGGACCGCTCCGTTGGACGCTCTGCGTCTGGTGCCGGGGGACGACGCCGCGGTCACCGCGGGAACGCCAGACGGTTTGTCTGCTCCAAAAAAGATAGCGCTTTCTGTCCATTCCGTTGACGGGTTCATGGCGAATTGCTACGTTCCGAACCCATTGGGAGCGCTCCCCCTCTGTGCATCTATCCGGATCCGCACACTTTTGGAAAGGGGTCAGCACCATGTCCTCACCATCCTCGCCTCCGCGCGAACGACACGGCCGGAGACATCGGCACAGCTGGATCACCCTCGCGATAGCAAGCGCTTTCGCCCTTCTGCTGGGCCTGTTCGGCGCGAGTCCCAGTCACGCCGAGCCGGCATCCGACACCTGGTACGTCATCCAGTCCCGCCACTCGGGCAAGGTCCTGGACATCCAGGCCCGCAGCACCGAGGACGGGGCCGGCCTCATCCAGTGGTCCCGCTCCGACGCCACCAACCAGCAGTTCCGCTTCCTGGACGCGGGCGACGGTTTCTACCGCATCCAGGCCCGCCACTCCGGCAAGGCTCTCGACGTCTTCGAGTGGAACCCCGACAACGGCGCACAGATCGTGCAGTGGACCGACCTCGGCGAAGAGAACCAGCAGTGGCGGTTGGACGACCTCGGGAACGGCTACCACCGGTTCATCAACCGCTTCAGCGGCAAGGCCCTCGACGTCTGGGAGTGGTCCACCGCCGACGGCGCCCGCATCTCCCAGCACACCCCCCACGACGGAGTCAACCAGCAGTTCGCCCTCATCCCCGTCGAGGGCGGCGGCAGCCAGCCGCCGGCCGGCGATGCGCTGTACGTGGCGCCGAACGGGAGCGACAGCGCAGCCGGAACGCAGTCGAACCCGACGACGCTCACCTCGGCGATCTCCCGCGTCACTCCCGGCGGGACGATCTACATGCGCGGCGGCACCTACCGCTACTCGCAGACCGTCACCATCCCGGCGGGCAAGAACGGCACCTCGGGCGACCGCACCGAACTGGCCGCCTACCCGGGTGAGACCCCCGTGCTGAACTTCTCGGCGCAGAGCGAGAGTTCGTCCAACCGCGGACTCGCCGTGAACGGGTCGTACTGGCACGTCAAGGGCCTCGTCGTCGAACGGGCCGGGGACAACGGCATCTTCGTCGGCGGCAGCAACAACGTCATCGAGCGCACGGTGACCCGCTTCAACCGGGACACCGGGCTGCAGCTGTCCCGGATGACCTCCACCACCCCCAAGGACCAGTGGCCGTCCAACAACCTCATCCTGAGCGCGGAGTCGCACGACAACGCCGACTCCGACGGCGAGGACGCCGACGGCTTCGCCGCGAAGCTCACCTCCGGCCCCGGGAACGTCTTCCGCTACGCCGTCGCCCACAACAACATCGACGACGGCTGGGACCTCTTCACCAAGACGGACACCGGCCCCATCGGCGCGGTGACCATCGAGGACTCCCTCGCCTACGACAACGGCACCCTCAGCAACGGCGGCCAGGCCGGCAACGGTGACCGCAACGGCTACAAGCTCGGCGGCGAGGACATCGGGGTCGATCACATCGTCCGGCGCAGCATCGCCTACGGGAACGGCAAGCACGGGTTCACCTACAACCGCAACACCGGCACGATGCAGATCTCGGACAACGTCAGCATCGGCAACGAACAGCGCAACTTCAACTTCGACTCCGGCAGCAGGTCGGTGTTCCGGGACAACACCTCCTGCGACGGCGGTTCGAACGACCGGATCATCGGCAACTCCGACAGCTCGAACCAGTGGTGGACGGGTTCGAACGGCTCCCGGTGCTCCTCCTACAGCGGCGCGCTGGGCTGGTCCTTCGCCTCGGACGGCCGCCTGGTGGTGACCTTCGGCGGCAAGGTGGTGACGCCGTAACCGACCCCGGCGGACCCACCCCGCCTGAGGCTGTGCAGCTGCGGCCGCCGACGCCGGGAGCTGTTCAGCACGCCCGAACAGCTCCCGGCACGGCTCCAGCCCTTCGGCAGCCCCGCGCCCAGGAGGCGGGCACCCACGTTGACCATGCCCGTCGTGCCGGTGGCGGCACACAGTCAGCACGGTAGCGGCAGAGCCCCGGATCACTCTGGGGCTCTGCCGCTGTGACCTGCATGTTTGCCGTCAGGAACGACCCCTGCTACATCGGCGTCTCAGATACCGGCCGCACATACGTGCCACACTGCCAGACCTCGCCGACAACAGGGAGCGCCCCGGAAACATGGACAGCACGACAGCCACCTCTCTCTGGGACGAACTCGTCGGCACCCAGCCCGACCCCGACCTGTGGGTCGTACTCGCCACCCTGGCCGCGGCCCTCGCCGTGATCGTCCCGCACGGGCTGTGGCGCGTCGCACGCAACGCCATCACCATCGCCCACGAGGGCGGCCACGGTCTGATCGCGCTGCTCACCGGCCGCACCCTGACCGGCATACGCCTGCACTCCGACACCAGCGGCCTCACGGTCAGCCGGGGCAAGCCGTACGGCATCGGCATGATCCTCACCGCTGCCGCCGGGTACACCGCTCCCCCGCTGCTGGGCCTCGGCGGCGCCGCGCTGCTCGCCACCGGGCGCATCACGCTGCTGCTGTGGGTGGCGACGGCCCTGCTGGTGGCGATGCTGGTGATGATCCGCAACGCGTACGGCGTCCTGACCGTCTTCCTGACCGGCGGCGCGTTCCTCCTGGTCTCCTGGTTGGCGGGGCCCCAGGTGCAGGCGGCGTTCGCGTACGTGGTGGTGTGGTTCCTGCTGCTCGGCGGAGTGCGCCCGGCGTTCGAGCTGCAGGGGAAACGGCGGCGGTCAGGCGCGGGTGACTCGGACGCCGACCAGTTGTCGCGGCTGACGAACGTACCGGCGGGGCTGTGGCTGTTCCTCTTCCACGTGGTGTCGCTGAGCTCGCTGATCGGTGGCGGGCGCTGGCTGCTGGAGCTGTGAGCGGCTGGCGATGGCGCGCCGTCGACTGCCCGACCAGCCACAACGCACCCGTACCCGAACCACCGCCGCCTACTAGAGTGGGGCCCATGGCGCAGAACCCCGCAGACACCGCCCTCTGGCCCGCCCCGCACGCGAGCGGAGCCGTCGACGCGACGGTCCACGTGCCCGGGTCCAAGTCGGTCACCAACCGCGCCCTGGTGCTGGCCGCCCTCGCCTCCGAGCCCGGCTGGCTGCGCCGCCCGCTGCGCTCCCGCGACACGCTGCTGATGGCCGGTGCCCTGCGGGCGATGGGTGTCGGCATCGAGGAGGGCGTGGGCCCGGACGGCACCGGCGAGGCGTGGCGCGTGCTCCCGGCGGGGCTGCGCGGCCCGGCCACCGTCGACGTCGGCAACGCCGGCACGGTGATGCGCTTCCTGCCGCCGGTCGCCGCGCTCGCCGACGGGCCCATCCGCTTCGACGGCGACCCGAGGTCGTACGAGCGTCCCCTGAACGGCGTGATCGACGCACTGCGCGTGCTCGGTGCCCGGATCGACGACGACGGCCGCGGCGCGCTGCCGCTGACCGTGCACGGCGGGGGCGCGCTGGACGGCGGCCCGGTCGAGGTCGACGCCTCGTCGTCGTCCCAGTTCGTCAGCGCCCTGCTGCTGTCCGGCCCGCGCTTCAACCAGGGCGTGGAGGTCCGCCACATCGGCTCCACGCTGCCGTCCATGCCGCACATCCGGATGACCGTCGACATGCTGCGCGCGGTCGGTGCGCAGGTCGACACCCCCGAGTCGGGCGGCGAGCGCAACGTCTGGCGGGTCACGCCGGGCGCCCTGCTGGGCCGGGACCTGACGATCGAGCCGGACCTGTCGAACGCCCAGCCGTTCCTGGCGGCGGCCCTGGTCACCGGCGGCAAGGTGCTGATCCCGGACTGGCCGTCCCGCACCACCCAGCCCGGCGACCGGCTGCGCGAGATCTTCACCGAAATGGGCGGTTCCTGCGAACTGACCGACTACGGCCTGGTGTTCACCGGCTCGGGCTCGATCCACGGCATCGACGTCGACCTCGGCGACGTGGGCGAGCTCACCCCCGGCATCGCGGCGGTCGCCGCCCTCGCCGACTCCCCCTCCACGCTGCGCGGCGTGGCGCATCTGCGGCTGCACGAGACGGACCGTCTGGCCGCGCTCACCAAGGAGATCAACGAACTCGGCGGTGACGTCACCGAGACCGCCGACGGTCTGCACATCCGCCCGCGCCCGCTGCACGGCGGGATCTTCCACACGTACGAGGACCATCGCATGGCCACCGCCGGCGCGATCATCGGCCTCGCGGTGGAGGGCGTACAGATCGAGAACGTGGCGACGACGGCGAAGACCCTGCCGGACTTCCCCGACCTGTGGACCGGGATGCTCGGGGCGTAGGGGTCACCGCCATGCGCCGCTACGGCAAGCACACCGACGAGGACGACATCCGTTCCCGCCCCAACCGCAAGGGCAACCGGCCGCGTACGAACATCCGCCCGAAGCACGAGGACGCGGCCGAGGGCATGGTCCTCACCGTCGACCGGGGCCGCCTGACGTGTCTGGTCGAGGACCGTGTGGTGATGGCGATGAAGGCCCGCGAGCTGGGCCGCAAGGCGGCGGTGGTCGGCGACCGGGTGGCCCTCGTCGGCGATCTGTCCGGCAAGAAGGACACGCTCGCGCGGATCGTGCGCATCGAGGAGCGCACATCGGTGCTGCGGCGCACCGCGGACGACGACGACCCGTACGAGCGCGTGGTCGTCGCCAACGCCGACCAGCTCGCCATCGTCACCGCCCTCGCCGACCCCGAGCCACGCCCACGCCTGATCGACCGCTGCCTGGTCGCGGCCTACGACGGCGGCCTGGACCCGCTGCTGGTGCTGACCAAGTCGGACCTCGCCCCGCCCGACAAGCTCCTGGAGCTCTACGGCGACCTGGACATCCCGTACGTCGTCACCAGCCGCGAGGAGCTGGAGAACGGCGATGCGGCCGAGCGGGTGTTCGAGCAGCTCCAGGATAAGATCACGGCGTTCGTCGGCCACTCGGGCGTGGGCAAGACGACCCTGGTCAACGCGCTGGTGCCCAAGGAACGGCGGCGGCTGACGGGGCATGTGAACGCGGTGACCGGACGCGGCCGCCACACGACGACCTCGGCCCTGGCGCTCCCGCTCACCGGCACGGACGGCTGGGTCATCGACACACCGGGCCTACGGTCGTTCGGGCTCGCGCACATCGACCCGTCCCGGGTCATCCACGCCTTCCCCGACCTGGAGCCGGGCACGGCGGGCTGCCCGCGCGCGTGCAGTCACGACGAGCCGGACTGCGCGCTGGACGCGTGGGTGGCCGAGGGGCACGCCGATCCCGCCCGGCTGTACTCGCTGCGGCGGCTGCTGGGGACGCGCGAGCGGAAGGAAGGGGACTGACCGTCGCGTTGTTTCTCTTCACGCGGGGTTTGTCTTGGGGCCGGTTCGGTAAGGGCATAATCGCAAAAGCCGGATGCCAACCCTGACAAACGCCTGACACGCGGTCACGGGGAGAAACGGGGAGGACAGCACATGGCGTGGCTGCTGGTCATCGTGGCCGGGTTGCTCGAAACCGGCTTCGCGGTCTGTCTGAAGCTGTCGCACGGCTTCACCAGACTCTGGCCGACCATCGCGTTCTGCATCTTCGCGATCGGCAGCTTCGGCCTGCTGACGCTCTCTTTGAAGAAACTCGACGTGGGTCCCGCGTACGCGGTGTGGACCGGCATCGGCGCGGCCGGGACCGCCATCTACGGCATGGTCTTCCTCGGCGACATCGTCTCCACGCTGAAGATCGTCTCCATCAGCCTGGTCATCATCGGCATCATCGGCCTGCAACTGTCCGGCTCGGCGCACTGAGGCGTGCTTCCGCGCGCTGAGGCGTACGGGGCTCACACCGGCTGCCGGTGCAGGGCGCCGCGCACCAGGTCCGTGACGCCGCCGTCGCCGGGCGGTGCGGCCACGCAGGACAGCGCGAGACGGACGACCAGTTCGCAGGAGCGGGCCAGGTCGGTCGTGTCCGACGAGGGCACGCCGGGTCCGGCCAGCACCGCGACGGCACGGTCGCGGACCTGCGCCACGAAGTCGCCGGGCGAGGGCAACGCGCCGTCGGCCCGGCGCTGCGCGGGGACGGCGGAGGAGGACGGGACCGCGGTGAGGGTCGGCGACGGCAGCCACTGGCTCCAGCAGCCGGTGAGCATGGCGCGCACGAGCGCGTTCTCGCGGGCTGCCACGATGGTCCACTCGGCGGCCGCCATGAGCCGCTCGCGGGGGTCGCTGTGCGTACCGAGGGCCCGGTCGACGCCGGCGAGATACCCGTCGGCCTCCCTGCGCACCAGCGCCCGGGCGAGCCCCTCCTTGCTGCCGAACTCGTTGTACAGCGTCTGCCGGGACACCCCGGCCGCCGCGGCCACGTCCACCATCCGCACCGCGGCCCACGGCCGCCGCGCGAGCGCCGTATAGGCGGCGTCCAGCAGGGACTCCCGGGCAGCAGGCATCATCGCCTCCCTGGGGGGACGGACTCTGCGCCCAGATTTGACGGCTGTGGGGGCACTGTCAAGGGTTCGTGCAGATCGTCGGGGTTGGGGGGCGGGGGGAGGTGAGGGGCGAGTGCGCAGACTCCCCGCGCCGGGCCGTGCGCCCCGCCCGCCCGGGCGCGACCCGCCGCCACCGCCCCCTGTAGCCCCGTACCGACCACGGCAGATACCGTTCCTCACATGCCCGACTATCTCGACGACCTGCGTCTTGCCCACGTCCTCGCGGACGCCGCCGACGCCGCGACGACGGACCGCTTCAAGGCCCTCGACCTGAAGGTCGAAACCAAGCCCGACATGACGCCGGTCTCCGAGGCCGACCGGGCCGCCGAGGAACTCATCCGCGGCCACCTCCAGCGCGCCCGCCCGCGCGACGCGATCCTCGGCGAGGAGTACGGCGTCGAGGGCACGGGCCCCCGCCGCTGGGTCATCGACCCCATCGACGGCACCAAGAACTACGTACGCGGCGTCCCCGTCTGGGCGACCCTGATCTCCCTGATGGAGGCGGCGGAGGGCGGCTACCAGCCCGTCGTCGGCCTCGTCTCCGCCCCCGCCCTGGGCCGCCGCTGGTGGGCCGCGAAGGGCCACGGCGCCTTCAGCGGCCGCAGCCTCACCTCCGCGAGCCGACTGCACGTCTCGCGCGTCGCCAAGCTCTCGGACGCCTCCTTCGCGTACTCCTCCCTCTCCGGCTGGGAGGAGCAGGGCCGCCTGAACGGCTTCCTGGACCTCAGCCGCGAGGTGTGGCGCACGCGCGCGTACGGCGACTTCTGGCCGTACATGATGGTCGCCGAGGGCTCGGTCGACATGTGCGCCGAACCCGAGCTGTCGCTGTGGGACATGGCCGCGAACGCCATCATCGTCACGGAGGCCGGCGGCACCTTCACCGGCCTCGACGGCCGCGCCGGCCCGCACAGCGGCAACGCGGCGGCGTCGAACGGCCTGCTGCACGACGAGCTGCTGGCGTACCTCAACGAGCGTTACTGAACGCCCACTTGTTGACCCCCGCTTTACCTGCCACCCTGAAAGTCCCCCCACTTGTGAACTTGTGAAACGGTGAACAAACAGAACACACGGCGGGGACACTTCAGGAGGTGGCTCCATCCATGTTCGTACGTGACGCCATGAGCACAGTCGTCCTCACCATCGGCCCCACCCACACCCTGCGCCAGGCCGCCGCGCTGATGTCCGCCCGTCGGGTCGGCGCGGCGGTGGTGCACGACCCCGACGCCGGCGGCATCGGCATCCTGACCGAGCGCGACATCCTGAACTCCGTGGGTCTCGGCCAGGACCCGGACACGGAACACGCCCACGACCACACCACCACCGACGTCGTGTTCGCGGCCCCGTCGTGGACCCTGGAGGAGGCGGCCCACGCCATGGCACACGGCGGCTTCCGGCATCTCATCGTCCTCGACGGCGGCGAACCCGCCGGCATCGTCTCGGTCCGCGACATCATCCGCTGCTGGGCACCGGTACGGCAGCAGGTACCGGCCTGAGCACACCTGCTGACAGGCACACGGACGGGCCCTCGTAGCACACGGACGGGCCGGATCCCCTCGTACGTCGTACGGAGATCCGGCCCGTCCACTCGGCAAGCGGTCCAGTGCTGGTGGTGTCAGCCGCGCAGGGCCTGGACCGCGGCCTCCAGCCGCTTGCCGAAGTCGGCGTCCGCCTGACGGAAGTTGCCGATCGCGCGCTCGATGATGTCCTCGCGCGAGACCTGCGAGAGGGAGCCCGCCAGGTTGTCGATCAGGCGCTCCTTCTCGTCCTCCGGCATCAGCCGGTAGAGGTTGCCCGCCTGGACGAAGTCGTTGTCCTCGGCGTGCACCGGGGCCGGGTGGTTGCCGGTGCCGGCGGTGAAGCCGTCGAACGGCTGCCACAGCGCACGGCCGGTCTGCGCCGGGCCCCCGAAGCTGTTCGGCTCGTAGTTCTTCGTACCGCCGTGCCGGCCGTCGTACAGGAAGCCGTCACGGGAGTTGGTGCGCGCCTCGGTGGCGTGCGGGCGGTTCACCGGCAGCTGGTCGGCGTTGATGCCGACGCGGTAGCGGTGGGCGTCGCCGTACGCGAAGAGGCGGCCCTGGAGCATCTTGTCCGGGGACGGGCCGATGCCCGGCACGAAGTGGGCGGGGCTGAAGACCGACTGCTCGACCTCCGCGAAGATGTTCCGCGGGTTGCGGTTGAGCTCCAGCTTGCCGATCTCGACGACCGGGTAGTCCGCGTGCGGCCACACCTTGGTCAGGTCGAACGGGTTGAAGCGGTACGTCGCCGCCTCGGCCGCCGGCATGATCTGCACGCCCACGGTCCAGGACGGGTACTCGCCCCGCTCGATGGCCTCGCGCAGGTCGCGCTGGTGCGAGTCGGGGTCCTTGCCCGCGAGGATCTCCGCCTCCTCGGCGGTGAGGTTCTTGATCCCCTGGTCGGTCTTGAAGTGGTACTTGACCCAGAAGACCTCGCCGGCCTCGTTGTTCCACTGGAAGGTGTGCGAACCGAAGCCGTCCATGTGGCGGTACGAGGCGGGGATGCCGCGGTCACCGAACAACCAGGTCACCTGGTGCGTGGACTCGGGAGACAGGCTCCAGAAGTCCCAGACGTTGTCCGCCTCCTGCGAGCCGGTGTACGGGTCGCGCTTCTGGGTGTGGATGAAGTCGGGGAACTTGATGGCGTCCTTGATGAAGAACACCGGGGTGTTGTTGCCGACGAGGTCGTAGTTGCCCTCCTCGGTGTAGAACTTCAGCGCGAAGCCACGCGGGTCGCGGACGGCGTCCGCCGCGCCGAGGTTGCCGGCCACCGTCGAGAAACGCAGGAAGACCTCGGTCCGCTTGCCGACCTCGGAGAGGAACGCGGCCCGCGTGTACTTCGTGACATCGGCGGTCACCGTGAAGGTGCCGTAGGCACCGGCGCCACGGGCGTGCACGACACGCTCCGGGATGCGCTCACGGTTGAAGTGGGCCAGCTTCTCCAGCAGGAGCTGGTCCTGGACGAGCACGGGACCACCGACGCCCGCGGTCTCGCTGTTCTGATTGTCGGCGACCGGAGCACCGGCCTCCGTCGTGAGCGGTCCCTGGGTCACGTGCGCCTCCTGCGTCATGCCGTGCGTGTTCCTGCTCCTCGGCCGGTTTCCTGTCCCTCGGCCAGAGCCGTACTCGATCCTACAATGGACTTTGTCTAAGTCAAGGAGAGCTCCAAAGTCACACCTGTTCGGAGTTTGGGCTCCCTGCTGCTAGGCTGGTCCTCATGAGTGACCTTCTGGAACGGCTGCGCGGACGCGGATGGCGGATGACCGCGCAGCGGCGTGTTGTGGCCGAGGTCCTCGACGGCGAACACGTCCATCTGACGGCCGACGAGGTGCACGCCCGGGCTGTCGCCAAGCTGCCCGAGATCTCCCGGGCGACCGTCTACAACACGCTGGGCGAGCTGGTCTCCCTCGGTGAGGTGCTCGAGGTCACCACGGACAAGCGCGCCAAGCGGTACGACCCGAACGCGCGCAGCCCGCACCACCACCTGGTCTGCGCCCAGTGCGGCGCGATCCGCGACGTCCACCCCACGGGCAACCCCCTGGCCGACCTGCCCGACTCGGAGCGCTTCGGCTTCACGGTCTCGGACGTCGAGGTGACGTACCGCGGCCTGTGCCCGAACTGCGCGTCGGCGTGAGCACGCGGTTTCTGCTTCGTCCGCTGCCCTGCAGCAGCACAAAACCGAGGGCCGGAATCCAGTGACTGGATTCCGGCCCTCGGCCTTCAGTAGCGGGGACAGGATTTGAACCTGCGACCTCTGGGTTATGAGCCCAGCGAGCTACCGAGCTGCTCCACCCCGCGTCGGTGAATGCAACGTTACGTCAAGACCGCCGACAGAAGCAAATCACTTGAGAACCCCTGCTCAGCGGCCTACCGCCGCAACGGTATGGCTGCCCGCCGCGGCAACTGCCGCGGCACCGCGGGGTAAGCGGCCACCCCCGCCACGGCGCCGTAGCTTCCGTCGCGGGCCACAGCGCCGTGACTGCGGACCGCCGCACCCCTGGCCAGGGCAGCAGCACCTCCCGCCACACCTGCGCGGCACGGCCGTACGCGCCGCCCGGTCCTGCGGACAGCCGCACCGCCGGGACGACAGCCCACCTCGCAGCGGCTTTCGGCGCACCGGCATACCTACGGACAGCCGCACCACTCGGACGACAGCCCACACCCCAGCACACCGCTCGGACGACAGCCCACACCCCAGCACACCGCTCGGACGACAGCCCACCCCCAGCACACCGCCCGAACCACAGCCCACCCCACAGCCGCTCCCACCACACCGGCATACCTACGGACAGCCGCACCACTCGGACGACAGCCCACACCTCAGCACACCGCTCGGACGACAGCCCACCCCACAGCCGCTCACGCCGCTGGCGTAGCTGCGGGCAGTCGTGCCGCTGGGGCGGCACGGGTGGGCGCAGCGGCACCGCGTCGGCGCGGGCGGGGCACCCCACCCCCCAGCAGCAACGCCGGGCAACCGGTCGGCGCAGCGTCACGCCGACAGCTCCTCCCGCAACGCATCCCGCAGCCGCGCCGCCCGCTCAGCCACCTCCCCAGGCCCCAGCGACACCGCCCGATCGGCCCACCGCTGCCCCTCCGCCAGTTCCCCCCGACGCGCGTAGACGAGGGCAAGCCGCAACGCCGCCCGCCCATGCCCCGCGTCGGCCGCCCGCGTCCACCACACCGCCGCCTCCGGCTCACTCCCCTCCCGAGCCAGCAGCAGCCCCAGATTGAACGCCCCGTTCCGCGACCCCGCCTCAGCCGCCTCCCGGTACCACCGAGCGGCCTCGACCACATCCCCCCGCGCGGCCGCGAGCATCCCCACCCGCACCTGCGCCCGCCGATGCCCCTGCACCGCCGCCCGCTCGTACCACTCCTCGCACTCGGACTTCTCCTGCGCCGGCTCCCCCAGCTCGTGCGGCGACACCGGCGGCCGCCGCGCGTCGAGCAAAGCCGCCAGCCGGTACGCCGCCTCCGCGCTGCCGCCCCCCGCCGCGCACCGCAGATGCCGCTCCGCCGCCGACTCGTCCCCGTCCCGCAGCCGAGCCATCCCGACCTGCAACGCCGCCTCGATGTGCCCGTCGGCCGCCGCCCGCTCGTACCACCGCAGCGCGGCCGTGTCCTCGCCCCGCTTGGCGTACAGAATCCCCAGATTGAAGGCGGCGTCGACGCTCCCCGCCTCCGCCGCCTTGGAGAACCACGGCTCCGCCCCGGTCTCGTCACCCCCCTGAAGCAGCAGGATCGCCAGCGCGTTCGCCGCCTCCCGGTGCCCGGCGTACGCCGCACGCCGGTACCACTGCTCGGCCTGCCCGATCCGCCCCTGCTCGGCGCAGAGCAGCCCGAGGTTGTACGCCCCGTTGACGTCTCCGGCGTCCAGGGCAGCCCGGTACCATCGCTCGGCGGTCTGCGTCTGCCCGCGCTCGGCGTGCAGCGCGCCCAGCGCGTTCGCCGCGTTGCCGTCACCGTCCTGCGCGGCCCGCAGCCACCACACGGC
This sequence comes from Streptomyces sp. TRM70350, assembly GCF_019219825.1. Classification (GTDB taxonomy): domain Bacteria; phylum Actinomycetota; class Actinomycetes; order Streptomycetales; family Streptomycetaceae; genus Streptomyces. The sequence continues at coordinate 21,317 of NZ_JAHUXH010000009.1, read as the reverse complement.
GGCGCTCTCCTCGTCCCCCGCGTCCCGCAGCAGGAACCCGAGCGCACAGGCGGCCCGCGGCTCCCCGTCCTTCGCGGAGGTCAGATACCAGCGCCCGGCTTCCTTCAGCTCCCCGCGCTTCTCCAGGATCGCCCCGAGATGCAGCGCGGCCCGCCGATGCCCGCGCGCGGCGGCCTGCCGGTACCACTGCTCGGCCTCCTCCTCCGGAGCAGCACCGCCGACGGCCCCGACACCGTTGTCAGCCCCGGCCCCGCCCTCGCGCACCGCTCTGCGATCAAGCGTCCGCGCCAGCCGGTACGCCGCCTCCCGGTGCCCCCGCTCGGCGGCGACCCGCATCCACTGCTCGGCGGCGTCGTCCCCCCGGTGCTCCAGCAGATCGGCCAGCGCGTACGCCCCCAGGACGTGCCCCTGCTCGGCGGACTGCCGCAGCCAGTACTCGGCGGCCGGCTCGTCGCCCCGCTCCCGGTGATGCCGCCCGAGGGCGTGCGCGGCGGCCGCGCTGCCCGCGACGGCGGCGATCCGCCACCATCCGGCGGCCTCGTCGGCGTACCCCCGCTGGTGCAGCAGGACGCCCAGATTGTTCGCGGCGGCGCGGTCGCCCTCGGCGGTCGCGGCGCGCAGATGGGGTTCGGCTCCGTCGAGATCGCCACGGCGCAGCAGCATGGCCCCGAGGACGCTCATCGCCTCGACGTCACCGGCCTCGGCCGCGAGCCGCTGACGCGCCTCCTCGGCCGCCTCGCCCGTTTCGTCCCGGGTCTCCTCCTGACCGGCGGGCTGCACAAATCGCCCTGTCTCGAACAGAGTTGCCTTGTCCCCCATAACGTCCATCGTCGCACCACCTGCAACCTGGGTACACCTGGTATACCGCAGCCAGTGAGGTCACTTCAGCGTTTTGTCGACATGCCCACAGAGAGACAAGTCAAACACAGATCTCCCAACTCCCCACGGCGGCACGGCGATCCCACACGTCGGCACATGTGTTCGCACACCACGAAGGCCCGGATCCTTGGAGGATCCGGGCCTTCGACCAGGCCGACATCACGTCGACTTCAGTAGCGGGGACAGGATTTGAACCTGCGACCTCTGGGTTATGAGCCCAGCGAGCTACCGAGCTGCTCCACCCCGCGTCGTTGTTCGGCAACCGTATCACGACGCGGGAGGAGCTTTTCGATCAGCCGCTCCGCGGGCTGCCGGTGGGACTCGGACTACCGGTGGGACTCGGGCTGCCGGTGGGACTCGGGCTGCCTGCTGCGCCGCCGGCGCCGCCGGCCCGCGACTGCGCCTCCTCGGCGCGCCGCAGCGCCGCCTCCAGGTCCTGCTGCGCCCTTCCGTACGCCTCCCAGTCGCCGTTCTTCAACGCCTCCTGGCCGGCCTCGAAGGCCTTCTGGGCGTCGTTGAGCGCCTGCTGGACCGTCGGGTTCTCGTTCGTCGGCGGCGGCGTCGTGGTGTCGCCGTCGCCCTCGTCGGCATCCTCCTCCGGCGGCGGGGTCGAACCCTCCGCGCCGAACACCTTGTTGAGGGCCTCGTCGAGGGTGTCCTCGAACGCGGTGTTGCCGCCGTAGCTCACCAACACCTTGCGCAGCAGCGGGTACTGGAGTCCACCACCGCGTACGTAGACCGGCTCCACGTAGAGCAGGCCGCCGTCCAGCGGTACCGTCAGCAGGTTGCCGTACTCCACCTCCGAGTCGCCGCCTCTCAGCAGCCGGATGGATTCGGCGATGTCCTGTTCGGAGTTGAACTGGCTCTGTACCTGCTTGGGTCCGTTGACCGTCGTGCTCGTCGGCAGTTTCAGGATTCTGATCTTGCCGTAGTCACTCTTGCCCGCCTCGGCGTCGACCGCCATGAACGCGCTGAGGTTGTCCCGGCCGTTGGGCGTGAAGGTCGTCGTCAGTGAGAACGCCTGTTCCTTCTGGTCGGGCATCTTCATGCTGAGGTAGTACGGCGGCACCGCGTCGCCCGACTTGTTGGTCGGGTCGTCCGGCACCTGCCACACCTCGCTGCCGCTGAGGAACGTGTCCGCGTCCTTCACGTGGTAGCGGGTCAGCAGCTCGCGCTGGACCTTGAACAGGTCCTGCGGGTACCGCAGATGAGCCATGAGCGCGTCGGAGATCCCCGACTTGGGCTCCACCGTACCGGGGAACGCCTTCATCCAGGTCTTCAGGACCGGGTCCTGGGTGTCCCACTGGTAGAGCTTGACCTCGCCGGTGTACGCGTCGACGGTCGCCTTCACCGAGTTGCGGATGTAGTTGACCTGGTTCTGCTGGGCCACCACCGCGCGCTGGTCGTTGGTCGCGGTCAGCGAGTCGGCGGTGGTGTCGCCGAGGGTCGTACGCGAGGCGTACGGGTATCCGTTCGTGGTCGTGTACGCGTCGACGATCCACTGGATCCGGTGGTTGACGATCGCCGGGTAGGCGTCGCCGTCGATGGTCAGCCACGGGGCGACCGCCTCGACGCGCTCCTTGGGCGTGCGGTTGTACAGGATCCGCGAACCATCGCCGATCGCACCGGAGTAGATGATCTGCGGCTCGTTGAGCGCCACCGCGTAGGCGGCCCGGTTTATCGGGTTCTCGAGGTCGACGCCGCCCTTGCCCTCGTAGCTGTAGGTCTTCTCACCACTGTCGTCGGAGTAGTCGATCTCCTTCTGGGGACCGCCGACGATCGAGTACGTGTTGGTCTTCTCGCCGTAGTAGATCCGCTGCTCGTACGAGCCGAGCTTGCCCTTGGAGGGCAGGTCGGACTCGGTGAAGACCGGGCGGCCCTCGGAGTCCACGGAGGTGCCCTCCGCGGCGACCACGCCGTATCCGTGGGTGTAGCGGAAGTGGTTGTTGATCCAGTTCTTCTTGTCGATGCCCGCGTAGTTCAGCTCCCGCAGACCGATGACCGTGTCCTGCTCCTTGCCGTCCTCGCCGTAGCGGTCGACGTCCAGGTTGGTCGGGAACGCGTAGTACTTCCGCATCTGCTGGAGCTGCTGGAAGGTCGGCGAGATGATGTTCGGGTCCATGATGCGGATGCTCGCCGTGGCATCGACCTCATCCCGCAGCTTGCTGGCGTCCTTGGTGTTCGCCGTGCCCGAGTACTCGGTGACCTGCGTGCCGTCGATGCCGTACGCCTCACGCGTCGCCGTGAGGTTCTTCTCGACGTACGGCGCTTCCTTGGCCTGCTCGTTCGGCTGGACCTGGAACTTCTGCACGATCGCCGGGTACAGCCCGCCGATCAGGATCGCCGACAGCACCATCAGACCGAAGCCGATGAGCGGCAGCTGCCAGGTGCGCCGCCAGATCGTCGAGAAGAACAGCAGGGCGCAGATGACGGCGATGCAGAACAGGATCGTCTTGGCCGGCAGATAGGCGTTGGCGTCGACGTACCTCAGGCCCGTCCAGTTGTCCGTCGCCTTGAAGTCGCTGGACTTGACCGCCAGGCCGTACCGGTCGAGCCAGTAGGCGACCGCCTTCAGGGCGACGAAGAAACCGATCAGCACCGACAGATGTCCGGTCGCGGCGGCCGTGGCGCGCGCGCCCGGGCTGGTGACGCGCAGCCCGCCGTACAGGTAGTGCGTGAGCGCGGCGGCGATCAGGGAGAGGATCGCGGCGGCGAAGCCGAAGCCGAGCAGGAACCGGTACCAGGGCAGGTCGAAGGCGTAGAACGCGACGTCCAGCTGGAACTGGGGGTCCTTCTGCCCGAACGGCACGCCGTTGACCCACATCAGCCAGGTCCGCCACTGCCCGGACGCGGACGCGCCGGCGATCAGGCCCACCAGGGCCGTGATCCCGAGCAGCAGCCACTTCTTGTACGGCGCGATGCCCATCCGGTAGCGGTCGAGACTCTGCTGCTCCATCGACATCGCGCTCAGCGGGGGGCGCAGCCGGTGGGCCAGCCAGATGTTGAACCCGACGGCGACGGCCATGAGCAGGCCGAAGACGAAGAAGAGCCCGATCTTGGTCCACAGGGTGGTGGTGAAGACGGACGAGTAGTCCACCGACCGGTACCACAGCCAGTCCGTCCAGAAGCCCGCGAACATGGTGAACGCCATGCCGAGCACGGCTAGGACGCCCAATGTCATGAGCAGGGTCCGGACACGCCGGGACGGGCGGCCCACTCTGATCCGTGGCCCCGTCGGGCCTCCGCCGCGGTCCGGCATCTGGAAAGCCAAGGTGGCACCTCGAAAATCGCTGTTGGTCTGTCAGGCCCCCGTTTTCGCGGGCCGTCGACGGGCCCCGTGATCGTAGGCCCTACCTATGCAACTTACTCACCCTTTACTCGGTTCCCGATTCCGGGCGGGAACGAGGCAGGATTGTGACCATGTCCAACACACCCATGGCGGCGAGCCCGCTCACCCGGGCCGTACTCGAGATCGACGAGTACGCCTCCGGCCTCGGCTGGGACCAGCCCGCACGCCTCTTCGCCCTCGTAGACACCGCGCAGCTGCGGGCACAGGAACCCGCGCTGGCGGCGCAGCTCGGCCTGGGCGACGAGCCGGACGCCGCCGGTCTGACCCCGATCGAGCAGGACGAAATCCCAACGGACAAGCCGCTCGACGAGTTCCTCGGCACCATCGCCTGGCCCGAGGCGGTGGCCGGATGCGCGCTCACGGTGGAGCGGCTGATGCTGCCGCCGTCCGCCGAGGCCCAGGTCCCGGACGATCTGGACGAGGCCGCGCTCGCCCAGTGGGTCGCCCGGCACCCCGAGCGCCAGGAGGTGCGCATGACGGTCGCCGTCCTGCGCGACGGGGCGCGCGAGTCGGCCCTGCGGCTGCGTGAGAAGGACTCCCCGACGGAGGTCCTCACCGGCTCCGAGCTGGTACCGGGTCTGGCGCAGGCGCTGGCGGCCACGTTCGAGGACTGAGTCGGGCCGGTGGTACGTCGCCGGGTGCGTCCGCGTGCCCGATGCACGGCGCCGGGTGCGTCCGCATGCCCGGGGTGCGTCTCCTGATCAGCCCTTGGCCGTGCACTTCGGCAGGTCGGCGGTGTCGCCGTCGCGGATGTCCTTCAGGGCGCCGAGGGCGTCGTCGATGGTGTTGACCTTGACGAGGGTGAGGCCCTTGGGGGTGTCCTTGGCGGCGGCCGTGCAGTTGTCGGCGGGCGTCAGGAAGTACTGGGCGCCCTTGCCGCGCGCGCCGACGGTCTTCATCTCGACGCCGCCGATCGGGCCGACCCTGCCGTCGTCGTCGATGGTGCCGGTGCCGGCGACGAACGAGCCGCCGGTGAGGGAGCCCGGGGTGAGCTTGTCGTAGATGCCGAGCGCGAACATCAGGCCGGCGCTCGGACCGCCGACGTCGGCGAGCTTGATGTCGATGGTGAACGGGAAGGTGTGGTCGGTGCCGGCCGAGATCCCGACGATGGCGCGCTTCTCGCCGGCGTCGTCGGAGGTCGTCGTGGGGATCGTGATCTTCTCCGTCTTCAGCGGCTCGCGCTTCTCCTTCTCGGCGGCGGCCTGCTCCTTGGCGGGCACGATCGTGAAGACGACGTCCTCGCCCGGCTTGTGCTTGGTCACCAGCTCGGCCACGTCGGCGGGCTCCTTCACCGTCGTACCGTCGACTGCCTTGATCACGTCACCGGCGTGCAGCCTGCCCTCGGCCGGGGAGTCCTTCACGACGGTGGAGACGATCACCCAGGACTGCACCTTGACGCCGAGTTCCTTCAGTGCGGCGACCTTGGCGCTCTCCTGGGACTGGCTGAACTCCTCGGCGTTCTCCTGGGTGGACTCCTCCTCGGTCTTGCCGTCCGGGTAGAGGGTGTCGTGCGGGACGACCTTGTTGTCGTGCGCGAGCCAGCCGTAGACGGCCTCGACGAGGTTCATCCTGTAGTCGGCGCTGGTGACGCGGACGGTGGTCATGTTGAGGTGACCGTCCGTCGGGTAGGTCTTGCGTCCGGAGATCTGCAGCACCGGCTCGCCGTCGTGGTCCCCCAGCGTGTTCACCGTCGGCCCCGGGGACATCTCCGAGTACGGCACGGGGATGAGCACTCCCGCGCACAGGAGCGCGATCAGCATCAGGGTGGAGGCGAGCATCGTCGCGGTGCGGCGTGGCATGTCACGACAGTACGGGACGGCTCTGTCAGCGCACCGTGAGGGCCGCCCGACAGGGTCACGGACCGGTGTGGGTCTTCTCCATGGCCGCGCAGAAGCGGGCGTAGCCGTCCAGTTCGGGGCCGTCGCTGCGGGCCTTGCGGGTTCTGTTGGCCCAACTGCCCCACAGGCCCGCGCCGACAGCGGCCACAAGCGGAATCAGCAACCAGGCGAGCGACGCCATGCCGACCTCCAAACCCCTGAGCGTCCGCGAACTGAATGATCAACAGATTAACCGTCTGCTCAGACAACGCTCACGCCAGGGGTGCGGTTACGCAACCGGTAGTCGCCCGGCCGGGGGGTCAGCAGGCCCCCACCCACTCCTCGGTTCCGTCGGAGAACTTCTGGTGCTTCCAGATCGGCACCTCGTGCTTGAGGTCGTCGATCAGCTTCCGGCAGGCCTCGAAGGCCTCCCCGCGGTGCGGACAGGACACGGCGACCACGACAGCGAGATCCCCGACCTTCAGATCCCCCACACGGTGTACGGCGGCCAGCGCCCGCACCGGGAAGTCGGCGACGACCTTCTCGGCGATCCGCCGCATCTCGGCCTCGGCGCTCGGGTGACAGGAGTACCCGAGCTCGTCGACATCGGCACCCCCGTCGTGATTGCGCACGGTCCCCACGAACAGGGCGGTTCCCCCGGCGGCGTCGTCCCCGACGGCCTGGAAGACCTCGTCGAGGGAGAGGGCCGACTCGCGGATGGCGATCAGTTTGATGGGCTGCTGTGCGCCCTGCTCGCCAGGGTGATCATTGGTGGCTGCCATGCATCCATCGTGCCGCACGCGCACGACGCGGGGGAATGGCGCTTTCACCTGGCACGCGCGTGTACGGTCTTGGAGCCTCCTACAGGGAGACGCCCGCTTTTCGGCGCGGGCCACGTCTTCTCAGCCCGCCCGCGCTTGAGGACGAGGCCGTTTCAGGCCGAAGCGGGGGTCTGGGGGCGGCCCTCAGGAGGGGACGGTAGGGGCGGCGGGGGCGAGAAACACGACTAGGACGGCGGGGGCGAGAGACACGATAGGGACGGCGGGGGCGTTAAACTCCGACGCCCGCCGCAGCCCACGGCCCGTCACAGCCGTCGCCGAGCCTTCCGAGCCCGCCGCACCACAGCCGCCGCACCCAGCAGGGCCACCGTCGCCCCCGCGGCCCCCGCAGCCGTCGCGTCCTTGCGCCCCAGCCGTCGCCCGGCCACCGTATGCCGCCCGGAAACCTCCTCCAGCAGCTCGGCGAGCACTTCCTCGTTGGTCCACCGAGCCCGCCACCCGGCGTCATGCAGCCGGCTTCCGCTGACCACCCAGGGGTACATCGTGTACGCCAGATCCCCTGCCGGAGACGGCGTCAGCCCGATCCGGTGCAGCCGGGCCGCTGCTCCCAGCGCCACCGCCGACGGCAGCTCCATCCGCCGGATCCCGCTCAGCTCCTCGACCTCCTCCTGCTCCAGCCACCCGTCGCACCCGACGGCGAGCTCCCCCTCGACCTTCTCCAGGACGGCGTACTCCAGAGCACTGCACAGATCCTCGACGTGACAGAACTGCCAGGCCGGCCGCGACCCGGCGACGACCAGCAGCCGAGGCGACTCGAAGTACCTGGTCAGTGCGGTGTCCGTGCCTCCCACCAGGACAGCGGGCCGCACCACGGTGACATTGAGCCCCGGGTGCGCCCGCGGCGCCCGCCGCGCCAGCCGCTCGATCTCCAGCAGGTCCCCCACCCCGGTGGCCTCCGCCGTCGCCCGCAGCTCGGCGTCCTCCGACAGCGGCAGCTCGTTGTCCGGCAGCGCCCCGTAGACCATCGCCGACGTGCACAGCACCACCCGGTGCACCCCGGCCGCCGCGGCGGCGGTCAGCACGGTCTGCGTCCCGCGCACGTTGTACGCCGTACGGGCGGCCGCGTCCGTCTCCAGGTCCAGGTCGAGCGCCAGATGCACCACCACGTCCGCGCCCCGCAGCTTCTCCGCGATCGCCGGATCCCGCACGTCGAGGATGTGCCACTGCGCCGCGGCGCACTCGCCGCGCCGCTCGTCGATGGCGATGACCTGCTTGATCCCGTCCGACGCGGCCAGCCGCGCGGTGAGCAGCGCACCCACGCCGGACGCGGCGCCGGTGACCGCGACGACGGGCCCGCGCAGGGCGGGAGTGGTTGACGGGTTTCGCGCTGCGCGAACCTGCGGATCTGGGGAACTCACCGGGTGTCTCCAGCGGTTGTCTTCACATACGAGCGCGAGTGACGCGTACGTACCAGGTGGCATCCATCCTGCCGCAGGCCGTGAGTCGGCGAAGCACCGAGGCCCGAACCGCCCCGGGGTGTCTAGGCTGGGTGGTGTTGTAGGGCAGTCGTGCCGTCGGGGAAGACCGGCGGCCTTAACAGCCGAGGAATCCCGTGAGTGACACCCCATTCGGATTCGGCCTTCCGCCGGAGGAGCCGGAAGACGGCGACGAGGGCAAGAAGAAGGACCAGCAGAGCGGTGGTGGTCAGGGACCGGCCAACCCGTTCGGATTCGGCGGGCTGCCCGGTGCCGGAGGCTTTGGTGGCCCCGGTGCGGACAATCCGCTCGCTGCCATGTTCGGTTCGCTGAACCCCACCGACCTGGGCGCCGCGTTCCAGCAGCTGGGCCAGATGCTCTCCTACGAGGGCGGCCCGGTGAACTGGGACATGGCCAAGCAGATCGCCCGCCAGACGGTCTCCCAGGGCACGCCGGACGGCACGAAGGACGCGAGCGTCGGCCCCGCCGAGCGCACCGCGGTCCAGGAGGCCGTCCGCCTGGCCGACCTGTGGCTGGACGACGCGACGTCCCTGCCGTCCGGTGCCGCCTCCGCGGTGGCCTGGAGCCGCGCGGAGTGGGTCGAGGCGACCCTGCCCGCGTGGCAGGAACTCGTCGACCCGGTCGCCGAGCGCGTCGGCGCCGCCATGGGTGACGTCCTGCCGGAGGAGATGCAGGCCATGGCCGGCCCGCTGATCGGCATGATGCGCTCGATGGGCGGCGCGATGTTCGGTACGCAGATCGGGCAGGCCGTGGGCGTGCTCGCGGGCGAGGTCGTCGGCTCGACCGACATCGGCCTGCCGCTCGGCCCGGCCGGCAAGGCCGCGCTGCTGCCGGTGAACATCGAGGTGTTCGGCAAGGACCTGGGCGTGCCCAAGGAGGAGGTACGGCTGTATCTCGCCCTGCGCGAGGCCGCCCACCAGCGCCTGTTCGCGCACGTGCCGTGGCTGCGCTCGCACCTGTTCGGCGCGGTCGACGGGTACGCGCGCGGGATCAAGGTCGACACGGCCAAGCTGGAGGACGTGGTCGGCCAGTTCGACCCGCAGAACCCCGAGCAGTTGCAGGACGCGCTGCAGCAGGGCATGTTCCAGCCGGAGGACACGCCCGAGCAGAAGGCGGCGCTGGCCCGTCTGGAGACGGCTCTGGCACTCGTCGAGGGCTGGGTGGACGCCGTTGTGCACGCGGCCGCCAAGCCCCGTCTGTCGTCCGCCGACGCGCTGCGCGAGACCCTGCGCCGCCGCCGCGCCTCGGGCGGCCCGGCCGAGCAGACCTTCGCCACGCTGATCGGTCTGGAGCTGCGCCCGCGCCGGCTGCGCGACGCCTCCCGCCTGTGGGCGTCCCTGACGGACGCGCGCGGTGTCGACGGCCGGGACGCCCTGTGGGCCCACCCGGACATGCTGCCGACCGCGAACGACCTGGACGACCCGGACGGCTTCGTGCACCGCGAGCAGCTGGACTTCTCCGAGCTGGACAAGATGCTCGGCGAGGCGGCGGACGGGCCCTCCGGAAAGCCGAACCTGAAGAAGGACGAGGGCGGCGACAAGGGCGACGACGTCGAGTGAGCCTCCATGACGACGCGGTCCTCGTACTCAAGAGCTACGAGGACCAGCAAGAGCTGCGCGGGGTCTACCTCGACCACCTCGCGGCCCACCCGGACGGCATGTGGAAGTCCTGCGAGGACGGTCACCTCACGGCGAGCGCCTTGGTGATCGACCCGGAACGCGGCCGGGTGCTGCTGACCCTGCACCGGAAGCTGCGCATGTGGCTGCAGATGGGCGGTCACTGCGAGCCCGGGGACGTCTCCCTGGCGGCCGCCGCCCTGCGCGAGGGCACCGAGGAGTCGGGCATCGGGGGCCTGACCCTGCTGCCGGGCGGTCCCGTCCGCCTGGACCGGCACCACACGCCGTGCGCCTGGCACCTCGACGTCCAGTACGCGGCGCTCGCTCCGGCCGGAGCCGTGGAGGCGATCAGCGACGAGTCCCTCGACCTGCGCTGGTTCCCCTACGACGAGGTGGCGGGCATCGCCGACGACTCGGTCGTACGACTGGTGGAGGCGACCCGCGCCAGGCTCTGAACGTGTAAGGGACGTCCGCTTGAGCGGGCGCCCCTTACGTTTGCTTTTCCGACGGTCAGCTGCAGATGCTTTCCGGACGGTCAGCTCCAGGCGTTCCCCTGGTTCTGCCCCCGAGCCCCCTGCTGCCCCATGCCGTACTGCGCGGCGACGCCGGACCCGATCTGGGCGTTCTGCGGCGGCAGCAGTTCGCTGGGCTGGACGAGCACGAAACCGGTGCCCATGAAGCTGAGCTCCCAGCCCTCACCGGTGCTGCCGCGGCGCCGCCACACCCCGGAGGAGTGCGTCTGGGCCTGCATCTGCACGCGCAGGGCCGTCGACCAGGCGACGATCGCGTCGGCGTCGCAGTTGACGTACTTGTCGGGCGTCACCTGCATCATCAGCGGCATGCCCGAGGTCATGAGTGCGACCTTGCCACGGCCGGTGATGTTGAGCTGGTACTTCCCGGAGCCGGAGATGCCGTAGAGGCTGTCCACGGCGACGACCTCGTGGTGCAGCGAGGAGTCCATCGCCAGCACATAGCTGCTGTCGACGGTCAGCCCGTCCTGGTCCACGTCCACCACGTGCACGTGCTGCTTGAGGTTGGCGAGGTAGACCGTGCCCTGCCCGTGGCAGCGCATCAGGTCCAGGCCCTCACCGGTGCGCGCACGCGCGCGTGCCTGCTGGTTGCCCTGGAACTCGGCGTCGAACTCGACGAGCCCCTGGTAGGCGACCATGGTGCCCTTGCGGGCCAGGATGTCGTCGTGGCCTTCCAGGGTGACGCGCAGCATCTGCTTGTTCTGCAGGCTCCAGCGTTCCTGGGTCTGCTGGTCGTTGTAGGCGAAAAGCGGACTCTGCATGGTGTGGTGCTCCCCTTCAGCCCCGGATCCGAAGACGGTCGGTGCTGTCCTCGCTGGGCTGGACGACGACGATGCCCTCGCCGGAGAAGGCCATCTGGTAGGCCTCGCCGCTGCCCCGGCCGATCAGTGACTGCGCCTTGAAGCTGCGCTTGCCCTTCACCTTGAGGTTCGGGGACCAGGCGACGAGCGCGTCCGGGTCGACGTACGTCTCGTTCTCGCCACCGCCGCAGTCGACGACGATCGGCTTGCCCCGGGAGGTCAGGGCGACCCAGCCCTGCCCGGAGATCCGGGTGTTCCACAGGCCCTGTCCGGCGAACTTCGCCAGCCCCTTGACCCGTTCTACGCCCCAGGTGAGGTGCGCGTCGAAGGCGAGCAGGTTGGTGGCGTTGACGGAGATGCCGTCCCCGCCCAGATTGATCACGACGACGTTGGCGCCGTAGTCGGCGAGGTAGAGCAGTCCGTCGCCGGAGCACTTCATCAGGGGCGCGCCCTCGCCGGTCACCCAGTCGCGGGCGATCTGGCGCACGGCCGGCGGGTTGGGCTCGTACTGGATGAAGCCCTCGTAGGCGACCATCGACCCCACGCGCGCGAGGAGGTCGTGTCCGGTCTGCATGGCGACCTTCAGCATGTGGTTGCCGTGGTTCTCCATGCGGGCGGTGACGGGTGCGGGGGCGTAGCCCGCGAGCGGCTGGTTCATGACGGGCTCTCCCTTCAGATCTCGTACGGCTGGACGACGATGAAGTTGCCGGGCGCGCCCCGGAACTGGAGGTTGACGCTCTCCCCGGTGTCGCCGGGGTAGGCGTTGCGGCGCATCCGTACCTGGCTGGAGACGACCACCTGGGAGGCGGCCGACCAGGCCACCACTGCGTTGCAGTCGGCGAACGTCGTCGGCGTGACCGGCAGCACCACGGGCGTGCCGTGCGTCTTGACGACGATGGTGCCGGTGCCGGTGAACTGCATGGTGAACAGCGCACCGCCGGGGATGCCGTGACCCTCGATGCGGCGGACCTCGTACTGGAGGCTCTCGTCGAACGCGAGGACGTTCTCGGCCGAGACGCAGATGCCGTCGCCCTGGAGTTCGATGGGGTGCAGCATCGTGGAGTTCTCGGCGAGGAACACCTGTCCCTGGCCCGTACAGCGCATCAGCTGCATCTCCTGGCCGGTCGCGTTGCCGACGATCCGGCCGGTGAACCCGGCGCCCTTGTAGCTGAAGTCGACCTTGCCCTGGTAGAGCACCATGCTGCCCTGCCGGGCCAGCACGGGCTGGCCGCCGATACCGAGGTCCACGCGGACGAGCTTCTTGTTCTGCTGCGTCCAGCGCTGCCCGGTGGGTGTCTCCTTGAACTTCTGGAGCGCACCGGCGACACCGGGCGCCTGGGGAGCGCCCTGCGGCGCGGGCTGGGGCGCTCCATAGGGGGCCTGCTGGCCGTAGCCCGGAGGCGGGGTCGGCTGGCCGTAGCCGGGGGGCGGGGTGGGGGTCTGCGGGGCGGGCGGCTGACCGTAGCCGGGGGGCAGCGGGGCGGTCTGGCCCGGGGCGGCCTGCCCGTACGGGGGCTGCTGCTGGGGCGGCTGCCCGTACGGGGGCTGCGGCTGGCCGCCGTAGGGCGGCGCGGGTGCCGGGGCGGGCGGCGGTACGGCGGCGGCGCCGCCGGGCGGGGTCATGGGCGCGACGACAGTGGGCGCGGTGTGCACCTGGGGCGCGGGCGCCGGGGCGGGAGCCGGAGGCGGCGTGACACCCGCGGGCGGCACGAAGCCCTGCGCGGCGGGCTGCGGCGCGGGGGCCGGAGCGGGGGCCGGTGCCGGAGCAGGAGTCGGGGCCGGGCCGGTGGGGACGCCGAAGGCGGGTGGCGCGGAGGCCTGTGCGGGCGGGGCGAAGCCGGGAGCGGCACCCGTCTGGGGCTGCGGCTCGGCCGGCGTCTCCTCTTCGAGCACCTCGCCGCCGAAGTTCTTCAGCAGCGCGTCCAGGCCACCGTCGAAGCCCTGTCCGACGGCCGCGAACCGCCACACGTCCTTCAGGTAGAAGTCGCCCAGCATCACGGCCCGTTCGGTGGAGAACTCCGAGCCGTTGAACGAGTACCGGGCCACCTCCTCGCCGCCCGCGACGATACGGATGTAGCCGGGATTGACCTGCGACATCTGCCCGGCGCCGTCGATGGTCGCCGTGAAGGACAGCTTCTGGATCTGCGGTGGGATCCTGTCGAGCGTGACCCGGAAGGACTCCGTGTCGCCCGCCTGGGCGCCCAGGAGCTGGATGGCCTCCTCGGGGGACTTCGGCTGGTTGAAGAAGACGAAGTACCGGTCGTCCGAGAGCCGTTCGTCGGCGTCCAGACCGAAGCAGCTGATGTCGAAGGTCAGTCCAGGGGCCGAGATCTGCACGCCTACGTACAGATCCGTGCCCGCGGTGAGGTCACTGATCCTGGCCTTGTGGCCGCGTTGGAATTCCCTGGCCATGCGTAACGACCGTCCCCCATCCCGAAGTGCGAGTGCGTCGCGCCAGGCTAACGGCAAACTCGGACACCGGACGAAGTCGGTACAGACCCGGTACACAACCTCTTTCTCCGCCACGCCCGAAGCACGTGCGGCGAGGGGGATCACTCCCCGCGCGCGGTGGGCAGATGCGGCAACCGGTCGGCGGCGACCACCCCTTCGAGATAGCCCCGGGCCCGCTCGGTGCGCGGATACACCTCCAGCAGCCGCCAGAAGCGGGGCCCGTGCCCGGGCACCAGCAGATGCGCCAGCTCGTGCAGGAGTACGTAGTCGACGACGTACTCGGGCATGCCCTGCAGCCGGTGCGACAGGCGGATGCTGCCCTCGGACGGGGTGCACGAACCCCAGCGCGTGTTCTGGTTGGTGACCCAGCGCACCGACGTGGGCCGCGCGCGGCCGTCGAAGTACTGGGCGGACAGCCGCTCGGCACGCTCGGTCAACTCGGCGTCGCCCAGCACCCGCTTGCTCTCCTGAGCGGCCAGTTTGTCGAGCATGACGGTCACCCAGCGCCGCTCCTCGGCCTCGGACATCCGGGCTGGGATGAGCACGACAGTGCGATCGCCCTCGCGGTAGGCGGAGACCGTCCGGCGTCGACGAGCGCTCCGGCGCACCTCGATCACGCTCGCCTTCGAACCGCTCGGCGGCGGGCTCGTCGTGCCGCGGTGCGGCTTTCCGGCGCGGTGGAGTGGGTCGGCGGACACGCCCCGACGTTACCCGCTGCACACGGGGGAAGTCCCGGGTCCGGGAGGGTTCGATTCCGATCCCCCCACCATGCGTTTGATTTGTACGACAAACTTTCCCCGCCTGTGGATAACTTTCGGCGCCACACCGCCAGGCCGGGCATGCTGGCACTCGTCGGCGACGACACGGCCGGACCGGACCAACCCGGCCACCTCATCGCCGAACAGTGACATTCAGGGACTTTCCTGACTACGGGGGCCTGTGATGCATCCGATGGTGAAACCCGCGCTGCGGCGCGGCTGGCGCGACCTCAACACCGTGCAGTTCGGCATGACGCCGGCGCACGCGATGACGCTGGGTCCGATGGCCACCGCGACGGGCAGCTTCCTTGAGCTGCTGAACGGCACACGCGGGCTGCCGCTCCTGCGCGAGGAGGGCCGCCGGATGGACCTGCCCGACGGCCACGTCGACGAACTGATCCGGCGACTGGCCCGATCCGGACTCCTCGACGACGCCAAGGGCGGCGGACCGGCCGCCGACGCCCTGCGCGGCAAGCAGGCCGTCCTCGACCGGCTGCGCCCGGACCTGGCCACGCTGTCCATGACCACCGCCGAGCCGGGCGACGCGATCCGACGCCTCGCCGCCCGCCGCTCCCTGCGGGTGCAGGTACGCGGCGCCGGCCGCGTGGGCGCCACGGTGGCGGCGCTGCTGTCGGCCGCCGGCGTCGGCGAGGTGGACGTGCGCGACGGCGGCTGCGTCGAGCCCTGGGACGTGGCGCCGGGCGGGCTGCCCGCCGAGTCCATCGGCGAGCGCCGTGACGAGGCCGCCCGCCGGGTCGTCCGCAGGGCCGCCCCGGACCGCCCGCCCCGCCGCGATCACCGGGCCCCGACGGAACCGGCCGACCCGGGTTTCTCCCTGGTGGTCCTCGCCCCACGCGACGACGTCGCCGTGCACGCCCCCGCCCCGGACACCGCCGAGCCCCTGATCGCCTCCGGCACGCCCCACCTGTACGCCGGGGTCGTCGAGGGCACCGGCGTGGTCGGCCCCTTCGTCCTCCCGGGCGACACGGGCTGCGCCCGCTGCCTGCACGAGGGCCGGACGGACCGGGATCCGACCTGGCCCCGCCTGGTCGCCCAGTGGCGCTCGGGCCGGCACCGCCACGTCCGCCCGTGCGACGTGACCTTGGCCACCACGGTGGCCGGCCTGACGGCCGCGCACGCCCTCGCCTTCCTCGACGGCCGCCGTCCGACCAGCGCGGGAGCCCGCTGGGAGATCTCCGTACCGGTCCTCCAGTGGCACGCGCGCCCCGTCTGGGCGCATCCGGCATGCCCGTGCGGGGCGGCGGAGAAGGGTACGGAGAAAGCCAAGGGGGAACGCGCCTCAAAGGACGGGGAGGCACAAGAGACAATGGCGGTGGAACGGTCGTCAACGGACGTACGCCGTCGGGCAGGCGCGGCGCGGCCGGCTGGGACTTGGAGGGCGCATGTCTGATCTTCCCCGCAAAGCGGTCACCCGGACCGCCAAGCTCGCCGCGCTGCCGCTCGGCTTCGCCGGGCGGGCGACCTGGGGGCTGGGCAAGCGGATCGTCGGCGAGTCCGCGGAGCTCGTCGGCCGCGAACTGCAGCAGCGCACCGCGGAGCAGCTCTTCAAGGTGCTCGGCGAGCTCAAGGGTGGCGCGATGAAGTTCGGGCAGGCCCTGTCCGTCTTCGAGTCGGCGCTGCCCGAGGAGATCGCCGGGCCCTACCGGGCTGCCCTGACCAAGCTCCAGGACGCGGCGCCGCCGATGCCGACGCGCACCGTGCACGCGGTGCTCGCGGAACGGCTCGGCGAGGACTGGCGGGAGTTGTTCCTGGAGTTCGAGGACAAGCCGTCCGCGGCGGCATCGATCGGCCAGGTGCACCGCGGGGTGTGGCACGACGGCCGTGAGGTCGCGATCAAGGTGCAGTACCCGGGAGCCGGCGAGGCCCTGCTGTCCGACCTCAACCAACTGAGCCGCTTCGCACGGCTGTTGGGGCCGCTGATCCCCGGCATGGACATCAAGCCGCTGATCGCGGAGCTGAAGGACCGCGTCTCGGAGGAGCTGGACTACGGCCTGGAGGCCCAGGCCCAGCAGGCGCACGCCGATGAGTTCGCCGACGACCCGGACGTGGTGGTGCCCGCCGTGGTCCACCAGTGCGACGAGGTCCTGATCACCGAGTGGATCGAGGGTGTCCCGCTGTCGGAGATCATCGCGGACGGCACCCAGGAGCAGCGCGACCGCGCCGGCCAGCTCCTTGCCCGCTTCCTCTTCTCCGGCCCCGCCCGCACGGGCCTGCTGCACGCCGACCCGCACCCCGGCAACTTCCGCCTCCTGCCAGGCGGTCCGGCCGGGGAGGACGACTGGCGTCTGGGCGTCCTGGACTTCGGCACGGTCGACCGCCTCCCGGGCGGCCTGCCGACCCCCATCGGCGACTCCCTGCGCATGACGCTGGACGGCGAGGCACAGGCCGTCTACGACTTGCTCTGCGCCGAGGGCTTCGTCAAGGAGTCCATCGCACTCGACCCGGACGCGGTCCTCGACTACCTGCTGCCGATCATCGAACCGGCCCGCGTCGACGAGTTCACCTTCACCCGCGGCTGGATGCGCAGCCAGGCGGCCCGTGTGGCCGACATCCGCTCCCCCGCGTACCAACTCGGCAAGCAGCTCAACCTCCCCCCGGCGTATCTCCTGATACACCGAGTGACCCTCAGCACGATCGGCGTCCTGTGCCAGCTGAACGCCACGGTCCGCCTGCGCGAGGAACTGGAGGAGTGGCTGCCGGGATTCCTGCCGGAGGAGGCGGTGGAGGAGGGGGGCTCGGCGGCGGCTGAGGCGTGAGCCGTGTTGCTGGGCTGCCGTTTTCGTAGGGGTGTGCATGGGCGGTAGTCAGGTCACGATCCGGCGGTGTGGGCGCCTGCCCTCACCACCACGCTGAATCCAGTCGCCCCTCAATGGCCCTCAGGTTCTCCCGAGAGCAGGCCTCGCAGAAGTAGCGGCGCTTGCCGTTCTCCACGGAGCAGGTCCAGGTCGGCTGGGGCGCGCGGGCCTGGTTGCCGCAGCGGGCGCAGACGATGGGGCGGGGTTCCGGGGCGGAGCCGCCCTTGTCGCTGCCTCCGGGAAGACTCGTCATCCGGCGACGATATCGCCGTGACCGGCGGACCGGCGGGTACAACGCACCGCGGGGGCCGGTCCGTTCGGCCGGACCGGCCCCCGCGGGAAAGCACCTGCCTCCTCGGGACGGGAGGCCACCGCTTGAGGTGTGGCGGTTACTGCATGACGGCCATGGCGAGCGCCCGCCGGGCGCGCCGCGAGGCGCGCTCGGCCCGGCGCTGCATACGGCGGGCGGCCACCAGCCGCATGGCCTGGCGCTGCTGCTGCGCCTCACGCAGGCGGTCGTGCATATGGGCACGAGCCAGGGCTTCTGGGATGAGTTGCATCTCTCGGGTCCTGTTCTGACGCGAGTCGTTCGCGCCGGTGGTGGTGACATCTGGGGTCGCGGAGCCGGTGGGCTCGTTGGTGGACGGCTTCATCGGGGCCTGCTTCTGGGGGTCGTGCGTGAGAGGGCGGTCGATCGTTCCTGGGGTGTTCATGCCGTGACCGGGTTCTTGCGCGGGCGGCCACGCGGCCGCTTCCGGGCGACGACGACACCCTGGACGAACAGCTCGCCACCCCAAACACCCCAGGGCTCACGCCGCTCCTTGGCGCCGGCGAGGCAGGCCTCGATCAGCGGGCAGGTGCGGCAGAGGGACTTGGCGTACTCGACGTCCGCCGGCGACTCGGCGAAGAAGACCTCCGGGTCGTAGGAACGGCAGGGGACGGGCACGCCGAGGTTCTCGATGGCGTCGTCGAGCGCGGTGAGCGCGGTGAGCGGGGTCAAGGTGGAGTCCTCCGTGAGGCCGGGCGGGGGGATCGTTTCCGAAGGCGGTACGGACGGGGCGTGCGCTTCGAGTTGCACGGTGTCGTCTTCCTCGTCTGGTCGTTCCGGTCCGGTGGGACCGGGTGGCGGCTGGTACCGGGTTCTTTTCTTGTCCCGAAGCCCCTTCGCTCCGCCGTCCCGTTCGGGACAAACAGAAGGGCCGCGGATCCCGGATGGGGTTCCGCGGCCCTGAAGGCGCCGGCCTGACTGCCGATCAGGCTGGATCACTCCAGGGTTCTGGCCCACGGAAGGCCCACATCAGGTGGTGCTGCGTCGTCTGCTTCCGGAATCCGGCACCGGTCGCCGTAAAGGCATAGGCCTGGGCCTGTGCCAGTACTGCCGCTTCCAGTGCCTTGGTCGGTCGCTCATCGCACTCGCGGACGGGAAGGCCCGCGAGGGACAGGGAGGACGCCGGACGGACGGCACGAATGCCGGACAGACCGGTGCCCGGGTTGGAGGCGCCGAGCATGCACACGGAGGCGACCGAGCGATCGGTCATTTTGTCGATGCTGGTGGTGCTGTTCTTGATGCTGATCACTGGACTCGCCTCCTCTCGGCGTCTCGGGGGACTGGGGTGAGCCAGTCCGACGGATATGCAAGTACAACACGGAATCAGGGCCTCAGGAAGGCCGCTGTCCCCGTGCGTAAGAACCTATGGGGATTGCTGGGGCATGCGCAAACTATTTTTTCGACGAGTTGGCATCAGTCCCCGTCTTCCTCTCTCCCGGGCTCTTGGCCTGCGCAGATGGCCAGAACGTCGGCTCCGTAGCGGTTGAGCTTGCGCATGCCGACGCCGGGGATGCGTGCCAACTCGCCCTCCTCGTCCGGGGCGGCCTCGGCGATCGCCATGAGTGTCTTGTCCGTGAAGACGCAGAAGGCGGGCTGACCACTGCGCCGGGCCTGAACCGCACGCCAGTCCCGCAACCGCTCGTACAGCCCCTCGTCCATGTCGGAGGGACAGTCCTCACAGCGCATCAGCTTCATCTCACCGGCGTCGGTGAGCGTGCGTCCGCAGACCCGGCAGCGGGCGGGGGCGCGCTGCGTCCGTCGTGGGGCGGCGGGGCCGCCTGTGCCGTTTGCTCCGCCTCCGCTGGAGTAGCCGCGTTCGATGCCGCCCGCGGCCCCGGCGCCGGCGCGGCCCGCGGCTGCGGCGGAGCCGGGGCGCAGTCCGTCGAGGAAGCGGCTGGGGCGGCGGTTCGGGCGGCCGCCGGGTGAGCGGGCGAGTGCCCAGGAGACGTGCAGGTGTGAGCGGGCGCGGGTGACGCCGACGTAGAGGAGGCGGCGTTCCTCCTCGATCTGTTCGTCCGTCTTCGCGTAGGTGATCGGCATCATGCCCTCGGCGACACCGACCAGGAAGACGACGTCCCACTCCAGGCCCTTGGCCGAGTGCAGGGAGGCGAGGGTGACGCCCTGCACGGTCGGGGCGTGCTGGGCGCCCGCCCGTTCGTCGAGTTCCGCGACGAGGTCGGCGAGGGTGGCGCCGGGCTGGGCGGCGGCGAAGTCCTGGGCGAGGTTGACGAGCGCGGCCAGGGACTCCCAGCGCTCTCTGACGGCACCGGAGCCGGCCGGGGGCGTGGTCGTCCAGCCCTCTCCGGACAGCACGGCCCGGACCTGGGAGGGCAGGTCGACGGCCTCGTCGAGGAGGGAGTCGTTGCCGCCGAAGCGGGCCGCGCCGCGCAGGGCGATGCCTGCCTTGCGCACCTCGGGCCGGTCGAAGAACCGCTCGGCGCCGCGCAGCTGATAGGGAATCCCGGCGTCGGCGAGCGCCTGCTCGTAGGTCTCGGACTGGGCGTTCGTACGGAACAGGACGGCGATTTCGCTGGCTGGGATCCCGGCGTCGAGCAGTTCGCGGATGCGGCGGGCGGCGCCCTCGGCCTCCGCGGGCTCGTCGGTGTACTCGGTGTAGGCGGGCTCGGGGCCTGCGGGGCGCTGGGAGACCAGTTCCAGCCGATGGTCGGCGGCGCGACCGTGGGCCTGGGCGAGCAGTCCGTTGGCGAGGTGGACGACCTGGGGCGTGGAGCGGTAGTCGCGGACCAGCTTGACGACGGTGGCGCCTGGGTGGCGGGTGCGGAAGTCGAGGAGGTAGTCGGGTGTTGCTCCTGTGAACGAGTAGATCGTCTGGCTGGCGTCGCCGACCACGCACAGGTTGTCCCGGTCGCCGAGCCAGAGTTCGAGCAGGCGCTGCTGGAGAGGGCTGACGTCCTGGTACTCGTCGACCACGAAGTGCTGGTACTGGGCGCGCACCTGGTCGGCGATGTCGTGCCGGTCCTGGAGGATGGCGACGGTCAGCAGCAGGACGTCCTCGAAGTCGATGACCGCGCGGTCCCGCTTGAGGTCCTCGTAGGCGGCGTAGACCTGGGCGATCTCGGCCGGATCACGGGGCACCTCGCGGCCGGCCTTGGCGGCTGCGAACGCGTAGTCGGACGGGACGGTCTGGGTGACCTTGGACCATTCGATCTCGCCGGTGACGTCCCGCAACTCGCCCCGGTCCAGGCGGATACGGCAGGCGGCGGCCGCGTCGGCGACGAGCTGGACCTTGCGGTCGACCAGCCGGGGCATCGAACCACCGACGGCTTTCGGCCAGAAGTACTGGAGTTGACGCAGGGCCGCCGAGTGGAACGTACGGGCCTGGACCCCGGCGGCGCCGAGTTGGCGGAGGCGGCCGCGCATCTCGCCGGCGGCCCGGTTGGTGAAGGTGACGGCGAGCACGCTGGAAGGCTGCAGGATGCCGGCGCGCACGCCGTAGGCGATCCGGTGGGTGATCGCCCGGGTTTTTCCGGTGCCGGCGCCTGCCAGCACGCACACCGGTCCGTGCAGCGCGGTGGCGACCTCGCGCTGCTCGGGGTCGAGCCCTTCCAGTACCGCGTCGGCCGAGTCCGGTACCTGCGGGAAGAGGGTGGAGTGCGTTGCTGCTGTCACACGGCCATGCTGCCAGGTCGGCGGAGACGGGTGAGTCGGTTATCCACAGGCGGGACCCTGCAGTCGTA
>NZ_JAHUXH010000089.1 GCF_019219825.1 Streptomyces sp. TRM70350 | reverse complement strand
GTGATCTATCCAGCAGGTTCGTTGGCGGACCGCCGTCGGTAGTGGCTGCGACGGGCTGTTGCCTGGTGGCGTCTGCGCCAGGTGGACCAGTGCAGCAGTCTGGCTGCGGTCACGGCCGGTGGGTCGAAGACGGCGGCGAGCAGATGGCGGATCTCGGGGACAGTCAAGGCGATCAGGTCCTTGCTGCGGGCTGGGTGGTGCGGGTCGGCGGGCCGGTTGGGGGCCGCGCTGGCGGCGACGGCGGTCAGGAAGGCCAGGGCGAACATGGCGAGCGTGATGTGCCGGTGCCATGAGGTCCAGTTGCGGACCTGGTAGTGGTCGAGGCCGACCTGGCTCTTGGCGGCCTGGAAGCACTCCTCGACGCTCCAGCGTGCACCGGCGACGCGGACCAGTTCGGACAGCGTCACCGTGGTGGGTGACCAGCACAGGTAGAAGGCGAGTTCACCACTGGTGCGGTTGCGGCGGATCAGCAGATGGCGGTGGCTGTCGCTGCCGATGTGGACCCAGGCCCAGTCGTAGTAGCGCGGGCCCTTTGCCCCGGGCCCGGCGCTGTGCCGCTGCCAGGCCGTGGCGGGTAGACGCTGGGCGAGGACATCGGTGCGGGCAGGAGTGCGGCCGTGATTGATGCGGACCCGAGTGGAGCAGGCCACGGCCAGCACGTAGCCGATGCCGCGCGCCTCCAGGGCAGTCCGCAACCGCGGGTCCTGGCCGTAAGCTTCGTCGCCGGTCACCCAGGAGGCGGTGATGCCGGCATCCAGCGCGGCGGTGATCATCTCCTCGGCCAGGCGGGGCTTGGTCGCGAACTGCACCCTCTGGGGTATCCCGGCCGCGTGGCGACGCTCGTCATCGGTGCACCACGAGTGCTCGGGCAGGTAGAGCCGGCGGTCGATCAGGGCCCGCCCCCGGCTGGTGGCCAGGGCGAGGAACACACCGACCTGGGAGTTCTCGATGCGTCCCGCCGTCCCGGTGTACTGCCGCTGCACCCCCGCCGAGGTGCGGCCCTTCTTCACAAAGCCGGTCTCGTCCACGATCAGCACACCGCCGTCGGTGCCGAGGTGGTCGGCAACGTAGGTGCGCAGGTCGTCACGAACGGCATCAGCGTCCCAGCGGGCGTAGCGCAGCAGGCGCTGCATCGGCCCGGGTCGGACGTGGCCGGCCTGCTCGGCCAGCTGCCAGCAGTTCTTGCGCTCGACATCCGACAACAGCCCGAGCAGATAGGCGCGGGCTGTGGCCCGAGGCTCAACTCGGCCGAAGCAGCCCGCGATCCGGGCCATGACTTGGTCGAACATCGCCCGCCAGCGGCCAGGGTCTACGCTATGGCCTGCGGCCACCGCACGATCTTCGTTTGTCCACACACCAACCGATGATCACCCGGTGGCCGTCCCCGTTCCCAGCCGGGTCCGCCGCAAGATCGCGAAACCAGACTGGAGTA
>NZ_JAHUXH010000088.1 GCF_019219825.1 Streptomyces sp. TRM70350 | reverse complement strand
ACGATTCCTAATCTCTTTGTCAAGCGGCGTTCGTGACGGGGGGTATGGATTCGTAGCACCGGCCGTCGCGCAACAGGGCCCACAGGACGTTGACCCGGCGTCGGGCGAGGGCGAGGACGGCCTGGGTGTGCCGCTTGCCTTCGGCGCGTTTGCGGTCGTAGAAGCGGCGGGATTCGTCACAGCAGCGGATGCTGATCAGCGCGGAGGTATAGAAGACGCGCTGGAGTCGCCGACTGTAACGTCTGGGTCGGTGCAGATTGCCGCTGATCTTGCCCGAGTCGCGTGGAGCCGGGGCAACGCCGGCGAACCCGGCGAGGCGGTCCGGGCTGTCGAAGGCTGTCATGTCGCCGCCGGTGGCGGCGAGGAACTCGGCGCCGAGCAGGGCGCCGATGCCGGGCATGCTCGCGATCACCTCGGCGTGTTTGTGCTCGCGAAACCGGGCCTCGATGAGCTTGTCGGTCTCGGCGATCTGCTCGTTGAGGCGCATCACCTCCTTGGCGAGCGTGTGCACGAGCTGGGCCGTCGGCTTCTCCCCGGTCACGCTGGTGTGCTGGCTCTCGGCGGCTGCCAGGGCCTTCTCGGCGAGTTGGGCAGCACCGCGGACCTTGCGCTTGCGCAGCCAGGTCTCCAGCCTCCGGGCCCCGGTCCTGCGGATGGCGGCTGGGGTCTGGTAGCCGGTCAGCAGGATCAGCGGGCCGGTATTCGTGAGGTCCAGAGCCCGGTCCAGAGCGGGAAAGATGCTGGTGAGGTGATTGTGGAGCCGGTTGATCACGCGGGTGCGGTCGTCGGCGAGGTCGCGGCGATGGCCGGTGTGGACCTTGATCTCGGCGACCAGTTCGTCACCGGGCCGCAAGGGCTGCAGGTCCCGGCGGATCCGGGCCTGGTCAGCGATGATCGCGGCATCCTTGGCGTCGGTCTTGCCTTCGCCCCGGTAGCCCTCGGAGGCGCGGCTGACGGCTCGGCCGGGGATGTAGAGCGTGTGCTGTCCGTGGTTGAGCAGCAGATCGATCATCAGGGCGGCGCCGCCGTCGGCCAGGTCGATGCCCCAGGTGACCTCATCGCCCAGGGCGAGCACGTCGACCAGGAGCTTCAGCAACTCCGTCTCGTCGTTGGCCACTCGCCGCGACAGCAGCCGCTTGCCGGTGCCGTCGATCACCACGCAGTGGTGATGGGTCCTGCCGGCATCGATGCCGGCCCAGATCGCTGTCACGCGCTCTCCACGGGTCGCTTGCCTACCTGCACCACAGACGACCTCGCTGGCGAGTCCCTACTCAGCGATCGGATCGCAATTCCTAATCAGCAGCCGAGTCGTCGGGGGGGTCGGGCGGCGAATCGTAAGAAGCCATGGACGGCAGACCACTGAAAGCCACACCCGACACCCCTGGGTGAGCCAACCCTACGAATGGCTCGCTCATCCCGATCAACAAGGTAGGGACCACTGA
>NZ_JAHUXH010000087.1 GCF_019219825.1 Streptomyces sp. TRM70350 | reverse complement strand
AGGGCTTGCAGATCATTAACACGCTGTCTTGATCTTGTTGCGGGGCTCGCTGGTTTGGTCGAGGACCCGAGCCTGGAGGGCATCGAGGACGACGGGCGGCGTCGTCGCGGGTGGGATGGTGATGCCGTGTCCCTCGAACAGTTTCCTGGTCTTCAGAAGGGTGCGGTGCATCGCGGTCCGGCTGCTGCCGAACAGGACGGCGAGGGGTTCCGCGGCCAGGTTGACGCGCAGATGGAGCACAGTGGCCAGGACCTGGTCGGGGAAGGCGAGCCGGGGCGGACGGCCGCGCCGGGCATCGCCGTCGAGGGTTAAAGCCCCTGTGAGGGCGTGCAGTTGTTGCCGGGACATGCCTGTCAGGGCGGGATCGGACAGTAGGGCCTGGTCCCACTGCGGGGCCGGCGCCTGCCGAGCCCGGGCCGCCGGGACGGCGGGGCGAGCCTGCGGGTGCAGGGCATAGTTCCAGTCGCCATGGAAAGCGTGCCGGGTCAGCGGCAGTGCTGCCATCTCTGCGTCACCAATACGGACTCCGGTGGGGTAGGTGTTGGTGTCGAGTGCGGCTCCCACGCGCAGTCCGGTGCGGGTGGTGGTCGCGGCGATGGACTGGACGATGACTTCGTGGCTGGTCAGCGGCCGGCCGCGCCAGTTCATGGTGATGTGCGAGAAGAGCCGGTGCTCGATCTTGTTCCACTTCGAAGTGCCGGGCGGTAGGTGACACACGGTGATGGTCAGTCCCGTTTCGGCGGCGAGCTGGGCCAGTTCGAGTTTCCAGGCCCGGGTGCGGTAGCCGTTGGAGCCTCCCGCATCAGCGGTGATCAGCAGTCGTGCCGCCTGAGGGTAGGCAGCCCGGCCCTGGCCGTGCCACCAGCGGCGGATCGACTCCACGGCGAACGCGGCAGTGTCGTGATCGGTGCCGACGTTGATCCAGCCGGTGTTCGCCGCAACGTCGTAGATCCCGTAGGGGACGGCCTTGCCCAGCTGCGGATCGGCGAAGTCATGCACGCTCACCGGCACCGGCTCACCCGTCGGCCGCCACTGGCAGCCACTGTTCTTGAACTCGCCGACGAGCTCCTTCTTCTTGGTGTCCACGCTGATCACCGGCTGACCGGTGTCCCTATGCTCGCGGGCCTGCTCATTGAGATAGCGGAACTGGGCATCCCGGTCCGGGTGCTGACTGCCCTCGATCGTCTTGGCGTTGGCCTGCAGGCTGAAGCCTTCCTCCCGCAGCAGGTCGGCGACGGTGTCGGCACTGACGCGGTGCCCGGCCCGCGTCAGCTCCCGCGCAAGCGTGCGCGTGGACTTCACCGACCACCGCAACGGCGACATCGGGTCACCTCGCACATCCGGCTCAACCAGCGCCAACAGCGCCGGCCGCAGCCCCGGATCCAGATCCACGACCCGCTTGCGGCCCCCGCCCGGACGACGCACCCGCCCCAGAGGCTCCTCACCAGCCTCCAGCTCGAACACGCCCTTGCGGACCGTCGTCTC
>NZ_JAHUXH010000086.1 GCF_019219825.1 Streptomyces sp. TRM70350 | reverse complement strand
CTGTACCCGGTCATGAGTTTGGCTGCGGTCGGCTGATCGGCGGCTGGCCTCCGAGGGCTGAGTGGCGTCGTTCGTTGTTGTAGTGCTCGAGCCAGGGGTTGAGTGCGGCGGTGCGTTCGTCGTTGCTGGTGAAGACTCGACGAACCAGTAAATGGCGTGGCCATGCTCACCATGCAAGGGCATTCGGAAAAGAGATCTTCGCTTACGACGGCAGCCCCGGAGCGCGCTGTCGCCGTCGCGGCGACTGACCGCCATGTCGGTCGGGTAGTCAGTAACCATACAGGTGGGTATAGTTCGAGAGGGGGCGTTTTCCGCGTCCTGCTCGGCAGCCGAGACTGCTTGGGGACCCCAAATGAGGATGTTGCTTCAGCACGTATCGAATCTCCTGCGAGACATCGCGTACGGGATCGATGCTGGACATGCCATCAGGCACGGAGTGCCGGTTCCAGCGCGTAAACCTCGAGCAATTGTCAAGACCTGTGGATGGGAGCCGGGCCGACCCAGCGGTGATAGGCGTCTAGGTTGACGTTGCTGCCGCACACGATGGTGACGAGCGCTCGCCTGCCCGACGAGCCCGTCACCCGGCCCGCACGCCGGGGCGGCCCTGGCCCAGCTCGTCGGCCAGGCCCTCGCCCACGCACACGCCGCCAGCGGCTCCGAGGACGTCGCGGAGGTGAATGCCATCACCGACGCCATGGTGCGCCTGCTGATCGGCGCCCCGCTGCACTCCGACGGCAAGCTGACCATCGTCTCCCTAGCCACCGAAGCCGGCCTGCGGCGCAACAAGCTCACCCACAAGCACACTGGCCTCAAGGACCTGTTCTATGAAGCCGTGTCTCTATCGATCATGAGGACGGTTCTGATCGAACACGGTCCTGGCCGGGTGATCTCGGTCGGGTGGATGCATGAGTACAGGGCCCCTTGGTAGCTCGGGTTTGCGACCACTCGAGTGCCAGGAGGCCCTGTTGTTCCAGTCTTGCGTGACGGTCCCCGTCTCGTCCAACTCCCGCGTGTCGTCCTGTGATTGCCTCGCGCATCGGTTCGGGAATGCGGGCGACCGTCCGAACAGGGTGGCGGTATATCCGTCGGACATGACGGATGAACAGTGGGCGGTGGTGCGTGACGCGCTGCCGGTCCCGGCGTGGCTGGAGGGCCGGGGCGGGCAGCCGGAGGGCTACTGCCACCGGCAGATGCTGGACGCGATCTTCTATGTAGAAGCCGTTGTCTTTCCGGATGTGATCGTTGAGTTTCCGCTGTTCAGGCATGGTCTCGGTGTCGTTGAGGGAGGGTCTGGGGCGATCAGTTCGTTCTCGGCGATGCGGAGTTGACCGTGACATCGGTGATGGGTCTGCTGGAGGAGCGGGAGACGGCTGCCCGGGTGCGGGCGGAGGAGCTCCGTGTGGAAGCTGAGCGGGTTCTTGCTGAACTCGCCGACGCGGAACGGGTGCTGGAGCGGCGTGTGATCGCCCGGGAGGAACTCGCTGAG
>NZ_JAHUXH010000085.1 GCF_019219825.1 Streptomyces sp. TRM70350 | reverse complement strand
CTCGCCTGGACGCCGGTACGGGCGAGTCGCGGTACGTACGTCTCCCCGGCGCGTACGGCGACCCACGGTTCGTCGGTCAGGGCCGCGGCGGCGGGCAGGGCGCGCTCGGAGTCGGGGTGGCCGTCGAGCACGACGTGGCCGAACCGGCCCGGGTGCTCGGCCTGGGCGGAGCGCAGCAGACCGCCAACGGCGGCGCCGGCCAGGTCGGTGTCGCCGGTGACGACGACCAGCCGTTCGGGCCGGTCGGCGGCGATCCACTCCTGGATCGCGGTGAGTGCCGTGCGCACGGCCTGACGCACGGCCTCGGGACCGGCGTCCGGTCCGCGCGGTGCGTCCAGGTGCAGGAGTTCCACGGCCGTGTCGTCCGCCGGGGCGGTTGCGGCCACCGGGAGCCAGTCCAGGTGCAGCACCGGGTCGGTGGGGGTGCGGGCGGCGGCGACCTGTTCGGCGGTGACGGCCCGCAGGCGCAGGGAGCCGACGGTCGCCAGGGGGGCGCCGGTGCCGTCGGCGAGGTCGACGGCGACCGTCTCGTTGCCCAGCGGGGTCAGCCGTACCCGGGCCGTACGGGCGCCGACGGCGTGGACGCGCAGACCCTGCCAGGCGAAGGGGAGGCCGCCGTCGCCGACCAGGCCGCCGAGGCCGATCGGGTGCAGCGCCGCGTCCAGGAGAGCCGGGTGCAGCAGGAAGCCCGACTCGTCGGTGTTCGCGGGGAGTTCGACCTCGGCGAGGAGGTCGTCGCCGTGCCGCCAGGCCGCGCGGACGCCGCGGAAGACCGGCCCGTAGTCGAGGCCGCGGTCGGCGAGGGTGTCGTAGAGCGCGGAGACGTCCACCGGCTCGGCGCCGGCGGGCGGCCACTCGGTCAGCGGCGTGCCGGGCGCGGTGTCCGCGGGCGCGAGGACGCCCTCGGCGTGCCGGGTCCAGGGGGCCTCGCCGTCCTCGGGGCGCGCGTGCACGCTGACGGTACGGCGGTGGTCCGTCTCGGCGCGGCCCACCCGTATCTGGAGGTGCAGGGCGCCGCGCTCAGGCAGGGCCAGGGGGGCGCCGAGGACGAGTTCGTCCAGGGTGCCGCAGCCGACGCGGTCGCCCGCGGCGAGGGCGAGTTCGGCCAGGACCGCGCCGGGCAGCAGGGTGGTGCCGAGGACGACATGGTCGGCCGTCCAGGCGGCCGGGTCCGCGGCGAGCCGTCCGGTCAGGACGAGACCGCCATCGTCCGCGAGGTCGACGGCGGCGCCGAGCAGCGGGTGCCCGGCGGTGGTCAGTCCGGCGCCGGCCAGTTCGCCGGCGGACGGTCCGGAGGGGGTCAGCCAGTACCGCGTGCGCTGGAAGGCGTAGGTGGGCAGGTCGGCGTGGCCGGTGACGCCCGTGAAGTAGCGCGGCCAGTCGACGTCGGTGCCCGTGGTGTGCAGGACGGCCAGGTTGGTGAGCAGTTGCCGCGGCCCGTCGTGCTCGCGGCGGAGGGTGCCGGCCACGACGGCGGTCCGCTCGGCGGCCTCCGCCGTCTCCTGCACCGCGGCGGTCAGCACGGGGTGCGCGCTGATCTCCACGAACGCCGCGTGCCCGGCGTCGAGCAGCCCGCGCACCGCCGGTTCGAAGCGCACCGGCTC
>NZ_JAHUXH010000084.1 GCF_019219825.1 Streptomyces sp. TRM70350 | reverse complement strand
GGGCAGAAACGCGAAAGTGCCTTCTGAGCTGGGACGATGAACCTTGTCGAGGGGTTCTGTCGGTCCAGGTGGAAGGCACTTTCTACGTGCAGGGTATCGGTTCACGTCCCAAGCTCCACGTCTGCGCTGATGGTGCGGGGGTGGTCGGTCACGCCGGTGCACGGCTACTGGCTGATCTTGCCGATGCCACTGGGCTGACCAGCTTGTACTCCACCGCGCTGAGTCCACTTCGGCCACGCGGCACTGGTCATGACCCGGGCCGGATCGCCACCGACCTTGCGGTGATGCTGGCTGATGGCGGCGAGGCGATCGCGGATCTGGCCGTGCTGCGCGACCAGGGCGAGGTCTTCGGCCCGGTCGCCTCGACACCGACTGCCTGGCGGCTGCTGGCCGCCGTCGACGAACGCGTACTGGACCGTCTGCGCTCCGCCCGCGCTCAGGCCCGGGAAGTGGCCTGGCTGCAGGCATGCGAGACACGCTCCGGCATACCGGCGGCGAAGGCCGGTGGACGGGAAGTGCCCGGCCTGGTCCTGGACATCGACGCCACACTGATCACCTGCCACTCCGAGAAGGACCAGGCCGCACCCACCTACAAAGGCGGCTTCGGGTTCCACCCCCTGCTGTGTTTCCTGGCCAACACCGGCGAGGGCATGTCCGGGCGCCTTCGGCCCGGGAACGCCGGAGCCAATACCGCCGCGGATCACATCGCGGTACTGGACGAGGCTCTCGCACAGATCCCCGACGCACACCGGCACGGCACCGACATTCTCGTCCGCACCGACAGCGCCGGATCCGCAAAGTCCTTCCTCACCCACGTCCGAGAGCTACGTGCACGCGGAATCTGCACCTTCTTCTCGGTCGGATACGCGATCACAGAGCCGGTCCGCCGCGCGATCCGGGCCCTGCCCGAGCAGGTTCGGCACCCCGCCCCGGACCAGGACGGCACCCTCCGCGAGTCCGCCGAGGTCGCCGAACTGACCGGCATGGCCGACCTTGCCGGCTACCCGGAGGGCACCCGCATCATCGTCCGCCGCGAACGTCCCCACCCCGGAGCCCAGCTCTCGCTGTTCGACCAGGACGAGGGCCTGCGGCACCAGGTCATCCTCACCGACACCCCGTTCACCTCCGGATCGGCCCAATTCCTGGAGGTCCGCCACCGCGGACACGCCGCAGTCGAGGACCACATCCGGTGCGGCAAGAGCACCGGCTTCGGCCGCTTCCCCTCCCGCCACTTCCCGCTCAACGTCGCCTGGCTCGAACTCAGCCTCGCGGCGATCGACCTCCTCGCCTGGACCCGCGTCCTCCTGCTGGACGGCGAACTCGCGGCTGCCGAACCCAAGAAACTTCGCTACCGGATCCTGCACGTCGCCGCCCGGATCACCCGGGGCGGCCGCCGCCTCCGCCTTCGGATATCGGCGACCTGGCCCTGGCGACATGAACTCGCGGCCGCATTCCACCGCCTGGCAGCACTACCCCGACCCGCCAGCTGACGTGCCGTCCCCGCCCACCCTCGACTGAAGGACCTCGGAGAACCCGACCCCGCGTCGGGCCCTCACCATGCCCACCGGCCGACACGACCCCAGACGAACTCGCTCAGCCGCCCACCGCCCCCAACTGAAACGGCGAGG
>NZ_JAHUXH010000083.1 GCF_019219825.1 Streptomyces sp. TRM70350 | reverse complement strand
AGAAGCCGTATCTCAACTGAACGTGATCCCTTGATTTCTGCTGGTCAGGCATGGCTTCGCTCGGGGTGAGGGAGGCAAGCGGCGTCTTGTGTCCGCTTCATGACCGAGGGGTGCGCGGTGGCGTCGGTGCTGGGAATGCTGGAGGAGCGGGAGGCGGCTGCCCGGGTGCGGGTGGAGGGTCTGCGGGAGGAAGCCGCGCGGTTGGCTGAGGTGTTGGAGGCCGCGGAGATCGAGCTGGACCGGCGGGTGATCGCGCGGGAGGAACTGGTCGAGGCCCTGGCAGTCTCTGCGGCCGAGTCCACTGCCGTGACCACGACCGAGGCGGAGGAGGAAGCGGTGCCGTCGCTCGCCCCGGTGCCGGGCTCGACGGTGCCGCCCTGGCGGGAAGGGCTGCCGGTGACGGTTCTGGCGCCGGACTATCAGCGGATTGTGGGCGTGCTGGAACAGCAGCGATCCATGGGCCCAGGGGCCGCTTCGAGCCAAGGAGATCGCGGTGGAGCTGGGCCTTGGGGCGACGCCGGCGAAGGTCGAGGGGCTGCGGTCGAAAGCCCGGCGCCTGGCGGAGCGCGGGTGGCTCCTCCTGGAGGCGTCGGGGGCATTCAGTGCCGGCCGGCGGCCCGTGGCCGTGCCAGACGCCGGCTCATCCGCGTGACCATCGACCACCGGATCATCGCCTCGCTGGTGGCGGGCAGGGCCTCGTAGTCCCGGGCCAGACGGCGGGAATTCATCAACCACGCGAACGTGCGCTCTGCCACCCACCGCCTCGGCAGCACCACGAACCCTGTCATGTCGTCCGTGCGCTTGATGACCTCCAAGGTCAGAGCGAGCTTGTCCCGGCACCAGCCGACGAGGCCGCCGGTGTAGCCGCCGTCCGCCCAGACGAGGGTGATGTCGCGGTGCAGGCGGCGCAGCCGGGTCAGCAGGCCCGCCGCGGCGTCCCGGTCGCCGATGTTCGCGGCGGTGACCGCGACGACCAGGAGCAGACCGAGGGTATCGGTCACGATGTGCCGTTTGCGGCCCGGCACCTTCTTCCCGCCGTCGTAGCCGCGTGAGGCGGCCGGCACCGTCGCGGCGGCCCGCACCGACTGCGCGTCGATGATCCCCGCCGTGGGCTCGGCCTCGCGGCCCTCGCGCTCACGAACCTTCCCGCGCAGCCGGTCGTGGAACTCCGCGATCAGCCCGTGCTCGCGCCAGCGGCGGAAGAAGGCGTAGACCCGGCCCCAGGCGGGGAAGTCCGCGGGCATCGCCCGCCAGGAGATCCCGCCCGCGACCAGGTAGCGGACCGCGTCCAGCAGCTGGCGGTGGCAGTAGCCCTCGGGCCGTCCGCCCCGCCCCTGAAGCCAGGCCGGCACCGGCAACAACGGCCGGATGGCCGCCCACTCCTCGTCCGTCATGTCCGACGGATACCGGCGAACCCGATCGGGATGATCGGCCGCGTTGCCGTACACGTGCGCGAGGCAATCGCACGACACGGCGGGCGAGTTGAAGTCAACGGGCTCGGGCGCGTACAACAACGACAACAGGGCCTCCGGGAACCGCTCGGAATGGGGTCGCACCCCCGAGCTACCAGGAGGCCCTGCCTTCATGCGCGTACCGCCGGAAGATCACCCGACCAGGAACTCCGTTCGATCCACACGTTCCAAGATCGGTTGAGATACGGCTTC
>NZ_JAHUXH010000082.1 GCF_019219825.1 Streptomyces sp. TRM70350 | reverse complement strand
TGCCCCGCGCCGAACTCGGCCTGCCCGGACTGCGGGTGCGCCCGGAACCGCTCGACATCGGCGTGTCCAAGTTCGACCTCTCCTTCCACCTGCGCGAGAGCCGCGGCCCCGACGGCACGCCCCAGGGGGTGGACGGCGTCCTGGAGTACAGCACCGACCTCTTCGACCACGACACCGCGCAGACCCTCGCCGACCGCCTGGTCCGCGCCCTGCGCGAGCTCGTCGCCCACCCCGACCGGCCGGTGAGCGCCGCGGACCTGCTCGCTCCCCGCGAGCACCACGCCCTCCAGCGCTGGAACGACACCGCGGCCCCGGCCCTGCCCGGCACCCTGCCGGACCACTTCCAGGCCCAGGTCGCGCGCACCCCGCACGCCACGGCCCTCCGGCACGCCGGTACCGACCTCGCCTACGCCGAGCTCAACGCGCGCGCCAACCGGCTCGCCCGCCACCTCGTCGCGGCCGGCGTCGGTGCCGAGGACCTGGTGGGCCTCGCCCTGCCGCGCACGCCCGACCTGGTCGTCGCCGTCCTCGCCGTCCTCAAGGCCGGCGCCGCCTACCTCCCGCTCGACCCGGACCACCCGGCGCCGCGGCTCGCGCTCATGCTCGACGATGCCGCCGCCGCCCTCGTCCTGACCACGCGGGAGACCGCCACCGCCCTGCCGGACGGCCACCGGTGCACCGTCCTCGACGACCCGGACGTCCAAGCCGCCCTGGCCCGGTACTCCGATGCCGACCTCACCGACGCCGACCGCGTCCGCCCGCTGTACCCGGACAACGCCGCCTACGCCCTGTTCACCTCCGGCTCCACCGGACGCCCCAAGGCCGTCGTCGTACCCCACCGCAACGTCGTCGACCTGGCGGCCTGGGCCGTCGGCGAAGTCGGCCCCGCGGAGCTGGCGTCCGTCGCCGCCACGACCTCCCTCGGCTTCGACGTCTCCGCCTTCGAACTGTTCGCCCCGCTGCTCGGCGGCGGCCGCGTCGACCTGGCCGACGACGTCCTGGCCCTCGCCCGGAACGGTGACTCCGCCACCGGCCTGCTGAGCACGGTGCCGTCGGCCATGGCCGCCCTGCTCGCCGACCCGGACACCCCGCCCCGCGCCCTGCGCCCCCGCACCCTGCTGTACGCGGGCGAGGCCCTGACCGCCCGGCTGGTCCACGACACCCGCGCCGCCTTCCCCGGCTGCCGGATACTCAACGTCTACGGGCCGACCGAGGCCACCGTCTACGCGACCCGCGCGGTCCTGGACCCCGACGACGACACCGAGCCCACCATCGGCTCACCGCTGCGCAACATCACCGCCCACATCCTGGACCGCGCGCTGCGCCCCCTGCCGCCCGGCTCGACGGGAGAGCTCTACCTCGCCGGCGACCTGCACCTCGCCCGCGGCTACCTCGGCCGAGGCGCCCTCACCGCCGAACGGTTCGTCGCCCATCCCTACGGCCGGCCCGGCAGCCGCATGTACCGCACCGGCGACCTCGCCCGCTGGACGGCCGACGGCCGCATCGAGTACCTGGGCCGCAGCGACGACCAGGTCAAGATCAGGGGAGTCCGCGTGGAACCCCGCGAGATCGAGGCCGCCCTGGCCGCCCTGCCCTCCGTCCGCCACTGCGTCGTCACCGCCCACGACGACCCGGACGGCGGCAGGCGCCTTGTCGCCCACGTCGTCCCCCGCGACCCCGGCGCCCTCACCCCCGACGACGTGCGCGCCCGGGCAGTCGAGGTCCTCCCGGCGTCGGTGGTGCCGGCGGCGTTCGTGGTGCTGGAGCGGTTGCCGTTGACGGTGAACGGGAAGCTGGA
>NZ_JAHUXH010000081.1 GCF_019219825.1 Streptomyces sp. TRM70350 | reverse complement strand
ACCGGCCACATCAGCGGCCACCACCACCGCACGATGCGGCAACAACGCCCGCGACGTCGCGAGGGAGCGGCCGACCGTCTCCAGGGAGGTGGTGTCGGAGTCCGTGAGGTGGTCGTGCAGTCGGCGTGCCTGGTCGGTGAGGGCCGCGGGGGTGTGGGCGGACAGCAGCAGGGGCACGGACGGCAGTCCGGCCGACGTCGGCTGTTCGGTGGGCTCCGGTGCCTCTTCGAGGATGACGTGGGCGTTGGTGCCGGACACACCGAACGACGACACACCCGCCCGGCGCGGCCGACCCGCACGGGTCCACTCGCGGTCCTCGGTGAGCAGCTCGACCGCGCCGGCGGTCCAGTCGACCTCCGCGGAGGGCTCGTCCACGTGCAGCGTCCGCGGGAGCATGCCGTGCCGCATCGCCTGCACCATCTTGATCACACCGGCCACACCGGCGGCGGCCTGAGTGTGCCCGATGTTGGACTTCACCGAACCGAGCAGGAGCGGCTCGCCCCGCTCCCGGCCGTACGTCGCCAGCAGCGCCTGCGCCTCGATCGGGTCACCCAACCGCGTGCCCGTACCGTGCGCCTCCACCGCGTCCACATCACCCGGCGCCAGACCCGCAGCCGCCAGCGCCTGCCGGATCACCCGCTGCTGCGACGGGCCGTTCGGCGCCGTCAGACCGTTCGACGCACCGTCCTGGTTCACCGCGGAACCGCGGACCACGGCCAGCACGCGGTGCCCGTTCCTGCGCGCGTCGGAGAGCCGTTCGACGAGCAGCATGCCGACGCCCTCGGACCAGCCGACCCCGTCGGCCGACGCGGCGAAGGACTTGCAGCGGCCGTCGGGGGCGAGACCGCGCTGCCGGGAGAACTCCACGAACGTGCCCGGGGTGGCCATGACGGTGACACCGCCGGCCAGCGCCATGGAGCACTCGCCGCTGCGCAGCGCCTGGATGGCCCAGTGCAGGGCGACCAGGGAGGAGGAGCAGGCGGTGTCGACGGTGACGGCCGGGCCCTCCAGGCCGAGGGTGTAGGAGACCCGGCCGGAGAGGACGCTGCCGGCGGTGCCGAGGCCCAGGTAGCCCTCGACGCCCTCCGGGAGGGTGCCGGTGCCGCTGCCGTAGTCGTGGTACATCAGGCCGGCGAAGACGCCGGTGGCGCTGCCGCGCAGCGCGGCCGGGTCGATGCCGGCGCGCTCGATGGCCTCCCAGGAGGTCTCCAGCAGCAGCCGCTGCTGCGGGTCCATGGCGAGGGCCTCACGCGGGCTGATGCCGAAGAACTCGGCGTCGAAGTCGGCGGCGTCGTGCAGGAAGCCGCCCTCGCGGGTGTAGCTCGTGCCGGTGCGGGACTGGTCGGGGTCGTAGACGGACGCGAGGTCCCAGCCGCGGTCCTCGGGGAAGCCGGTGACGGCGTCGGTGCCGGTGAGCACCAGCCGCCACAGGTCCTCGGGCGAGGTCACCCCGCCGGGGTAACGGCAGGCCATGCCGACGATGGCGATCGGCTCGTCCGTGCTGGCGGCGGTGGTGGCGGGCGGCCGCACGCTCGTGGCCGACGGACCGGCGTCCAGGGCCTCGTCGCGGAGGTGGCGGGCGAGTGCGGCGGAGGTGGGGTGGTCGAAGGTGATCGTCGCGGCGAGGCGGAGGCCGGTGGCGGCGGTGAGCCGGTTGCGCAGTTCGACGGCGGCCAGCGAGTCGAAGCCGAGGTCGAGGAAGGAGCGGTCGGGGGCGACGGCGTCCGGCCCGTCGTGGCCGAGGACGGTCGCCGCGGTCTCCCGGACGAGGTCCAGGGCGGCCCGGCGCTGCTCGGTCTCGGGGAGCGCGGCGAGCCGCTCGGCGTAGCCGCCGGGCTGGGTGGCGGCCGCGGCGGTGCGCAGCGCGGGGGCCGGTACGAGGCCGCGCAGCACGGGCGGCAGGGCCTCCGCCTGGGCGCGCAGTACGGCGAGGTCCAGGCGTGCGGCGACGGTGAGGGGTGTGTCGGTGGCGCAGGCGGCGTCGAACAGTTTCAGGCCGTCGGTGTGGGCGAGGGGGACGACTCCGCCGCGGGCGAGCCGGGCGGCGTCCACCCGGTCCAGGCCGCTCGCCATGCCGTCTT
>NZ_JAHUXH010000080.1 GCF_019219825.1 Streptomyces sp. TRM70350 | reverse complement strand
CATGGCTGGGATTGTGTCAGTGGATGCGTGATCTACTGGAATCACACGGCGATGTGCTCCCACGTCACCTTGGAGGCGCGCCGCAGCATCCATTGGTAGAACTCGTAACCGTTGTCGATGTCAACGAAGTCCTTGACGTGCTCCACACCTTCTTGCCTCCACGTCACCCGGTAGATCGTCTTCGGCGCCGGGTACTGGGCAGCCTCCTCCCCGGCCTCGGCCTCGACTGCGGCGACTCGCGGCCGTGCGTTTACGGCCAGCTTCCCGACGGCGCCTACTGCGGCCAATCCCACGGCCCACACCAACTTGCCACGCATCCGTTCCCCCCTTGTGTTCGGTTCAGCGGCGACGGTATCGGGTGTCGTCGCCAGCTGGGATGAGTACCTCGCGCGCGTCAGGGATGACCTACGCGCCTGGCTTGACCGCGCCTGGCTTGACCCATGCCGCGAAGGCATTGTCGGCGTACTGCTCGCGGACGCGTTCGGACAGCGGTGTGTCCCTCGGCGGGATCAGCGCCCGCGCAGGCTTCTCGGGCTGCGCCTGCACCACCTTGACCGCCGGCGAGCGCCTCGGCTGCGTCCGGGGCGGCTGCACCAAACTCGCCATGATGCGGGCTGCACGCTCGCGGGCCGCAGCCTTCGCCGCAGCCTTCCGGGCCCGCTTCGTTTGCGGCGTCTCCTTCGGCATGGCCACAGGTTACGCGCGCGCGAACCGCGGTGCGGCAGGCATGAGAAAACCCCCGGTCGGGTGGCGGCCTGGGGGTTCTCAGCGGTCGGTCAGGCGGCGCCCTGCTCGTGTGTTGCGAGTGTGATGCGCCAGAAATCATGGTTTTAAGTCTCCGGCTGGTTCTCGGTGGCTGGCGGAGTGACCTTGGTGAGGTAGTCGGCGAGAGATTTGAGGATCTCGTCGTGCCTCGGCAGGATCGGATCACGCCGGCGACCGGGGACAGGGAGCGGTGAAAGCGGTACCACCTTCCGTGGCCGAACTGTTCGCCCGGTGCTGGAGAAGATCTCGTGCACCCTGTCGTGTTTCCCGGCGTTCGCTGCCTCCCGGCGGGCCTCGGCACTGGTCCATTCGCAGTAGTCGAGACTCGGGTGTCTCGGCGCTCAGGAGCAAGTGGGCTGAGAGGGCCCCGAGGCAGCTTCCTTCGCCGGGCAGACAGATGGCGGTGTCCCAGAAGCGCTTGCCGCTCCCGCCCGCTGTGCAGGAAGCCGATGTGGTGCCCCATCGAACTCGACGACGAGGTCGCGCGGGGGCGGCTCGTCCGTGGTCTCGAGCCGGTTCCGGGAAGTCCAAGGTGACGTCGTGTGGGGAGGGGCCGGTCACGCATGATCGGTGGGGCCGACCCGGAGAACAGTCGGCGGCGGGGAGAGGCCATGCCTCGCCGCAGCCTTGTGCAGAAGAAGGGCGCGAAGCTGCTGGCGCGTTTTCGCTAGCGGCTTCCGTCATGCCGTTATAGCGTTGTGATCAGCAGTCGTGGTTCCGAAGTTCCGTTCGCCCGTGATCGCCTCACGGGCGTTCTTGCTGTTCAGCGCCTCTCCGGACCAGGGCGATCACCTCCCGGTCGCGCAGCGTGCGTGCCCGGTTTCCCTCAAAGGAGACAGTCATGGCCAAGGGCACAGTGAAGTGGTTCAACAGCGAGAAGGGCTTCGGCTTCATCGAGCAGGAGGGCGGCGGCCCCGACGTCTTCGCCCACTACTCCAACATCGCCAGCCAGGGCTACCGCGAGCTGCAGGAGGGCCAGAAGGTCGAGTTCGACGTCACGCAGGGCCAGAAGGGCCCGCAGGCTGAGAACATCCGCCCCGCCTGATCGCGCCCCGGTAAGGGGGCCCGGCATCCCGGCTTCGGGACGCCGGGCCCTTACCGTCGCACGACGGTTCATCTGACTACGGGGTGCGGCCGGGCGCTGGCCTGGGACGGGCAAAATGGACACCCGTTGTTTGACACTCAGGTCGCCCGACGCATCAGTACGGCCCCCTTGGTCGCTGGCGACGCCGTCTACATCGCAGCATTCGACCCAGGGCGGCTTGTAGTCCTCGATCCGCTCTCTGGCAGAGATCTGTGGCGCCAGAGCGCAGGCGGCGCCTTCACCACCACGCCGTTCATGGCTGGCGATCGGATCTGGGCCAG
>NZ_JAHUXH010000008.1 GCF_019219825.1 Streptomyces sp. TRM70350 | reverse complement strand
GGGCCTCACCGGGCTGGGGTTGGCCCGGTGAGGCCCCTTGGGCAACTGCCCCGGTGGGGGACCAACGGTCGGTCCTTCCCGCGGGGCTTCGGTCCGGCGGTCCCCACCCCAATGGGGGCCGCCGGACCCCGTCCGCAGGGTTCCGCCCGGACGAGCCGACGGTTTTCGGCCGCCCGCGCCGGGTGCCTGCGGGGTCGGGAGCACGCCCTGAGGGGGGCGTGCGGGTTCCGGTGCGCGCAGCGCGCGCAGGCGGGCTCTGGGTCAGACGCGGTACGTGCCACCCTGACGCACGTCCTGAATGCCCTGAATGCCCTGAACGTCCTGCACGTGGCCCTGGGCGTAGCCCGGCGTGAGCGACTCGGCGACGTCCTGCGCGCCGGTGACGGCGTGGCCGGTCAGCAAGCCGCCGGTGGACTGGACGGTGCCGGTCAGGTCCTGCGCGAAGGGCGCGATACCGCCCGCGACACCGTGCGCGTACGGGGTGGCCTCGCCGACCACGCCGCCCGCGAAGGGAGCGACCTCGCCCGTCACGCCGTACGCCAGCGTCGTCGCGCTGCCGCCCACGCCCTCGGCGACCGGCCGCACGGTCTCGGTGACGGTGTCCACGAGCGGCTGGACCGCACCGGTGACGCCGTACACGAACCCCGGCACCTCGCCCGTCACACCCTCGGCAAACCCACCGGCCTGCCCCGCCACGCCGTACGCCAGCGGCGGTACGCCCCCGGCGACCCCGCCCGCGAAGCCCTCGACGTCCCCGGCGACGCCGTACGCCAGCCCGCCCGCGTCCGCGACGGCCTGCCCGGCGACGGGCACGACGCCCCGCACGGCGGTGTTCGCGACCGGCGGCAGTACGGCGTCCGAGCCGCCCTGGGTGACCTCGCCGGCGAGCCCGGCGGCGTACGGGGGCACGTCGGCGACGACACCCTGCGCATACGGAGGTACGTCCGCGGCAGCGCCCTCGGCCACCGTCCGCACCTCACCCACCGTGCCTCCGGCCACGCCCCGCACATCCGTCACGGCCTCACCGGCAACCGGCCCCACCCCGGCCACCGCACCGCCCACGACAGCCTGCACGTCCGCCACCGCCGCACCGGCGACCGGCTGCACGCCCTGCACGACCCCGCCGACGACGGGCTGCGCATCGGCGACCACCCCGTACGCCAGCGCGGCCGCGGCGCCCACCGCATGCCCGGCGATCGGCGCGAGACCGGCCACGGCCCCGCCGACGACCGGCGTCACGCCGTACACCGCGTCGGTGACCACGGGCGCAACCCCGTGCACGGCACCCTCCGCAACCGGCGTCACTCCTGCCACAACCCCTGTGCCGACGGGCGCCACACCCCACACAGCGCCGCCCGCGACCGGCGTCACCCCGGCCACCGCCTCACCGGCGACGGGCACCGCCCCGGCCACGGCCCCCTCGGCGACCGGCCCCGCCCCGCCCACGGCAGACCCGACCGCCGGCGGCACCACGGCGGCCCCCGTCTCCGCGACCACCGACGCGACGGTCCCCGGCACCCCGGCGACCGCGCCGGTGACATGCCCCGACGCCCCGGCAACGGCGCCCGTCACATGCCCCGGCACCCCGGCGACGCTCCCCTGAGCGCCCCCTGCCGCCACACCGACCTCACCCCGGGCGGTGCCGACCAGCCCCCCGGCCCGCCCATCGGCCCCGGCAACCGCAGCCTGCGTCACGGCGTCCACACCCGCCGCCGTACGCCCCGCACCCGCGACCGCGCACTGCGCCTTCGTCCGTACGACCCCCTCGGCCCGCTGCGCCTGCGCCCGAACCGCCGTCTGCGCTCCCTGCAGCCGCGTCTGCACCCCGGCCAGCGCCTGCTCGAGCTCGGGCGCGAACGCGGAGAGCGGACCGAACAGGTAGTCGACCACGTCCTGCGAGGCGCCCGCACCGGCGTCGGGCACCGCAGCCTCGGCCGCGGCCCCGGCCTCGGCCCGCGCAGCCGCCCGAGCGGCCTGCGCCCCCTGAATGGCCTGCGCGCCCCGGACCTGCGCCGCCTTCGGGACCGTCACGTCGGCATCGACATACCGACGCGCCTGCTCCGCGGCACCACCCCCGGCCGACGCCGCCACCCCGACCGCCTTCCCGGTCTTCGTGGTGGTCTTCCCGACGGTGTTCTCGGTGCTGCTTTCGGTGCTGTTCTGGGTCTTTCCGGTGGCCCTCCCGGCGCTGTTCGTTGCCCGGTCGGCAACCCCGGAAACCGTCTCCGTCACCTCGGAGACAACCCCGTCAACCGCACCGGTGACCTCGCCGAGCGAACCCTCGGCATCCACGGTCGTATCCGACACGGAGAGGGAGGAAGCGGGCAGTTCATCGGCGCTCGCGGCAGCGGAACCGAGCGCCCACGCGCCGGTGACCCCAGCGGCTATGACGATGGAACGACGGATGTTCTTGTTCATTGCGTGCGTCTGATCCTTCGGGAATGGACGTCCGGGAAACCGGACGTCCGAGGCACGAGCCCACCCAGCCGGATCACCGAGAAAAACGGCGACCTCGGGCCGGGGCTCCCACCAAGGGACTTGGGGACCTTCCGGCACGGTCTCCGAACCGCGATCCCGGGACTCGGGACCAATGAGCGCTTCGGATACGACGCCGGCGGCTTCCGTCCGTCGACCAGGAAAGGTCCGGACGGTCGGGCAGACCTGTTCCGCCCCCGCGCGACAGGTCTAAGGCGGGGGAAAGGCCTGCCCTAGCCGGGGAAAACGGGGATGTCCCGGTGCCGGTCCCGCGTCCCGTCCACCTCGACGCATGCGGCCGCGCCGTGCATCAGCCACAACGGCGCCCGCTGACTCACCGTCACCGCGTGCGCGTCACCATGCCGCGACGAACCACTGTCCGCCGCCGACCGACTGCCGAGCGCCCCATCGCCACGACCGGTCGGCGCCTGATGCCCGGGCGCGTACTCCTCACCGACGCCACCACGCTGCCGAACCTCGTCTCGGTCCACCGCGGCACCCACGCCACCGACCGGCATGCCAAGCCCCGGGCCATGAACACGAGCCGCCCCCGCGGCCGCACGGCCCCGCGCCTCCGAACCAGCGTCATGAGAAGCCGATTCCCCGCCCCCACCCGGCAGCGGCACCACCGCGCCGGGCAGGGGCAAGGTCAGCCCCGGAAGCTCGGAAACCCCGGGAAGCTCAGGAACCCCCGGCACTGCGGGGAACTCGGGGAACGCCGGTGCTTCAGGAAACGCGGGGGCGCCAGGGAACGCGGGTGCGCCAGGGAAGGCGGGGAATGCGGGTGCGTCAGGGAATGCGGGGGATGCCGGTGCCTCAGGGAATGCGGGGGATGCGGGTGCGTCAGGGAACGCGGGGGCGCCAGGAAGCCCGGGAAACCCAGGCAGATCGGGCAGCCCGGGCACCTCAGACAGTCCCCCGGGCCGCTCCGAAAGGCCCGGCAGATCAGCCAGGTCGGGCAGATCGGGACGAACAGGCGAACCCGGCCGGTCAGGCAGAGCAGGCCGGTCAGACAGCTCAGGCAAGCCAGGAGCGCCCCCGGGCAGCGAAGGCGTCTCCGGCCGCGAAGGCAAACCGGGCATCGCCGACCCCCGGCCGCCCTCCGCCTCCACCTCCGCCTCCACCGACCGACCGGTCCCCGTCTCCACGACACCCCCGACCGGCGGCACGAACCTCGCACCGGTGGA
Organism: Streptomyces sp. TRM70350; assembly: GCF_019219825.1. Taxonomy (GTDB): domain Bacteria; phylum Actinomycetota; class Actinomycetes; order Streptomycetales; family Streptomycetaceae; genus Streptomyces. Next base: position 290,463 of record NZ_JAHUXH010000008.1, on the reverse strand, counting down.
CCGCCCGACATCCTCAACGACGGGCCGCCCAACGGCCGGTTCGGCCGCCCCACCCGAGTCGACCACACCGCCCGGGGAGCCGTCGAAACGACCCTCGCCGCCCGTGCGCTCACCCGGCATCTCAGCCACCGGCGCAGCCACCCGCGCCAAAGCCCCCGGTTCCGGGGCTTCAGCCGCGTTCGCCCGCTCCCCGCACAGCACGCCCAGCACAAACAACCCACCCATCAGCAGGACCAGCTGCAGCGCACGCCGCCCCGCCGCCCCGCGCGACACACGCGCGGCGGCGCCGGACAGTACGGCTGACCAGATCAAGAGGGGGAGGTTCCTCCCATGCGGCGGAACAAGTCACGGATCGACGACTACGCGGTACGGGCAAGCGGAGCGCACCGCCCCGCCCATGAGGCGTCGATCCTTGCACGTGACTCCCGAGGTCGCGCAAGCCCCGCGTTACCGATGGGTAGTCATATCCCCTTTCGAACAGGACTCATCCGTTCCTCCCCTGGTCGTCACGCGGTGTCCGGTATCGGCAGCGGACGCTTCTCGATGGCCGCCGCCATCACCTCCGGGAACAGGTCCGGCGTACAGGCGAAGGCCGGCGCCCCGAGCGCCGCCAGCGCTGCCGCGTGCTCCCGGTCGTAGGCGGGCGCCCCCTCGTCCGACAGCGCGAGCAGTGTCACGAACTGCACCCCCGACCCCTTCATCGCCGCCACCCGCTTGAGCATCTCGTTCCGTATCCCCCCTTCATACAGATCGCTGATCAGCACGACCACGGTCTCCATGGGACGGGTGATCTGCGACTGGCAGTACGCCAGCGCCCGGTTGATGTCCGTACCGCCGCCGAGCTGCGTACCGAAGAGCACGTCGACCGGGTCGTCAAGCTGGTCGGTGAGATCGACGACCGCCGTGTCGAACACCACGAGTCGCGTGTTGATCGTCCGCATGGACGCCAGCACCGCCCCGAACACCGACGCGTACACCACCGACGCCGCCATGGATCCCGACTGGTCGATACAGAGGATGACCTCCTTCTTCACTGACTGGGACGCCCGCCCGTAACCGATCAGCCGCTCCGGTACGACCGTTCGGTACTCCGGCAGGTAGTGCTTGAGGTTGGCCGCGATCGTGCGGTTCCAGTCGATGTCGTGGTGGCGCGGCCGGTTGATGCGCGCGCTACGGTCGAGCGCCCCGCTGAGGGTGGCCCGGGTACGGGTCGCGAGCCGCTTCTCCAGGTCCTCGACGACCTTGCGCACGACGGCCCGTGCCGTCTCCTTCGTCGTCTCCGGCATCGCCTTGTTCAGCGACAGCAGCGTGCCGACGAGATGCACGTCGGCTTCCACCGCCTCCAGCATCTCCGGCTCCAGCAACAGCGCGGACAGTCCCAGCCGGTCGATGGCGTCCCGCTGCATGACCTGCACGACGGACGACGGGAAGTACGTCCGGATGTCGCCGAGCCAGCGCGCCACGGTCGGCGCCGACGCCCCCAGCCCCGCCGAACGCTCCCTCCCCGTCAGCGGCTTGTCCCCCTTCCCGTAGAGCGCGGCCAGCGCCCCGTCCATCGCGGCATCCCGCCCACCGAGCGCACACCCGGTGCCGTCCGCCGCGTCACCCCCCAGCACCAGCCGCCACCGCCGCAACCGCTCCCGCCCGGCGTCGTCCAGCTCAGCCCCGCCCGTGGCTTCCGCAGTCATACGTCCTCCTCCCCACGAGCCCCACAGATCTCCTCATCACGCCACCCCCGCCAGCTCGGCACTCTCCTCGTCTCCCGCCCCGTCCAGGCCCAACAGCAACCGCACCACCGGCAGCACGGCATCGGCACGCTCGACGTCGAGCCCCGCCCCGAAGCCCGGTGTCCCCGAGCCCACGGCCGCCGCGCTCCCCCGCTGCCCGGGCCCCCGCCGCACCAGCTCCCCCAGCGTTCTGCGCACCCCCGGCTCGTACGCCGAGAAGGTGCGCCGCAGCAGCGGCAGTACGTCCGCGAACGCCTCCGCCGGCACCCCGGTCAGCCAACCGTCGACCAGCCCCAGCAGCCGCTCGTCGTGCACCAGCAGCATCCCGCCGCCACCGCCGACGAACCCCTCGATCCACGCCGCCGCGTCCCCCGGCGGCGTCCCCGGCGAGAGCACCAGCCCCATCAACCGCGCCGCCTCGTCCTGCGCCAACCCCCCGTCGTCCAGCAGCAGCCGCACCGCACGCCCGCGGATCACGCCGGGCACGGTGTCCCGCGCGGAGAGCACCCGCAGCACCGCGTGCCACCGGCCCCGCAAATCACCGTGTCCCGCGGCCGGAACCTCGCCGAGCAGCCCCACCGCCGTGTTCACCGCGTCCACATGACGCCGCATCTCCTCGGCCGCATCCGTGTCGAGCGCGGCGCAGGCGGGCGGCAACCCGACGAAGATCCGCTCGGCCAGGCCCGCGGCGACTTCCGCCAGGGCGCCGGTGTCCGTGCCGCGCACGTCGCCGTAGCGCAGCGAACGGACCAGGGCGGGCAGCGCCTGGGCGAGGTGGCCGACGTCGGTGTCAAGGGCCGCCCGGTCGGCGAGGATCCGCATCACCGCCGGGAGGGCGTCCGGCAGTTCGGCCAGCAGGCAGCGCTCGGCGAGCGCGGTGACCTCGGCGAGGCCCTGCGCCGCCGTGGCATCGGCCTCCGCCTTGGCGGTCGCGGCGGCGAGCACGGTCGTCCCCCACACGCCCGCCTCGGCGACCCGCACCGACAGCTCCGGCTCCCAACGCAGCCGCCAGGTCTCCCGGAACGTCCCCGTACTGCCCCGCGACACCACCGGCTCGCCCCACGCCACGCCCAGCAACCGCAGCCGATGCAGCAACCTGCTGCGCCCGGCATCGGTCTCCTTGCGCAGATCGAGCTCCAGCTCCCGCTCCAGCGCCTCCGGCTTCAGCCGCAGCCGCCGCTGCAGCCGGGCGAGGTCCCGCTGCAACGGCACCGCCGGCGCCGCTTCCGGCACCTCCCCCAGCACGTCCCCCACGACCAGCCGGTCGTGCACCAGCGCCAGCGGCACGTCCGACCCCTCACCCATCACCGCCCGCACGGCGTCGGTCGTCTCACCGAGTCCGGCCAGCGGACGCCCGCGCATCGCGGCGAGCGTCTCGGCCAGCCGCACCGCCTCGATGACGTGCGCCGAGGAGACGGCCCGGTCCTCGGCCCGCAGCAGCCCCGCCACCTTGGTCATCCACCGCTCGACCGGCCGGTCCGGCGCCGAGAACAGATGCCCGTACCACCCCGGCGAGTCGATCCCCGCCCCGTATCCGCTCGCCCGCGCCAGCCTGCGATGCGTCCACGGCACCCACGTCATGTCAACCTTGACCTTGGGCAGCCCCTTCACCAGCGCCCGGTCCGCCGCGACGGTCACCTTCTGCCGCAGCGCGGGCACATGCCACGCCCCGCACACCACGGCCACACCGTTCCCGAACTCCCGCTGGGCAGCCCGCACCTGAAGCCGCATATAGGCCTCCCGCACGAGGTCCCGGTCATGTCCCCCGCTCCCGTACACCTCCCGCAGCGCACCCATCGCCTCCTCGACCACGGCGAACGGAGCGAACGCGTCCCCCTTACCGAGCCCCCTGTGCTCGACGACGTCCTCCCACCAGCGCTCGGCGTCGTCATAACCAGCGGCCTCGGCGAGCACGCCCAGCGGATCGACTCGCACATCGGACTGGGGGGCAGCGTCGGCATCGACGTCGGGGTCGGGGTCGGGGCCGCCATCAACGCCGGTGTTGGGGGCGGTGTCGGCGTCGGCGTCTGCGTTGGCGTTGGCGTTGGCGTCGATTCCAGCGTCAACGGGGACATCGGTGCCAGTGTCCGCGTCAACCGGGACATCGCTGCCGACGTCGGCGTGGGGCCCAGCCGCACCGCCCCCACCACCCCCGCCGTCCCCAGCCGACGCCCCCTCCGCCCCGCTCCCCCACACCAGCGTGTGCGTGGCCGGCAGGTCGATGAAGCGGGCCGGAACCCCCTGCTCCAGGGCCCACCGAATGGCCACCCACTCCGGCGAGAACTCGGCCAGCGGCCAGAACGCCGAACGCCCGGGCTCGTCCACGGCATGGGCGAGCAGGGCGACCGGCGGCCGCATGTCCTCGTCGGCGGCCAGCGGAATCAGCGCGTCGGCTTCCGGCGGCCCCTCGATCAACACCACCCGCGGCCGGGCCACGTCCAACGCCGCCCGCACGGCCCGGGCCGACCCCGGCCCGTGATGCCGTACGCCGAGCAGCAGCGGCTCCGCGCCGATCCCTCCGCTGCTCCCGGCGCCCTCAACGCCCGTCACACCGTCCCCCTCGCCTCCGAGGCCATCCCAAGTCGTCGTCATCCATCGCGCCGAAGCACGCCACGACCGCCGCGCCCCACCCGTTGACGCTCATGCGCTCACCTCTCGGCAGGCCCGGTAGAAGTCCTTCCAGCCGTCCCGCTCCCGTACGACCGCCTCCAGGTACTCCTGCCAGACGACCCGGTCCGCCGCCGGATCCCGGACGACCGCCCCGAGAATGCCCGCGGCGACATCGCTCGGCCGCAGCACGCCGTCGCCGAAGTGGGCGGCCAGTGCAAGGCCGTTGGTGACGACGGAGATCGCCTCGGCGGTGGACAGCGTGCCGCTGGGCGACTTGACCTTCGTACGGCCGTCGGCCGTGATCCCGTCCCGCAGCTCACGGAACACGGTCACCACTCGCCGGATCTCGTCGACGCCGTCGGGCACGGTCGGCAGGTCGAGCGAGCGGCCGATCTGGTCGACGCGGCGCGAGACGATGTCGACCTCGGCCTCGACGCTGTCCGGGAGCGGCAGCACCACCGTGTTGAAGCGGCGGCGCAGGGCGCTGGACAGGTCGTTGACCCCGCGGTCGCGGTCGTTGGCCGTGGCGATCAGGTTGAAGCTGCGGACGGCCTGCACCTCCTGACCCAACTCCGGTATGGGCAGCGTCTTCTCCGACAGGATCGTGATGAGCGTGTCCTGGACATCGGCCGGGATCCGGGTCAGTTCCTCGATGCGCGCCGTCATGCCCTCGGCCATGGCCCGCATGACGGGGCTGGGCACGAGTGCGTTCCGGCTGGGGCCGTGGGCGAGCAGCTGCGCGTAGTTCCAGCCGTATCGGATCGCTTCCTCCGGTGTGCCGGCGGTGCCCTGCACGAGCAGCGTCGAGTCCCCGCTGACCGCCGCGGCCAGGTGCTCGGACACCCATGTCTTGGCGGTGCCGGGCACGCCGAGCAGGAGCAGGGCGCGGTCGGTGGCCAGCGTGGTGACGGCGACCTCGATGATGCGGCGCGGTCCCACGTATTTGGGTGTGATCACCGTGCCGTCGGGCAGCGTCCCGCCGAGCAGGTACGTGGCTACGGCCCACGGCGACAGCTTCCAGCGAACCGGGCGCGGCCGGTCGTCCTGCGCGGCCAGCGCCGCGAGTTCATCCGCGAAGGCGTCCTCGGCGTGCGGCCGCAGCACCTCCGCTTCTTCCTGCGCGGACGCGTTGTCGGATTCTTCCTGCACGGACGTGTGGTCGGTCTCGTCGACGAACGTCGGTTCCACGGACACAGGCATGGCTGAGTCCCCCTCCAGCTCGGCCGGTTCGGATCTGGCATCCACGTTGCACCACGCCACTGACAATGCGTCCTGACCTGCGAAAACGCGCCCGCCGGGCCGATTGTCAGTGGTGGGATCTACCTTCGATGGCATGACTCAGCAGGGGGTGCGCTGGACTGCGGACCAGGTGCTGGCACTGGCACCTGACGCCGCGTCACGCAAGGCGGGAAGCAAACTCGGAGCGGCCGGGCCGTGGTCCGAGACGGGGAGTTCCGACGAGGGGACGGTATGGGGACTGTGCAAGGGCAGCGGCAGCAAGCCGTATCAGACGGTCATCGACGTCGCGGACGCATCCGGCCCCGCGTACAAGTGCAGTTGTCCGAGCCGCAAGTTCCCGTGCAAGCACGCGCTCGGGCTGCTGTTGCTCTGGTCGGGCGGCGACGGGGCGGTGCCGCCGGGTCGGGCGCCGGACTGGGCCGAGCAGTGGACAGCGGACAGACGGCAGCGCGCCGCGGAGAAACGAACGCCGGGCGCGACGGGTTCGCCGGCCGCCGCCGCTGATCCGGAGGCGGCGCGGCGCCGTGCGGAGCGCCGTGCTGAGCGGGTCACGGCGGGTGCGACCGAGCTGGAGCAGCGCCTGGCGGACCTCCTGCGCGGCGGCCTGGCCGCCGCCGAGCAGACGGGGTACGGGCTGTGGGAGGAGACAGCGGCCCGCATGGTCGACGCCCAGGCGCCCGGGCTGGCCGCGCGCGTAAGGGAGTTGGGGGCTATCCCGGCATCCGGTCCGGGCTGGCCCGTGCGACTGTTGGAGGAGTGCGCGCTGCTCCACCTCCTCGACCAGGGCTGGCTGCGCCGCGACCGGCTGCCGGAGAGCCTGGCGGCGACGGTCCGTTCCCGTATCGGTCTGCCCGCCTCGGCGGACGGCCCGCCGGTGCGCGACCGCTGGCTGGTCCTCGCCCAGTACGACACGGCGGACGCCCGGCTGACGACACGCCGGATCTGGCTGTACGGCGCCGACTCCGGCCGGACCGCGCTTCTCCTTTCCTACGGCGCGGCCGGCCGGGCTCCGGAGCTCGCGCTGCCGGTCGGCCTGACCCTGGAGGCGGAGGTGTCCGCCTACCCGGGCGCGGGCCAGTCGCGCGCGGCCCTCGGCGAGCAGTTCGCGCCGCCCGCACCGGCGCCGATCCGGCCTCCGGGCATGACGGCGACCCAAGCCGCCGTCCACTACGGCGAGGCGCTCCGCGCCGACCCGTGGCTCGACTCCGTCCCAGTGACCCTGGACCGGGTCATACCGACCCCGGACGGCGACTCCTGGCAGCTGGCCGACGCCGACGAGGAGGCGGCGCTGCCCCTCACCCCGGCCGCCCGCTCCCGCCCGGGCCTCTGGCGGCTCGTCGCCCTCTCGGGCGGCGCCCCCGTCAAGGTCTTCGGCGAGTGCGGCCACCAGGGCTTCACCCCGTTGACGGCCTGGTCGCAGGGAGCGGACGTGGCGATATCGCTGTGCTGAACCCGCCCTTCACCGCCGTACGTCCCGGACGGCCGGAACAGCGCGCCGAGGGGAGTCTCGTGAAGACGGGACCCTCTCACAACCGAAGGGACTCTCTGGAAACCGAGGCGACTCTCTCGAAACCGAAGGAACTTTCACCCGAAACCGAAGGCACTCTCGCTCGAAACCAAACGGACTCTCGTGACACCGAAAGGACTCTCGTGAACAGGACCGCAACTCCTGTGGAGCCGCCCGCACCGGGCGCCTCCACCGGCCACGGTCACGCGGGCACCACCACCTGGGAGGACCTGGTCACCAGCGCCCTGCTCGGCACGGACCGGCGCACGCCGCCGCCCTCGCTCTCCGCTGCGGGCCGGGAAGCACCCATGGCCCTGCTGGACGCCGCGGCCACGGAGACCGTACGGCGCCGGGCCGGCCTGCGCCCCGCACGCCCGGCGCCCCGCCCGGACCCCGCCCCGGACGACCCGCGTCCGCCCCTCCCGGCCGCCGCGGCGCGCAGACTCGCCCTGCTGCTGGCCGACCGCCCCGGCGCATCCGGCGGCGGCCGCAGAGGCACGGCACCGGACCTCATGGAGCTGCTCCCGCAGTGGCTCGCGCTGGCCAACGCCCACCACTACGCGGCACCCCCGGAGGCGCTGCCCGCCCTCCTGGACGCGGCCCGGGGCCGTACGGACCTCCGGCCCGCCACGCTGGCCTTCGCCGGTCCGCGCGCTCTGTGGCTGGCCCGCCTCAACCCGGAATGGCGCTTCGCCCTGCGCGCGACCCCGGGCGGAGGCACGACGCTGCCGCACCTCGAAGACACGGAGAAGGTCCAACAGCTCTGGGAGGAGGGCCTGTTCTCCGAACGCGTGTCCCTCCTGGCCGCACTCCGCGCCCAGACACCCACCACCGCACGGGAACTGCTCGCCTCGACCTGGGCGACGGAACGAGCCGAGGACCGCCTGATGTTCCTCGACTCCCTCCGTAGGAACCTCACCGCCGAGGACGAGCCGTTCCTGGAGCAGGCCCTGGCCGACCGGAGCCGCAACGTGCGGGCCACCGCGGCCGAGTTGCTCTCGGCACTGCCCGGTTCGGCACTGGCCGCACGGATGGCGGTCCGGGCCGGGGCGTGTGTGGCCGTGGACCACACCAGGGACACCCCGACGATCAACGTTGAGGCACCGCACGAATGCGACGCGAGCATGGAGCGGGACGGCGTGGTCGCCAAGGCCCCGGCCGGGCGCGGCGAGCGCTCCTGGTGGTTGGGCCAGTTGGTGGAGGCGGCGCCCCTCACGACCTGGCAGGCTCGGCTGGGCGGTCGTACGCCCCCGGAGATCGTGGCACTCCCGGTGGCCGACGACTGGCAGGCCGAACTGCACGCGGCCTGGTGCCGAGCGGCGGTCAGACAGCGGAACGCCGACTGGGCCCGCGCCCTGCTGGGCACGCCCACTGCCCCGGAGGCGGGCGGCCCCGGCGCGGTGTCGCTGGCCGAGCGGGCCAAGCTGCTGGAAACCCTCGGCGCCGACGAGCGAGCCGAGTGGGTTGCGGGGTTCATCGCCACGCACGGTCTGTCCGAGGCGTTCCAGTTGCTGGGGGTCTGTGCGGTGCCGTGGTCGGCGCCCCTCGGACGGGCGGTGGTCGACGCGCTCAACATCGCGCGGGACGCAGGGAGTTATCCATGGAGCTTCAGTGGAGTGATGGGCCTGGCCGAACGCTGTCTCCACCCGTCCGAGGCCAACCGCCTCGACGGCCTCCTGGCGATACCCGAGGAACCGGAGGACGCATCACCAGGAGCAGGCGGCTACTGGGCGGAGGCCTTCCAGCGCCTGGTCACGACCCTGCGCCTACGAGCGGCGATGGCCGAGGAGCTGAACCCTTGACGGAACCGGAACCGGAACCGGAACCGGAACCCGGACCGGAACCGGGCACCAGGCCTCGCCGACCGCATCGCGGGAGCGGCCACCGCCCCGGGCCTCACCTGCCCCGCCGCAGGAACAGGCACAGCTCCCGACCTCACCGGCCGCCACGACGGCCGCGGAGCACGCACCTGGGCTTTACCTGTTCACCTGAAACGCAGCGCCGCGCCGAAGGCACGCCCGCCCCACCGCGCAATCGCAGGGCTCACGCCTCCGCCGGCTGCCGCACGTTCGCCCGCACCCACTCCACGATCGACGCGGTCGTCGCCCCGGGCGTGAAGATCTCGGCGACACCCTTCTCCTTCAGCGGAGCGATGTCCCCCTCGGGAATGATGCCGCCGCCGAAGACCAGGATGTCCTCCGCGTCGCGCTCCTTGAGGAGGTCGATCACGGCGGCGAAGAGCGTGTTGTGCGCCCCGGACAGGATCGACAGCCCGATGGCGTCGGCGTCCTCCTGAATCGCGGTGTCGACGATCTGCTCGGGCGTCTGGTGGAGCCCCGTGTAGATGACCTCCATACCGGCATCCCGCAGCGCACGTGCGATCACCTTGGCCCCGCGATCGTGGCCGTCGAGCCCCGGCTTGGCCACCACCACGCGGATCGGACCGGCTGCCACACCCATCACTGCCTCCATGAAGCGAATACATCCATCCGTACCGACAAGTACCGCACAGATCCCTCATGCCCGTACGCGCGGCGCGCCACCCGCGCCCACGGCCACCGCACGCTCGCCGGGCCGCGCTCCCTCCGAGGAAGTGAACGAACGTTATCGCCAGCGGCCCGCAACCGGCAGTTTTACGGTGCGGACCGAGGGGGAAATCACATAGTGGGACACATTCGAACGCGCGGAGTTCCACGGAACCCGCGCAACGGGAGCCGCAACGAGGCCGCCCCACGTCCCGCGCCGCAGGCCGCGTCGCGGGCGGTGAGGCACATTCGACGCAGGCACGAAGGGCACCAACGGCAATAGCGCGGGGAACACAGTCCGTCACCGACACCACAGCAGCCTCACAGCACACATGAGGCCTCGCACACCAGCGCAACCCCGAACAGCAGGCACAACAGCAGACAGGCGGCGCAGACCACATCGCGCGACCAGCACCACAACCTGCACCACCCGGCGCCACTCAGCACCAGACAGGCCCAGACAGCACGACACAGCACCACCCGGTACCAAGCACACACCGCACCACCAGACACCCCCCGCGCGCCACACCCCACCCTTCGCGCCCCGTAAACCCTCCACCGCGACTCCCACGGGCGCACACGGGACAGAGCCGTCCACCGTGTGCCGACGGGAGGTCGGCCATGAAGGTCACGCAGGTCACCAGGGCGCTACTGCCCTTTCAACCGCTCTACCGGCACCTGCTCCCGATCCCGAGCAGCCTCGCGGGACTCTCACTGGCCCTCCTGAAAGCCACCGCCCTGGAGATCGCGATCCTGGCCGGGCACCTGATCCTCTACCCCTCCGGCATCATCCAGGAGCGCCGTACGCCGGCTCCCCGGAGCCCCGCCGAGGAGGGCGCCGCCCGGCTCCCCACGGAGGCCAAGCCCCCGGTCGTCCTGCTGCACGGCTTCATCGACAACCGCTCGGTCTTCCTGCTCCTGCGCCGCTCCCTTGCCCAGCACGGCAGGCACCAGGTCGTCTCGCTGAACTACTCCCCGCTGACCTGCGACATCCGTACAGCCGCCAAGCTGCTCGGCCGGCACATCGAGGAGATCTGCGAGCGCACGGACAGCGACCAGGTCGACATCGTGGGCCACAGCCTCGGCGGGCTGATCGCCCGCTACTACGTGCAGCGACTCGCCGGTGACACCCGCGTCAGGACGCTCGTCACGCTCGGCACACCCCACGCCGGCACACGGGTCGCGCCGCTGGCGAACGCGCACCCCATAGTGCGCCAGATGCGCCCCGGCTCCGCCGTCATCAAGGAGCTCGCGCTGCCCGCGCCCGGCTGCCGTACGCGGTTCGTGAGCTTCTGGAGCGACCTGGACCACCTGATGGACCCACTGGAGACGGCCTGCCTGGAGCACCCCGACCTGCTGGCGCAGAACATCCGGGTGAGCGGCATCGGCCACCTGGCCCTCCCCGTGCACCCCGCTGTCGCCTCCGGCATACGCCAGGGCCTCGAAGGCGCCTACCACAGCAGCACGGAGGGTGCCCAGCCCGCCACGCCCAACGGCAGCCTCACCGTGGCCTGACCAGTCCCCGCAGGTCACCGCCGAGTTACCCACGCGTCACCCACCCGCCCCGGCCGGTCATTCCTTGGTCACCCGTCCGCACCGGGGCTACACAGCGACATCATCGCCTCGAAACAGCCGTCGACACCCGAACAGCCTTCGAACACAAACCCAAACCCGCGCCCGCAGTCCGCCGAAACACGGCCGAATGCCCGTTTCCTGTGCGCGCGAAACCTGCAGAAGATTGTCGTGCCCGCGTACCGCCGGGTACAGTCGCCGCACTGCTCTGCCAGCCCCTGTTGTCGAGGCGAAAGAGAAGTTGGTGAACGACCGTCACCCGTCGGGGACCATGACCACCCCGGCTCCGGCTTCCGAAGCCGCCTCGGCGCATTACGCGTCGTACGGCACCCAGGAAGCCCAGTACGGCGACTTCACCACATACGCCGACTGTCCCGCCAACGGATTTGACACCGGCAGCCACGCCACGACGGCCGCTCCGACCGCCACCACGACCTTCGAGACCGATCCCCTCTTCGGCGACCTCGCGGGCAGCGGCCACGGCACCGGCGCGTACGACGCCTCCCAGTGGTCCACCGGCAGCCATCAGACCGTCGACTACGACCCGTACGCGGCCCAGCACCACACCGCCTACGACACCGGCGCCTACGACACGACCACCTGGACCGCCGACCACCAGCAGGTCCCGCTCATCCCGCAGCAGGCCGGCGCGGTGGACGCCAGCGGCCAGTGGGACGCGAACGCATGGCTCCAGCCCGAGCAGGGCGGCCCGGCCGACCAGACCCAGCAGTGGGAATGGGGCACGCAGGCCTTCGACACGGGCGCGTACGACGCCACGCAGTGGAACTCCGACGGCGGCCAGAGCACCGGCCAGACCCCTGACGAGTACGAACAACACACCGAGGCCTACGAATTCACCCAGCACGCCGAGCCCTTCGACCAGCAGGCGACGGCCACCTTCGAGCAGGTCGACCTCGGCGAGACCACCCACGGCGACGGCCAGCCGGACACCACCGGCGAGACGCCCGCCGCGGCCCCCCTCCTCGACGACCAGGAGGAGGTCGCCCCCGCCCCGACCGGCCGCGCGGCCGCGCGCAACGCCGCCCGCTCCCGTCGCCGTACGCCCGCCAAACGCTCCGCGCTGCTGACCGTCGCCGTGCCCTCGGCCTGTGTGATGGGCGTGGCGGGTATCGCCGCCGCCTCCGTCGGCACCCTCTCCGGAGACGACCAGGACACCTCGACAATGGCCGCGGACGCGCAGGCGGTGAAACCATCCGCCGCCAACCAGCAGCTGAACACTCAGCTCGAAAGCCTCACCGCGGAAGCCCAGGACTTCGGCGACCGGGTCAGCCGTACGCAGGAGCGCATCGACCTCAAGGCACAGCAGGCGGCGGAGAAGAAGAGGGCGGCGGAGGAGGCGGCCCGCAAGGAGCGGCTGCGCCCGAAGTTCGCGCTTCCGGTCGCGCAGCACGGGCTCAGCGCCTACTACGGCCAGGCCGGCATCAACTGGATGTCCGTGCACACCGGCATCGACTTCCCCGTCTCGTACGGCACGACGGTGGTGGCCGCGACGGACGGCACGGTCCGTACGGAGTGGAACAGCGCGTACGGCAACATGATGATCGTGACGGCGATGGACGGCACCGAGACGTGGTACTGCCACCTCTCCAGCTACCAGGTCGCCTCCGGTACGACCGTCAAGGCCGGCGACCCGATCGCGTTCTCCGGCAACTCGGGCAACTCGACCGGCCCGCACCTCCACTTCGAGGTGCGCCCGGGCGGCGGCGCGGCGGTCGACCCGCTGGCCTGGCTGCGCAGCCACGGACTCGACCCGACGTAAACAAGCGCCAGGGTGAGCGGGGCCTCTGCGCGAGACCCCCAGCCCCGGTCCCGTACGGCTACAGCTTCTCCACCGGCGCGTACCGCAGCAGCAGCCGCTTCGGCTTCGCGTCCCCGAAGTCGATCGTCGCCTCGGCGTTCGCGCCCGTGCCCTTCACCGCCACGACGGTGCCGAGCCCGAACTGGTCGTGCGTCACCCGGTCCCCCACCGCCAGCGCGGCCACCGGCTGCTCGGCCGTCCGCCGCGTGGCGAACCCGGACGCGCCCGACGCCGAGGAGCGCGAGCGGGACGAGGACAGGGAGGCCGCCACGCCCGAGACCGGGCCGGCGGGGGCCGCGGAGGCGCCCGTCCGCTTCCAGTCCACGTGCGCCGCGGGGATCTCCTCCAGGAAGCGGGACGGGGGGTTGTACTGCGGCTGGCCCCAGGCGCTGCGCATCACCGACCGCGTGAGGTACAACCGCTCCCGCGCGCGCGTGATGCCGACGTACGCCAGGCGCCGCTCCTCCTCCAGCTCCTTGGTCTGACCGAGGGCGCGCATGTGCGGGAAGACGCCGTCCTCCATGCCGGTGAGGAAGACGACCGGGAACTCCAGGCCCTTGGCGGTGTGCAGGGTCATCAGTGTGATGACGCCGTCGCCCTCCTCCTCGTCCGGGATCTGGTCGGAGTCGGCGACCAGGGCGACCTGCTCCAGGAAGTCGGCCAGCGTGCCCGCCTCACCTTCGCCGCGCTCCTGCTCGAACTCCAGGGCGACCGCGGCGAGTTCCTGGAGGTTCTCGATCCGGGTCTCGTCCTGCGGGTCGGTGGAGGACTGCAACTCGGCGAGGTAGCCAGTACGTTCGAGCACGGCCTCCAGGATCGTCGCCGGGCCCACGCCGGACTCGACGATCGTACGGAGGTCCTCCATCAGCGTGTTGAACCGCTTCACGGCGTTCGTCGACCGCGCGGCCATGCCGTACGCCTCGTCGACCCGCTTGAGCGCCTGCGGGAAGCTGATCTTCTCGCGCTGGGCGAGGGCGTCGATCATCGCCTCGGCGCGGTCGCCGATGCCCCGCTTGGGCACGTTGAGGATCCGGCGCAGCGGGACCGAGTCCTCCGGGTTGGCCAGCACCCGCAGGTAGGCCAGGACGTCCCGGACCTCCTTGCGCTCGTAGAAGCGGACGCCGCCGACGACCTTGTAGGGCAGGCCGACGCGGATGAAGACCTCCTCGAAGACACGGGACTGGGCGTTCGTCCGGTAGAAGACGGCGACGTCCCCGGCCTTCGCCTCGCCCGCGTCCGTGAGGCGGTCTATCTCGTCGGCGACGAACTGGGCCTCGTCGTGCTCGGTGTCGGCGACATAGCCGGTGATGCGCGCGCCCGCGCCCGCGTTGGTCCACAGGTTCTTGGGGCGGCGGGACTCGTTGCGCTCGATGACCGCGTTGGCCGCGGAGAGGATCGTCTGCGTGGAGCGGTAGTTCTGCTCCAGCAGGATCGTCGTCGCGTCCGGGTAGTCCTCCTCGAACTGGAGGATGTTGCGGATGGTCGCGCCGCGGAAGGCGTAGATCGACTGGTCGGCGTCACCCACCACACACAGCTCGGCGGGCTGGAGGTCGTCCTCGCCGGGCGGTACGTCGACGTCCTCAGCGGCACGCTCGCCGGTGCCGACGAGCTCGCGGACGAGGGCGTACTGGGCGTGGTTGGTGTCCTGGTACTCATCGACCAGGACGTGCCGGAAGCGGCGGCGGTAGTGCTCGGCGACGTCCGGGAAGGCGCGGAGCAGGTTGACCGTCGTCATGATCAGGTCGTCGAAGTCGAGGGCGTTCGCCTCGCGCAGGCGTGACTGGTACAGCGCGTACGCCTGGGCGAGGGTCTTCTCGAAGCCGTCGGCGGCCTGGGCGGCGAAGTCCTCCTCGTCGATCAGCTCGTTCTTGAGGTTGCTGATCTTGGCGCTGAAGGACTTGGGCGGGTAGCGCTTGGGGTCGAGGTCCAGGTCGCGGCAGACCAGGGCCATCAGGCGCTTGCTGTCGGCGGCGTCGTAGATCGAGAAGGACGAGGTGAAGCCGAGCTTCTTGGACTCCCGGCGCAGGATGCGCACGCAGGCGCTGTGGAAGGTCATCACCCACATCGCGTTCGCGCGCGGGCCGACGAGCTGCTCCACGCGCTCCTTCATCTCGCCCGCGGCCTTGTTGGTGAAGGTGATCGCGAGGATCTGGCCCGGGTGCACACCCCGCTCGGCCAGCAGGTACGCGATGCGGTGGGTGAGCACCCGCGTCTTGCCGGAACCGGCACCGGCCACGATGAGCAGGGGCGAGCCGGAGTGGACGACGGCGGCGCGCTGGTTGTCGTTCAGCCCCTCCAGGAGCGCGGCCGAGTCCACGGCGGGGCGCGCGGCGCCGTCGCGGTAGTAGGCGTCCCGGTCCGGGGGCACGTCGAACTTCCCGCCGAACAGATCGTCCGGGATCGGCTCCGGAGCGTGATCGTCGTCGGGCGGCGGCGGAGGCTCCTCGTGGGCCCGCGGGGCCTGGAGGTCCGCCAGGAAGCTGTCGTCAAAGAGGCTGCTCATCGCTCTCCGAGTCTAGGGCGCCCCACTGACAACCCGCGGCCGCCCCGGGAATCCCGGCCAGGAAAGCCGACGATCACACCCTCCCCGCATCGCCCGGACCCCCGCACCGACCAGCGCTCACCGTCCGAACACGATCTCACGCGGGCCGTAATGGCTGACTAAAGGTCACGAAAATGTATCGGGCATATCACCCACCAACCTTCACAGGGGCTACACGAGTTGGCTACCGTGCCGGTCAGGCCGCACGACCTCCACCGGCGAACGACGCCGGGCCGCGCGGCCTCCGCCGAGTCCGGTGCGCCTGAGGCAGCCGGAGCCGGGGACCCAACCGAACTTGGGGTGAATCGGCCCGAATCCCTTCCCGGGAACGGACCGTAGGGCAACCCTTCCGAACCACCCGCCCGAACCCGACAGCTAACCCGGTAGGCGGCACATGGAAGGAGTCGCCTCCTTTGGCGTCGCACCGCAAGTCGCGCCCCACGGGCGCGCGCGTAGCAGGCATACGGACCCCCGCTCTTGCCACCGCTGCCCTGACCTCCGTGGCCCTGCTCTCCCAGACCGCCGACGCCGCGCCCTCGGCCGACGACAAGCCCAGTCTCGAAGAGGTCGAGAAGAAGGTCGACGACCTCTACCGCCAGGCGGAGTCGGCGACCCAGAAGTACAACGCGGCCAAGGAGAAGACCGCGAAGCAGCGCAAGCGCGTCGACACCCTCCTGGACGACGTGGCCCAGCGCACGCAGAAGCTCAACGAGGCGCGTGAGGAGCTGGGGACGTACGCCGCCGCCCAGTACCGCACCGGCGCGTCCCTCCCCGACACCGCCACCTTCCTGCTCGCCGACTCCCCGCAGGACTACTTGGACCAGACCCAGCTGATGGGTCGGCTGACCAGCCGCCAGAAGGACGCGGTCGACGAGTACTTCACCGAGCAGTCGGCGACGATGAAGAAGCGCCAGGAGGCCACCGAGAGCCTGGCGGTACTCACCGAGTCGCAGAGCGACCTGCAGACGGCCAAGGCCGCCGTCCAGAAGAAGCTCGCCGACGCGCGTGAGCTGCTGTCGCAGCTGACCGCCGAGGAGAAGGCCCGCCTCGCGGCGATCGAGAAGAAGAAGCAGGAGGAGGCCGAGCGCAAGGCCGCCGAACTCGCCCGGCAGCAGGCGGAGGAGCAGCAACGCCAGGAGGCGGCGCAGCAGGAGCAGGAGTCGGCCGGCGGCGGTTCCTCAGCCGGCACCGGCAGCGAGTCCGGCTCCGGCACCTCCGTGGCGGACTCCTCGTACGCCACCAAGGCCGAGAAGGCGCTGGCCTTCGCCCGCGCGCAGATCGGCAAGCCGTACGTCTGGGGCGCCACCGGCCCCGACTCCTACGACTGCTCCGGCCTCACCCAGGCCGCGTGGAAGGCCGCCGGCGTCAGCCTGCCCCGCACCACCTACGACCAGGTCAACGCCGGTACGACGGTCTCCATCGCCGCCGCCCGGCCGGGTGACCTGATCTTCTTCTACGACGACGTCACCCACGTCGGTCTCTACATCGGCAACGGCATGATGATCCACGCCCCGAAGCCGGGCGCGTACGTCCGTGAGGAATCGGTCTACTACGACGGCGAGTCCTCCATCCACAGCGTCGTCCGCCCGGCCTGACACGCGGTCGCCTGCGGGCGACCGAAGGGCACGCGCGCGTGCGGCGGTTTCCGTGGTACGCGCGCGTGCGGCGGGACGTCAGGTCCAGAGCACGGCGATGAAGATGTTCGCCGTGGTCAGCAGGCCCACCAGCCCGAACATGCCCTTGTCCACCTTCTCGTCGTCCCGTTTCACATAGACGAGGCCGAGGATCACGATCAGCAGGGCCAGCTTCACGCCGATCTTGATGTTGTTGACGGGCTGGTCGTCGGCCTGGTTGAGGCCGACCAGGATCACGCCGGTGACCAGCATGGTCAGCGCGCCGTGCAGCATCGCCGGGACGAATCGTGCGGTGCCCTGGCCCATCGCCTTCATCTGGGTGAGGAAACCACCGAGCAGGGAGGCGATGCCAATGATGTGCAGGCCGACGAAGAGGTGGATGAGTACGTCCATGGGGCCGGAGCCTAATCAGGGGGTTCCGGGCCACCCGACACCGGGCCGCCACGGAACGCACGGTGACTGCATATATGCGCGCCATAGCACTCCGGCCCTCACGGCCGGTCCGGAATCGCCGCATCGGTCATCGCACTGCGTGAAGACGATGTCCCCGAACCAGGATCACGATCACATACGGTCACGCACCGGTCCCCTGTCGTCACTTCCGCACAAGGCGTCACCGCGCCGACGCGCCTGGGTTTAGCGTCCTCCACCAGGTGACCGGCTCCCCACCGCCGCCTCTGGCCAGGGGCGGCAGCCGGGCACCACCGCCGAGAAGGTCCGGCGGCGCCCCGCATCCCCTGTGCGGGGCGCCACCGGACGCGTAAGCCGCCCCGGGCGGCCGTACGTCCACCCGGTGGCCGTACGGACACGGCGGTCCCCGAGTCGCAGGAAAGGACGTGCAGTCCACGTGGCAGCGCACCGCAAGCCCCGACAACGCTCGGCCCACGGCACCAAGGCCCGCACGGCGGCGACGATCGCCCTCGCGGGCGCGGCGACCGCCACGGGCCTCGACGGGACCGGCCACGCCGAGCCCCAGCTGACGCCGGGGCAGGTCAGGGCCAAGGTGGACCAGCTGTACCAGGAGGCGGAGGTCGCCACCGAGAAGTACAACGGCGCGAAGGAGCAAGCCAGAGCGTCACAGAAACGGCTGGACGCGCTGCAGGACGAGGCGGCCCGCAAGGAGGACCGGCTCAACTCCGTCCGGGACGCGCTGGGCTCGTACGCCGCCGCCCAGTACCGGGAGGGCGGGCTCGACCCCGCCCTGCGGCTCGCCCTCTCCGAGGACCCCGACCAGTACCTCGACGGCGCCGCCTTCGCCGAACGCGTCGGCGACCGGCAGGCGGCCGCCGTCGCACGCGTACGCCGGCAGCTGCGGGAGATCGAGCAGCTGCGCGGCGCCGCACGCGTCGAACTGGCCTCGCTCCAGTCACGGCAGGCCGAACTGAACCGGCACAAGAAGACCGTCACCGGCAAGCTGGACGAGGCACGGCGGCTGCTGTCCCGGCTGACGGCCGAGGAGCGGGCCCGGCTCGCGCAGGGCGACGGCACCGACCGCGCCTCGCGCGCCTCGACGCCCGGCCGCGACCGCCTCCAGGCGCCCGGGGCCGCCGCGGCGACGGCACCCAACTCCCGTGCCGCGGCCGCCGTCTCGTACGCCTACCAGAAGCTCGGCAGCCCCTACGTCTGGGGTGCCACCGGCCCCGACGCCTTCGACTGCTCGGGCCTGATCCAGGCCGCGTACCGCTCCGCCGGGGTCTCCCTGCCCCGCACCACCTACGCCCAGATCGACGCCGGCCGCCGCGTCTCACGCTCCGAACTGCTCCCCGGAGACCTGGTGTTCTTCTACTCCGGCATCAGCCACGTCGGTCTCTACGTCGGCAACGGCCAGATGATCCACGCGCCCAACCCCTCGGCCCCGGTCCGCGTGGCCCCGATCGACGAGATGCCGTTCGCAGGCGCGACCCGGGTGGTCTGACGCGCGGGCCTCACACCAGCCGTCGGGCCGTCGCCCACCGGGTCAGCTCGTGCCGGTTGGAGAGCTGGAGCTTCCTCAGGACCGCCGAGACATGGGACTCGACCGTCTTCACGGAGATGTACAGCTGCTTGGCGATCTCCTTGTACGCGTAGCCACGGGCGATGAGGCGCAGGACCTCCCGCTCCCGCTGGGTGAGACGGTCCAGGTCCTCGTCGACCGGCGGGGCGTCGGTGGAGGCGAAGGCGTCGAGGACGAAGCCGGCCAGACGCGGTGAGAAGACCGCGTCGCCCTCCTGGACCCGGAAGATCGAGTCGACCAGGTCCGTGCCGGTGATCGTCTTGGTGACGTACCCTCGCGCGCCGCCGCGGATCACACCGATCACGTCCTCCGCCGCATCCGAGACGGACAGGGCGAGGAACCGGACCGGCTGCTCGGCGTCGGCCATGAACGCGGCGCAGCGGCGCAGCACTTCGACCCCGCCGCCACCCGGGAGGTGCACGTCGAGGAGTACCACCTCGGGCCGGGTTGCGGTGATGACCGTGACCGCCTGGTCGACGTCCGCGGCCTCCCCGACGACTTCGACGCCGGTCTGCTCGGTCTGGCCGATCTCGGCCTGCACTCCCGTACGGAACATCCGGTGGTCGTCGACGAGCACCACGCGCACGTGCCGCCGTTCCGCGCCGCCGCCCGGCGTCTGTGCGGGCTCGGCCGCCTGCTCCGCTCCCGCCGTCCCGTTCGCCTCGGTCGGGTCGCTCATGACGTCTTCTCCGCCCTCTCCATCTCCAGCTCGACCTCCGTGCCGCCGCCCGGCACCGCCCGCAGCCGGGCCGTGCCGCCGTTGCGCTCCATGCGGCCGATGATCGATTCTCTGACGCCCATGCGGTCGGCGGGTATCGAGTCGAGGTCGAAGCCGGGACCGCGGTCCCGGACGGACACGAAGACCGTCTTTCCCTCGACCTCGGCGTAGACCTGCACGGCGCCGCCCTCGCCACCGTACTTGGCGGCGTTCACCATCGCCTCGCGCGCGGCCTGCATCTGTGCGCCGATCTTCTCGTCGAGCGGGCAGTCGCCGACCACGACGACCTCTATGGGGACGCCGTGCTTGTCCTCCACCTCCGCGGCGTTGCGCCGTACCGCGTCGGCGAGGGTGGTCGGCTCGTCGGCCTCGTCCTTGCCGGTGCCCTCGGGTTTGTAGAGCCAGGTCCGCAGGTCGCGCTCCTGCGCGCGGGCGAGGCGGCGGACCTCGTTGGGGTTGTCCGCGTTGCGCTGTATCAGCGTCAGAGTGTGCAGCACCGAGTCGTGGACGTGCGCCGCGACCTCCGCGCGCTCCTGGGCGCGGATGCGCATCAGGCGCTCCTCGGACAGGTCCTGGGTCATACGGACCAGGTAGGGACCGGCGAGGAGCGTTATGCCCACGAGCACGGCGAGGGCCGCCTGCAGGACTGAGCCGAGGTGGGCGGCGGAGCCCTGCAGCACCAAGACGCCGGTGACGCCGGCCGTGACCAGCAGGACGCCGGCCACCGCGCGCAGCAGGGTGAGGGTGCGCTTGCGGCGGCCGACCTCGACCCAGCGGGCCCGGCGGGCGTTGTCCGCCTGGCGCCAGACCAGGGCGACACCCGCACCGGCCAGCACGGCCGGGACGAGATAGGCCTGGGCGCCACCGCCCAGGTTCACATTGCCCACGAAGACCATGGCCACGACGACCATGAGGAGCAGGGCGACGATCTGGCCCTTGTCCGGCTTGCGGGCCACGAGTCTCCTGCGGCCGTCGGGAGAGGTCTCGGTGATGACCAGGGACGGCGGCTTCTGTGCCTCGACGCCGCCGACGCCGAGCGGCACGAAGAACCAGAAGGCGGCGTAGAGCAGCGCGCCGAGGCCGTCGGCCATGAACAGGCCGACGAACACCAGGCGCACCCAGATCACGGGCAGGCCGAGATGCCCGGCGAGCCCCCGCGCCACGCCACCGAGCCAGCGTCCGTCACTGCTGCGGTAGAGCTTGCGCGGCGGCCGCGGTTCGTCGAGTGGCGCTGCTGCGGTTGCGGCTTCCGGCATGCCATTGATGGTCACACGGCCGGCGGGCCGGAGCATCAGGGTCGACCCCCGAGACTCCCCTGATCTTCGACGGGCCGGTCCGTCGAACGCTTCCCCCGGCCTGGCTCAGGGGCGATATCAGGGTCCGGCCAGGGTCATTCCGACTCCCGCGGCGGCGGCTCGGCCGTCACCATGGACCCATGACTGATCACCAGCACGCCGCGGATGCCGTGCCCGACGCGGGCACCGCGTCCGACGCTGCGGCCGTGACCGCCGCAGGTGAGGAACCGCGCGCACGGGGGCGCGGGCGCGCACGGACAGAGCAGCACGAGCGCCGGGAGCGGAGCAGGCGTGCCCGGTGACCCTGGCCTGCCCGGTGGTCCCGACGTGCCCGGCAATTCCGGCGTGCCCCGTGACTCCGGCGCCCCCGGTAATCCCGGCGTCCCTGGTGACTCCGGCGTCCCCGGAGCCCCGGGCATGCCCGGCGGACCAGGAGTCCACAGCGAGCCCGGAGCACCCGGCGAGCCCCGAGCGCCCGATGGGCCCAGGACGCTGGAGCCTCCGCACAGGTTCCGGCGGGATCGGCGGCACAAGATGTTCGCCGGGGTGTGCGCCGGGCTGGGGCGGCAGTGCGACATGGATCCGGTGATCTTCCGGATCACCCTCGCCGTGCTCTCCGCGACCGGCGGTATCGGTCTCATCTTCTACGGCTTCGCCTGGCTCTTCGTCCCGTACGACGACGAGGACGAGAACGAGGTCCGCAAGCTCCTGACCGGCCGCGTCGACGGGCAGGCCCTCACCGCCGTGCTGTTCGCGCTGGTCGGCTGCGGTGTCTTCCTGACACTGCTGAACAACGGCGGTGTGCTGACCTTCGCGGTCATCCTCTCTCTCCTCCTCGCGGGCGCCGGCTATTGGTCGCAGCGCCGGGGCGCCCCCGACCCCGATCCGCTGGCGGCGCAGGCCGTCGCCGACGCCCCGCCGGAGGCCCAGGCGCCGCCGGTCCCCGCCGCCTACCCCTCCTGGTGGCGGGACCCGATCGTCAAGGACGGCACGCACGTCGGCGGCACCGGCTATCTGTGGGGTCCCAGCGACTCCCGCGACCGGGACATCGCGGCGGCCGTCAACATCAGCCTCGGTACGGACACCGGCCCCCAGGCCCCCCTCACCCAGCGCACCGCGCCGCCCAAGCCGCGTGGCCCGCGCTGGATAGGCGGCTGGGTCTTCCTGCTCGCGCTTCTCGCGGGCGCCATCGGCACACGGGCGACCTGGCAGGAGCAACCGCTCGGCACCAGCCTGCAGACCGGCCTCGCCTGCGCGCTCGTCGTCATCGGGCTGGGCATCACCATCAGCGCGTTCCTGGGCCGTACGGGAGCGGGGTCGATCTTCCTGGCCGTGCTCGCGGCGGGGCTGCTCGCCGGGGCGGCGGCGCTGCCCAAGGACATCGGCACGGAGTGGATACGCACGACGTGGCAGCCGGCCGCGGTGGCCGACGTGGAGCGGAAGTACGACCTCGGCACCGGCGTCGGCACTCTGGATCTGACCCGGCTGAACCCGGCCCAGGGCCAGACGGTGTCCATGGACGCCGAGGTGGGTGTGGGCCGACTGCTGGTGATCGTGCCGCCGGACGTGACAGTGAAGGCGAACATCGACGTGGGGGTGGGTGACATCCAATTGCCGGGCGAGCAGAAGCAGGACGTGGATGTGGAGCCGGGCAAGTACCGGGAGGTGACGCTGGCTCCGGCGTCGGGTGTGAAGGGCGCCGGCACGGTCGATCTCGACCTCAAGGTGGGCGTCGGTCAGGTGGAGGTGAGCCGTGCTGCGTCATGAGTTCCAGCCGGGAAGGCTGGTGGCCGGCGCCGTCGTCACCGCGGTCGGCGTCCTGTACACCGGCGACGCGGGCGGCACCTGGGAGACCCCGTGGTTCGTGGCGTTCCCCATGATGGTGGGCGGACTGTGTCTGGCCGCGGTGGCGGGGATGCTGGGCCGGGGCATACGCCGCCGGGGGGTATGCCGGGAAGGCGAGGGCGGGGGCTAGGGCCGCGCCCAGGTCGGCGTGGGGGACAGGCGCGAAGGCGAGGGCCAGGGGCAGGACCTACCCGAGCCGCCGTCGGGCACGGACGCGAAGGCGAGGGCCAGGGCCTACCCGAGCCGCCGTCGGACAAGCCGGGGAGGCCAGGACGAGGGTCAGAGCCCGGACCGGCGTGGGGCGCAGACGCGAAGGCCAAGGGGCAGGGGCTGTGCGGTCCCCGCCGTGGGGCGCGGAGTCGAAGGCGAGGCCCAGGGCCAAGACCTACTCCAACCGCCCAACAGGCAAGCCAACCCAGCCCACCCAGCCCAACCACCCCAAAAGGCAACCGCACCCAACCGCCAGCCGCCCAGCCGCCCCTCCCCCGCGCTAGCGATACCCCCGCTGTCGCCGTCGGGAGCGAAGGGCTGCGTCGAGGGAGAGGAGCGGGGCGCCGGCGAGGACGAGGGGGAGCCAGGCCATCAGGTAGGCGAGGTCGTTGCCGTAGTAGTACGGGTCGGAGGCCCAGCTCACGGTCAGCCAGAGGCTGAGGGAGATCAGCGCGCCGCCGAGGGCGGCGAGGCGGGAGAGGAGGCCGAGGAGGATACCGACGCCGACGGCGAGTTCGCCGCCGGCGATGGCGTAGCCGAAGGCGACGGGGTTCTCCAGGGCCAGGTCGACCAGGGCCGGGATGGCCGAGGAGTCCCGGACGGTGCGCATCGTGTCGCCGATGGAACCGGCACCGGCTTCCTGCATGAACGCGCTGTCGGTGAGCTTGTCGAGGCCGGCGTAGACGAAGGTGACGCCGAGGAAGACACGGAGGGGAAGGAGGGCGTAGCGGGTGGCGGTGTCCCGCCAGTCGGCGCGGCCGCCGCTGTAGTGGGAGCTGTGCACCTCTGTACGAATACCCTGAGTCATCGCTGCATAGCCGCCTCTCGCACGCCGTGCCGGAGCCCCTCAGAAGACCATACGTACGAAAGGAAGGACCCGCTCATTCGTACCGGCCGGATGTGGCAAAGGTCGGCGTTCCCGCCCGAGTCCAGCCCCTGAGGCCAGGTCAGCCCAGGCAGGCCAAGCCGACCCTTCCAAGGTCGACGGAAACCCAAGCAGCCCCGTCAGCCCCCTCAGCCCCTTCAGCCCTCACTCCGTCACCTCGATCGCATACGCGTTCGTCTCCACCCCCGCCGCCGTGACCACCCGCACCTCCAGCCGCCCGGGCTCCACCTCCGCCGGTACCGGCACGGTCAGCAGGGTGTCCGTCGGGTTGCTGAAGCCGCCGGTGATCGGGACCAGGGGGACATGGACGTGGACGGGCCCGATGCGGACGACCATGCGGGAGAGGCGGTCGGCGGTACCGGCACCCGGTGGGACGAAGCCCGCGCCGCGGATCTCGATGTCCTCCCCGGTGCGGATGGGCGCGTCCAGGTCACCGGCCTCGCGGGCGCGGACGACGGAGAGGACGACGGGGCGGCCACCCTCGGCGTACTTGCCGGCGAGGTAGGTGGCCGCCGACACCAGGACCACCACCGCCAGCCCCCACGGCAGGTCGGGCAGCTGGTCGGGCCGGCGCGCCAGCCGCACCGCCGCGAACACCAGGGCGACGGCGCTGATCACGACGTACTGGATGTCGGCGAAGGTGCCCCGCCCCGAATCGTCCGTCAGCAGATCGGCCGCCCTCGGCCGGTCCGCGCGGACCTTCTGCAGCCGTTGCCCGATGACACGCAGGCCGACCACCCGCCGGACCAGCACGGCTATCCCGCAGGCCACGGCGAGGACGGTCACCAGCCCGGCGCCACGGGCGAGTTCGAGGCCCGCGATCAGCTCGTCGCGGGCGCCGGGTGAGGAGACGGCCGCCAGCTGCCCCGCCAGGACCAGGACCGAGTACGCCACGAACAGCACCCACATCGCCGCGACGGCACGGGACGTCGACAGCCGGTTGTCCTCGCCGATGACCGGGGCCAGTACGCCACCCCGCGCCCGGTGGAAGAAGGAGGCCGCCGTCAGGGCCGCCGCGACCAGCAGCGCCGCGAGCAGGCCGGCGGTACGGGCCGTCGTCCAGCCGGTGCCGATCGCGGTCAGCGACTGCACCAGCAGCAACAGCAGGACCAGCGCCCACACCGCGCACGCCGTGCGGCGCCACAGACGGGACAGCCAGGCCTCGCCCTCGACGCGGGCGCGTTCGGCGACCGCCGCCGCGGACTGGGTCAGTTCGTCGGAGACCCACTGGCGGGAGGCCGACGCCGAGTGGGCCACGGCCGCCGGCAGGCCCTGCCCGGCCGCGAACTCGTCCCGCCTCAGCAGGAATTCGGCCACGGCACGCCGGTGCCCCGCCCGCGCGCCGTGCGGACAGTCCCCGCAGGTGCAGCCACCGCCATGAGCGCTCCCGAACGCGCCCGTGCGCGCCTCCGCGCCCTGTCTCGCCTCCTGCACCGCCACGCCCGACGCCCGCCTTCCGCACATCCTCGTGCCCCACTCGGCTGCCCGACTCGTCCGGGAGCCGCCGTAACGCTGTACAACTCCCCCGCGACGTCAGCGAATTGTGCCCTACGACACCCGGTACACGTCCGGCAGGTCCGGGCAGCTCTGTCGGTGCGGGTGAACGGACGGTCGCCGTGTTGACCCGGCTGCGAGAGGACCGCCCGAGAAGGTCCCGTACGCCCTCGACCCGTGGGGCAGCACCCGCTGCGACCTGCCCAACGCGACCTGCCCACCGCCCCGAGACCCACCGCACCCGAGACCCACAGCACCCCGGCCCTCCGACCATCAGCCCCTACGGGGTCCTTGCACTATGAGCGCGCGACCCGGGCGGGCATAGTGCAAGGACCCCTAAGACAGCAGGTCGGGCTCTCGGCGCGTGATGTCCTGCCACAGCGGCTGGTAGTTGATCCACGCGACCAGATCGCCGCCCAGCTGTTCCCGCGTCGCCACCGCCTGCTTGTGGTCGATCAGGATCGGCCGCCCCGCCGCCTTCGCGGTCAGCTGCACCTGGCAGGAACGCTCCATGGACAGAAACCACCAGGCCGCCGCGTCCACCGAGTCGCCGACGGTCAGCAGGCCGTGGTTGCGCAGCACCAGCGCCTTGCGGGAGCCGAGCGCGGCGGCGATGCGGCGGCCCTCCTCGGCGTTGACGGAGACGCCGGTGTAGGCGTCGTACAGCGCGTGGTCCTCGTAGAAGGCGCAGCTCTCCTGGGTGATCGGGTCGAGCAGGTCGCCGAGCGCGGACAGGGCGCGGCCGTGCACGGAGTGACAGTGGGCGACGGCGACGACGTCGGGGCGGGCGGCGTGCACCTGGGCGTGCACGGTGAAGGCGGCCTGGTTGACGTGGTAGCGGCCCTCGATGACCTGCCCGTCCTGGTTGACCAGCACCAGGTCGCTCACCGTGACGTGCTGGAACGGCATCCCGAACGGATTGACCCAGAAGCAGTTCGTGTACTCCGGGTCGCGGGCGGTGATGTGCCCGGAGACGCCGTCCTCCAGGCCGTACCGCCCGAAGATCCGCAGCGCCGCCGCGAGCCGTTCCTTGCGGTGCCGGCGCTCGTCGTCGACCGATTCGTACATCGGCGGCATCGCGAACTGCAGCCGGTCGGTGGGCACGGGCTGGGGCGGGGTGGGCGCGGGCATGGGTCCTCCGGCGCTGGGTTCCGGTACGGAGCGGAAGTTACCCCCGGTCAGTACAGGAGAACAGGCCTTCGCAGGAGACAGGAGAACAAGGCCTCGGCGACATGCGTGACACACCCGCACAGCGCATACCCGACAGAAGATGTCCGGTTTCGCCGCCACACTCGTCGTATGGCAGCAAACTGGGCATCCTTCACCGCCGCCGAACCCGATCTCGCGAAGACCGTCGAGGGACGCTTCGGCACCCACATCCACCACGTCCTCGCGACCCTGCGCAAGGACGGCTCGCCGCGCACCACGGGGATCGAGGTGCGGTTTCTCAACGGCGAGCTGTGGCTCGGCATGATGCCGGACTCGCGCAAGGCGCTCGACCTGCGCCGCGACCCGCGCTTCGCGCTCCAGGCGAACCCCGGGGAGGGCACGTCGATGGGCGGCGGCGACGTACGGATCTCCGGCCGGGCGATCGAGGTCGAGGACGCGGAGACCAAGGCCGGGTACGGCGGAGAGGTGGAGCCGCCGGAGCCGTTCCACCTCTTCCGCGCCGAGTTGACGGAGGTCGTACGGACCTACGTCGAGGACGACACGTATCTGGTCGTCCAGCTCTGGAAGCCCGGAGCGCCGGTGCGCACGCTCAAGCGGACCTGAGCCCAGAGGGAGGGCTCACTCCCACTCGATCGTCCCCGGCGGCTTCGACGTCACGTCGAGGACGACCCGGTTGACGTCCCGCACCTCGTTGGTGATCCGGGTGGAGATCCGGGCGAGGACGTCGTACGGCAGGCGCGACCAGTCGGCCGTCATGGCGTCCTCGGAGGAGACCGGGCGCAGCACGATCGGGTGGCCGTACGTCCGGCCGTCGCCCTGGACGCCGACGGACCGGACGTCCGCGAGCAGCACCACCGGGCACTGCCAGATGTCCCGGTCGAGGCCGGCCGCCGTCAGCTCCTCGCGGGCGATGGCGTCGGCCTCGCGGAGCAGGTCGAGCCGTTCCTTCGTCACTTCGCCGACGATACGGATGCCCAGTCCCGGTCCCGGGAACGGCTGGCGCTGGACGATCTCCTCCGGCAGGCCGAGCTCCTGGCCGACCATCCGGACCTCGTCCTTGAAGAGCTTGCGCAGCGGCTCGATCAGCTTGAACTCGAGGTCCTCGGGGAGGCCGCCGACGTTGTGGTGAGACTTGATGTTGGCGGTGCCGGTGCCGCCGCCGGACTCCACCACGTCCGGGTACAGCGTGCCCTGGACCAGGAACTCCACCGCCGGACCCTCGTCCGCGATGATCTCGGCCTGCGCCTGCTCGAAGACCCGGATGAACTCCCGGCCGATGATCTTCCGCTTCTCCTCCGGGTCGGAGACCCCCTTCAGAGCGGACAGGAACCGCTCACTCGCGTCCACGACCTTCAGCTGCACGCCGGTCGCGGCCACGAAGTCCTTCTCGACCTGCTCGGTCTCGCCCTTGCGCATCAGGCCGTGGTCCACGTACACACAGGTCAGCTGGGAGCCGATGGCCTTCTGCACGAGGGCGGCGGCGACGGCGGAGTCCACGCCGCCGGACAGCCCGCAGATCGCGCGCTTGTCGCCGACCTGGGCGCGGATCGCCTCGACCTGCTCCTCGATGACGTTGCCGGTGGTCCAGGAGGGGCTCAGGCCCGCGCCCCGGTACAGGAAGTGCTCCAGCACCTGCTGGCCGTACGTGGAGTGCATGACCTCGGGGTGGTACTGGACGCCGTACAGCTTCTTCTCGTCGTTCTCGAACGCGGCGACCGGGACGACGTCCGTGGAGGCCGTGACGCTGAAGCCCTCGGGGGCGGCGGAGCAGGCGTCGCCGTGCGACATCCACACGGCCTGCTCGTCCGGGGTGCCCTCGAAGAGGGTGGAGGACGGCTTGGAGACGTGCAGCGGCGTACGGCCGTACTCGCGGGCGCCGGTGTTGTCCACCGTGCCGCCGAGGGCCTGCGCCATCAGCTGGAAGCCGTAGCACATGCCGAAGACCGGGACGCCGGACTCGAAGATCTCGCGGTCCAGGCGGGGCGCGCCCTCCTCGTACACCGACGAGGGACCGCCGGAGAGGATGATCGCCGCCGGGTTCTTGGCGAGCATCTCCTGGACCGGCATGGTGCTCGGCACGATCTCGCTGTAGACCCGGGCCTCGCGGACGCGTCGGGCGATGAGCTGGGCGTACTGCGCACCGAAGTCGACGACCAGGACGGTGTCGGGGGCGGCTGGGGTCGCTGATGACACGGGTTGCCTTCCGGCGGCTTGTAAAAGGGCTGTAGCACCGATTCTAACGGGGCTGCCGTACGTGACCGCCGTCTCAGGATGCGAACCGGGTTGGCCGTCACCGAAGGCCACGGCATACTGACCGCATGCTCACGCACCCGACCTTCCTCTTTACCTATGGCAACCGGCCCGCCGGCTGCCATGGTGGTGCTGCTTGAGCAACTGACAAGCGACTTCCCAGGCGCCCCGGGCCGACAAGGTCCGGGGCGCCTGGCGTTCCGGGGACCTTGTCCGGGCCGGGGCCGCGTCCGAATTGAGGAGCCCCCATCATGACCCCCACCGCCACCGACAAGACCCCCACGGCGACCGACAAGACCGGCGCCCGCACCGACGAGGCCGCCGAGCTGATCACCGGCGCGCGCGAACGCATCGACGCGCTCGACGACCGGATCATCGGCCTGATCCAGGAACGGATGGCCGTGTCCGCCGTGATCCAGCAGGCCCGCATCACCTCCGGCGGCCGCCGCGTGAACCTCTCCCGGGAGATGGAGGTGCTCGGCCGCTACCGGCAGGAGCTCGGCAAGCCGGGCACCGCCCTCGCCATGACGCTCCTCGAACTGTGCAGGGGTCGCATCTGAGTTCGCACCCCTCTCACCCGTACGGCGCGTGACCGCCGCCCGCCGCGCTTCGTTGGTCCCGGTGTCCGTGCCAGCCAGGGGCGGGCCCGAACGAACCACGCGTGGCTCGCTGGAGCGATGAGACGTACGGATCGCACCGTGCGTCGTGGGACCTCGCTCCAGGGAAGTGACCGGACGGCAGGGGACAGCAGCCCGGTCACCAAGAGAACGGTCGGCTCCGGGGACGCCCGGGGCCGACCGGCGGAAGTGTCCATATTCCAGTGCGGTACGGCGCACCCCGGTGGTGCGACGGCGCACCGCCAGAGGCCGAGACCATCCGGAGGCAAGCGGCGCAACCCCCCGGCGCCGCTTCCCAGGCACCGGCGCTGCCCTGACGCCGGTGCTGACGAAAGAAGGGCCCCGCGGCTCCGCCCCGCGGGGCCCTTCTCATGGCCCGCACACCGCCACACCAAGTGACTCACGTCACATAAAAACTGTGTGAAGGGCGGACAACCATCCTCGGGCTTCGTTGATCAAACCTGCTGAACCAAGGGCCACACCCGTACGCCGTACGCGGAGCCCTTCCGACTCAGCAGGTAGGTCTTCATGAAGCTTCGCCGCGCCCTGGCAGCCGCCGCCGTGACGGCCGCGATAGCCCCGATGGCGCTGCTCGCGGCACCGGCCGCCTCCGCGACGGACAACCCGTCCGCGAGCCCGACCGCGTCGGAGTCCGCCACCGAGACGGCGACCGTCAGCCCGAGCGCGTCCGAGAGCCAGTCGGCCACCGCGACCGCCTCGGTCGACCCGTCCCAGTCCGGCAGCCAGTCCCCGACCACGGACCCGACCGCGTCGGAGTCCGCCACCGAGACGGCCCCCGGCACGCCGACCACCCCCGGCTCGCCCTCCGCCACCGCTTCCGTCAGCCCCAGCCCGAGCGCCAGCGCGCCGGAGGAGGACTTCTGCGAGACCGCGGAGGACGAGGTCGGCCTCAGCGAGGAGCTGACCAGCGGTCTGTCGGGGCTGCCCGAGACGATCGTGGCCGGCAGCGGCTGGACCGAGTTCTCCTTCGACGTCACCAACAGCGGCGACGAGGACATCAAGAACATCAAGCCGCTGATCGGCGTCGCCGCGCTCGGCTGGGACGACGGGAAGGACTACTCCGGCCAGATCACCGTCCAGGTGTTCGACAAGGCCAAGGGTGGCTGGACCACGCTCGCGGACGCGGCCGGTGAAGGCGCGACCTTCACCCCGTTCAGCCTCGGCGCGGGTCAGTCCACCTCGTACCAGCTGCGGCTGAGCGTCAACGGCAAGGTGCCCGACGCCATCGGCCTGACCGGCGGCTTCGCGCAGTACTCGGACGCCGAGGGCTGCTGGATGGCCGACGACCCGAACGGCTGGATCTACTTCTTCGACATCCTCGCCGCGGGCTCGGACGCCGGTAAGCCGGGGGACGCCAAGCCGCAGGGCGGGATGGCCGACCTCGACGACATCAACGACGTGGACGCCACGGGCAGCCTGGCCAACACCGGTTCCAGCTCCGCGCTCCCCATGATCGGCCTCGTCGGCGGTGTCGCCGTCGTCGCCGGTGCGGGTGCGGTGTTCGTCGTCCGGCGCAAGAAGGCCGGTGCGGAGGCGTAAGCACGCCTGAGCCCTGGACAAAGAGAGAGGGAGCTGCGCTCGGAGGGGGGCGCAGCTCCCTCTCTCTTGCTGTCGTCAGGACTTCGG
This sequence comes from Streptomyces sp. TRM70350, assembly GCF_019219825.1. Lineage (GTDB taxonomy): Bacteria > Actinomycetota > Actinomycetes > Streptomycetales > Streptomycetaceae > Streptomyces. Next base: position 259,163 of record NZ_JAHUXH010000008.1, on the reverse strand, counting down.
CGGCACCGTCGGCATCCCCAGGAACGGCAGCCGCAGCGCGCCGAACGCGTCCGCCGGGACCGCCGGGGACTTCGGCTCGACCGGCTTCAGGCGTTCGTACGCCGCTCCCTGCGGCGGGCGCGGGTCGGCCTCACCCTTGTTGGGCCAGTACGACATCGCGCGCTCGGCCTGTGCCGTGATGGTGAGGGACGGGTTGACGCCCAGGTTGGCGGAGACGGCCGCGCCGTCGACGACGGAGATGCCCGGGTGGCCGTACAGCCGGTGGTAGGGGTCGATCACGCCGGTCTCGCGTGAGTCGCCGATCGGGCAGCCGCCGAGGAAGTGCGCGGTGAGCGGGGTGCCCATCAGTTCGCCGATGTTGCTGCCGGCGAAGCCGTTGATCTCGGCGGCGATCGCCGACGCGCCCTCCGAGGCGGCCCTGATCTGCTTGGGGTTGGGCGCGCCGTGCCCCTGCCGGGCGGTCAGCAGGCCCTTGCCGACGCCGTCCGGTTTCAGATAGGTCGTCAGCGAGTTGTCCAGCGACTGCATCACCAGGCCGATGATGGTCCGTTCCGACCAGCGGTGGTTGTTGAGGGAACGGAGCAGCAGGAGGGGGTGGCGGGCGGCGTTGCGCAGGAAGGCCAGCAGGCGGGAGGAGCCCTCCGCGTACGGGATCTGGAGGATCGCCATGCCGCCCATCGAGTTGGAGCCCTTGCCGTAGCGGACCGGCTCGATATGGGTGTGGGCGTCCGGGTGGATGGAGGACGTGATGGCGACGCCGCGGGTGAAGTCGACCCTCCGTTCGCCGGTGACCTTGCGGTAGCGGCGGTTGGTGGTCTGGGCGCCGACCAGGGCCTCGGAGTTGGTGCGGGTGAGCTCGCCGAGACGGTCGGAGAGGTACGGCAGCCGGCCGGTGGCCTTCATCCGGTGCAGCAGGGTCTGGGTGCCGTAGGTACCGGCCGCCAGGACGACGTGGCGGGCGCGGAAGGTGCGGCCGTTGCCCTTCCTGCCCTGGTCGGTGGGCAGGGTGGTGACGGCGTACCCCCCCTGTGAGTCGTCGGTGAGGGAGACGACCGTCGTCATGGGGTGGATGACCGCGCCGCCCTGCTCGGCGAGGTGGAGGTAGTTCTCGTTGAGGGTGTTCTTGGCGCCGTGGCGGCAGCCGGTCATGCACTCGCCGCACTCGGCACAGGCGCGGCGGGCCGGACCGGCGCCGCCGAAGTACGGGTCGGCCACCTCCTCGCCGGGGCGCGCCCTGACCGTGCGGTCGGCGTCCTTGCCGTCGCCGAAGAAGACTCCGACCGGCGCCATGTGGAAGGTGTCGCCGACGCCCATCCGCTGCGCGGCGGCCTTCAGGTGGACGTCGGAGGGGGTCATCGTCGGGTTCAGCCGTACGCCGAGCATGCGCTGGGCCTGGTCGTAGTACGGTGCCAGCTCCTCCTGCCAGTCGGTGATGTGGCCCCACTGGGGGTCCTCGAAGAAGGGCTTCGGCGGTACGTAGAGGGTGTTGGCGTAGTTGAGCGAGCCGCCGCCCACGCCTGCGCCCGCCAGGACCATGACGTTGCCGAGCAGGTGGATGCGCTGCAGGCCGTACATGCCGAGCCTGGGGGCCCAGAGGTAGTTCCTCAGGTCCCAGGAGTTCTTGGGGAGGGTGGCTCGGGTGAAGCGGCGACCGGCCTCCAGGACGCCTACGCGGTAGCCCTTCTCGGTCAGGCGCAGGGCGGTTACCGAGCCGCCGAAGCCGGAGCCGACCACGATGACGTCGTAGTCGTACACGTCCTTGGGCACGTGCTCTCCTCGTTGAGAACAGTGGGGATGGGTGGGGCCGGGGCTTCAGCGGAACCTCAGTGCCTTCATCACCCTCAGGCTGCGGCTCATGAACGCCGCGTACTTCTCGTCGTCCATGCCCAGGGACGGGGCCATCGGCAGCAGGCGCTGGTGGGCGATCGTCTGGGCCTCCGTGTACTTGAGGATGCCCTCGGAGCCGTGGCGGCGGCCCAGGCCGGAGTCCTTCATGCCGCCCATCGGGGACTGGACGCTGCCGTACGCCGGCGCGTAGCCCTCGTTGATGTTGACGGTGCCGGTGCGCAGGCGGGCGGCGACCTCGCGGCCGCGCCGGGCGTTCGTCGTCCAGACCGAGGAGTTCAGGCCGTACGGCGTGGAGTTGGCGTGCTCGATCGCCTCGTCGTCGGTCTTGAAACGGTAGACGGAGACGACCGGGCCGAAGGTCTCCTCGGTGCAGACGGTCATCGCCGGCTCGACGCCGTCGAGGATCGTCGGCTCGAAGAAGTACGGGCCGATGTCGGGCCGCGCCACCCCGCCCGCGACGACCTTCGCGCCCTTGGCCACCGCCTCCTCCACATGCCGTTGGACGGTTTCCAGCTGGCGTTCGCCCACCAGTGAGCCCATGTCGGCGCCGTACGCGAGGGACGTGCCGAGCCGCATGGCCTTCGTGCGGGCGGCGAAGCGCTCCACGAAGGCGTCCGCGACCGACTCGTGGACGTACAACCGCTCGATGGAGATGCACAGTTGGCCGGCGGAGGAGAAGCACGCCCGGACGGCGCCGGCGGCGGCCTTCTCCACGTCCGCGTCCTCCAGGACCAGCATGGCGTTCTTGCCGCCCAGTTCGAGGGAGACGCCGACCAGCCGGGCGGCGGCGCCCTGGGCGACCTCCCGGCCGGTGCGGGTGGAGCCGGTGAACGAGACGTAGTCGGCGTGCTTGACGACCTCGGGGCCGACGACCGGGCCCTCACCGAGGACGACCTGGAAGACGTCGGCGGGCAGCCCGGCCTCGATCAGCAGGTCGCGCGCCCAGAGCGCGGTGAGGCAGGTCTCCGTGTCCGGCTTCATCACCACCGCGTTGCCCGCGACGAACGCGGGGAGCGCGTCGCCGACCGACAGCTCCAGCGGGTAGTTCCAGGGGGCGATCTGGCCGACCACGCCCCGCGGGTGGCGCAGTTCGGTGACCTTGGTGAGGGCCGGGACGGCGCCGGTGTGCCGCTTGGGCTTCAGATAGGCGGCGGCCCTGCGGCCGTAGTACCGGGCCGCGACGGCGACGGCCTGCACCTCCTCGTGGGCGTGCAGCCGGGCCTTGCCGGTCTCCAGCTGGATCAGGTCGAGAACCTCGGCCTGGCGCTCAAGGACCAGGTCGTGGAAGCGGAGCAGCACGGCCGCGCGCTGCCGTACCGGCTCTTTCGCCCACACCGCCTGTGCGGTACGGGCCGCCGCGAACGCCTTCTGCACGTCCTCCGGCGTGGACTCGGGCAGGTCGGCCAGCTTCTCGCCGGTGAACGGCGTGTGGTTGGCGGTCCGGCCGGAACCGGCCACGCCCCGCGTGAGCTGGGCGATCAGCTCGGGGGTGACCACGTCCGCGGCGGTGCGGGCGCCCTCGGGGGAGGGGGCGAGGGGATTCGTGCCGGTGGTGTGCGTGGCCTGTTCCAGGGCCTGCGAGTCCGTCATGAGCCGCAGGGTATGCCGCGCCGAAGGCTTTGTGTACCCGTCGGTAATCGGGATTCACGGAGTACACACATGCCGCCAGTGATCACTGGCAACGAACGTGCTGATCAGGGCGTTGGCGAGGCTCGGTCGGCTTCGATCAGGAGTCGGTCGCGGGCGCCCTTGAACACGGCGGTGCCCTTCTTCTCGTCGGGCGTGCCCTTGGGCATGTCGACGCGCAACTCGTACATCCGGCCGTCGTCGGTGAGGATCACCAGCTGCATGACGCGGGTCGGGTCCTGATCCATGTTGTAGGTGGTGTCGGCGAGGACGGCTTCCCGGCCGCCGAAGCTGGTGGGGGTGTACTGCGTGCGGGCGTCGCCGTTGTAGCTGTCCCAGGTGGCGTGCGCCTGACGGGCCCGGGTCATCGGGGAGCCGGGTGCCTCGTCCCACCGGGTGAGGCGGACCTGGATGGTGTTGCCGAGGTCGTAGACGACCAGGCGGGGCGGATCGCCGGCGCTGCCCTCACGGGCGGCTTCCTTGTAGTCGCCGGGGAGGGAGAGGACGGCGGCCAGGTCCTTCTCGCGGTGAGTGGTCCAGGTGGGGGTGGGGGACGCGACGACGCCGGGGGCCGAGCCGGAGGTGGCGGTCCGCTCCGTGTTCGCCGCGGCGCCGGGGGCGGGATCGGGGTCGGGGCGGAAGGAGGAGGTGGCGAGCCAGACGCCGCCGGTGACGAGGATGCCGAGCAGGACGGCGGGGATCGGGTGGCGGAGGGGGTGACGTGTGGGTTTCGTGGGCTGTTCGGTGGGGTCCGGTACGGCCGTCGGCGGCTCCGGCGCAGCCGCGGCCTGCCCCCGTAGCCGTACCGTCCCGGCGTCGTCCGCGAACCCGTCCAGCCCGGAGGCCTCCTGAGCGGCCGTCGCCGCACCGTCCGGCACCTCCGGCCAGCCCTCCGCCACCGCCTTCAACCCCACGGCGACCTCCTCCGCACCCGGTCGCTGCTCGGGATCCTTCGCCAGGAGCCGGACGAGCAGCGGCCCCAGTGGGCCGGCCTGCTTCGGTTCGGGCGGATCCGCGGCGAGGATCGCGGCGAGCGTCGACTCCAGCGTCGTACGGCGGAAAGGGGACCAGCCCTCGACGGCGGCGTACAGCAGGACCCCCAGGGACCACAGGTCGGAGGCGGGGCCCGCGCCGCGGCCGGACATGCGTTCGGGGGCGATGAACTCCAGTGAGCCGACGAACTCGCCGCTCATGGTGAGGGACTCCTCGCCCTGGACGTGGGCGATGCCGAAGTCGGTGAGGACGACGCGGCCATGGGCGCCGAGCAGGACGTTGGCGGGTTTGACGTCCCGGTGCACGATGCCGACCGCGTGCGCGGCGCGCAGGGCGCCGAGGACGGCGAGGCCGATGCGGGCCGTCTCGGGGGCGTCCACCGGGCCACGCTGGAGGGCCTCGTGGAGGGACTCGCCCCGGATCAGCTCCATGACGATCCAGGGGATTGCGTCCTCCACCACGACGTCGTGGATGGTGACGGCGGACGGATGGTCGACGCGGGCGGCGGCCCGGGCCTCGCGGTACAGGCGGTGGGCGGCCCGGCGGTGGGTCTCGTCCTCCGGGTCGCCCGGCAGACGGGGCTGCTTGACGGCGACTTCGCGCTCGACCAGTTCGTCGCGCGCCCGCCAGACGGTGCCCATGCCGCCGGAGCCGATGCGCTCGATCAACCGGTAGCGCCCGCCGACCAGACGTCCGTCGCGCTGGTGTTCGCCGCCGTCACTCATGTCCCATGCCTACCCTGCGGAACGCGACTTTGTCGACGCGGGTCAGAGCCTGTCGATGTCCAGGTTCGCGATCGCGATCCGGGCCACCTCGCGACCGCGCTCGGTGAAGTCGCCCTTGCCGGGGTAGCTGACGGTGAGCTTGTACATGTCCCGGTCGGCGTTCCTGTAGTAGAAGATCTGCACCTCACGGGGGCGCGGATTCTGACTGTCGGTCGTGTCGTACGCGATGGTGTTGTGCGCGGCGTCCTCGCCCTTGTACTTGATCTCGTCGTCCGGCTCGGTCCTCGGGTTCTCCGGCATGCCGAAGTCGTAGCTGCCGCTCTCCTCGAAGACCCCGTTGTCCTCGTACATCTCGGCGGCCGCGGACCCCTGGATGGAGTTGCTCGTGTCCTCGGACTTCTTGTCGAGGCGCAGGCCCATCCAGATGCTTCCGCTCGGGTCGGTGTACGTCACCCAGTGGCCGTCGTCGGAGTCCTCGGGCACGGTCCGCTCGTAGCCCTCGGGATACGCGACGGTCGCGGCGACGTCCCTCTCGGCCTTCGTCGTCCAGCCCTCGGGCAGCGGGCCCGCGAACGGGTCGGCGATCACCAGGTACGCCGCCACCGCCACCGCGACGACCGCCGCGCCCAGCCCCAGCAGCGTCCTGCGCCCGAGCCGGACGCCGCCGCCCCGTCCGCTGCCGCCGCCCACCGTCACGACGTGTGTGGGCACCGGCGCGGGCGGGTCGGCGGCCGCCTCCAGCAGGGAGCGGACCCGGGCGGCGTTCGGGCGGCGCGCCGGGTCCTTCTGGAGCAGGCCGTTGATGACCTCGGCGAGCGGGCCGGAGGCCGAGGCGGGCGGCGCGGGCGTGGCGTTGAGGACGGACTGCAGGGTGGCCGGGGTGTTGCTGCGGCGGAAGGGGGACACGCCCTCCGTGGCCGCGTAGAGCACGACGCCCAGCGACCAGAGGTCCGACGCCGGGCCGGGGCGCCGGCCGAGGACCCGCTCCGGGGCGATGTACTCGGGCGAGCCGACGAAACCGCCGGTGTCGGTCAGGTTCGTCTCGCCCTCGATCTGCGCGATGCCGAAATCGGTGAGGACGACGCGGTCATGACGGCCCAGCAGGACGTTGTCCGGCTTGACGTCCCGATGCAGGATGCCGGCGGCGTGCGCGGCCTCCAGCGCGCCGAGCACCTCCAGGCCGACCTTCGCCGCCTCGCGGGCGGACAGGGTGCCCTCCTGGAGCGCGTCACCGAGGGAACGTCCCTGCACCAGCTCCATCACGATCCACGGCCGATCGTCCACCACGGCGACGTCGTGCACGTTCACCACCGCCGGGTGGTCGAGCCGGGCCGCGGCGCGGGCCTCTCGGCGCATCCGCTCGAAGGCGTTGGCGCGTTCGCGCTCGGGAAGGTGGTCCGGAACACGGGGTTCCTTGACCGCGACCTCCCGGTCCACCGTCTCGTCCTTCGCGCGCCACACCGTGCCCATGCCGCCGTGCCCGAGCTTCGCGAGCAGCCGGTAGCGGCCCGCGATGAGCCGCCCGGCGCCGGGGTCCTGCGGGGGCCGGTCGGCGGACTGCGGCCGGCCGGAATGCGCGGGCTGCTGAGGTGCCTGCTGCGGCACGACCTGGGTGGGCGATGCGTACGGGTTGTTCGGATGCGGTACGGCGACCGGCTGAACCGGCGGTTGCAGACCGAAACTCGTTGGCTCGTCGGACCCGTAGCGGGCTCCCCCGTTGCTGCTCATGCGTTCATGCATATCGCGGCAAGCGCTTCTGCATCCACCACGAAGGCTCACCAGTCACAGACCCGTGACCGAGGCCGTCGCTTGTCTCCTATTCGGGTGGGCTGTTGGCGCCGCTGGGCGACGGCGACGCGGACGTGCTCAAGGACGTGCTCGGCGCCGGGCTCACCGGCGTGTCCCCGCCCTCCCCGGCACCGCCGTTCACGAGCAGCGCCGCCGCCGACACCCCCGCCGCCACCATCGCGGCCACCAGCAGCGCGATCACCAGCCGGTCCCGCGGGGTGCGTTGCAGGCGGGTCGGCTCCGCCGTACGGCCCGTCTCCAGGAAGTCCCGCAGCATCCGCTCGGCCTGCGCCGCGTCCAGCCGCCGGTCCGGGTCGCGCTCCAACAGCCCGCGTACGACGGGCAGCAGCGGCCCGACCTGCGCGGGCGGCCGGATCGGCGCGGCGACCACGGCGTGCAGGACACCACCCAACGAGTCCCGGTGGAACGGCGATTCTCCGCTGACCGCCGTGCACAGCAGCACGCCGAGCGACCACAGGTCGGAGGCCGGGCCGGTGCCGGACCCCGACATCCGCTCCGGCGCGGTGTACTCGGGCGAGCCGACGAACGTCCCCGACTCGGTGAGCGTGGTGGCGCCCTCGACCTGGGCGACGCCGAAGTCGGTGAGGACGACGCGGCCGGTGCCGGACTCGATGAGGACGTTCGCCGGCTTGAGGTCGCGGTGCAGGACACCGTCCTGGTGCGCCGCGCGCAGCGCGCCGAGCAGGGCGATGCCGATCCGGGCGGCCTCGCGGGCGTCGACCGGGCCGTGCGCGGCGATCCGGTCGGCGAGGGAGCCGCCGTCGATCAACTCCATGACGATGTAGAGACGTTCGTCGTGCTCGACGACGTCGTGGACGACGCTGATGTGCGGGTGCCGCAACTGAGCGAGCGCACGGGCCTCGCGCAGTGTGCGGTCGCGTGAGGAGCGGACGCGGGCCGCCGACGGGGAGTCGTCCGGGACGAGTTCCTTGACGGCCACCTGGCGGCCGAGCAGCTGGTCGGTGGCCCGCCAGACGACACCCATGCCGCCCCGCCCGAGCGCCGCCTCGAGCCGGTAACGGCCCGCGATGACCCGCTCGTCGGACCCCTGGCTCCCCATGAGCACATCATGCCCCAGCAGGAGCGGGCCGCTCCGGGCCGAACGGGTGGCGTGGCCGACAAACGACCATGCCCCGGAGAACTACGTCCTCAGGACGGCTGTCCCGGCCGCCACCCCCGCAGCAGCGTGTCGAACTGTTCCCGCGTGGTCTCCCAGTCCGCCGCGGGCCCCGACATGTAGATCGCGTACTCGACGCCGTCCCGGGCGATGTACATCTCCTCGATCGCCCGGCGCGGCCCCGCGTAGTCGCCGGGGTCGGACTCCAGCGCGGTCCAGGTGTACTCCCACAGGGAACTCTTGCGGTCCCGGTAGGTCTTCTCCTTCATGGTCACGCGCTGGTACTGCGCCAGCCGCTGGAGCTGCTCCTCCAGGTCCCGCTGGTGCTCGTAGGGGTCGTCGAAGTCCGGTGAGGTGTCGACGGCGATGCGGATGAGGTGTGTGCCGCCGTCGGGGGTGTAGTCGATCTGCGTGAGGTCGCCCTGGACGCCGTACACCTTCCGCTGCCAGCGATCGCTGGGCAGCGAGAGGCTGAAACCCGCCGGGTCGTCCTTGCGCACCCAGGTGGCCGGGACGGACTCCTCCGGGCTCGGTGAGGTGGAGGCGGAGGGCGTGACGGACGACATGGCCGACGCGCCGTCCCGGGCGTGGCTCTCGTCCCAATGCTGCACCACCACCGCACTGGCCCCGCCGACGACCGCCGCCATGGCCACCACGAGGGCCATCGTGCGCAGCCGCCGTCTGGACCCACCGGGCGCCGGGGCGGGGCCGACCGGGTACGGCCGGGAGTGCTCCCGCGTCTCGTGCCGCGCCGGGCCCGCTTCCGGCTGCCGTGCGGGAGGCACGTACACCTCGGTCACCCGCGGCCGGCGCCCGTCCGCCACCTCGGCGAGCAGCCGCTCCGCCTCGTCGGAGGCGGGCCGCGCGGCCGGTTCCTTGCGCAACAGCGCGCTGATGACGGGCCCGAGCGGACCGGCGTACCGGGGCTCGGCGGGGTGCTCCTCGACGACGGCCTGCATGGTGCCCAGCGGCGAGGTGCGGCGGAACGGCGAGGTGCCCTCCACCGCCGTGTACAGCGTCGCGCCGAGCGCCCACAGGTCGGCGGCCGGTCCCGGGTCGTGCCCGCGGATCCGCTCGGGGGCGAGGTAGTCGACGGAGCCGACGACCTCGCCGGTGCGGGTGATCGTCGTGTCGCCGTCGATCTGCGCGATGCCGAAGTCGGTGAGCAGGACGCGGCCGTCGTCGGCGAGCAGGACGTTGCCGGGCTTGACGTCCCGGTGCAGCACACCGGCGGTGTGCGCGGCCCGCAGGGCGCGCAGCACCCACATACCGATCCGGGCGGCCTCGACCGGCTCGATACGGCCCCGCTCCTTGACCGCGTCGGCGAGCGAGCGGCCCTCGACCAGCTCCATCACGATCCATGGCCGGCCGTCGTGTTCGAGTACGTCGTGGACGGTGACGACGGCCGAGTGGTTGATCCGCGCGGCCGCGCGCGCCTCCGCCCGGGTGCGGGCCAGCAGGACGGCCTGGTCGCTGTCGGAGACGTAGAGCGCGGCGGTCAGCTCCTTGATCGCGACGGCCCGGTGCAACACCTCGTCATGGGCACGCCACACCCGGCCCATGCCCCCGCTGCCGATGGCGTCGGTGAGCCGGTAGCGGCCCCCGATGAGCAGGCCCTGCATCTGGTTCACGTTTCCCCGCAATGTTCTTGACAGGGTCAGCGTAAGGACCGGCCCGCGAACGGGGAACAACGGGGGCACCAAGGAAACCGCACTGTGACGGTTGTCGCTTTCGGTGACGAGACGCAACCATCGGGCCAACTGCCCCTGACGGGCTCAGCCGGTGGCCTGGTAGGTGGCCGCCGCCTGCTCGTACAGCCGGGTCACCTCGTCCCGCTCGGCCTCCGGTCCGCGCACCTGGAGCACGTGGTAGCGCCCGTCGAGCAGCATCGCGAGGTTGCGCACGAACAGGTCGCGGCCGTCGTCGTCACTCCAGGTGAACTGCCCCTCGGCCATGGTCCGCCCGCCCACCTCGATGGTCTTCAGACCGGTGGAGGTGGCCCAGCTGGACTCCCGGTACGGCCGCAGCTCGGGCTCCCGCTCCTTCTGGTACGTCATCGGATCGCTGCCGTACTCCTCCGCGCTGTCCCTTCCCGGTACGACGATCAGCTCGAAGTCGCCCTGGGAGTAGACGACCTGCCCGCTGCCGTTCTTGGGCGCGCGCTGCCAGCCCTCGGCGACGGCGACCCGGAAGCCCTCCGGGTCGTCGTGCAGGGTGAAGCCGTCGGCGACCTCGGTCTGCGTCCCGGTCGGGTCGTCGTCCGGCGAGTTCTGGTCGGGGCGCGGCTCGCTGCTCGCCTCCGGCGTCGGCGCGGGCGCCTGGCTGACCTGCCCGGCGGCGCCGGTCCGGCCGGGGGTCGCACCGCTGCCGCTGCCCTCGCCGGTCCGGTCGGCCTTCGGCATGAACAGCATGGCGTACGCGATCGCACCCGCCAGCGCGAGCAGTATCAGCAGGAGCAGGGTGCGGCCGAGGCTGCGTGGCGAACGCGTCCTCTCCTTCCCCCGCTTGTGCCGCCCGTGCCGCGCGGGCAGCCCGGCACGCCGCCTGCGCACCAGCTCGCCCTTGCGGCGCACGATCGGCAGTCGGCTCGCGTCGGGCGGCGGCGCCGGGACGACATGCACGCCCGCCTCCGGCTCGGGCGCGGACCGCACCAGCGAACGCAGCCAGCCGCGCAGTTCCTCGAAGTCGAGCCGCTCGGTGGGGTCCTGACGCAGCAGCGACTCCACGACCGGCCGCAGCGGCCCGCACTCCTCGGCGAAGGCGGGCGGCTCGGCGCACACCAACTGCACCAGCTCCGCCGTCGACTCCTCCGGGTAGGGCGCATGCCCCTGTACGGCCCGGAAGAGCAGCGCCCCCAGCGCCCACAGGTCGGTGGCGGGGCCGATGGGCGGTGCGAGCTGCCAGTTCTCGTGCACTGGTCCGGCCTGCTCAGGCGCCCACCGCTCGGTCACGGGCCCCACCACAGCCATCCGCGCCTGCCGCGCCCGCTCCGCCGCCAAGGCGGTCGCGGGGCCGCGGCGGGCCGCGGGGCTTCCGGCCACGAGGTCGTCCCAGCGGGTGCCGGTACGGGCTGGGCGTGCCGCCTCCTGAGCAGGGACGGACACGGCGGGACGAACGACACCGCTGCCGCGCGCGGGGGGCTGAATGCCGGGTCGGGCGAGGCCGTCGGCTTGGGGGGGCACGCCGGGTCGGGTGAGGCTGGGGCCGTGGGGCGATACGCCGGGCTGGGCGGGGCCGGGGCCGTGCGGCGATACGCCGGGCTGGGCGAGGGCGTTGCCGTGGGGCGAGCCGGGCTGGGCGAGGGCGTTGCCGTGGGGCGAGCCCGGCTGGGCGAGACCGGGGCCGTGGGACGGCACGCCCGGCTGCGCAAGACCAGGGCCGTGCGGCGGCACGCCGGGCTGGGCGAGGGCGTTGCCGTGGGGCGAGCCCGGCTGGGCGAGACCGGGGCCGTGGGACGGCACGCCCGGCTGCGCAAGACCAGGGCCGTGGGACGGCACGCCCGGCTGGGCAAAACCAGGGCCGTGCGGCGATACGCCCGGCTGGGCAGGGCCGGGGCCGTGCGGCGGCACGCCCGGCTGGTCCAGACCGGGGCCGTCGGGCGAGCCCGGCTGGGCCACGCCGTTGGCCTGGGACTGCCCGTTGTGCCCGGAGCCGGTGTTGCGCGGCCCCGCGCCATGCCAGGGCGTGCCGCGTACGCCGTACGGGTCGGCTATCCGACCCGGTGGGCTGCTCTCGGGTCCGCGCTGCTCTGTGCCGCCCTCGGATGCGGGGCGGGCGCCGGGCAGCGCAGCGTGCCCGCCCTGTTGGGCTTCCTGGACCCGTGCGGCGGCCCGTGCCCCCGCCCGGTACGCGGCGATCGCCCCGGCCCGCGCCGCCCGGACGTCCCCGCCGGACTCCTGCTGCGCCCTGCGGGCCGACCCGGCCGAGCCTCCACCCGCAGCGTCCCCCCCGGGCACCGGCAGCCCCCCGGCCGCCCGCGCCTCGATGGCCGCCCGCCGGGCGGCCTCGGGATCGCCGCCACTGAGACCACCGGCGCCGGGGCCGCTCACGCCGTTCAGCCCACGGCCTTCAGCCGCCCCGAACGTCCCCACCCCTTCAGCAGCCCCACCGCCGTCACCACCGTCGTCGTACAGAGGTGCGGGCACCGGGTCGTACCCGCACAACGCCTCCTCCGCCGCCCCCACCGCCAGGCCGGTCAGCATGACCCGCCCGTCGTCGCAGACCAGCACCGTCCGCGCGGTGATGTTCCGATGCACCCAGCCGTGCGCGTGCAGCACCCGCAGCGCCATCAGCACGTCGGAGGCGACCTCGGCCGCCCGGTACGGCGTCAGCGGCTGCTCGGCGAGCAGCGCGGCCAGCGGTCGCGCGGCCACCAGCTCGCTCACCACCCACAGCGACCCGCCCTCGGCGAACACGTCGAAGACCTGGTCGAGCCGCGGATGATCCGGGATCGCGGCAGCCGCCTGGGCGGCCTCCACCGCACGCCGTACCGCAGGATCCGTGGGCCGTCGCACCGCCCCCGCCCGCCCGGTCGAGGGCCGCCGCGCCGCACGGTCACGCGCCGTGAACCCCTCGGGCAGTCCCTCCGCGTCGAGCACCTCCGCCTCGACGACCTCCGGCAACGGCACCTGCCGCACCAGGACTTCCTGCCCGCTGTAGGTGTCGAAGGCCCGGCTCTCCGTGAGTTCGTACTCGTCGGAGGGCGGCAGCGGCAGGCGGTAGCGGTCGGCGAGTACCCGCCCCGCATAGTCGTCCACGTTGCCTCCCCCGGCCGCCCGGTGGTCAATTCCGTTCGTGTGGCGCCCCGTTCCGGATGCGTTCCCGATGCGTACGGTTCGCAACCACTCACGATACGTGCCTGAGGCAACCCGCACGGAGGGATGGGAAGATCTCACAGGATCTCACGGCATCTCATGAGACCTCACGGGACCTGATGTCCCGAACCCGCTCCCCGGCCCGATCAAGCCTTCGGCTTGAAGGTGCCGGTCAGCGTCCGCCACGTGGACCTGCGCAACTCGCCGTCCCACGCGGCGGCCTTCGCCGTGTACATCAACGCATAGCCCTGATGGTCGTTGACGACGAACCCGCGGTCGATCGTCCGGTACTTCGTGCCCCTGTCGACATAGGTGAACTCCCAGTCGGCCGTTTTCCAGCCGCGGTAGTCCACCTCCACTATCCGGATCCGGTCGTACTGCGAGCGCGTCATGGAGCGCTCCTGGTTCTTCCAGTCCCGGACGGGATCGTCCTTGGGCGTGGAGGTCCAGGCGATCAGCAGCTTCTGCCCATCGGGCCCGGTGAACCGGTCACCCGCCGCGTCCGACGACCCGTACTTCCAGCCCTTGGGCAGTCCTATGGAGTAGCCCTGGCCGCCCTGGTACGTCTCGTCCGCGGCGGTGCCGTCCGAGGGATCCTGCCCGTCCGAGGAGCTGTCCGACTCCTCGTCGCCGTCCCCGGCCGCCGCCCCGCCACTCGCGCTGGGTGTGTTGCCCGGCGCGGACCCCGTCGAGGCCGACGCCGTACCGTCCGTGTGGATCCCACCGCCGTCGGACTTGGTGTCGGCGCTCCTGCTCGCCTCGGCGGCCGTCTTGTCGCCCCCGCCCTGGGACTGGCTGGACCCGTCGTCGCCCGAGTTGAGCGCCACGGCCAGCACGACACCGAGCACGGCGAGCACCACGACCACCGCGACGACCACCAGCGTCCGCCGGGGCACCACATCGGTGAGCGGCGCCCTCGGCACCGGCCGCGGCGGCAGGTCCGGCGGCGTCATCACGGGCCAACCGGAACTCCGGCCGCCCGACGCGCCGTTGGCGCCCTGCGCACCGGAGTCCGACGCCGCCACAGAGGTCGTACGCCCCGCGTCTGCGCCCGAACCGCCCCCGGTCCCGGACGTCGTACGGGGCCCCGCCGCCGCACCCGTCGCCACGGCCGCCTTGCGAGCCGACCGCAGCGCCCCGCGCAGCCGGTCTGCACCTTCCCGGCCCGCGCCGCCCGCCGAACCCCCGCCCCTCACAGGCATGTCCGGCTGCGGGGGCAGCGGTACGACCTTGGTCGCGTCCGCCGGCTCGGCCGTCTTCCGGTCGGGTGCGTCGATCACGGCCTTGAGCATGGCGCGGGCGCCGGCGTCGTCGAGGCGCATCTGGGGGTCCTTGGTGAGCAGCCCGTGGATGACGTCCTTGAGCGGACCGGCGTTCTTCGGCTCCTCCAGCGACTCGGTCATCACCGCGGTGAGGGTGGCGATCGCGGAGCCCTTGTCGTACGGCGGGACGCCCTCGACCGCCGCGTACAGCAGACCGCCGAGCGACCACAGGTCGGCGGCCGGGCCGGGCTTGTGGCCGCGAGCGCGCTCCGGAGAGATGTAGGAGGGCGCGCCGACGAGCATGCCCGTGGAGGTGATGGACGGGTCGCCCTCGACCTGGGCGATGCCGAAGTCGGTGAGCACGACCCGGCCGTCCTCGGCGATCAGCACGTTCGACGGCTTCACATCGCGGTGCAGGATGCCCTCGCGGTGCGCGGAGCGCAGCACGTCGAGGACGGCGAGGCCGACTTCGGCGGCGCGCCGGGGCTGCAGCACGCCGTCCTCACGGATGACCTCGGCGAGGGACTTGCCCTCGACGAGTTCCATCACGATCCACGGCCGGTCGTCCTCGTCGACCACGTCGAAGACCGTCACCGCGCTGGTGTTGCGGATCCGCGCGATGGCCTTGGCCTCGCGCAGGGTGCGCGTGATGAGTCGGCGCTTCTCGTCCTCGTCGATGTTGGCCGGGAACCGCAGTTCCTTGACGGCGACCGTCCGGCCGAGGGTCTCGTCCTCGGCACGCCACACCGTGCCCATGCCGCCGCGGCCGAGCACGTCCCCCAGCCGATACCGCCCGGCGAGAAGACGCTCGCTCTTGTCCTGACGAGTGTCCTGACGGGATGTCCCCGCCCGCTCCGCCTCCGACATGCGTCCCCTCATGCAACCCGCCCTGACAGAGCCTCCATTGTCCCTCACCCGACAAGCGGCTCACGCCCAGGGTGTCCCCACGCTCCTACAACGGCACGATGTCCGGCGCCCCCAGTCTGGCCGCGTCCGCCGTCAGGTCGTCCGGCTGGCGCTGCGACTCCCGCTCGGCCTCCACCCGCTTCTCGTAGTGCTGGACCTCCCGCTCGATCCGGTCCTTGTCCCAGCCGAGCACCGGCGCCATCAACTCGGCGGCCTCACGGGCGCAGCGGGTGCCCCGGTCGAAGGTCTCGATGGAGATGCGGGTGCGCCGCGTCAGGACGTCGTCCAGGTGCCGGGCGCCCTCGTGCGAGGCGGCGTACACGATCTCGGCGCGCAGATAGTCGTCGGCGCCGGTGAGCGGCTCGCCCAGTGAGGAGTTGTCGGCGATGAGTTCGAACAGCTCCTCCGACAGTGACCCGTACCGGTTCAGCAGGTGCTCCACGCGCACCACATGGAGGCCGGTGCGCGCCGCTGTCCGCGCCCGCGCGTTCCACAGCGCCCGGTATCCCTCCGCGCCGAGCAGCGGTATGTCCTCGGTGACGCACTCGGCGACCCGCAGATCGAGGCCGTGCACCGCCTCGTCCACCGCGTCCTTGGCCATCACCCGGTACGTCGTGTACTTGCCGCCCGCCACCACGACCAGCCCCGGCACCGGGTGCGCGACGGTGTGCTCGCGGGACAGCTTGCTGGTGGCGTCCGACTCCCCGGCGAGCAGCGGCCGCAGACCGGCGTACACACCCTCGACGTCGTCCCGTGTCAGCGGCACCGCGAGCACCGAGTTCACATGCTCCAGCAGATAGTCGATGTCGGCGCTGGACGCGGCGGGGTGCGCCTTGTCGAGGTCCCAGTCGGTGTCGGTGGTGCCGATGATCCAGTGCCGGCCCCAGGGGATGACGAACAGCACGGATTTTTCGGTGCGCAGGATCAGCCCGGTGGTGGAGTGGATGCGGTCCTTCGGCACGACCAGGTGGATGCCCTTGGACGCCCGGACGTGGAACTGCCCCCGCTCCCCCACCATGGCCTGCGTGTCGTCCGTCCACACGCCGGTCGCGTTGACGATCTGTTTGGCGTGGATCTCGTACTCCCCGCCGCCCTCGACGTCCTGCACCCGGGCCCCGACCACCCGCTCGCCCTCGCGCAGGAAACCGGTCACCCGTGCGCGGTTGGCCGCCTTCGCCCCGTACGACACCGCCGTGCGCACCAGCGTGGCGACGAAGCGGGCGTCGTCCATCTGGGCGTCGTAGTACTGCAACGCGCCGACCAGCGCGTCCTTCTTCAGCGCCGGTGCCACACGCAGTGCCTGACGGCGGCTCAGGTGCCGGTGTATCGGCAGGCCGCGTCCGTGCCCGCGGGCCATCGACATGGCGTCGTAGAGCGCCACGCCCGAACCGGCGTACAGCCGCTCCCAGCCCTTGTGCTGCAAGGGGTAGAGGAAGGGCACCGGTTTCACCAGATGCGGGGCCAGCCGCTCCAGCAGCAGGCCGCGCTCCTTCAGCGCCTCGCGGACGAGGGAGAAGTCGAGCATCTCCAGATAGCGCAGACCGCCGTGGATCAGCTTGCTGGACCGGCTCGACGTGCCCGACGCCCAGTCACGCGCCTCGACCAGGCCCGTCGACAGGCCGCGGGTCACGGCGTCCAGCGCGGTGCCCGCGCCGACCACTCCACCGCCCACGACCAGCACGTCCAGCTCCCGCTCGGCCATCGCCGCGAGCGACACGGCGCGCTGCGCCGGCCCCAGTGTCCCTGTCCTCACCGCTGCCTCCCGCTCATCGCCTCGCGCAGGCCACACCCCTCGGGCGAGACCCGGTCCACATCCCCCACGCTCAAAGTCTGACCGTGTCGTCCGACTTCAGCCACCACACACCTCCAGCCTGTGGATAACCAGTACGGACACCGGCGGCCAGGACGGGACACGAGCGCGGACACGGGCGCGGGCAATACCGCAAAACGGTCATATTTACTCCTAGTGTGACATTGCGCTGGCTCATCCTGTCCACAGGGCTTGCGCACCTGTCCCGCTTCGGTTACTGGGAAGGACGGCCACCACGCCATGCCCGCAGATCTCGCCGTCATCGGACTCGGCCCGCTCGGCCTGCCGCTGGCCCAGGCCGCTGTCGCCGCCGGTATCCCCACCGTCGGCTACAAGACCGGTCCCGAGCCCGGCTCGCTCAGCCCCGCCGAACTGCGCCGGATGCTCTCGGGGGGCTTCCGGCACGCCGCGGGCCCGAGCGAACTCGGCCGGGTGCGCACCGCGGTCATCTGCGCCCCGACCGCCAGAAGCACGGACGGCGGGCTGGACCTGAGCCAGGTGGAGGCGGCTGCCCGCACCCTGGCCGCACGACTGCGCCCGCACACCACGGTCATCCTGGAGTCGCCCGTGTACCCGGGCACGACCGAGGAATTCCTCCGCCCGCTGCTCGAAGAGGTCTCACGGCTGCGCGCCGGCCGCGACTTCCACCTCGCCTACTCGCCCAGCCGCGTCGACCCCGGCAACCGCGACTTCATCCCCGCCAACACGCCCAAGGTGATCGGCGGCCTCACGCCCGCCTGCACCGAGTCGGCCGCCGCCTTCTACGGCCGCCTCACCGACAAGGTCGTACGCGCGCGTGGCCCCCGCGAGGCCGAGACCGTGCAGCTCCTGGAGACCAACTACCGGCACGTCAACATCGCCCTGGTCAACGAAATGGCCGTCCTGTGCCATGACTTGGGCGTCGACCTGTGGGACGTCATCCGCTGCGCGGAGACCAAGCCGTTCGGCTTCCAGGCCTTCCGCCCCGGCCCCGGCGTCGGCGGCCACGCCGTCCCGCAGGACCTGACCGGCCGCGCGGGCCGCGGCCTGCGCATGGTGGAACTGGCCCAGCAGGTCAACAGCCGGATGCCCCGGTACGTCGTCCAGCGCGCCGCCGCCCTCCTCAACGAGCACGGCAAGTCGGCCCGCGGCGCGCGCGTGCTGCTGCTCGGCGTCACCTACAAGCCCGACCTGGCCGACCAGCAGGCCACCCCGGCGCAGGAGATCGCGTTCCGTCTGATGGAACTCGGCGCCGCCGTCAGCTACCACGACCCGCACATCCCGTCCTGGAGCATCCTCGACCGCCCGGTCCCCCGCGCCGACTCCCTCTACGAGGCGGCGGCCGAGGCCGACCTCACGATCCTGCTCCAGAACCACCGCACCTACGACCTGCAGGGCCTGTCGGTGAAGGCACAGCTGCTGCTGGACACGCGGGGGGCTACGCCTACGGGGGCGGCGCATCGGTTGTGAAGGGGAGCGGGTGAAGTACGCCACCCATTGGCCCGGTGGGCAGCACGTTGGACGCAACCACACGCCCCCTCCCGCACAATGTGCCCCCAACAAGGGCCTCACGGCACGCAAAAGAGCCGGTCACCCACCCGGGATGACCGGCCCTTCCGCCGCCGTAGGGCTACCGCCGGTGCTGCGAGTCCGCCACCGTCACCTCGACCCGCTGGAACTCCTTCAGCTCGCTGTAGCCGGTGGTGGCCATGGCGCGGCGCAGGGCGCCGAAGAAGTTCATCGAGCCGTCCGGGGTGTGGGACGGGCCGGTGAGGATCTCCTCGATGGTGCCGACCGTGCCGAGGTCGACCTTCTTGCCGCGCGGCAGTTCCTCGTTGACGGCCTCCATGCCCCAGTGGTGGCCCTTGCCCGGGCCGTCCGTCGCGCGCGCGAGCGGGGAGCCCATCATCACGGCGTCGGCGCCGCAGGCGATCGCCTTGGGCAGGTCGCCGGACCAGCCGACACCGCCGTCCGCGATCACGTGCACATAGCGGCCGCCGGACTCGTCCATGTAGTCCCGGCGGGCGGCGGCCACGTCCGCCACCGCGGTGGCCATCGGCACCTGGATGCCGAGCACGTTGCGTGTGGTGTGCGCGGCGCCGCCGCCGAAGCCGACCAGGACGCCCGC
This sequence comes from Streptomyces sp. TRM70350, assembly GCF_019219825.1. GTDB lineage: Bacteria > Actinomycetota > Actinomycetes > Streptomycetales > Streptomycetaceae > Streptomyces. Next base: position 240,146 of record NZ_JAHUXH010000008.1, on the reverse strand, counting down.
CGCGCCACTGCGCATCAGGTGCAGGGCGGCGGTGTAGGTGGCGCAGCCGCCGACGATCACCGGGACGTCGAGCTCGTAGATGAACTGCTTCAGGTTCAGCGGCTCGTGCGAGGACGAGACGTGCTCCGCCGACACGGTCGTACCGCGGATGACGAAGATGTCCACGCCCGCGTCCACCACGGCCTTGGAGAACTGCGCCGTGCGCTGCGGGGAGAGCGCGGCCGCGGTGACCACGCCCGAGTCGCGCACCTCCTTGATGCGCTGCCCGATCAGCTCCTCCTTGATCGGCGCGGCGTAGATCTCCTGGAGGCGGCGGGTGGCGGCCTCGACCGGCAGGCCGACGATCTCGTCGAGCAGCGGCTGCGGGTCCTCGTACCGCGTCCACAGGCCTTCGAGGTTCAGCACGCCGAGGCCGCCGAGCTCACCGATGCGGATCGCCGTGGCCGGGGAGACGACGGAGTCCATGGGGGCGGCCAGGAAGGGCAGCTCGAAGCGGTAGGCGTCGATCTGCCAGGCGATCGAGACCTCCTTCGGGTCCCGCGTACGGCGGCTGGGGACGACGGCGATGTCGTCGAAGGCGTACGCCCGGCGGCCGCGCTTGCCGCGCCCGATCTCGATCTCAGTCACGTGTGTGGCCTTTCCCTGATGCGTTGCAGCGCCTTCCAGTATCCCCGACGGGTACGACAAGGGCGGCCCCGGAACCCGGGACCGCCCCTGAGCACGCCTCACGCGCGCGTGCGCGTCATGTGCGGCTGTAGTTCGGCGCCTCGACCGTCATCTGGATGTCGTGCGGGTGGCTCTCCTTCAGACCGGCGGAGGTGATCCGCACGAAGCGGCCCTTCGACTCCATCTCCGCGATGGTCGCGGCCCCCACGTAGCCCATGGTCTGGCGCAGACCGCCGACGAGCTGGTGCAGCACATTGGCGAGCGGGCCGCGGTAGGGCACCTGGCCCTCGATGCCCTCGGGAACGAGCTTGTCGTCGGCCGCCACCTCGGCCTGGAAGTAGCGGTCCTTCGAGTACGACCTGCCCTGGCCGCGGGACTGCATGGCGCCCAGCGAGCCCATGCCCCGGTACGACTTGAACTGCTTGCCGTTGATGAACTGCAGCTCGCCCGGCGACTCCTCGCAGCCCGCGAGCAGGCTGCCGAGCATCACCGTGTCGGCACCCGCGGCGAGCGCCTTGCCGATGTCGCCCGAGTACTGCAGGCCACCGTCACCGATCAGCGGGATGCCGGCCGGCCGTGCCGCGAGGGAGGCCTCATAGATGGCGGTGACCTGCGGGACGCCGATGCCGGCGACGACACGGGTGGTACAGATCGAGCCGGGGCCGATACCGACCTTGATGCCGTCGACGCCCGCGTCGATCAGGGCCTGTGCGCCGTCGCGGGTCGCGACGTTGCCACCGATCACGTCCACACCGACGCTCGACTTGATCTTCGACATCCAGCTCAGGGCGTTGCTGTTGTGCCCGTGCGAGGTGTCGACGACCAGGAAGTCGACGCCCGCCGCGGCCAGGGCCTGGGCGCGCTCCAGGGCCTCGGGGCTGGCGCCGACGGCGGCACCGACCAGCAGCCGGCCCTCGGCGTCCTTGGCGGCGTGGGGATACTGCTCGGCCTTGACGAAGTCCTTGACCGTGATGAGGCCCTTGAGGACGCCCGCGTCGTCGACCAGCGGAAGCTTCTCGATCTTGTGGCGGCGCAGCAGCTCCATGGCGTCCACACCGGAGATGCCGACCTTGCCGGTGACCAGCGGCATCGGCGTCATGACCTCGCGCACCTGGCGCGTACGGTCGGACTCGAAGGCCATGTCACGGTTGGTGACGATGCCGAGCAGCTTGCCCGCCTGGTCGGTGACCGGGACACCGCTGATACGGAACTTGGCGCACAGGGCGTCCGCCTCGGCCAGCGTGGCCTCCGGATGCACCGTGATCGGGTCGGTGACCATGCCGGACTCGGACCTCTTGACGAGGTCGACCTGGTTGACCTGGTCCTCGATGGAGAGGTTGCGGTGCAGCACGCCGACGCCGCCCTGGCGGGCCATGGCGATCGCCATGCGCGACTCGGTCACCTTGTCCATCGCCGCCGAGAGCAGCGGGATGTTCACCCGGATGTTGCGGGAAATGAGGGACGAGGTGTCGACTGCGTTGGGGAGCACCTCGGATGCGCCCGGCAGCAGCAGCACGTCGTCGTAGGTCAGCCCGAGGGTCGCGAATTTTTCGGGCACTCCGTCGACGTTGGCAGTCATGACACCTTCCCCAAATGGCCTTGCTCGGTGCGGATGTCCATGCTAACGGGAAGCATGGCTCTCAAATTCCACGGTTGTGGACTGCTGACGGCTTCGTATGTTCGTACGGAACACCGCGCACACCTGTTCATCCGCGGGCACCGCCTACTGTTCGGCCAGCGCCCGCAGTCTGCTCAGCGCGCGGTGCTGGGCCACCCGTACCGCCCCTGGCGACATTCCCAACATCTGGCCGGTCTCCTCCGCTGTGAGGCCCACCGCGATGCGCAGCAGGAGCAGCTCGCGCTGGTTCTCGGGGAGGTTGGCCAGCAGCTTCTTGGCCCACTCGGCGTCACTGCTGAGCAGCGCCCGCTCCTCGGGGCCGAGTGAGTCGTCCGGCCGCTCGGGCATCTCGTCGGACGGGACCGCCGTCGAGCCGGGGTGCCGCATGGCCGCCCGCTGCAGATCGGCGACCTTGTGCGCGGCGATGGCGAAGACGAAGGCCTCGAAGGGGCGCCCGGTGTCCTTGTAGCGCGGCAGCGCGAGCAGGACGGCGACGCAGACCTCCTGGGCCAGGTCCTCGACGAAGTGGCGCGCGTCCCCCGGGAGGCGGGACAGCCGGGTGCGGCAGTAGCGCAGCGCCAGTGGGTGGACATGGGCGAGCAGGTCGTGCGTGGCCTGTTCGTCCCCGTGGACCGCGCGGTGGACGAGCGCACCGATCGCCCCTGGGGCAGTGGCCGCCTCGTCGTCACGCATCGGTCCATGGTGCCCTGCGGCCGGATGCTCCGCGGCACTGCCTCCGTTGTTGTGCACCGAAGCGTTATGAGCAGGTGCGCCGGAAGTCATCCCCTGCGCCCTCCCCTTCCGCTCGACCGACTCGTCCCCGAGGAACTCCACACCTCAAGGATGCGGCATCCGCGCCGAAACGAGCAGCGACCATCCCCCGCTCCCGGCCCACCGCGCGGTCCACCGCCGGTTCCGGGACCCTCGTACGCCCCCTGTGACCACGCACGACAGCACTCCAGTGGGCGTGCTCACACGAATACCCGAAATCTGGCCCACGCCCCCTGAAACCACCGGGCACGCGGACCTCAGCCCCGACCATCGGCCGACCCGAACGCCCACCGCAGAGCCGACCGGCCGCCGCCCCTTCCCGGCACCCGGCACAGAGCCGACCTGCCGCCAGCCCTTCCCGGCACCGGGCGCAGCGTCCACCGACCGCCACCCCTTCCCGGCACCCGGCGCAAAGCCGACCAGCCGTCGGCCCCCCTGAGGGCCCGGCACGATGTCCACAGACAGTCGGCTTCCACACGGGCCCGGCACAAACCGAACAGGCCAGCGGCTCCCCCTTGCACCCGGCACAGACCGAACAGGCCATCGGCTCCGCCGAGCGCCCCACGCAATATCCACAGGCCACCGGCTTCCACACGCGCCCGACACAGACCGGACAAGCCAGCGGCTCCCCCTTGCACCCGGCACAGACCGAACAGGCCATCGGCTCCGCCGAGCGCCCCACGCAATATCCACAGGCCACCGGCTTCCACACGCGCCCGGCACAGACCGGACAAGCCAGCGACTCCCCCTTGCACCCGGCACAGACCGGACAGGCCGCAGGCCCCTCCAAGCCCCCCACACAAACCCTGTGAGCTGCCGGATTCCACCCACGCCCGACGCGGACACCACCGAGCGTCGGCTCCCCAGCCCCTCCGGCCGGAACACCACCGCCCGCCGACCCACCCACGCCTCCGGCACAGACCGGACACACCGTCGACTCCGCCGTGCACGCGGCACAGACCGGACCCCCCGTCGGCTCCGCCGTGCGTCCGACGCGGATCGGATCCCCGGGGCGCCCGATGCAGAGGCCGCCGGTCGTCGGCTCTCCCATGCGTCCGTCGCGGGCGCCGTTGTGCGTCGGTCCCGCCCAGGCCCGGCAGGGAGGTACCCCCATCGTGTCGCCTCCTCCCCCCACCCGAGCGGGGGCTCATCGCCGCCCCCGCTCGCCGGGACACGCGGCAGCACCGACGCGGCAGCGTCAGCGCACCAGGCCCCAGCGGAAGCCGAGCGCCACCGCGTGCGCCCGGTCCGAGGCGCCGAGCTTCTTGAACAGGCGGCGGGCGTGGGTTTTCACGGTGTCCTCGGAGAGGAACAGCTCGCGGCCGATCTCGGCGTTGGAGCGGCCGTGGCTCATGCCTTCGAGCACCTGGATCTCACGCGCGGTGAGCGTCGGCGCGGCCCCCATCTCGGCGGAGCGCAGCCGCCGCGGCGCGAGCCGCCAGGTCGGGTCGGCGAGCGCCTGCGTGACCGTCGCGCGCAACTCCGCGCGGGAGGCGTCCTTGTGCAGGTAACCCCGGGCGCCGGCGGCCACCGCGAGGGCCACGCCGTCGAGGTCCTCGGCGACGGTGAGCATGATGATGCGCGCACCGGGGTCGGCGGACAGCAGCCGCCGCACGGTCTCGACGCCGCCCAGTCCGGGCATGCGTACGTCCATCAGGATGAGGTCCGAGCGGTCGGCGCCCCAGCGGCGGAGGACTTCCTCGCCGTTGGCCGCCGTCGTCACACGCTCGACACCGGGCACGGTCGCGACCGCGCGGCGGAGCGCCTCTCGGGCAAGCGGGGAGTCGTCGCAGACGAGGACGGAAGTCATGGCCGCCCTCCGCAGCTGATGCGCGTCACCTTGAGCCTCCAGGCTGGTACGAAATCGTCACCTGTGCGGTCGACCGTCTCGGACGCCTGCCCGAGCGCTTGTGTTTTCAACCGCCTCCGCACTCTCAACGACGGTCACTCGAAAGAGTTACGGGGCTGTGTGCCCTCTTCGGCACTCTACGTGAGGGTGCGGACACGGTGCAGACATGCGCAACAGACCCTCAAGCTTTCATCACAACCTATGCCCCATTTAGACCCATTTCTTCCCATCCGCTGGTGTCTGAGGCTAGATTCGCAATGAGTCATATTTTCATCTCCTTAGACCGTAGATGTACGGTCGTGGGCACCGTATCCGCTCAGAACGGCTACAAGGGGTCACGCAATGGCAGATTTCTCCCGCCTTCCCGGACCGAACGCGGACCTGTGGGACTGGCAGCTCCTGGCCGCCTGTCGCGGGGTGGACAGTTCGCTCTTCTTTCATCCGGAGGGCGAGCGCGGGGCGGCTCGGAGTGCTCGCGAGAACTCGGCCAAGGAGGTCTGTATGAGGTGCCCGGTCCGCGCACAGTGCGCGGCACACGCGCTGGCGGTGCGCGAACCGTACGGCGTGTGGGGCGGGTTGACCGAGGACGAGCGCGAGGAACTCATGGGGCGGGCGCGCCACCGGCTGGTGTCGGCGTCGACGACTGGCGGGAACGCCACCCCGAACACCTGAAGGAACGTTTCTCCGACAGGCACGCACACGCGTGCCCTTGCCTTTGCCTACGGGGGCCACTTTCGGCCGAGGAGAACCAGCCGAGGCCCAGCCGAGGCCCAGCCGAGAACTACAAGGCGTGACTACACAGCGTGACTACAGGGCGTGACTACCGGGCCGCCGCCCGCGCCAGCTGCTCCAGCGTCGCCCGCACCGCCGGCACCTGCGCCAGATCGGGCAGCGTCAACGCGACGATCTCCCGCCGCACCGCGGGCTCCAAGGTCACCGCCCGCGCACCCCGGGGCCGTACGGACTCGATCGCCAGCTGGGGCAGCACCGCCACCCCGAGCCCCGCGCCCACCAACCCGACCACCGCCGGATAGTCGTCGGTGGCGAAGTCGATGCGGGGCGTGAATCCGGCCCCGGCGCACACCTCGATCAACTGGCCGCGGCAGCGCGGGCAGCCCGCGATCCACGGTTCGCCGGCGAGTTCGCCGATGGCGACGGACCGGGACCGCGCGAGCCGGTGCCGTTCGGGCACGAGCCCCACCAACCGGTCGGTCAGCAGCGGCCGTACGACCAGGTCGTCCCACTCCTCGGCGCCCGCCGCCCCCTCGTAACGGAAGGCGAGCGCGACATCGCAGTCGCCGGCCCGCAGCTTGTCGACGGACTGCGGCGGCTCGGCCTCCTCCAGGGAGACGCGGGTGCCGGGGTGGGCGGCGCGCAGGGCGGCGAGGGCGGTCGGCACAAGGGTGGAGCTGCCGCTGGGGAAGGACACCAGCCGCACCCGCCCGGCGCGCAGTCCGGCGATCGCGGCGACCTCCTCCTCGGCGGCGGTGAGTCCGGCGAGGATGCCCGAGGCATGCCGTACGAGTGCCTCGCCGGCCTGCGTCAGCCGCATCTCGCGTCCGGTGCGCACCAGGAGGGGCGTCCCCACGGACGCCTCCAGCGCCTTCATCTGCTGGCTGACGGCGGGCTGGGTGCAGCCGAGTTCGCGCCCCGCCGCGGAGAAGGAGCCGGTGGCGGCGACGGCGCGCAGGACGCGCAGATGACGGGCTTCGATCACCCTCCAAGCATAAGCGAGCCTTGGGTAGGGCGCCGAATAATGCGTCGACACTTTGGTTCTTGTCGCCTACCGTGCCGCCATGAGGCTTCTCTCTGTGAATCTGGGCCGCGCGAAGGCCGTTCCCTACACGGACCACCCCGACGGCGTGACCGGCATCGACAAGCGCCCGGTCGACGAGCCCGTTCGGGTGACGGCGCCCGGGCCGAAGGGCATCGGGGCGAGCGGGCTGGCCGGGGACGCGGTGTGCCACACACGTCACCACGGCGGCGACGACCAGGCCGTGTACGCGGTGGCCCGCGAGGACCTCGACGCGTGGGAGCGCGAGCTGGGGCGTTCGCTGACCAACGGCTCCTTCGGGGAGAACCTCACGACGTCGGGTGTCGACGTCTCCGGCGCACTGATCGGCGAGCGCTGGCGGATCGGCCCTGATGTCGTTCTGGAGGTCACCTCCGGACGGATTCCCTGCCGGACCTTCCAGAGCCATCTCGGTGAGCCGGGCTGGGTCAAGCGGTTCACGCAACGGGGTGCGCCGGGAGCGTATCTGCGGGTGATCGCGCCGGGTGAGGTCCGGGCGAGCGACCCGATCGAGATCGTGCACCGTCCGGACCACGACGTGACGGTGGCCCTGCAGTTCCGGGCGGTCACCACGGAGCGGGCGCTGCTGCCGCGGCTGCTGGCGGCGGGCGGGGCGTTGCATCCGGAGTCGTGGGAAGCGGCACGGAAGTACGTGGAGACGTACGGCTCCTGACGGGCGGTCAACCGCCTTTCGCCCAGGCGCCGCACGCCTCCTAGGGGAAATTCCCGGAGGGCGGACCAGGGGCGGGTCGGGGTGGGGCGGGGGGCGTCCCCGATGTTTCGCGGGGGCGCGGCGAGGACGCTCGAAGCATGAATCGTCGCAGGTCTGGTGGCACGCCTCGGCGTGCGTCTCGTCTCAAGCGGGTGCTTGTCGTCCTCGGCACGGTCGTGACCGTGTTCGCCGTGACGATCGGCGGGTTGTTCGCATGGCTGTGGACCGACGCCCCGGTCAGTACGGTCGGCAAGGCGCCGTTCGACAACGCGCTCGCGATACCGCCACTGGCCGAGTCGCACGTCGACAAGGACGGCACGCGCGTCTTCGACCTGCGCATGCGGGCGGGCGAGACCGAGTTCGAGGCGGGGCGGAAGACCCCGACGTGGGGCTTCAACGGCACCTATCTGGGCCCGACTCTGCGCGCGGAACGCGGCGAGAAGGTCCGCGTACGCATACGGAACGGGCTGGACGAGGCGTCGAGCGTGCACTGGCACGGCATGCACCTGCCCGCGGAGATGGACGGGGGCCCGCATCAGGAGATCGCCGCCGGCGGCACCTGGAGCCCGCAGTGGACGGTGGACCAGCCGGCCGCGACGCTCTGGTACCACCCCCACCCGCACGGCGCGACCGAGGACCATGTCCGGCGGGGGCTGGCGGGCATGTTCATCCTCGACGACGAGCGGTCGGCGCGCCTTGGGCTGCCGAAGCGGTACGGCGTGGACGACCTGCCCGTCGTCGTGCAGGACGTGCGCTTCGACGGCGCCCGGCTCGACGGGGGGCGCGGCTTCCTGCAGAACGTGGGTTTTCTCGGCGACCGGACGATGGTCAACGGCACGCTGCGTCCCTACCGTGAGGTCGCCGACGAGCTGATACGGCTGCGGCTGCTCAACGCCTCCACGGCCCGCACCTACGCCTTCGGCTTCCCGGACGACCGTTCCTTCTCCCTGGTCGGCACGGACGGGGGGCTGCTTGAGCGGCCGGTGTCCCACAAGCGGGTGCAGTTGTCGCCGGGCGAGCGGGCCGAGATCGTGGTGCGGATGCGGGCGGGTGAGCGGGTGATGCTGCGCAGCTTTCCGCAGGACAACTACGGGGACGGCTGGCAGCGGCGGTTCGGCGGAGGGGACGACTCCTTCGACGTACTGGAGCTGCGGGCGGCCGGGCGGCTGCGACCGTCTCCCGAACTGCCTGCTGTGCTGGGAAAGTTGGAGATACCCGACGGCGCCAACGCGGTGCGGGGGCGGTTCTTCGAGTTGAAGCGGTCCGGGATCAACGGGCGGGCGATGGACATGGGGCGGGTGGACGAGACGGTCACGCGCGGGACCACGGAGGTGTGGACGGTCCGCAACGACAACGGGATGCCGCACAACTTCCATGTGCACGACGTGCAGTTCAGGGTGCTGGAGGTGAACGGCGCTGCGCCGCCGCCGGCCCTGCGCGGGCCCAAGGACACGGTGTTCGTGCCGCACGGGACGACCATGAAGCTGGCGTTGCGCTTCACCGGACCGGCCGATCCCGACACGCCGTACATGTACCACTGCCATCTGCTGTACCACGAGGACGAAGGGATGATGGGCCAGTTCGTGGTGGTGGAGAGGGGACAGCGGGCGGGCGCGCCGTCGGGGCACGCGGGGCCCGGGAACGGCCATGCGCGTGACCACGAGCACGGCTGAGCGAGCGCTTCTCCGGGTCCCCCTGCAGAGCCCCGTCCACCGGCCCCACGCCAAGTCCTCCCGAACTCCCCGGCGTTTCCCCCGGCGATCCCCCCTACGGAGATCGGCCGCGCACAGTCCGGGTCACTACCCTTGGCCCATGACAACGGCTCTGATTACGGGATCGACCGCGGGAATCGGCGCCGCGTTCGCGCGGCGGCTGGCGGCTGACGGGCACAACCTGGTGTTGGTGGCCCGGGACACCAAGCGGCTGCGGGAGCAGGCGACCGAGTTGCACGACCGGCACGGCATCGAGGCGGAGGTGCTGGCGGCGGACCTGGCGACGGACGACGGCATCGAGGCGGTCGCCGCCCGGCTGGGCGACCGCAGGAACCCCGTCGACCTGCTGATCAACAACGCCGGCTTCGGCAACAAGGGCCGCTATCTCGACGTGCCCATGGCCGACGAGCTGAAGATGCTCAAGGTGCACTGCGAGGCGGTGCTGCGGCTGACGTCGGCGGCGACGGAGGCGATGCGGGAACGGGGCCGCGGGGGCGTCGTGAACGTCGCCTCGGTCGCGGCCTTCCTCCCCCGTGGGACGTACGGCGCGTCCAAGGCCTGGGTCGTCCAGTTCACCCAGGGCGCCGCCCGCGACCTGGCGGGCACCGGCGTACGGATGATGGCCCTGTGCCCCGGTTTTGTCCGCACCGAGTTCCACCAGCGGGCCGGCATGGGCACGGACAACATCCCGGGCTGGATGTGGCTCGACGCGGACAAGCTGGTGGCGACGGCGCTTTCGGACCTGGGGCGGGGCAAGACGCTGTCCATTCCGGACCCGCGGTACAAGGCCATCATGGGCGTGGTGAAGGTGGCGCCGCGGGGACTGCTGGGCGGGGTCTCGTCGCGGGCTGGGCGGAAGTACGGACCTCAGTAGCGGGTGCCGAACGACGCCCTCGTAGGAAAATGGAGCTGTTCGACCGGACCCAGGGGGGCCGGAGGTGGCGCCATGACGTTTGTACAGGTCATCGACTGCAAGACCAGTCGGTTCGAGGAGTTGGACCGGCTGATGGACGCGTGGGTCGAGCAGACCAAGGGGAAGCGGACGGCGACGCACAGTGTGATCGGGAAGGACCGGTCCGACGCGTCGCACTTCATCGAGATCGTGGAGTTCCCGTCGTACGAAGAGGCGATGCGAAATTCGAATCTTCCGGAGACCGATCGGATCTTCCACGAGATGGTCGCGCTGTGCGACGAGATGCCGACGTTCACGGATCTGGACGTGGTGCGGGACGAGCAGTTGTTCAGTGCCACGGTGCGGCGGTTCTTCGAGCTGGTGGCGACGCCCGGGGAGCTGCCGCCGCTCGATGAGGTGATGGGCGAGCACTATCACGATCACAACCCGGCGAACGAGCAGGATGTGATCGGGATGGATCATGTCCGGCGCGAGATCCGTGTCTGGCGGGACGGGTTCGACTTCACGTTCAGCATCGAGGATCTGATCGCCGAGGGCGACAAGGTGTGCGCGCGCTGGTTCTGGAAGGGCACGCACAAGGGCGAGTTCCTGGGGATTCCGGCCACCGGGAAGGAAGTGTCGATGAGCGGTGTGACCGTCTTCCGGTGCGGTCGGGACGGGAAGCTCCTCGAGGGCTGGTGGGAGTACGACCGGCTGGGGCTGATGGAGCAGCTGGGCGTCTTCGAGGAGATGGAGCGCTAGCGCCTGCAACAGGCCCTGGGTGCATTGACCCGCGAGGGGATACAGGGAGGCCCGGCACCCTCGGTGCCGGGCCTCCCCTACTGCCTGCTACGGCGCTGCGTCAGTGCGCGTGGCCGTGACCGTGGCCGTGGCCGGCGCTCTCCGGCTCCTCTTCCTTCTTCTCGACGACCAGGGTCTCGGTCGTCAGCAGCAGGGAGGCGATGGAGGCGGCGTTCTCCAGGGCGGAGCGGGTGACCTTGACCGGGTCGATGACGCCGGACTTGATCAGGTCGCCGTACTCGCCGGTGGCGGCGTTGTAGCCGCTGCCCTTCTCCAGCTCGGCGACCTTGGAGACGATGACGTAGCCCTCCAGGCCGGCGTTCTCGGCGATCCAGCGCAGCGGCTCGACGGCGGCCTTGCGGACGACGGCGACACCGGTGGCCTCGTCGCCCTCCTTGCCGAGGTTGTCCTCCAGCACCTTCACGGCGTGGACGAGCGCGGAGCCGCCACCGGAGACGATGCCCTCCTCGACCGCGGCGCGGGTCGCGGAGATGGCGTCCTCCAGACGGTGCTTCTTCTCCTTCAGCTCCACCTCGGTGGCGGCGCCGACCTTGATCACGCACACGCCGCCGGCCAGCTTCGCGAGGCGCTCCTGGAGCTTCTCGCGGTCCCAGTCGGAGTCCGTGGCCTCGATCTCGGCCTTGATCTGCGCGACGCGGCCCTCGACGTCCTCCTTCTTGCCGGCGCCGTCGACGAGCGTGGTGTCGTCCTTGGTGACGGTGACGCGGCGGGCGGTGCCGAGGACGTCCAGACCGACCTGGTCGAGCTTGAGGCCGACCTCCTCGGAGATGACCGTGGCGCCGGTGAGGACCGCCATGTCCTGGAGCATCGCCTTGCGGCGGTCGCCGAAGCCGGGGGCCTTGACGGCGACGGCGTTGAAGGTGCCGCGGATCTTGTTCACGACGAGGGTGGAGAGGGCCTCGCCCTCGACGTCCTCGGCGATGATCAGCAGCGGCTTGGAGGAGTTGGACTGGATGATCTTCTCCAGCAGCGGCAGCATATCCGCGATGGCGGAGATCTTGCCCTGGTGGATGAGGATGTACGGCTCGTCGAGGACGGCCTCCATGCGCTCCTGGTCCGTCACGAAGTACGGCGACAGGTAGCCCTTGTCGAAGGCCATGCCCTCGGTGAAGTCCAGCTCCAGACCGAAGGTGTTGGACTCCTCGACGGTGATGACACCGTCCTTGCCGACCTTGTCCATCGCCTCGGCGATCAGCTCGCCGACCTGCTGGTCCTGGGCGGACAGCGCGGCGACGGCGGCGATGTCGGACTTCTCGTCGATCGGCCGGGCGGAGGCCAGCAGGTCCTCGGAGACGGCGGCGACAGCGGCGTCGATGCCCTTCTTCAGGGCGGCCGGGGAGGCACCGGCGGCGACGTTCTTCAGGCCCTCGCGGACCAGCGCCTGGGCCAGCACGGTCGCGGTGGTCGTACCGTCACCCGCGATGTCGTTGGTCTTGGTCGCCACCTCCTTGACCAGCTGGGCGCCGAGGTTCTCGTACGGGTCCTCGACCTCGACCTCGCGGGCGATGGTGACGCCGTCGTTGGTGATGGTGGGGGCGCCGAACTTCTTGTCGATCACGACGTTGCGGCCCTTGGGGCCGATCGTCACCTTGACCGTGTCGGCAAGCTTGTTGACGCCGCGCTCGAGGGCGCGACGGGCGTCCTCGTCGAACTTCAGGATCTTCGCCATGGCAGCGGGAGCCCTCTCGGAAAGGAAAGTCTGGGGTAAAGAACTGCGCCCCGGGCGCCCGGCTTCGTTATCGGTCGCAGGGGCCAGGGGCGCAGCTCAAAACGGTGTGTTGCGTGAGGTGATTACTTCTCGATGATCGCGAGGACGTCGCGAGCCGAGAGGACGAGGTACTCCTCGTTGTTGTACTTCACCTCGGTGCCGCCGTACTTGCTGTAGAGCACGACGTCGCCGACCTTGACGTCGAGCTCGACGCGCTTGCCGTCCTCGATGCGGCCCGGGCCCACGGCCAGGACGACGCCCTCCTGGGGCTTCTCCTTCGCGGTGTCCGGGATGACCAGGCCAGAGGCCGTGGTCTGCTCGGCGTCCAGCGGCTGGACCACGATGCGGTCCTCGAGCGGCTTGATGGCAACCTTGGAGCTGGCGGTCGTCACGATCCGACCTCCCCCTTCGGAGATCTCACGGGGTTAACTGTCTGAGGTGGCGACCAGGTCGATCCGTCGTCGCGGGTGCCGGACCTGCCCGTCGCTTGTTTGGCACTCTCCAGGGGGGAGTGCCAGAGCCGAGACTATGACTGCGGTTAGCACTCGGTCAAGCGGAGTGCCAATTGCCTGCGGCGCGTCGCCGTACGGCGGGGGTGCACGGGCCTCGTCCTCGAACGCCGGACGGGCCGAGAGTGCGGACCGGCGTCCAAAGCCTCGCGCATCCAAAGCCTCGCGCGTTCAGAGCCTCACACGTCCAAAGCCTCACGCGTTCAGAGATAGTCCTCCAGTCGCCCCACCGTCAGCCCCGCCTCCTGCACCCGGCGCAGCAGGTGGGTCGTGCGCTCGCGGAGCATCGGCTTCGGGGCCTCGGTCGAGGGGATCGAGATGATGTCGCCGGGGCGGAGCTGGGCGGGGCCCTTCGTGAAGGTGAGGTCGTCCGCGTTCATCGTGGCGCGCCAGAGCACGATCGCCCTGATGCCGCAGTCCGCGGCCGCCCGGCGGGTCGTCGTGTCGTAGGTGCCGTAGGGCGGGCGGAAGAGGTGCGGGCGGATGCCGAAGCGGGTGCGGAGTTTGTGCTGCTGCCCGCAGATCTCGGCGCGTTGACCGGCGTAGGGCAGCCCGCGCAGGGCGGCGTGGTCGAGGGTGTGGTTCTGGATGCTCGCGCCGACCGAGCGCAGGCGCGCGAAGTGGCCGTAGCCGGGGCCGACGACACTGTCGGTGAGGAACATGCTGACCGGCAGCCGTAGCTCGCGGACCATGTCGACGAAGCGCGGGTCCTTCTCGGCGCCGTCGTCGTAGGTGAGGAAGACGACCTTGTGGGGGGTGGGGACGTGGTCCAGGACCGGCGGGAGCCCGTCCGCCGGTCGCGTGGGGTGGCGTGGCGGCGAGGGGGCCGGGGAGAGCGGCGAGGGCAGGCCCCAGCGTTGGTGGGGCGGGAGCTGTGAGGCGGCCGGGCCGGGTGCCGCCCCCACCTCGACGGAGCGCGAAGGCGGGGCGTCGGGCAGGGCGCAGCCGGTGAGCAGGACCAGGAGCATCGCGGCCCCGGCCGTCCGTCCGCGCCGAGTCACAGGTAGTCCTCCAGGCGGCCCACCGCGTATCCCTTCGCCGTGACCTTGTCGAGGAAGACGCGGATCATGTCGGGCATCCCGCCCGCCCAGTCGTCCGTGCCCCGGAAGTGGCTCAGGACGATGTCGCCGGGGTGGATGTCGCGGTCCCACTCGCGGTAGTCCCAGTGGTCGACGAAGACCTCCTCGTTCCACAGCGGGACGTACTTGATGCCGCAGTCCTTGGCGGCGCGCAGGGTGTCGGAGTTGTAGTTGCCGTAGGGCGGGCGGAACAGCAGCGGGCGGGTGCCGTAGCGCTTCTCGATGACGTCCTGCATGCCGCAGATCTCGTGCTTCTGGTCGCTGTAGGAGAGGTCGGGCAGGTAGGGGTGGTTGAGGGTGTGGTTGTTCAGGACCACTCCCCTGGCCTGCATCTGCTGGAAGTAGCCGTAGTCCTCCTTGATCAGGTAGTCGCTGAGGAACGCGGTGTACGGGATGCGCAGGTCGGTCATCATCCGCAGGAACGCCGGGTCCTTCTCGGCACCGTCGTCGATGGTGAGGAAGACGACCTTCTGGTCGGTGGGGACGGTGGTGAAGACCGGCGGGAGGCCCTGCTCCTCGTGTTCGTCCACCTCGAAGCCCGCCCGGGTGGTGATCGTCGGTTTCTTCGCGGGCGGGGACGGCGGCCGGAGCGGGGTCTCCTTCAGGCCCCAGCGTTGCGCGGCGGCGACCCGGGCGGCGTGGTCGGCGCGGAGTTTGGCGGCGTAGTCGTCCAGGGCGCGGGCAGGCGGCGCCTTGAGGGGCGGGGGCGCCTCGTCGTCGCCGCGCGTGCAGCCCGAGGCGATGGCGGCGGCGGTCAGGACGGCGATTCCGGCTCTGATCGCCGTAGCCCGCCGAAGCCGACGTGTCCTAATTTTGTCATTTTGTACTACTACTCGCATGGAGCCGGATCCTCCCAGGCCCCACCCCCGAACCCCCGCCGACACCGCCGCCGGACGCACACCATCCACCGACTGGCCGACAATGACCTGGTGAACGACCTCGCCCCTCTCCTCACCCCCGAAGGCCGGGCCCTCCTCGACGAGGTGCGCGGCACCGACCCCGCCCAGGAACTCGCCGTCGCCACCCGGCTGCGCCGCGACCACCCGGCCGAACTGGTGTCGGCGGCGCTCGGCCAGGCGCGGCTGCGGCAACGGGCGGTGGCCAAGTTCGGAGCGGCGGACGCCGAGCGGATGTACTTCACGCCCCACGGGGTCGAGCAGTCGACGCGGGCGAGCGTGGCGACGTATCGCGCACGGCGGTTCGGCGAGCTGGGCGTGACCTCCGTGGCCGACCTGTGCTGCGGGATCGGCGGGGACGCGATCGCCCTCGCCCGCGCCGGGATCCGCGTCCTCGCCGTGGACCGCGACCCGCTGACCGCGGCCGCCGCGCGGGCGAACGCCGAGGCGCTGGGCCTGGCCGACCTGATCGAGGTGCGCGAGGCGGATGTCACGGAGGTGGACGTGTCGGCGTACGACGCGGTCTTCGTGGACCCGGCGCGCCGGGGCGGCCGGGGCCGGATCTTCGACCCGGAGGCCTACTCGCCCCCGCTCTCCTGGGCCGTCCAGGTGGCTACGAGCGCCCCGCACGCCGCCCTCAAGGTCGCGCCCGGCGTTCCGCACGAGGCCGTGCCCGACGTCGCCGAGGCCGAGTGGATCTCGGACGGCGGGGAGGTGAAGGAGGCGGTGCTGTGGTTCGGCACCGAGCCCGGCCTGGTGCGCGCGACCCTCCTGCCCGGCCCCCGCACACTGCGCTCCCGCGGCCTGCCGAATCCGGCGGTACGCCCCGTCGGGCGCTTCCTCTACGAGCCCGACGGCGCCGTCATCCGCGCCCACCTGGTCGCCGAGGTGGCCGCCGAGGTCGACGGCGGTCTGCTCGACGAGACGATCGCGTACGTCACGGCCGACGAACTCCGCCCCACTCCGTACGCCTCCGCCTACGAGATCACCGACCAACTGCCCTTCAACGTCAAGAAGTTGAAGGCGCTGTTGCGGGAGCGTCAGGTGGGGATCCTGACCGTGAAGAAGCGGGGGTCGGCGGTGGAGCCGGAGGAGCTGCGCAAGAAGGTGAAGCCTCAGGGGCCGAACTCCGCGACGGTGTTTCTGACGCGGGTGGCGGGGGCACCGACGATGCTGGTGGGGCGGCCGACGGGCTGACCGGTGTCAGGACGCGACGATCGCCTTGCCGATGGCGAAGCCCTTGGCCGGTCCTTCCGGGACCACCGCGTCGGTGCCGTAGGGAACGCGGTGCTCGTCGGTGTACTTGGCCTTCTTCGGGTCGGGGGAGGTCAGCACGACGACGGCTCCCTCGTCGTCGAAGTCGTCGACGATCACGTACACGGGGATGCCCGCCCGGGCGTACTCACGGCGCTTGCGGGCACGGTCGCGCTGGAGGTTGCGGTGTCCGGGCGAGGTGACCTCGACGACCATCTTGACCCCGGCGGCGTCGACACCGAGGCCTTCCTCGTCGGGGATCTCGTCGAGATCGAGGGGGGCTACGAAGAGGTCGGGGATCCAGCATTTGTGGCGATGGATGACGTTGCCGTCACGGTGCACTGCGTATCCGCTACCAGCGAGGTGCGCGTCGAGCGCCCTGTGGAGTCGGCCCATGAGCACGGTATGACGACGACGACCGGTAGGCGACAACTCGATGGTCCCCTCGATGATCTCGGCGCGGTAGCCCTCGGGGAGATCCATGGCCTTCCACGCCTGCCACAGGACCTCGTCCAGGTCGGAAACCGGCTCGGAAACCGGCTTGTCTGCCACCACCGGGGCCACCTCTTCTGCGAGAGCGGTCATCGTGAAGCACCTCCTCCTTCAAGTGTGGGCGCGGGCGCCACTGCGGCACAAGCAACACCGCGAAGCTACGGAAGCGCGGCTCCTGACGGGCCGTAACCAATGCCGATCAGCCGAACGCGTGATCGCGCCCCATCGGTCAACCGCATTCCCGCGCCCGTGCCTCCAGCAGCTCCCGCTCGCGTTCGTTGCGGGCCAACGCCGCCGCGCGTTCGAACTCCGCGCGGGCCTCCGTCGTACGGCCGAGGCGGGCGAGCAGATCGCCGCGGACGCTCGGCAGCAGGTGGTAGTCGCGCAGGGCGGGTACGGCGGACAGGGCGTCGACGATGTCCAGCGCCGGGGCCGGGCCTTCGGCCATGGAGACGGCCACCGCGCGGTTGAGTTCGACGACGGGGGACGGGGCGCGGGCGGCGAGCAGGCCGTACAGGGTGGCGATGCGCTGCCAGTCGGTCTCCTCGTACGGGTACGCGTGCGCGTGGCAGGCGGCGATGGCGGCCTGGAGGACGTACGGGCCCGGGGCGCCGGTGGCCGTGGCGTCGGCGCGGGTCAGGGAGGTCATGCCGCGGGCGATGAGGAGGCGGTTCCAGCGGCTGCGGTCCTGGTCCTTGAGGAGGACGGGTTCGCCGTTCGGGCCGGTGCGGGCGGCCATGCGGGACGCCTGGAACTCGAGAAGAGCGGTCAGGCCGTGCACCTCGGGCTCCTTGGGCATCAGGGCGGACAGCACACGCGCCAGGCGCAGGGCGTCCTCGCAGAGGCCGGGCCTCAGCAGATCGTCACCGGCCGTGGCGGCGTACCCCTCGTTGAAGATCAGGTAGATGACGTCCAGTACGGAGCCCAGGCGGGCCTCACGGTCGGGGCCGTACGGCACCTCGAAGGCGACGTTCTTCCTGGCCAGCGTGCGCTTGGCGCGGACGATGCGCTGGGCGACCGTCGACTCCGGGACCAGGAACGCGCGGGCGGTCTCGGCCGTGGTCAGGCCGCCGAGCAGGCGCAGGGTGAGGGCGATACGGGCCTCGGGGGACAGCACCGGGTGACAGGCCGTGAAGACCAGCCTCAGCAGGTCGTCGTCGATGTCGTCCGGGTCGGCCGGTTCCTCCGGCGGGGCCACGCTCGACAGGTCCCGGCCGATCTCCTGGAGCTTGCGGGCGTAGTTCTCCCGGCGCCGGACCAGGTCGACGGCGCGGTGCCGGGCGCTGGTCATGAGCCAGGCGCCCGGGTTGTCGGGCACACCGTCGCGCGGCCACTGCTCCAGCGCGGCGACCAGCGCGTCCTGTGCGAGCTCCTCGGCGATGCCGACGTCCCGGACGATGCGGGTGACGGCGGCGATGATCCGGGGCGACTCGATACGGAAGACGGTCTCGACGGTGTGCCGGGCGGCGTCCGCGGGGCCGCCCGGGTCGGCGGTGGGCTGTGGTTCCACGGCCCACCATCGAACACCTCACGCGGCCGCGGGCCAAACAGGGCCGGACTCAGCCCTCCATGACCTCGCGCACCTCGCAGGTCACCGTCCAGTGCGGCTCGTGCACCTTCAGGAACCGCTTGGTCCACTCGATCGCCTCGGCCTTGTCCTTGGCCTGGATCAGGGCGTACCCGCCGACGACCTCCTTGGTCTCGGTGAACGGCCCGTCGGTGACGGAGATCCCCCCGCCCTCGTAGTGCACCCGGGTGCCCTGCTCGGTCGGGGTCAGCCCGGCGGTGTCGAGCAGCACGCCGGCCTTGGTCATCTCCTCGATCAGCTCACCCATCCGCTGCATGAGCTCGGGGCTGGGGCCTTCGGCGGGGGCGTTCTTCTCGTCGATCCGGATGAGTGACAGGTAGCGGGGCATGGGGGCTCCCTCGGTAGTGGGTGGTCGGTGCCTCTCATCCATGCGTCGAACGGCACCCGCCCGGATCGACACACCTGCCGGACATCTCCGAGTTTTTTTCTACGTCGAACAGGTGTCCGTGGAGACCTCTACCGCAACGACGCCCACAACTGCCCCGCCTCCGGCTCCTCGGCCACCACCCGGTTCCGGTCCGAGGCCGCCGGGACCACGGGCATCGTCACCGTCTCCATGGCGTCCGCCGACAGGCCCTGCAGGCTCTGCCCGAGTCCCACCAGCTCCGTCAGCGAGTCGAGGCCGGTGTCGGTCGTCAGGCTGCCGGTCACCGCGTCCGCGACCTCGTACAGGCGGGTCGGGTCCGAGAGCAGGCTGGTCGACGCGATCTGTTGCATCAGCGCCTTCACCAGCTGGTGCTGCAGGCCTATGCGCCCCAGATCGCTGCCGTCCCCGATGCCGTACCGGGTGCGGGCCAGGCCCAGGGCCTGTTCGCCGTCGAGGTGATGGGTGCCGGCCGGCAGGGTCAGGTGGCTGTCCTCGTCGTCGATGTCCTCCTCGGTGGTGACGGTGACCCCGCCGAGCGCGTCCACCAGCCCGGCGAACCCGGCGAAGTCGATCTCGATGTAGTGGTCCATACGGACGTTGGTCATCGACTCGACGGTCTTCACCGCGCACACCGGGCCGCCCACCGAGTAGGCGCTGTTGAACATGACGTTGTAGGCCTCGGCCGACTCGCCCCCCGACTCCAGCGGACAGGACGGGCGGGTGACGAGGGTGTCGCGCGGGATGCTGACCACGGTGGCCTCGGTGCGCCCGGCGTTCAGGTGCACCACCATCGCCGTGTCGGACCGGGCGCCGGCGCTGTCGCCGCCCCCGAGGGCCCGGTTCTCGGCGCCGCTGCGTGAGTCCGAGCCCAGCACCAGGATGTTCAACGCCTCTCCGGGCGGCGTCGAGGCGGACGCGGCGGTGGAGGGCGTCGGTTTCGCCGGGCGGTCGTCGCCGAGGGCGCTGTTGATGTCGACGCTGTTGATGTTGTCGTTCAGCTGCCAGTAGACCCAGCCCGCCCCGGCGCCGCCGAGCGCCAGGACGGCGGCGAGGGTGAGACCGGTGACCTTGAGCGCTCCCGGCCGCCGGCCTCCCCCTCTTGGGCCCTCGTCCCCACTCCCGTTGTGGTCCGTTATGTGTCCCGTCACGGACAGGAACGTACGTCCGAATTATTACGAGCGGGGGCGCGAACCCGGTTTTCTTCCGAAAATCTAAGACTTCTCAACCCAGCGTCACCGTTGGTACCGGATTGCTGCCGCTCCATGAGCCGTTGAAGCCGAAGGTCACCGAACTTCCCTCCGGCACCGCCCCGTTGTAGGAGGCGTTGGAGCAGCTGACCGCCGCACCGGTCTGCGTGCAGTGCGCGTTCCAGGCCTGGGTGATCCGCTGACCCGCGCTGTACGTCCAGTCGACCTTCCACGACGAGAGCGAGGCGCCCGCGCAGGAGACCCTGACCTCGCCGGTGAAGCCGGTGTTCCACTGGTTCACGACGCGATACGTCGCCGTACAGCCGTCCGTGGGCTCGCCGCCACCGCCGCCGTCACCCGTGCCGCCCAGCGACTGCGCGATCGCGTAGTACGCCGGTTTCGGCGCGAAGTTCTCGTCGTACGGTGTCGCCGCCCCGTATCCCTCGAAGAAGTCCGGGATCCAGGAGTCGGAGTCGGTGAAGCCCCAGACGGTGACGCCGGTGCAGCGGCTGACGGCCAGGCAGGCGTTCATGACGGCCCTGTAGTCGGCGGCCTGCTGGGAGAGCTTGGCGTCGGTGGCCGGGACCTGCATGCGGATGTCCAGCTCCGTGATCGCGACGTCGACCCCGAGGTCGGCGAAGCGCTGGATGTTCTGCTGGAGCGTCGACGGGACCTGGCCGAGGATGAAGTGGGCCTGCAGACCGACGCCGTCGATCGGGACCCCGCGCTCCTTCAGGGACTTGACCAGGTCGTAGAGAGCGGTGCTCTTCGCGTTGACGCCCTCGACGTTGTAGTCGTTGATGTAGAGCTTGGCGGCCGGGTCGGCGGCCCGTGCCCAGGTCAGGGCCTGGGCGATGTAGTCCTGGCCGAGGTGGTTGTAGAAGAGGCTCTGGCGGTAGGTGCCGTCCTCGTTGAAGGGCTCGTTGACCACGTCCCAGGCGTCGACGCGACCCCGGTAGCGGCCGACCTCGGTGGTGATGTGGTCCTGGACGATCGCGCTGAACTGGGCCGGGGTCCAGGACCCGCCTGTCAGCCAGCCCGGGTTCTGGCTGTGCCAGACCAGGGTGTGGCCGCGTACCTGCTGGCCGTGCGCCTCGGCGAAGTCGACGATCCGGTCGGCCTCGGCCCAGTTGTACGTGCCCCGGCTCGGCTCGACCGACTCCCACTTCATGGCGTTGCCGGGCGTGAGGGAGTTGAACTCCCGGCCCGCGATGTCGCCGTAGGTGCCGGTGAGCTTGCCTCCGGTGACCGCGGTGCCGATGATCTTCCCCTTGGCGGCGGCGAGGTCGCGCAGCGGCGGGTCGGCGGCGTGCGCGGAGGGGGCGGCGAGCAGCAGGGCGGCGAGGGCGGCGAGCAGCAGGGCGCCGAGGGCGGCGACGCCGGTGAACCCCGACGCCCCTCGCGTGGATCTCGTGTACGGGATCATGTGCGGGTGCCTCCGAAAGTTTCGGTGGTGCATCCGATTGACTTCGGAGGAGTGTTGAGGCGCCGGGCCCACCCGTCAATACGTCAGCTTTCGGCCACCCCCGGCGCCGCCGTACTGCTGCGCACCACCAGGCTCGTGGCCAGCTCCACCCGCGTCGCGGCGGCGGCCCCGTCGCCGCGCCCCAGCTCCAGCACCAGCCGGGCCGCCGCCTCCGCCATCTCCGTCAGCGGCTGCCGTACGGTCGTCAGCGGCGGCCCCACCCAGCGCGCCACCGGCAGATCGTCGAACCCCACCACGCTCACGTCGTCCGGCACCCGCAGCCCCAGCTCGCGTGCCGCCTCGTACAGCCCGAGCGCCTGGAGGTCGTTGCCGGCGAAGACGGCGGTCGGCCGGTCCGGGCGGCGCAGGAGCTGAAGGCCGAGCCGGTAGCCGGACTCGTGGTGGAAGTCCCCGGCCTTGATCAACCCGTCGTCCACCGGCAGCCCGGCGGTCTCCAGCGCCGCCCGGTAGCCGTCCACCCGGGCGCGGCTGCACAGCATCCGCGACGGCCCGGTGATCGCGCCGATGCGGGTGTGTCCCAGCTCGACCAGATGCCGGGTGGCGGCGAGGCCCCCCTGCCAGTTGGTGGCGCCGATCGAGGGCACGTCGGTGCCCGGGTCACCGGCCGGGTCCATCACCACGAACGGGATGGACCGGCTGGTCAGCAGCGCCCGCTGGGCCTCGTCGAGCTCGCTCAGCACCAGGATCACACCGTGCGGACGGCGGGCGGCGACCTGGTCGGCCCAGGTCCGCCCGGGCGTCAGCCGCCCCGCGCTCTCGGAGAGCACGACGCTCAGCCCGGACTGCCGCGCCACGTTCTCCACGCCCCGGATGACCTCCAGCGCCCAGGCGCTCTCCAGCTCGTGGAAGACCAGGTCGATCAAGGGCGAGCGGGTGGCCTCGGCCCGGCGCCGCCGGTAGCCGTGGGTGCGCAGCAGCTCCTCGACGCGGTTGCGGGTGGCCGGGGCGACATCGGCCCGGCCGTTGAGCACCTTCGAAACAGTCGGCGCGGAGACCCCGGCCTCGCGGGCGATCTCGGCGAGGGTCGCGGTCTGCGCGGACCGCCGTGCCGTCTGGGTTTGCGGGCGTTCCGGGGGAGTCATGGCGGCGATCGTATCCCTGCGCGACCTCTTGACGGACCCCTTGCGGCACTCTACGTTCCCGGAACATTCGAGTTACTCCCCGAAACATTCGCCGACCGACCTACCGACCGGCCTGTCCACACGCACGTCCTCCCGAGAGGTGCTGTCTCATGGGGTCCACCACGTCGTCCACCGGCGGGCGCACGTTCAGCAGGCGCTGGATACTCGGCGCCGGCGCCACCACCCTGCTCACCACCGGCCTCCCCGGCCTCACCGCCTGCGGCTCCGGAGGCGGCGCGGGCGGCGGCGACGGCGGCGCGATCACCGCCTTCGTGTACGGCGACGACGCGGTGAAGGTCCAGCAGGCGGCCGTGGAGCGCTTCAACAAGTCGGCGGCCGCCAAGGAGGCGGGCGGCACGGTGAAGCTGGAGAAGGTCCCCGGCTCCGACTACTCCCCCAAGCTGCGGACGGCCATGGGCTCGCCCAGCGCCCCGGACGTCTTCTTCAACTGGGGCGGCGGCTCCATCCGGGCGTACGAGGAGGCGGGCAAGCTTCTCGACCTCACCGACACGATCAACAACGACCCCGTGCTCAAGGACGGTTTCCTGCCCTCCGTCCTCGCGGCCGGCGACCTCAAGGGCCGCCACTACGGCATCCCGATGCGCGGCATGCAGCCCGTGATCCTCTTCTACAACAAGTCCGTCTTCGCCGAGCACAAGCTGCAACCGCCCACCACCTGGGACCAGCTCCTCGACGTCAACGCCAAGCTGAAGAAGGCGAACATCACGCCCTTCGCGCTCGGCGGCTCCGACATCTGGCCCGAGCTGATGTGGCTGGAGTACCTGGTCGACCGCATCGGCGGCCCCGAGGTCTTCCAGCGCATCCAGGACGGCGACGCGGAGGGCTGGGGCGACCCGGCGGTCCTGAAGGCGGCCGAGATGGTGAAGGAACTGGTCGACGACGGCGCCTTCGGCGACAAGTTCACGTCCGTGTCCTACGTCAACGGCGGCGCCCCCGCGGTCTTCGCCAAGGGCAGGGCCGCGATGCACCTGATGGGCTCCTGGGAGTACTCGACGCAGCTCGGCAAGTTCCCCGACTTCGCCAAGCGGCACCTGGGCTGGGCGGCCTTCCCGGAGATCGAGGGCGGCAGCGGTGACGTGCGCAACGTCGTCGGCAACCCGACCAACTACTGGTCCGTCAACGCCCGTACCCGCAACAAGGACCTGGCGATCGCGTTCCTCAAGGAGGCCGCCTCGGAGGCGTACGCCAAGGACCTGATCGACCTCGGAGACGTCCCGACGACCTCGAACGCGGCCCAGCTCCTCGACTCGGCCCCCAACCCGCAGTACGCCAGGTTCCAGTACGACATGGTGCAGCAGGCCCCCGCGTTCACGCTCTCCTGGGACCAGGCGCTCGGCGAGCTGGGCACCCCGATGCACACGGAGATCGGGAAGCTGTTCGCGGGGAAGTCGTCGCCGACCGAGTTCGTGGCGGCCTGCAAGGAGCTGAAGAAGTGAGCACCCGGACCAGGGTGGGCCGCCCGCACGCCGTCTGGGCCCTGCCCGGCGTCCTCTTCTTCGCCTTCTTCGCGGTCGTCCCGATGGCCCTCGCCTTCTACCTCTCCTTCACGACCTGGGACGGCCTGGGCGACCCGCAGCCCGTGGGCCTGGCCAACTGGCAGAAGCTCCTCGACGACCCACGCATGACCCAGTCCCTGTGGCTGACGATCCTTCTCACCGCCGCGAGCTGGGCCTTCCAGACGGTCGTGGCGCTGCTCCTCGGCGTCTGGGCCGCGGGCCCGCAACGCAACCGCGCCGTCCTCTCCGCGATCTTCTTCGTCCCGCTCCTGCTCTCCTCCACCGCCGTCGCCCTGCTCTTCTACGCCCTCCTCGACCCGAACTTCGGCATCATCCAGAAGGACGTCCTCGGCTCGTCCAGCGGCGCGTTCCTCGCGATCGTCTTCGTCGGCGGCTGGCAGTTCATCCCCTTCCACACCCTCATCTACCAGGGCGGGGCCCGCCAGATCCCGCAGGTCCTCTACCAGGCGGCGGCCATCGACGGCGCCGGCCGCTACCGCCGGTTCTTCTCGATCACCCTGCCGCAACTGCGCAACACCGTCATCACGTCCACCGTGCTGATCGTCGTCGGCTCACTGACGTACTTCGAGACGGTTCTGATCCTCACCAAGGGCGGCCCCGGCACGGACACGGCGATCCTGCCGTACCTGATGTACGAGGCGGGCTTCAAGACCTACGACTTCGGCTACGCCAGCGCCATCGCGTCCTTCCTGGTCCTGGCGGCGACGGGTCTGTCCCTCCTCCTCGTGCGGCTGTCCGGCTTCGGCGCCATGCGCAGCACGCGGGAAGGGATGTGACGGCTCTCATGACCCACGACACCCTGCCCCACCCGACGAGGACGACGAGCAGCCGTACGACCCCGCCCCCGCCACCGAAGCGCCGCCGACGGCACTGGACGAAACGCGCCAACCCGGTGGCGGGCCTCGGCTCGGTCCTCTGGCTGGCGATCGTCATCATCCCCGTCTACGCGATGCTGTCGGCCTCCCTCACCCCGCAGGACCGCGCCCTCACCGGCAACCCCCTGAGCCCGCCCACCGACCCCACCCTCGACAACTACAACACCGTCCTGAACACCGGCTTCGGCCATCTGCTCAGCAACACGGCCATCGTGGCGGTGGCGGTCGTCGCCATCGTCCTGGTCCTCTCGATCCCCCTCGCCTACGTGGCCGTCCGCACCCGCGACCGCTGGTCCGGCGCCGCGTTCCGGCTGTTCCTGCTCGGCGTGGCGATCCCGGCCCAGGCGGTCGTCGTGCCGCTCTATCTGCTGATCGCCCAGCTCGATCTGTACGACACCCTGCTCGCCGTCATCCTCCCCACGGCGGCCTTCACGATGCCCGTCTCCGTGCTGGTGCTGGTCGGCACCCTGCGGGATGTGTCGGAGGATTTGTACGAGGCGATGGCGCTGGACGGCGCCTCCCCGCTGCGGATGCTGTTCCAGCTGACGATCCCGCTGGCCAAGGGCGGCATCAGCACGGTCGTCATCTACGCCGCCCTGCAGGCCTGGAACGGCTTCCTCTTCCCGCTGATCTTCACCCAGTCCGACGGCCCGCGCGTCCTCACGCTCGGCCTGTTCAACTACGTCAGCCAGTTCGGCGTGAACATCCCCGCCCTGCTCGCCTCGGTCGTCCTCTCGGGCGTCCCGATCTTCGCCGTCTACCTGGTGGCGCGGCGGGCGCTGGTGGGCGGCCTGATGGGCGTCGGCGGCAAGTAGCGCTCTTCGTAGGCGTTCAACGACAGGAGTTCCATGACCACCGCCCCTTGGCGTGACCGCAGCCTCCCCGCAGACGTCCGCGTCACGGACCTGCTCTCCCGGATGACCCTCGAAGAGAAGACCGCCCAGCTGTACGGCGTGTGGGTGGGCGCCACCGCGGACGGCGACGGAGTGGCCCCCCACCAGCACGACATGACCGCCGACCACGACTTCGACGAGCTGATCCGGCACGGCCTCGGCCAGCTCACCCGCCCCTTCGGCACCGCCCCCGTCGACCCGGAGTCCGGCGCCCGCTCCCTGGCCCGCGCCCAGCGCCGGATCGCCGCGTCCGGCCGCTTCGGCATCCCGGCGATCGCCCACGAGGAGTGCCTCGCCGGCTTCACGGCGTGGCGGGCGACGGCGTACCCGGTCCCGCTCGCCTGGGGCGCCACCTTCGATCCGGCGCTGGTGGAGGAGATGGCCCGGCGGATCGGCGCCGACCTGCGCTCGGTCGGTGTGCACCAGGGCCTGGCGCCCGTGCTGGACGTGGTCCGCGACCCGCGGTGGGGACGGGTCGAGGAGACGATCGGCGAGGACCCGTACCTGGTGGGCACGATCGGCGCGGCGTACGTACGGGGCCTGGAGTCGGCCGGGATCGTGGCGACGCTGAAGCACTTCGCCGGTTACGCCTCTTCCGTCGGCGCCCGCAACCTCGCTCCCGTACGAGCCGGGACCCGCGAGCTCGCGGACGTCACCCTGCCCCCCTTCGAACTGGCGCTGCGCGAGGGCGGCGCCCGCTCGGTGATGGCGGCGTACACGGAGACGGACGGAGTCCCGGCCTCGGCGGACCCGGCATTGCTGACCGAACTCCTCCGCACCGAATGGAACTTCAGCGGCACGGTCGTCTCGGACTACTTCGGCATCGGCTTCCTCCAGACCCTGCACCGCGTGGCGGGCACCCCCGCCGAGGCCGCGCACGCGGCGCTGGCGGCCGGGATCGACGTGGAGCTGCCGACCCTGAAGTGCTACGGACAGCCGCTGGTGGAAGCGGTGAGGGCGGGCGAGGTACCGGAGTCGCTGGTGGACCGGGCGGCGCGGAGGGTCCTGCTCCAGAAGTGTGAACTGGGCCTGCTGGACGAGGACTGGCAGCCGGAGCCGACGGAGCGGCGGATCGACCTGGACTCGACGGCGAGCCGAGCCCTGGCCCGCCGCCTGGCGGAGGAGTCGGTGGTCCTGCTGGACAACCGGGACGGCGTACTGCCCCTCGCCCCCGACACCCGAATCGCCGTGGTGGGCCCCCGCGCGGCGGACCCGCTGGCGATGCTCGGCTGCTACTCCTTCCCTTCCCACGTCCTCCCCCGCCACCCCGGGACGCCGACCGGCATCGAGATCCCCCCGCTCCTCGATGCCCTGCGCACGGAACTCCCGGACGCGAAGGTGACGTTCGCGGAGGGCTGCGGGGTCGCGGACCCGGACCCGTCCGGCATCGAGGAGGCGGTGGCGCGGGCGGCGGAGGCGGATGTGTGCGTGGCGGTGCTGGGCGACCGGGCGGGCCTCTTCGGCCGCGGCACGTCGGGCGAGGGCTGCGACGCGACGGACCTGCAACTCCCCGGGGTCCAGCCCGACCTGCTGGACGCCCTGGTGGCGACGGGCGTCCCGGTGGTCCTGGTCCTGCTCACCGGCCGCCCGTACGCGCTGGGCCGCTGGCACGGCCGCCTGGGAGCGGTGGTGCAGGCGTTCTTCCCCGGTGAGGAGGGCGGCCCGGCGGTCGCGGGCGTCCTCTCCGGCCGCGTCAACCCGTCGGGCCGCCTCCCGGTGAGCGTGCCGCAGGCACCCGGCGGCCAGCCGTGGACGTACCTCCAGCCGCCACTGGGCCTGGCGGGCGAGGTCAGCAACCTGGATCCGACGCCGCTGTATCCCTTCGGGCACGGGCGCTCGTACACGACGTTCGCGTGGGAGGGCATGACCGACGGCACCCCGGAGATCCCCACGGACGGCACCTACGACCTCTCCGTCACCGTCCGCAACACGGGCGCCCGCGCGGGCGCGGAGGTCGTCCAGCTGTACCTCCACGACCCGGTGGCGTCGGTCACGCGCCCGGACGTCCGCCTGATCGGCTACGAGCGACTGGAACTGGAGCCTGGCGAATCCCGCCGGGTGACCTTCCACTTCCACGCCGACCTGTCGTCGTTCACCGACCGCACGGGCCGCCGGGTCGTCGAACCGGGCGCACTGGAGCTGCGGTTGGCGGCGTCCAGCGCGGACGTACGGCACACGGCGCTGGTGCGACTGACGGGTCCGGCACGGGTGCTGGGGCGGGACCGGCGGTTGCTGTGCCCCACTTCGGCGGAGGGCTGACGAACACATCCGCAACATCCTGTCCACCCCCTCCTCACATCCGTCCCCCGTGACACAATCCCTCGACACCTCAGCCCCACCTGGCGCGAACTTCACGGGACCAGCATGGACATACGAACGTCACCCCTGCGTGCGTGGATGCTCGCCGCCGCCATGCTGGTCGTGGCCTGGCTGCCGACGGCCGTCGTCGGCGTGGCGCTGGTCCTCGCCGGGCTGGCGTGGGCGCCGCACGCGGTCGTGCTGGTGCCGCTGACGCTGTTCGTGGCCGGGTTCGTCAGCGGGGCCATGCGGCGCGAACGGCTCCCGGGGAAGGCCCTCCGCCCCGATGACGAGCCGGAGTTGGCGGCACTGGTGCGGGGCGTGGCGGGGCGGGTCGGCTTCCGGGAACCGCTCCTCGTCCGGGTCGTTCCGACCGTCGACGCGTCGCTCGCGCCCACCAGGGCCGCCGGGGGACGCGCCTACACCCTGCTCCTCGGCCACCCGCTGCTGCGCATGCTGAGCGCGGACCAGCTGGCGTCGGTGGTGGCGCACGAGCTGGCGCACGCACAGCATCTACGCGACCGCCGTACCGCCGCGCTGCGCCTCGCGCGCCACGTGCTCGCGGACCGCATGGACCGCCGTTTCCGCCCGCTCGCCGCACTGGCCGCACCACTGCTGCGGGCCTCCCAGCCGCCGATGTGGCAGGCGGAGCTGGCCGCCGACGCCGACGCCGCCCGGGTCACCGGAAGCGCGGCGACCGCTCAGGCGCTGCGGCGGACCGGGCTCCTGCACGAGGCGTTCGAGGGGCTCGGCAGCACGTGGTGGTCCGCACTCGCCGAGGAGGACACGTACCCCGTGGACTTCTACGACGCCCTCGAAACCGCCGTGCGCGACCCTTACGTCGCGGCCCGCGCCGCCCGTGGCGTGGCCGAGGACGACGCCGTCGACCCGTACGCCACGGCCGACCACCCGCCCGCCGAACAGCGCCTCGCCGCGCTGCCGCCCGACGCCGTGGCTGCCGCCGCGTACGGCGCCGAACCCGTCACGTTGCGCGCCGCCGCGTCGATCGAGCGCTGGTGCCTCGGCCGACTGGCCGGGCTGGACGACCCCGACCTCGACGACGAACCGCGCCCCGTACGGCTCCTCGACATGGCACCGGACCAGCTCCACGACCTCGGCGACGAAACAGGCAAGGACCTCCTGCTGCTCGCAACCGGCGAGGAATCCCCCGAGCGGGCGCTGTCCGCCGCCCT
Organism: Streptomyces sp. TRM70350; assembly: GCF_019219825.1. Lineage (GTDB taxonomy): Bacteria > Actinomycetota > Actinomycetes > Streptomycetales > Streptomycetaceae > Streptomyces. The sequence continues at coordinate 210,828 of NZ_JAHUXH010000008.1, read as the reverse complement.
GGACGCCCTCGCCGACGGCACCTGGCCGCGGCTGGCCGGGCTGCTGGAGCCCGGTCTGCGCCGGATGCCCGCCGCCGCCCGCACGACGGTCGCCCACGCGGTACTGACCGCCGCGCTCGCCCAGACGCTGCACGCCGTGCTGCGCCCGGCCGGCTGGACCCGCGCGCACCGCTGGCTGGCCACCGTGCTCACCACGCCCGACGGCACGGTGACCGACCTCCACGAGCTGGCCGCGCAGGCCGTACGCGCCGGCGATCCGGCGCCGCTGCGGGCGCTGCTGACGGCGGCCGCGAAGACGCGGAAGGAGGCGGCCGCATGAACCCGGCGCCTCGCCCCGCCCTTCGCGTCGCCCTGCTGGGCGTGGCCGTGACGCTGCTCGGCTACACCCTGTTCGCCGGCTGGCTCGGTGTGCACGCCCACGGCTACGTCACCGCCCGCGACCGGGCCACGGCGACGGCCTCCGGTGTCGTCGTCGAGGACGGCATCGGCGACGAGGGCGACATCCGCGTGCGGTGGAGCGACGCGGCCGGCCACGTGCACGTGCAGCGCTTCGGGATCTACGACACCGACCGTTACGTCGAGGGCGAGCGGTTCCCGGTCGCCTACGACCCCGCCACGTCGGCCCCCCGGGGCTTCCCGGCCGATCCCGAGGAAACCGCGGCCGAGGACGACCTGCTGGTCCCCGTCTTCCTCGCCGGCGTCGTCGCCCTGTCGCTCGTGTGCGTGTGGGCCTGGCGCGGCCTGCGCTTCCGGCTGACGACACGGCGTCCGGGGCATGCCATGACGGCGACCGTGCGGACCGTGGAGCGCCTTGTGGCACTCGCCCGCGAGACGACCACTACCTGGCTGGTCCTGACCGGACCCGACGGCGCGGGCGGGACGGCGACCCGCTGGCAGCGCGTCATGTGGCATCCGGCGCTGGACGACTGCTCCGGTCCGGTCCCGGTGACCGTCCGCGGGTACGGTCGTCGCCGCCGTCCGGTCGTGGTGGAACTCGCCGACGGCACCCGGCTGGTCCCCCTCGGCCGACTGCGCGACCACCGGCCGGCCGGTGAACTCCTCGACGCCGACGAGGCCGTACGCCCCGGCCCCGGGGACTACTTCGTCCTCCCCGCCGGTGCCGTCCCGCGCCCGGCCCGCCCCGGATGGCGTCCGGGCGCGCTGGCCGCCGCGTACGGCACCGGGACCGGCGTCGTCCTGGCCTTTCTCGTGGCCGAGGGCACCCCGACCTCCGTCGTCGGTTTCGCCCTGGCCCTCGGAACGCTGTCCGCGTCGGCCTGGACCCTCTCGGCACCACAGCCGCAGCCGTAGCCGTGGCGACGGGCGGCTATGCGGCCCCCACCGACTCGAACCGCCACCGATGCACCGCCCGAGTCACCAACTCCCCCTGCGGCTCCGGCAGTTCCGGCAGTACGGCGTCATACGCCGCGTCCCACCACGTGATGACCAGCACCCGGTCCTGCGGCGCGCGAAAGGTCTCCCGGCGCAGCGGGCCGGGCTCCAGCCGCTGCTCGCGCGCCCACGCCAGCAGTTCCTCCCCCCGCCCCGGCACCGCCCGCGCCTCCCACATCAACGCGACCGTCACGAGGACAGGTTCCCCTTGCTGACCTCGTGCACATGGTCGTGGGAGTGCCCGGGCACGTGCGGGTCCGTCACCGGCAGCGACGAGTCCGCGGACAGGTCCCAGCTCGACGCCGCGCGCCCCCGCGCCACCATCTCCGCGCCCAGCGCCGCGACCATCGCCCCGTTGTCGGTGCACAGCTTGGGCCGGGGCACCCGCAGCCGGATGCCGGCCGCCTCGCAGCGCTCCTGGGCGAGGGCGCGCAGCCGGGAGTTGGCGGCGACGCCACCGCCGATCATCAGGTGGTCGACGCCCTCGTCGCGACAGGCCCGTACGGCCTTCCGAGTGAGGACGTCCACGACCGCCTCCTGGAAGGACGCCGCCACGTCCCGCACCGGCACCTCCTCCCCGGCCGCCCGCTTGGCCTCGATCCAGCGGGCCACGGCCGTCTTCAGGCCCGAGAAGGAGAAGTCGTACGCCGGGTCCCGCGGCCCGGTCAGGCCGCGCGGGAACGCGATCGCCTCCGGGTCGCCCTCGCGCGCGTACCGGTCGATGACCGGACCGCCGGGGAAGCCCAGGTTCAGCACCCGGGCGATCTTGTCGAAGGCCTCGCCGGCCGCGTCGTCGATGGTGGCGCCCATGGGCCGTACGTCGGAGGTGATGTCGGAGGACAGGAGCAACGACGAGTGGCCGCCGGACACCAGCAGCGCCATGGTCGGCTCGGGCAGCGCCCCGTGTTCCAGCTGGTCGACGCAGATGTGCGAGGCGAGGTGGTTGACGCCGTAGAGCGGCTTGCCGAGCGCGTACGCGTACGCCTTCGCCGCCGAGACGCCGACCAGCAGCGCGCCCGCCAGTCCCGGACCGGCCGTCACCGCGATGCCGTCGAGGTCCTTCGCGCCGACCCCGGCCTCCTTCAGCGCCCGGTCGATGGTCGGGATCATCGCCTCCAGGTGCGCGCGGGACGCGACCTCCGGCACCACACCGCCGAAGCGGGCGTGCTCGTCGACGCTGGAGGCGACGGCGTCCGCCAGCAGCGTGGTGCCGCGGACCACGCCGACACCGGTCTCGTCGCAGGAGGTCTCGATCCCCAGGACCAGGGGTTCGTCAGCCATGTTGGATCTCGGTTCCTTGTACAGAGGTTGCTGGGTCGGTCAGGCGCATCACCAGGGCGTCCACGTTGCCGGGCTGGTAGTAGCCACGCCGGAAGCCGATGGCCTCGAAGCCGAAGCGCTCGTAGAGCTTCTGGGCGCGGACGTTGTCGACCCGGCATTCGAGCATCACCTCGGTGCACTCGAACGCGGTCGCCGCCCGCAGCAGTTCGGTCAGCAGCCGCCCGCCGAGGCCGGTGCCCCAGTAGTCGCGGGCGACGGCGATCGTCTGGACGTCGGCGATGTCACCGGCGGCGGCGAGCCCGGCGTACCCGGCGATCCGGTCGCCGTCCTGGGCGACGACGTACCGCCGGGTCGCCCCGGGGCCGCGTGCGTGGGCGAGCTCGGACCAGAACATGCCTCGCGACCAGGCGTCGTCGGGGAACAGGTCCCGCTCCAGTTCCACCACGGGATCGATGTCCCACCAGCGCATCTCGCGCAGCACGGGCGTCACGGGCTCGGTCACTTCGGGGTGACCACCTTGTAGTTCTTGGGCACCTGGGCGTCCGGGCGGCGCAGATACAGCGGCCGCGCGGGCGGCAGCTCCTCGCCCTTGTCCAGCCGCTCGACGGCCAGCCGGGCGAGTGCGGCGGCGGACACGTGCTCGGGCTCGTGCGCGACCGGGAAGGTGTCCGGGTACAGCAGCGCGCCCGCGCCGATCGCGGGCAGGTCCTTGACCTGCTCGGCGATGTCGGCGGGCCGGTCGACTGCCGGGTCGGTGACGCGGGTGCGGGAGTCGGCGTACCGCGCCCAGTAGACCTCCTTGCGCCGGGCGTCGGTCGCCACGACGAAGGGGCCCTCCATGTCGGCCGCGTAGGCGAGGCCGTCCAGCGTGCACACGCCGTGCACGGGCACACCGAGGGCGAGCCCGAAGGTGTCGGCGGTCATCAGCCCGACGCGCAGCCCGGTGTAGGGCCCCGGGCCGGTCCCTACGACGATCCCGGTGACGGCGTCCAGTTTCAGCCCGGCGTCCGTCAGGAGGCGGTCGACGGCCGGAAGCAGCAGCTCACCGTGCCGACGGGCGTCCAGCTGGCTGGACGAGGCGATGACGTCCGTGCCGTCGTGCAGGGCGACGGTCACGGCGGGGGTGGCGGTATCCAGAGCGAGCAAGAGCACGCAAACAGCGTACGGCTCCTGATGGCCGGTGGCGGACGCCGTGGCGCCCGTGGGCCTCGGAAGCTCCGACACGGTGCCCGACGGCGGGCACAGCCGCCCGGGTCCCCGCCTCCCGTGCTGCTACCGTCACCTACCGTAACCGCATGCCAGGACATACAAGACATACGACGCGGAGGTGGGCGCCGTGGCCAGCACCAGCGCCGGAATCGTGACCGGGCTGACGGCGGCCGCCCTCGCGGCGGTCGGGTTCCTCGCCTACCAGGCGGCGGCGACCGTGCCGGCCGAGCTGAGCGCGTCGCCGAACAGCCCCGGCGGCTCCCCCGCGGCGACCGCGTCCAAGGCCCCCCGCGACAAACGGCACCCCACCGCCCTGCCCAGCGGCTCCGGCACCGGCGAACGGGTCGTGTACTCGCTCGACGACGACCGGGTGTGGCTGGTCGGCCCGCGCAACAGGGTCCTGCGCACCTTCAAGGTCATGCCCAGCCCGGTCGACCCGGCGCCGGGCACCTACGCGGTGACGTCCCGCTCGGGCACGACCACCGGCTCGGACGGCACACCCGTGGAGCATGTCGTCCGCTTCACCAGCGTGGACGGCGTGGTCATCGGCTTCAGCGCGGCGGTGGACGGCTCGGCCCCGCCGCCCGACCCGGCGGTACGCACGGGCGGCATCCGGGAGACACGGGAGGACGGGAACGCGATGTGGCAGTTCGCGACGATCGGGCAGAAGGTCGTCGTCATCCGCTAGCCCGTGCCAGGGCCTGTCCGCGACGCGGGCATGATCCGCCGGACAGGCGCAACAACGCTCGTGATCACTACGCCTACTAGGCGGCCTCGCGGTGGTCGACGCGCTGTTCGGGAGCCGGGGGCTCCGGCGGGCGCGGCGGGGTGGAGATCACCTTCGCGGCGGCGCAGGACGCCAGCAGATCGCGCATGGACACCCCGGCGGGCGCGCTGGGCCGCGGCTGCGGCGTGCGGTCCGTGGTCGACATGGACGCCTCCTGAGGGCCGGGGCGGAGGTGGTCGGGCGTCACTTAGGTACACCTAACTACCGGCTGGATACCATGTGACCACGTCCGACGCGCGGACGCAATATCTTGCCGACGTCATGTCGGAACGTTCGTCGAAAACCGGGCCGGTCTGTCCACCTCTCCGACCGGGCACCCGCTTCACGCCGACAGCGAGCCCAGATCCACCGCCGACCAGCGCTCGCCGACGCCGGTGAGCGTCACGTGCCGTACCTCGTCCGTCGTGTCCCCCACGGCCCGGTGGATCGTGACGTGCAGCCGGTCCTCGGTCAGCTCCTCGATCTTGCCCTCGCCCCACTCCACCACGACCACCGACTCGGGCAGCGAGACGTCGAGGTCGAGGTCCTCCATCTCGTCCAGCCCGCCGTCCAGGCGGTAGGCGTCGACATGGAGGAGCGGCGGCCCGTCCCCGAGGGACGGATGGACGCGGGCGATCACGAACGTCGGCGAGGTGACCGCCCCGCGCACGCCGAGCCCCTCGCCGAGCCCCCGGGTCAGTGTGGTCTTGCCCGCGCCGAGCTCGCCACTGAGCATGACCAGGTCGCCGGCGCGCAGCAGTTTGGCGATCCGGCGGCCGAGGTCACGCATCTGCTCGGGCGAGTGGACGATCAGCTCGGTCTCAGCCGGGTTGTGCGGTGCCGCTGGTGCTTCCATAGCCACCCACGGTAGCTCCTGCCGGCACGGCACCGGCGCGGGTGAGCAGGTCGGCGAGCCGGTCGGTGACCACTTCCGGGTGCTCCAGCATCACCAGATGCCCCGCGTCGGGTACGAGGACCAGTTCCGCGTCCGGCAGCAGATCGGCGATGGCCTCACTGTGCTCGCTCGGCGTGACGAGGTCCTTCAGCCCGGCCAGCACCAGCACCGGCATCCCCGCGAAGTGGGCGAGCGCCTCGGTCTTGTCGTGGTCGGTGAACGCCGGATAGAACTCGGCGACCACGTCGATCGGCGTGCCCTCGATCATCCGCTCGGCGAACCGCGCGACGGCCGGGTCGATGTCCCAGGAGGCGAACGAGTACCGCTTGATGATCCCGGCGAACAGATCGGCGACCGCCCGCCGCCCCTTCTCCACCAGCTCCGCCTGCTGCCCCAGCGCCCACAGCACGCCGGGCAGCACCCGCCGCACCGCGTTGACACCGGCGACGGGCAACCCGAAGTTGACCTCGCCGAGCCGCCCCGACGACGTACCGACGAGCGCGACCGCGACCACCCGCTCCCGGATCAGCTCCGGATACTGCGCGGCCAGCGCCATCATCGTCATGCCGCCCATGGAGTGCCCGACCAGCACGATCGGTCCCTCGGGCACGGCCGCGTCGATCACCGCCTTCAGATCCCGGCCGAGCTGGTCGATGGTGATCGGCGCACCCTCCTGGACCTGCGCCATCCCGCGCTCGGACCGGCCGTGGCTGCGCTGGTCCCAGTGCACGGTCCGTACGACACCGCGCAGCGCCGCCCGCTGGAAGTGCCAGGAGTCCTGGCTGAGGCAGTAGCCGTGGCTGAAGACGACGGTGACCGGCGCGGGCGCCTTGCGGCCGAACAACCGGCGCCGCCGCGGCGACACGCCCGCCTCGGTCTCGACCTCGTCGACCTCGTAGTACAGCTCCGTGCCGTCGTCGGCGGACGCCCGCCCGGGCGTGCCGCGCAGCGCGCCGTACGGCCCCGTCGAGTCGAGGGCGAGCCGGGCCTTTTTGCGCATCCCCCGGCCGACGGTCATCCGCTCTATCGCGACCCCGGCGGCCGCGCCCGCGGCGATCACCCCTATGGCGGCGCCGGCGATACCGGTCACCTTGCGCCAGTTTCCGGCCACCCCCGTGGCGGAAGCGACGGCCGCGGCGGCGCTGACGACGCCCTCCGCACTGCTCTCGCTCACGTACCGCTCCTCTTCGCCGGATTGTTGTCGTTCGTCGGTGGGTCAGCTGGTGCTGCGGGTGCTGCTGTTTCTACGGTTTCTGCGGTTTCTGCGGTCTCTGCTGTTCCCGGATGGGATCAGTCGGTGCTGTCGGGTCCCGGATCCCCGGGGCGGGTTACCCGTCTTGTTCCCCGTTCACCTATCCCCCGAGGGGCGGTTCCCGGCCGACCTCGGTCCCCCGGCCGCCGGCCCGCTCCTCATCGACTCCTCATCGACATAGACGCGCGGAACGCGCGTTCCGATCCGGGTCACGATTTCGTACGCGATCGTCCCCGCCGCCTGCGCCCAGTCCTCGGCGGTGGGCTCCCCCCGGTCACCGGGCCCGAAGAGCACGGCCTCCGCTCCCGGCGGCGGCTCGTCTCCCCCCAGGTCGACGACGAACTGGTCCATCGCGATCCGCCCGGCCACGGTCCGCCACTTCCCGCCGATCAGCACCGGCCCGGTCCCCGAGGCGTGCCGCGGGACGCCGTCGGCGTAACCGAGCGGGACGAGGCCGAGGGTGGTCTCCCCGGCGGTGGTGTACCGATGGCCGTAACTGACGCCGTGCCCCCCGGGCACATGCTTGACCAGCGCCAACGACGCCGACAACGTCATCACCGGCCGCAGCCCGAAGTCGGCCGGGGTGCCGATCTCGGGGCTGGGCGAGATCCCGTAGAGCGCGATTCCCGTACGTACGAGATCGAAGTGGGCCTCGGGGAGGGTGAGGGTGGCGGGCGAGTTGGCGATGTGCCGCACCTCGGGGCTGAGGCCCTCCCCCTCGGCATACGACACCATCTCCCGGAAGCGGCCGAGCTGCACGGCGATGGACGGATGCCCCGGCTCGTCGGCGCAGGCGAAGTGCGACCACAGCCCCGTGACCCGGACCAGCCCCTCGCCCTCCGCCCGCGCCGCCTGCGCCACGAGCTCGGCCCAGTCGTCGCCGGGCTGGCAGCCGTTGCGCCCGAGCCCGGTGTCGGCCTTGAGCTGCACGCGCGCGGGCCGCCCCGCCCGCCGGGCGGCCTCGGCGACCTCACGCAGGGCCCACATACCGCTCACGGAGACATCGAGATCGGCCTCGATGGCCTCCCGCCAGGGCCCGCCGGGCGTCCACAGCCAGCACATGATCCGGACATCCGCCGGAATCCCCTCGGCCCCGCGCAGCGCCAGGGCCTCCTCGGGCGTGGCGGTGCCCAACCAGTCGGCCCCCGCCTCCACGGCCGCACGCGCGCACGGCAGCGCCCCGTGGCCGTACGCCTCGGACTTCACCACGGCCATCAGGGCCGCGCCGGGCGCATGGGCACGCAGCGTCCGCACATTGGCGCGCAGCGCGGCAAGATCGATCTCGGCGCGAGCGCGCAGCGGGTTGGTGCTCGGCAGCGGTGCAGTGGTACTCATCGCGCACAGTGTCTCAGAGGGGTCGGACATCCCTTCGACACCGACCCCCTCGCAGTCAGCGCCGCCTCCTCCCCACCGCCTTCGGTGCCGCGCGGTACCGGCCGACGCAATCAGCCCGTCCGGCGCTTGAGGACGAGGCCGTCCAGGCCGAAGCGGGGGTCTGGGGGCGGCACCCCCAGGGACGGGACGGATAGGGGCGGCGGGGGCGAACCCCTCAGACCCGCATCCCCACCGCACCCGCACCCGCACCGCATCCGCGCACGCCCAACGGCCCCGCACCCCCACCGGCCCGGCACCTACACGCTTACACGCTCACGGCATCCCGCCACGCCCCCGGAATCGCCCCCGCCACATCCAGCGCCCCCACCGGCGCCCCGTCCGCGGCGAACCTCCCGGCCAGCCCGTGCAGATACGCCCCCACGCTCCCCGCATCCCGAGCCGAAAGCCCCGCCGCCAGCAACGACCCCGCAAGCCCCGACAACACGTCCCCACTCCCGGCCGTGGCCAGCCACCCCGTCCCGGTCGCATTCACCCGTACGGGCACCCCACCCCCCGCCTCAGCCACCAACGTTGTAGACCCCTTCAGCAGCACGGTCGCCCCATACCGCCCCGCCAACTCCCGCACCGCAGCGAGCCGAGCGCCCTCGACCTCCTCCCGGCTCACCCCCAGCAACGCCGCGGCCTCCCCCGCGTGCGGAGTCATCAACGTCGGCGCACTCCGCCCCCGCACAGCCCCGACCTCCGCCAACCGCAACCCGTCCGCGTCCACCAGCACCGGCACATCGGCCCGCAACACCTCGCCCACCGTGCCCGCGTCGTCCCCGGCCCCCGGCCCCACGACCCACGCCTGCACACGCCCCGCCCGCCGAGGCCCCTGATCCGACACCAGCGTCTCGGGAAACCGCGCGATCACCGCATCCCCGGCGGGCCCCACGTACCGCACGGCCCCCGCCCCACCCCGCAACGCCCCCGCAACGGCCAGTACAGCGGCCCCCGGATACCGAGCCGACCCGGCGGCGATCCCGACCACCCCCCGCCGATACTTGTCACTCTCAGGAGCGGGCACCGGCAACAGCGCGGCCACATCCGCATGCTGCAGGGCCTCCAACTCGGCGCCCCCACCCGGCAACTCCAGCCCGATGTCGACAAGCCGCACCGACCCGGCGTACTCCCGCGCAGGATCCACCAGCAACCCCGGCTTGTGCGTCCCGAACGTCACCGTCAGATCCGCCCGGACAGCCGCCCCCCGCACTTCCCCCGTATCGACATCGACACCACTCGGCAGATCGACCGCGACCACAGCCGCCCGCGCCCGAGCAGCAGCCTCCGCCAACGGCACGGCCTCGGCCCGCAGCCCGCCCTTCCCCCCGATCCCCACGATCCCGTCAACGACCAGATCAGCCCGCGCAATCAACCCCTCAGCACCCGCCGCCCCCACAACGGAGCCCCCCGCCCGCCGCAGCGCACCGAGCCCACCCCCATGAGCCCGCTCCGGCGACAGCAGCACAGCCGTCACCCCCGCCCCCCGCCGAGCCAACCGCGCCCCGGCGTAGAGCGCGTCGCCCCCGTTGTCGCCGCTCCCGACCAGCAGCACCACCCGGCTGCCGTACACCCGCCCCAGCAACTCCGCGCAGGCAGCGGCGAGCCCGGCCGCGGCCCGCTGCATCAACGCCCCCTCCGGAAGCCGCGCCATCAACTCCCGCTCAGCTGCCCGGACCGTCTCCACGTTGTACGCAGTACGCATACGCCCGAGTCTCCCGCACACCCCAAGACACCGTCGCACCCATTGACGCTTTGCCACCCCATTGCCAAACTCACCACCCCCACAGGATGAATCGATTCAGTCGAACGCCTTCGACAACGACCTGTTGACCTGAAGGCACCCACTCTCGACACCCGAATCGCTTCAGCAACCCCACACGAGCGGAGGACCAACCCCCCATGGGACGCAGAGCCGCACTCCCCGCACTCCTCACACGAAGGCCCGCAGCGATAGCCACCGCCGCGGCCGCCATCGCCCTCCTCACCACCGCAGGCGCCCTGACGGCCCCGGCAAAGGCCGCCACAACCGCCCCCGCAGCCGCGTGCGGCGAGGGCTCGTACCACGCCGAGGCCGTCCGGAACGGCAGCACCTGGACCGCCCGCCGAGGCAGCACGACGGTCTACACCGGCACCGACCTGCGCTCCGCGGTCCAGGCGGCCGTCAACAGCCTGAGGGCCGGCCGCACGAGCAAGGAGCGCGTAGTGGTACGCGGCTCGGGCACGATGTCGGCCGGTTCCCGCATCTCGCTCCCGAGCTACACGACCCTCGACGTCTGCGGCACCATCAACGTCACCGGCAGCGGCAGCGGCGACCAGGCCCCGATCTACTCCCGCGGCACCAGGGACGTGGAGGTCCAGCACCTCAACGTCACCGGCACTCCCCTCTACGGCGTCTTCATGCGCAATGTGCAGAACGTGATCCTCGGTCAGATCGACATGCGCCTGTCGCGCGGCCTGGGCATCCGCATCGACAACCGCGGCAACACGTCCCAATGGACGCGCAACGTCCGCATCGACAACGTGTACGTCTCCGGCGCGTCCAGTCACGCGGTGGAGACGTACGGCGTCGACGGCCTCACCATCGGCACGGTCACCGCCCGCAACGTCGGCGAGTCGGGCCTCCTCCTCAACCAGACGATCAACGCCACCGTCACCAAGGTCGACGCGGAGAACGCGGGCACCGGCACCGGCTACGCGGCCTTCCGCATGGCCAACCGCAACGGCCGCGTGGGCAGCGGCTACCCCACGAACATCCGCGTGGGCGAAGTCGTGGCCCGAGGCGGCGGCCGCGGCGTCTTCTGCGTCTCGGAGAGCGGCGGCGCGGTGATCGACCGGGTCACGATCTCCAACACCGGCAACAACTCGGTCCTGATCGAGAACTGCTACAACGTCAACCTCGCGGCCCGGAGCGGCAGCGTCACGGGCGGCGGCGAGATCCGCCTGGCCGCCCGCTCGGAGTTCCCGAACAACAGGGACATCACCATCCAGAACCTGACGGTGACCAACTCGGCGATACGGGAAAGCCCCTGCGGCCAGAACACGACCTTCCGCAACAACAGACTGGTGAACAGCAGCCAGTCGATCTGCTGACGCCTGCCGCCGAGGGCCGTTTCACCCCTCGGCGATGACGACAGCCGAAGCCACCCCGGCGTCATGGCTGAGCGACACATGCCATGACCGCACACCCAGCTCGGCCGCGCGGGCGGCCACGGTCCCGGTCACCCGGAGCCGCGGCTGCCCGCTGCCCTCGACATAGACCTCGGCGTCGGTCCAGTGCAGCCCGGCCGGAGCGCCGAGCGCCTTGGCGAGGGCCTCCTTGGCCGCGAACCGCACGGCGAGGGAGGCGATCCCGCGCCGCTCCCCGCTGGGCAGCAACAACTCGCTCTCCAGAAACAGCCGATCGGCCAGCCCGGGCGTACGCTCCAACGCCGCCTGGAACCGGTCGATCTCCGCGACATCAATACCGACCCCGATAATGCTCACCTGGGCACCCTACGACCCGTTCGACACCCGCAGGATCGGACCCGACTGCGCGTCCCGGGCCTCACCGGCTGGGAACCGTCCACTGGTCAACCACGTTCAGGAGCGCTCGGGGGAGCCTCCGGGGCCGCGTCGAACAGGTCTTCCGCATGCTCCACGGTGCCGGCCCGGTCGAGCCAGTCGTTGAGGCGGTCGAGGTCGGTACAGGTGCTGATGCGTTCGCGAACCTCATCGGAGACAGCGAGCCCGCGCACTTCCAGCACGCGCAGAATTCCCTTGGCCTCGCCCTTGGCCTCGCCCTCGGCTTTGCCGTCGAGGTAGGCCCGCTCCATGACGGTGCCCCGGCCAGGAAAGTAGTTGACGAACGTCATGATGATTTTCCTCCATTTTTCTCCGGCGGGAGTACCAGCCAGGACAGCGTCCATGAACTGGACGATGAAGTCCGAGTCCTCAGGAGACAGCCCCTTGGAGCCACGGGCCAGTGCCTCCAGTATGGCCTCGACATGAGGGCTGTTGGCGTGTGTCAGCGCGGAGAACGCCGCCATGGCAGGCTTCTCTGCGGCCGTTCTCTCGTCCGTGATCACCGGAACGTTGTCCGGGCCCACGACCAAGGGATACGTCCGCTGGACGGTCCAGCCACGGGCCGCGCAGTCGAACGGGCCCGCAGCCCACTTCGCCGTGGCCCGGTCCCGGCAGGCCACGATCAGCAGTACCGGCAGTCCGTACTTGGACTGGAGGTACGCGACGTAGTACGGCCAGCTCAGCTCCTTCTTGGGGTTGCGCTTTTCCTGGGACTCGATAGCCAGGAGGAAGGCGTCCCCGTCGGCGGGGCTGACCCGCAGCACCGTGTCGACGTAGCGGGCCATCGGCTTGGCCTCCGTCACGTCGGAGACGATCGCGTCCACCGTCGGCTTCTCGGGTAACTCGATGCCGAGCAGCTGAAAGATGGGCGTGAGGATCTCGGGCCGCTCCTGGAAGATGCGGTGCATGCCCTCGTGAGCTGATGTGACCATGTGCGCAACCTTGCTGGGCCGAAGGAGCGGATTGCCGGGCGATCGGGATCGTTCACCCTTTCGGGCAGCGACAAGACGTTCACGCCGCCGAGGCCAGCTCGCACCACACGAACTTGCCCCGGTTCCCGTCCCTGGCCAGCGGCTGCCACCCCCACACATCGGCACAGGCCCGGACGAGCGCCAGCCCCCGGCCGTCCTCCAACTCGGCGACCTCTTCGAAGGGCCGCGGGGGTTCGGGCGGTTCAGGGTCGGCGTCCCACGCCCCGATCCACAGCACACCGTCCGACCAGCGCACCCGTAGGGCAGCGGGCCCCTTGGTGTGACGTACGGCGTTGGAGACCAGCTCGGTCGCCAGCAGCTCGGCGACGTCGACGAGCCGGATCAGGCCGTGCAGGGTGAGGATCAGCCGAAGGGTACGTCGGCTGACGGTGACCGCACGCAGGTCGTTCGGGATGTGGAGGGAGTACTCCCAGGACTCGTTTTCGGGCATGAGTCAACTCCGTTCGGCGGGAGAGGGGTCGTCGTGGGGGGCGGTGTCATTGCCGCGTCCGTCATGGCAGGACGAAGCGGTGCGCTTCCGGCACCCCGGCGTTCCGCAGTGTGTGCGCCGCGCCACTGACGGTAGGGCTAACCTGTCATCCCAAGCAACCTGATCGCGTAACCTGACGCCGAACGAGCCACAGTGTCAAGCGGGTTGAACCCGAGGAGCAATCGATGGTCCTGAGGCGTGAACCAACGGCACGCCAGGTGCGCCTGGGTGTCGAGTTGCGCAAACTCCGTGAGGCAGCAGGACTCACCGCCCGCGAGGCGGCAGCACTGCTCGGGACGGGCCGTGTGCAGATCAGCCACATCGAATCCGGACTCACGGGCGTGAGCGAGGAGCGGCTCCGCCGCCTCGCGTCCCACTACGCGTGCACGGACGAGAAGTTCATCGACGCCTTGGTCGCCAAGGCCACCGACCGGACACGCGGCTGGTGGGAGGAGTACCGGGGTCTGTTGCCGACGCCGTTCCTGGACCTCGCCGAACTCGAATACCACGCCACCTTCCTGCACGAGGTGGCGATCCTGTACGTACCGGGCCTGCTGCAGACGGAGGATTACGCCCGGGCGGTCTTCTCTTCAAGAATCCCCGAACTCACCCACGAGGAACTTGAGTTGCGCGTTTGCCACCGACTGAGGCGCCAGCAGGTCACCCGCCCGTACGAGTTTGTGATCCACGAGTCGGCCCTACGGTTCAGGGTCAGCGACCGCACCGCCTCCCAAGCTCAGCTGGCCAAGGTCCTGGAACTCTCCGACGCGGACAACATCACCGTGCGCGTCATCCCCTTCGACCTGGATGGCTTCGCAACAGCCTCAAGCACGATGACATACGTGGGTGGCCCCCATCTCAGGCTGGACACAGTGGTACGCGACGCGCCCCACGGCTCGGTCTTCCTCGATTCCGAGGCTCAACTCAACGCCTATCGAACGCGCTTCCGTAAGGTAGAAGCTGTATCACTCGATCCCGAACGGTCGCGTGACTTCATCCACGAGCTGGCGAAAGAGCTGTGAGGCACTCCATGACCACCCCCGACAACTGGCGGAAGTCGTCCTACTCGGGCGAGGGCGACGGCAACGCCTGCGTGGAGATCGCAAACTCCCCCACCCGCACAGCCATCCGCGACTCCAAGGCCCCGACCAGGGCAACCCTCACCTTCCCGACCGAAGCCTTCGCCACCTTCATACGCGCCCTCAAGAACACCCCCACGCCCTGACCCGCTGATCGGCGGGGGTACTTCACGCCGACGGACGGATACCCGTGGCGCGCGGCGATCGCCAGGCTTGCGGGCGTTGTTGTTCACCACGGGCCCGTTCCGGGCCGTCAGCAAGGACGCACATGCCTCGCACCATGAACCGATTCCCCCGACGTCACCGGGTCACGGCCCGGATACTCGTCGCGGGATGCACCGCCGGATCCGTACTGCTCACCGCCGCGGTCGCCCAAGCAGACACTCGCACCGCGCCCGTCGGCCGCGTCACGCAGGCGGCCGAGGTGGTGGAACGCGTCACCGGCACCGCGGACCTCGTCGCGGGGACCGCACTGGGTAACGGCGCCACCCGCGCCGAGGTGCCCACCGACCTGCACACCGCGCGGATCACCGCGCCCGCCACCGCGGCCGGTGCGGTGGAGTCCTCCTACGGCGACGACGTCGTCCGGCTCGGTCTGCCCGGCACCGCCCACGCCCCTGCTTCGGCCAGCGCCAGTGGCACCGTGGTGTACGCCGACGCGGCCGACGGCTACGACCTCGCCGTCCAGCCCAACCGGGACGGCGTGCGTACCCTGATCACGCTCAGGGACGCGGACGCCCCGACCGAGTACCGCTTCCCACTCGGCCTGCCCGCCGACGCGGTGACCGAGCAGTTGGAGGACGGCAGCGTCCTGGTCAGCCGAGGCGACGAGTACCTGGGGACCTTCGACGCGCCGTGGGCGAAGGACGCGAACGGCGAGGCCGTGCCGACCGACTACCGGATCGAGGGCGGCGCTCTGGTGCAGACGGTGCGCACCGGGCCGAACACCGCCTTCCCGGTGGTGGCCGACCCGGCGTGGTTCATCCCCCTGGCCATCGTCGCCGGGCGCCTGCTGCTGTCCACCGGCGTGAAGAGCATCTCCCGGCACGCGGCGCAGCGGATGGCGCAGCGGGGCATCAGCCAGGAGATGGTCGCGAATGCCGTGAAGAATGGGAAGAAGTCCAGGGGCAAGACGGCCGGCACCTGGAAGTACACCAGCGGAAAGATCTGGGTCGTGATCAACAAGGCCGGGAACGTCGTCTCCGTCGGCCGCAACTGACTGGAACTCCCGGGGAGCGAAGCCATGCACATCGAGTACGACCAGGAGAACGACACCGCGTACGTCTGCCTCGTCGCGCGCATCGCGGACGGGGCCGCCGTCCGGCAGGTCGCGGTCGAGACACCGGGTGGAGAGGCGGATCTGACCCTCGACTTCGACCAGTCGGGGCGTCTGCTCGGCATCGAGGTCATCGGCGCCCGGGCCGCCCTCCCGGCCGAACTCCTCAGCCGGGAGGCGCCCCGCGCCTAGGTTTTCGTCCGGACTCCGGCCGTGCCCCCGCTCCGGGGCCATGGCCCGGCACCGGCCTCCGCCCCGGCTTCGGCCCCGGCCTCGATGGGCGGGCGCCGTGTGGCGGGGCCGCCGGGTTCCCCGTCCGGCGCAGCGGCCACGGGTACGCACTCCGTGGCACCGCGCGGCCGGACGGGGAACCCGGCGCGGACCAGGAATCCTCCGTCGGGCAGCGGGGCCGCGCTGAACGAGCCGCCGAGCAGCTCTGCCCGTTCCCGCAGACCGACCAGGCCGTGCCCGCCGTCGGGCAGCCCGAGGGGAGCGGTCGTCCGGTCGGCGGCCGTGTTGCGCACCTCGACGTGCAAGGTCCCGGCGTCGAACCACACGCGCACGTCGGTGTCGGCTCCGGGAGCATGCTTGCGGACGTTGGTGAGCGCCTCCTGGACCGTGCGATAGGCGGCGCGTTCGACGGTCTCGGGCAGGTCGGCCGGGAGGTCCCCGAGGCGGAGTCCGACCGGCAGGGCGCTGCCGTCGACCAGCGTGTGCAGGTCGGCGATACGGGGTTGTGGGGCGAGTTCGCCGACCGTGCCGCCGCCTGCGCGCAGCACCCCCACGAGGTGCTGGAGTTCGGTCAGAGTGGTGACCGACAGTTCGCGGATCAAGCCCGCGGTCTCCCGGACCTCGGACGCGTCCGGCTCGGTGACCTGCAACGCCCCCGCCTGCAGGCTGATGAGGCTGACCTTGTGGGCGACGACGTCATGCATCTCCCGTGCCAGCCGGGCCCTTTCGGTGGCCAGGGTGCGCTCCGCCAGCAGCCGGTGCTCGCGTTCCCGGCTCTCGGCGACCTCGCGCAGCCGGTCACGCCGCTGACGGGTCGACCGTCCGAGGACGAAGGCTCCGGCGCCGAGCGCGCAGGAGTCGAGCGCGGTCAGCAGCGTCTCCTGGTCGAGGCCGAGCAGGGCCACGTCGCCGGGCGGGTGGGGGAGAAACTGCGCCAGCGCGACCAGGGTCGCGCCGACGCCTCCCACCAGTGCGCTACGGCGCTTCGCGGCCAGGCAGTACAGGGCGATCAGCGGCGCGAAGGCGAGGTGGCCGAGGTAGAGACCCGGGAGTCCGATGGCCAGCGCCGCCTCGGGCAGGCGGTGGCGCAGCACGAGAGCGGCCGCGGCGGCGAGCGCGAGCCACAGCGCGGGCCCGGCGTGGGGGCCGTTGACGACCAGTCCGTCCGCTGCGGCGACGCACACCGGAAGGGTGGCCGGACCCAGGCGCCGCAGCCGCTCGGCAACGGCACCGGCGAGGGCAGCGGACCGAGGCCGTCCGACGGCGGCGACGGGCCTCTTCCCCGCATGCGGGGCGGTCCGCGGTGTCCGTGCCGTCCCGGGGCCCGTCACCGCCGGGCCCCGGGAGACGGGTCGAGCATCCCGGCGCGTTCGGCGATCACCGCCGCCTGGACCCGGTTGATACCGCCAAGCTTCGCCAGCAGCGCGCTGACGTGGTCTTTGACGGTGCCGTGGGCCAGGTGCAGCCGCCCGGCGATGGCCCGGTTGGACATGCCCCGGCCCACCAGAGCCAGCACATGCCGTTCCCGCTCGGTCAGGGCCGACACCAGTCGGGCCGCGTCATCCGCCGGTGCCGAGGTCAGATAGGCCCCGATGACAGGGCCCGCGGCCTCGGGCGCGAGAACCTTGCCCCCACCGGCAAGTACCCGTACCGCATGCAGCAACTGCTCAGGGGACGCGTTCTTCATCAGGAAGCCCGCCGCTCCCGCGCGCAGTGCCCGGTCGACGTACTCCCCCGCGTCGAACGTCGTCAGCATCGCGACCGCCGGGGGCGGTGTCATGGCGGCAAGGCCCGTCAGTACGGTCAGGCCGTCCACATCGGGCATGCGGATGTCGAGCAGCACCACCTCCGGGCGATGCCTCGCGACTGTCATGACCGCCTCGGCTCCCCCGCAGTCGGCCACCACGCCGATGTCCGTGGCGGAGCCGAGGATCGCCCGCAGACCGGATCGGACCAACGGCTCGTCATCCACAACAACCACGTGAATCACCCGTGGTTCCCCCTTCCCCCAGCCGCACAGGTCACGAAGTCACGAAGATTACGACAGCCCCCGCGGCGCGATGAAACGCTGCCTGGGTCGGCCAGTTGGGGCGCGTCGCCACGCCGTTCACCGCCGCCCGTCCTCACCTCACTCCACCGTCACGGATTTCGCCAAATTCCGAGGCTGATCCACCTCATTCCCCCGCGCCGTCGCCAACTCGCAGGCGAACACCTGCAACGGCACCGTCGCCACCAGCGGCTGCAGCAGCGTCGGCGTCGCCGGGATCCGCACGAGATGGTCCGCGTACGGCACCACCGCCTCGTCCCCCTCCTCCGCGATCACGATCGTCCGCGCGCCCCGGGCCCGGATCTCCTGGATGTTGGACACGATCTTGTCGTGGATCACGGACCGCCCCCGCGGCGAGGGCACGACGACCACCACCGGCAGATCCTCCTCGATCAGCGCGATCGGCCCGTGCTTGAGCTCACCCGCCGCGAAGCCCTCGGCGTGCATGTAGGCGAGCTCCTTCAGCTTGAGCGCGCCCTCCAGAGCCACCGGGTAACCCACATGCCGCCCCAGGAAGAGCACCGTCTTCTTGTCGGCGAGCGTGCGCGCCAGCTCCCGTACCGGCTCCATGGTCTCCAGGACCCGCTCCACCGCACCGGAGATGTGCGACAGATCCCGGATCACGGCCTGGATCTCGTCCCCCCACTTGGTGCCCCGCACCTGGCCCAGATACAGCGCGACGAGGTAGCAGGCCACGAGCTGCGTCAGGAACGCCTTCGTGGACGCCACCGCGACCTCCGGCCCGGCGTGCGTGTACAGCACCGCGTCGGACTCGCGCGGGATCGTCGAGCCGTTGGTGTTGCAGATCGCCAGCACCCTGGAGCCCTGCTCACGGGCGTGCCGCAGCGCCATCAGGGTGTCCATGGTCTCGCCGGACTGGGAGATGGCGATGACCAGCGTCTGCGGGTCCAGGATCGGATCCCGGTACCGGAACTCGCTCGCCAGCTCCACCTCGCACGGGATCCGCGTCCAGTGCTCGATGGCGTACTTCGCGATCAACCCCGCGTGGAAGGCCGTACCGCACGCGACGATGACGACCTTGTCGACCTCCCGCAACGCTCCCGCGGGGATCCGCACCTCGTCCAGCGTCAGCGAGCCGGACGCGTCGATGCGCCCCAGCAACGTATCGGCGACCGCCTTGGGCTGCTCGGCGATCTCCTTGAGCATGAAGTAGTCATAACCCCCCTTTTCCGCGGCCGACGCGTCCCAGTCGATGTGGTACGAGCGCACGTCCGCCGGCCGGCCGTCGAAGCCGGTCACCGTCACGCCGTCCCGGCGCAGCTCCACCACCTGGTCCTGACCCAGCTCGATCGCCGACCGCGTGTGGGCGATGAACGCGGCGACGTCCGAGGCGAGAAAGGCCTCGCCCTCTCCAACGCCCACCACGAGCGGCGAGTTCCGCCGCGCCCCCACGACCACATCCGGCTCGTCCGCGTGCACCGCGACCAGCGTGAACGCCCCCTCCAGCCGTCGGCACACCAGCCGCATCGCCTCCGCGAGGTCCGCGCACGACGAGAACTCCTCGGCGAGCAGATGAGCGACGACCTCGGTGTCGGTCTCGGACGCCAGGTCGTGGCCCCGCTCCGCCAGTTCGGCGCGCAGGCACGCGAAGTTCTCGATGATCCCGTTGTGGACGACGGCGACCCGCCCGGCGTTGTCCAGATGCGGATGCGCGTTCGCATCCGTGGGACCGCCGTGCGTGGCCCACCGCGTGTGCCCGATCCCCGTCGAACCGGTCGGCAGCGGCCGCTCCGCCAGCTCCTTCTCCAGGTTGACCAGCTTCCCGGCCCGCTTCGCCGCCGCCAGCCCACCGTCCGCGAGCACGGCGACGCCCGCCGAGTCGTACCCCCGGTACTCCAGCCGCTTCAGCCCGGCCATCACGACTCCGAGCGCCGACTGCGACCCCACGTATCCCACGATTCCGCACATGACCGGCAGCCTACGGCCCGACAGCGACCCGAAAAGGCTTCCGCGTGCCCGAAATCGGAAATTCCCACGAGGGTACGAACGTACCGGCCGGGACTTCCACGGCCCTCACCCTCCGGTCGGCCACCGGCCGTTCCTGTACGTCCCTTTCACTCAAGTTCGCCCCAGAATCAGCCGCGTGACGCATCCCACCCCACCACCCCTTCAGACTCCCGTAACAATGGACTGTGATCTCTCCGGTCTCCCCGATGCGGAGCGCCCACCGGCCCCGGCCGGAGGCGACTCCCTACGTCGACCTCACCCGCGCCGAGTGGAGCGCGCTGCGCAACAAGACCCCGCTGCCGCTGACGGCGGAGGAGGTCGAGAGGCTGCGCGGCCTCGGTGACGTCATCGACCTCGACGAGGTGCGGGACATCTACCTCCCGCTCTCCCGGCTGCTCAATCTCTACGTCGCCGCCACCGACGGCCTCAGAGGCGCGCTCAACACCTTCCTCGGCGAACAGGGCTCCCAGTCCGGCACCCCCTTCGTCATAGGCGTCGCCGGCTCGGTGGCGGTCGGCAAGTCCACCGTCGCCCGCCTCCTCCAGGCCCTGCTCTCCCGCTGGCCCGAGCACCCGCGCGTCGAGCTGGTCACCACCGACGGCTTCCTGCTCCCCACCAAGGAACTGGAAGCCCGCGGCCTGATGTCGCGGAAAGGTTTCCCCGAGTCGTACGACCGCCGCGCGCTCACCCGCTTCGTCGCCGACATCAAGGCGGGCAAGGACGAGGTCACCGCCCCCGTCTACTCCCACCTCATCTACGACATCGTCCCCGGCGAACGGCTCGTCGTACGCCGCCCCGACATCCTCATCGTCGAGGGCCTGAACGTCCTCCAGCCCGCCCTCCCCGGCAAGGACGGCCGCACCCGGGTCGGCCTCGCCGACTACTTCGACTTCAGCGTGTACGTCGACGCCCGCCCCGAGGACATCGAGCGCTGGTACCTGAACCGCTTCCGGAAACTGCGCGCAACGGCCTTCCAGAACCCGTCCTCGTACTTCCGCAAGTACACCCAGGTCTCCGAGGAGGAGGCCCTCGACTACGCCCGCACCACCTGGCGCACGATCAACCGCCCCAACCTCATGGAGAACGTCGCCCCCACCCGCGGCCGCGCCACCCTCATCCTCCGCAAGGGCCCGGACCACAAGGTCCAGCGCCTGCGCCTGCGCAAGCTGTAACGCGGGGCTGTTGAACGGGGCTGTTAAAAAGGGCGTCATGCTGCATCTGCGCCTGATCACCCCGGCCGACACGACGGACGCCGTGGTGCGACTGATCGAGAGGACGGTCGGCACCGCGCACCTCGTCGTCATACCGGGTGCCGCCCGCAACCCCTCGGGGGACGTCGTGATGTGCGACGTGGCGCGCGAGGCGGGTGACGAACTCATCAGCGCGCTCCAGGAGTTGGACCTGGAAAAGAGCGGCTCGATCGCCGTGGAGGACATCGACCTGTCACTGTCCGAGCGCGCCCGGAAAGCCGAGAGGGAGGCCCCGGGCGAGGCCGCCGACGCGGTCCTGTGGGAACACCTGACCGACGCCACGCACGACGAGTCGACCCTCTCGGTCACCTACCTCGCGTTCATCACACTCGCCACCATGATCGCGGCCTGCGGTGTCGTCCTCGACAACGCGATCCTGATCGTGGGCGCGATGGCGGTCGGCCCGGAGTTCGGCCCGCTGACGGGCATCTCCACGGCGGTGGTGCAGCGCCACCCCCGTCTGGCGCTGCGCTC
Source organism: Streptomyces sp. TRM70350 (assembly GCF_019219825.1). Lineage (GTDB taxonomy): Bacteria > Actinomycetota > Actinomycetes > Streptomycetales > Streptomycetaceae > Streptomyces. The sequence goes on along the minus strand of NZ_JAHUXH010000008.1, from coordinate 189,309 downwards.
ACTGATCGCGCTGCTCGTGGGCTTCGCGGTGGCGATGGCGGCGACGGTGCTCTTCAGCCTCTTCATGGACGCGGTCGGCCTGTTCACCGAGGGCCGGTTGGAGGGTCCCCGGCCGCAGACCGGGTTCGTCTGGGCTCCCGACTGGTTCTCCTTCGTCGTAGCGGTCCTGGCGGGCACCGCGGGCACCCTCTCGCTGACGTCGTCGAAGTCGGGCGCCCTGGTCGGTGTCGCGATCTCCGTGACCACGATCCCGGCCGCGGCGAACGCGGCCGTGGCCCTGAGCTACGGCGACACCGAGCAGACCGTGGGCTCCATCGAGCAACTCCTGCTCAACCTGCTCGGCATCCTGCTGGCAGGCACCCTCACCCTGCTGGCCCAGAAATGGCTCTGGTCAACCCAACGACGCCGTCGGAGCAACGCCGATTAGGGGTCCTTGCACTATGCCCGCCCGGGTCGGACGCTCATAGTGCAAGGACCCCTTAGGGGCGCGGGGAACTGCGCGACAAGCCACGACGGCGCCGCAGCCCGCACCATGCAGAACCCCCCACCCCGAACCCGCCCCGCTCTCAGCCCAACGCCGACTTCACCGCATCAGCCAACCGCCCCGCCACAGACCGAGCCTGATCAATATCAGCGGCCTCAACCATCACCCGCACCAACGGCTCGGTCCCCGAAGGCCGCAGCAACACCCGCCCCGTAGCCCCAAGCTCCCGCTCCGCCTCAGCAACGGCAACAGCAAGCTCGGCCGAGTTCCCGACCCGGGACTTGTCCACGTCCGGCACATTGATCAGCACCTGCGGCAGCCGCTCCATCACACCGGCCAGCTCCCGCAGGGACCGCCCGCTCTCCGCGACCCGCGCCGCCAGCAGCAGCCCGGTGAGCGTGCCGTCCCCGGTCGTCGCGTGGTCGAGGACGATCACGTGCCCGGACTGCTCACCGCCGAGGGCGTAGCCGTGCTCCTTCATCTCCTCCAGGACGTACCGGTCCCCCACCGCGGTCTGGACCAGCCGGATGCCCTCGCGCTCCATGGCCAGCTTGAAGCCCAGATTCGACATCACGGTCGCGACAACGGTGCCGGAGCGCAGTGCGGAACGCTCCCGCATCGCCAGCGCGAGCACGGCCAGGATCTGGTCGCCGTCCACCTCCTCACCGGTGTGGTCCACGGCGAGGCACCGGTCCGCGTCACCGTCGTGCGCGACACCGAGGTCCGCCCCGTGTTCGACCACCGCGGCCTTCAGCTGCTCCAGGTGCGTCGAGCCGCACCCGTCGTTGATGTTCAGACCGTCCGGCTCGGCCCCGATCGTGACGACCTCGGCCCCGGCCCGGGTGAAGGCCTCCGGCGACACCCGTGACGCGGCTCCGTGCGCCTCGTCAAGGACGATCTTCAGCCCGTCCAGCCGGTTCGGGAGAACGCCCAGCAGATGCGCAACGTACTGGTCGAAGCCCTCCTCGTACTCCCGCACCCGCCCCACCCCGGCGCCGGTCGGCCGCTCCCAGGGCTCACCGCGCCGGTGCTCCTCGTAGACGGACTCGATCCGGTCCTCGATGTCGTCCGGCAGCTTGTGCCCACCGCGCGCGAAGAACTTGATGCCGTTGTCCGGCATGGCGTTGTGGCTGGCGGAGAGCATGACGCCGAGGTCGGCCCCGAGCGCGCCGGTGAGATGCGCCACCGCCGGCGTCGGCAGCACACCGACGCGCAGGACGTCCACGCCCGCGCTGGCGAGGCCGGCGACCACCGCGGCCTCCAGGAACTCCCCGGACGCGCGCGGGTCACGCCCGACCACCGCCGTCGGCCGGTGGCCCGCGAAGGTGCCCGCCTCGGCCAGCACGTGGGCCGCCGCGACGGACAGACCGAGCGCCATCTCGGCCGTCAGATCCGCGTTGGCGACACCACGCACGCCGTCCGTGCCGAAGAGTCGTCCCACTTGTCCTCCTGAGGAAACGTCAGTCCGGTAGCCGTACGGGCGCGGCCCGCGCATGCGGCTCCGGTGTCCCAGGCATACGATGCCTGACCATCCGATCACACAAAACTTTGAGCGTCTTGTGCCGTTATACGCCTGTGTCTGTTGATAAACGAACGCCCCGGCGGCACAGTGGCGTGCCGTCGGGGCGTTCGGAGTACAGCCCTCGATTAGCGCTTGCTGTACTGCGGAGCCTTGCGGGCCTTCTTCAGACCGGCCTTCTTGCGCTCGACCGCACGGTCGTCGCGGCGCAGGAAGCCCGCCTTCTTCAGCGGACCGCGGTTGTTGTCGACGTCGGCCTCGTTCAGCGCGCGGGCGACACCGAGACGGAGCGCACCGGCCTGACCGGAGACACCGCCACCGGCGATACGGGCGATGACGTCGTAGCGGCCTTCGAGCTCCAGCACCTTGAAGGGCTCGTTGACCTCCTGCTGGTGCACCTTGTTCGGGAAGTAGTCCTCAAGGGTGCGACCGTTGATCTTCCACTTGCCGGAGCCCGGAACGATCCGGACGCGGGCAATGGCGTTCTTGCGGCGGCCCAGGCCGGCGGCCGGCTGCGGCTCGCCGAAGCGGGAGGCCATGGACTCCGAGGTGTACTCGCCCTCGACGGGGACCTCGGACTCGGTGGTGTAGCTGTCGATGTCAAGCTCTTCGAGCGGCTGCTCGGCAGTGGTCTCGGCCACGATTCTCCTCAGATTCTCTTCAGTCTTAGGGGGTGGCCGGACTTACTGCGCGACCTGGGTGATCTCGAACGGAACCGGCTGCTGGGCAGCGTGGGGGTGGTTCTCGCCGCGGTAGACCTTCAGCTTGGAGAGCATCTGACGGCCCAGGGTGTTCTTGGGGAGCATGCCCTTGACGGCCTTCTCGATGGCCTTCTCCGGGTTCTTGTCGAGCAGCTCGTCGTAACGGACGGAGCGCAGACCACCCGGGTAGCCGGAGTGGCGGTACGCCATCTTCTGGGTCCGCTTGTTGCCGGAGAGGTGCACCTTGTCGGCGTTGATGATGATGACGAAGTCACCAGCGTCGACGTGCGGCGCGTAGATCGGCTTGTGCTTGCCCCGGAGGAGGGTGGCGGCAGTGGTGGCGAGTCGGCCCAGGACGACGTCCTGAGCGTCAATGACGTGCCACTGGCGCGTCACATCGCCGGGCTTGGGGCTGTACGTACGCACGGTTCGTAGCCTTCGCTTCGAGTGAATGGTCCTAGACAAGGTCACCGAAACGATCACGACAGCCTTGACCGCACAGCGGTGACGCAAACCGCGTGCTGGTCGCTGGTCATCGGCCCGGTGGACCGGTGTAAGGGCCCGTCCCGTGAGAATGAGCAAGCCAATACACAACGAAGAAGCAGGATACCCGCGGCGTGTCCACACGGTCAAAACGGGTGGACTACGGCGGGGAACCCGCTGCCCGCCCCATTTTACGGCTCACTTTCAGAGCCGCCGCACGGCTCACCTTCACAGCCTCGCCCGCCCACCCCGCACGGTCACGGCCGCCACACAGAACGCGAGCGCCCGCCGCGCCCGCCGGCGCACCCGCACCGAGCAGCAACGCGGCACGACCAGCAGCAGAAGGTCGTACGACGGACCCACGACCCGCGTGCCCGAGAGCACCATGCCCACCGCGATCTCGGCGAGCACTCCCCACAGGCCGCCCGCGACCCTTCGTACCAACCACCCACAGATGCCGTATTTGCCCGCGCTCATGGAGCGAACGCTAGGGGTTCCAGGGCCGGTTGAGAGGGACCAGCACACCCCTCGGCCCGTCTAAACTGCGCCCCATGAGCTATGGGCAGGGGGGACCCCAGTCCCAGTGGGATCCCTGGAAACCGCATTCGCAGCAGCCCTGGAACAGCGGCGGCAACGACCGGACGCCGGACTGGGCCGCGCTCGCCGAGGCGTCCGAGGCGCGCAACAAGCGGCGCCGGTTGCTGTTCATCGGCGGCGGCGCGCTCGCGACCGTCGCGGTCGGCACGGCCGTCGCGGTGGCCGTCGTCTCCGCGAACGGCAACAGCCAGGCGTCGAACAACCCGACCTCCCAGCTGCCCGCGACCGCCGACATCCCGAGCGAGTCCACCGCCCCGACGCCGTCCTTCGCGCCGACCAGCGCCCCGCCGCCGCTGGACCCGATGGACTTCATCTCCAGCAAGACCAAGGACACCGCCCCGCTCAGCGTGACCGGCCTCTTCCCCGGCACCCAGCTGACCATGGGCGAGACGGTCTACAAGAAGGGCCCGACGGCCGACACCAGGAGCTGCGCCACGGCCGCCGCGGGCACCCTCCCCAAGGTCCTCACCGACAACGACTGCACCCGCATGATGCGCGTCACCTACACCAGGGACGGCATAGCGGTGACGGTCGGCGTGGCCGTCTTCGACACCGAGGCGCAGGCCGCCAAGGCCAAGCAACAGGCCGACAGCAAGAGCATCGTGGAGTCCCTGTCCGGCGGTGGCGTCAAGGCCTTCTGCAACGCCGCCGTGTGCCGCTCCACGACCAACTCCTACGGGCGCTACGCCTACTTCACCCTCGCCGGCTTCACCAACGGCAACGACGTGACCACCAAGGACACGGCGGTCTTCGCCACCGGCGACGACCTGGCCGAGTTCACCTTCCGCCAGATCCGCAGGCGCGGCGAGGCCCAGGCGTCGGCTGCGGCGAACGAGTAGGACGGGTCAGCAGCACCCCGCGGTACCCGGCAGCGACCGCTTGTTGCGCGCCTCCTTGTTGCGCGCGGCCAGCAGATCGTCCGCCGGGTAGCCGACCTCCTCCAGCGTCAGGCCGTGCGGTCGTACGACGTGCACGGCCGAATCCCGTACGCCGGCCGCGAGCACCTTGCCCGGCCAGTCCGGCGGGCGGTGCCCGTCGCCCACGAACAGCAGGGCGCCGATCAGCGAGCGCACCATGTTGTGACAGAAGGCGTCGGCCCGCACGGTCGCGGTGATGATCCCGTCGCCGCCGCGCACGAGGCTCAGTTCCTGCAACGTCCGGATGGTCGTGGCCCCCTCCCGCCGCTTGCAGTAGGCGGCGAAGTCGTGCTCCCCCAGCAGCCCCCGAGCCGCCTCGTTCATCGCGTCGACGTCGAGCGGCCAGTCGTGCCAGAGAACGTGGCCCCGCAGCAGCGGGTCCACGCCGCCCGGGTTGTCGGTGACGCGGTAGGCGTACCGGCGCCAGACCGCCGAGAAGCGGGCGTTGAAACCGGCCGGGGCCTCCCGCAGGGCCCACACCCGCACATCCTTGGGCAGCCGCCCGGCGAGCCGCTTGAGCAGCTTCTGGTGGTGCTCCGCCCACACCTCCCGCGGCAGATCGACATGCGCGACCTGCCCCCGCGCGTGCACCCCGGCGTCGGTCCGCCCGGCCACGGTCAGCTCGTACGTCTCCCGGGACCGGGTGACCGTACGCAGCGCGTCCTCGACCTCCCCCTGCACGGTCCGCTTCCCACCGGCCTGCTTGGCCCAGCCGTGGAAGGCGCTCCCGTCGTACGACAGGTCGAGGCGGACACGCACGTAACCGGGCGCTGCTTCATCACTCACGTACAGATCCTCTCAGCAACACAAGAGCGGGCCCGCTCCTTGAAAAGGAACGGGCCCGCAACGCCTTCAAGGGGCGCGGGACTGCATCGATATGCGGCTCCGCCGCGTGGGCGCGACAAGCCACGGCGAAAGCCGCACCCGCAACCGAACAGCCCTCTGCAGAACGCTTACGCGTCCTTCGACTCCTCGGCGGCGTCCTCGGCCTTGGTCACGTCGACCTTGGACTCGGCAGCCTCCGTAGCCTCCGCGGCCTCGGCCTCCTTGACCGCACGCTTGGTGGCGGCCTCGGCCTCACCCGTGGCCTGCTGCGCAACGGTCAGCGCCTCGACCAGCTCGATGACAGCCATGGGCGCGTTGTCGCCACGGCGGTTACCGATCTTGGTGATACGGGTGTAGCCACCCGGGCGGTTCTCGTAGCGCGGGCCGATCTCGGTGAAGAGCGTGTGGACGATGCTCTTGTCCGTGATGACCTGGAGCACCTGACGGCGGTTGTGAAGGTCGCCCTTCTTCGCCTTGGTGATCAGACGCTCGGCGTACGGGCGCAGGCGGCGGGCCTTCGCCTCGGTTGTGGTGATACGGCCGTGCTCGAACAGCGACTTCGCGAGGTTCGCGAGCATCAGCTTCTCGTGCGCGGCACTGCCGCCCAGACGGGCACCCTTGGTGGGCTTCGGCATGGTTCTTCTCCTGTGTGTCTGCCCCGGCCGTATCAGGTACCGGGGTCAGGAACCCGATGAGCGGATGCTCACCGGCAACGACCGATCAGTACTGCTCGGTCTCCACGAAACCCGCGTCCGCGTCGTCGTCGGCGCCGAAGGCGTCCGCGGCGGCGGTCGGGTCGAATCCGGGCGGGCTGTCCTTCAGGGCGAGACCCATCCCGGCCAGCTTCGCCTTGACCTCGTCGATCGACTTCGCACCGAAGTTACGGATGTCGAGGAGGTCGGCCTCGGAACGAGCCACGAGCTCACCCACGCTGTGGATGCCCTCGCGCTTGAGGCAGTTGTAGGAGCGGACCGTGAGCTCCAGCTCCTCGATCGGCAGCGCCAGGTCGGCGGCGAGGGCGGCGTCCGTCGGGGACGGACCCATGTCGATGCCCTCGGCGTCGATGTTCAGCTCACGGGCGAGACCGAACAGCTCGACCAGCGTCTTACCGGCGGACGCCATGGCGTCGCGCGGCCGCATGGCCTGCTTGGTCTCGACGTCGACGATCAGCTTGTCGAAGTCGGTGCGCTGCTCGACACGCGTGGCCTCGACCTTGTACGTGACCTTGAGCACCGGCGAGTAGATGGAGTCGACCGGGATACGACCGATCTCCTGGCCCACCTGCTTGTTCTGCACGGCGGAGACGTAACCGCGGCCACGCTCGACCGTCAGCTCCATCTCCAGCTTGCCCTTGCCGTTGAGCGTGGCGAGGACGAGGTCGGGGTTGTGCACCTCGACACCGGCCGGGGGCGCGATGTCGGCGGCGGTGACCAGACCCGGACCCTGCTTGCGCAGGTACATCACGACCGGCTCGTCGTGCTCACTGCTCACGACCAGCTGCTTGATGTTGAGGATCAGGTCGGTGACGTCCTCCTTGACGCCCGGCACGGTGGTGAACTCGTGCAGGACACCGTCGATCCGGATGCTGGTGACCGCGGCACCGGGGATCGACGACAGGAGCGTACGGCGGAGGGAGTTGCCGAGGGTGTAGCCGAAGCCCGGCTCCAGCGGCTCGATCACGAACCGGGAGCGGAACTCGTCGACGACCTCTTCGGTCAACGAGGGACGCTGAGCGATCAGCATGTGTGGATCAGATCCTTCAGTCGTGGGCGCCCGCTATATGACGCCCGACCAAACCGCGCCGCATGCACGACACGGGTACTGCAAGGGTACGGGCGATACGACCCCGGTAAGGAGCCGTACCGCCCGAAAACCTCGGACCAAGCGGCCGTGCGTCAGACGCGGCGGCGCTTGGGCGGACGGCAGCCGTTGTGCGGGGTCGGGGTGACGTCCTGGATGGAGCCGACCTCAAGACCGGTCGCCTGGAGCGAACGGATGGCGGTCTCACGACCGGAACCCGGGCCCTTGACGAACACGTCGACCTTGCGCATGCCGTGCTCCTGGGCGCGGCGGGCGGCCGACTCGGCGGCCATCTGCGCGGCGAACGGCGTGGACTTCCGGGAGCCCTTGAAGCCGACGTGGCCGGCGGAGGCCCAGGAGATCACGTTGCCGGACGGGTCCGTGATGGAGACGATCGTGTTGTTGAACGTGCTCTTGATGTGCGCGTGGCCGTGAGCGACGTTCTTCTTTTCCTTGCGGCGCACCTTCTTGGCAGCGCCCTGACGTCCCTTGGGGGGCATCTCTTAACTCCTACGGAGGTGGTCGGTCCTACAGCGAAGACCGTGGACGGTGGTCCGCTGCGGACTACTTCTTGCCCGGCTTCTTCTTGCCGGCGATGGCGCGACGCGGGCCCTTGCGGGTGCGGGCGTTGGTGCTGGTGCGCTGACCGCGGACGGGCAGGCCACGGCGGTGCCGCAGACCCTGGTAGCAGCCGATCTCGACCTTGCGGCGGATGTCGGCCTGGATCTCGCGACGGAGGTCACCCTCGGTCTTGATGTTGTTGTCGACGTACTCGCGGATCGCGACGAGCTGCTCCTCGGAGAGGTCGCGAACGCGGGTGTTCGGGTCGACGCCGGTGGCAGCCAGCGTCTGCTGCGAAAGGGTCCGGCCGATGCCGAACACGTAGGTGAGGGCGACCTCCACGCGCTTTTCGCGCGGGATGTCGACACCGGAAACGCGTGCCATTCAATGGCTCCTGGTGATCTTCGGAGGTCTTCCACAGGACCGGTTCCCAGCCGCCGTATCAGGTACGGACTGGGTCCCCGGCCTCCGACCGGGGGTGTCAAGCCGTCGCGCGGCTCGGGCCCTGCGTATGAACAAATTCAGCTCGCGTCGCGCGAATCTCTGCGATGGCGGTGCGGAGGGAAGGTCGTACGGTCAGCCCTGGCGCTGCTTGTGGCGCGGGTTCTCGCAGATGACCATGACCCGGCCGTGACGGCGGATCACCCTGCACTTGTCGCAGATCTTCTTGACGCTCGGCTTGACCTTCATGGGGTGAGGTTCTCCGGGTCAGTGCCATCGCCTCGGGGAGGCCCGGGGCGCGGGCAAGATCTACTTGTACCGGTAGACGATCCGGCCACGCGTCAGGTCGTACGGAGACAGCTCCACCACGACCCGGTCGTCAGGGAGGATGCGGATGTAGTGCATACGCATCTTGCCGCTGATGTGTGCCAGGACCTGGTGGCCGTTCTGGAGCTCGACCTTGAACATGGCGTTCGGCAGAGACTCGACGACAGTGCCCTCGATCTCGATGGCACCTTGCTTCTTGGCCACGCTTCGCCCTTCGGAATCGACTACCTTGATCGACTCATTGCGAGCGCATGCAGACATGCGGGTACACAAGAGCCGACGAGTCAGTCTACGTCAGCGCACCCGGAAACACGAATCGAGGCAGTCTGCCCCACCCTGAAGATCACTATGCGAGCGGATCCGGTGCGGCCGTGACCCCGTACTCGGCCAGCTTCGCCCTGCCCCCGTCCGGAGCCGTCAGGACCAGCGGGCCCCGCTCGGTCAGCGCCACCGAGTGCTCCCAGTGCGAGGACCAGGTGCCGTCGGTCGTGATGACCGTCCAGTTGTCCTCCAGGACCTCCGTCTTGGGGGTGCCCAGGGAGACCATCGGCTCGATGGCGAGGCAGAAGCCGGGGACCAGCTTCGGGCCCTTGCCGCGGCGCCGGTCGACGTAGTTCAGCAGGTGCGGGTCCATGTGCATCTCGGAGCCGATGCCGTGGCCGCCGTAGTCCTCGATGATGCCGTAGCGGCCACCGCCCGGCTTCGGCTGGCGGCGGATGTACGTCTCGATGGCCCGGGAGATGTCGACCAGCCGGTTGCCCGGCTTCATGGCCGCGATACCGGCCCACATCGACTCCTCGGTCACCCGCGAGAGCTCGACCAGCTCCGGAGCGTGCCCGGAGCCGACGAAGGCCGTGTAGGCGGCGTCACCGTGCCAGCCGTCGACGATCGCGCCGCAGTCGATGGAGATGATGTCCCCGTCCTTGAGCACGACGTCCTCGGACGGGATGCCATGGACGACGACCTCGTTCACCGAGGTGCAGATGGTCGCGGGGAAGCCCCCGTACCCCAGGAAGTTCGACTTCGCACCGTGCTCCGCGAGCACCTTGCGCGCGACCTCGTCCAGATCCTTCGTACTGGCCCCGGGCACCGCGGCCGCACGCGTGGCCGCGTGGATGGCGGCGACGACCAACCCGGCCTCACGCATCTTGGCGATCTGCTCGGGACTCTTGATCTGCACCATGAGGACGACGGCCTTTCTTGGACCGGGAGGGGACGGACTGCTTCCACGATACGGGGCCGCCACACCGGCCCACCCACGCAGCGGCCGCGGCCCCTTCACCAGGGACCGCGGCCGCCGACTACGTACAAACGACTACTGGGCGTCGTCCTCGCGCTTGAGCGCCTCCAGCGCCCGGCCCGTGACCTCGTCGACCGCACCCATCGCCGAGATGGTGACGACCAGCCCCTGCGCCTTGTAGTAGTCGATGATCGGCTCGGTCTGCGTGTGGTAGACCTCCAGCCGCTTGCGCACCGTCTCCTCGGAGTCGTCGTCCCGCTGGTACAGCTCACCGCCGCAGACGTCGCAGACGCCCTCCTTCTTCGGCGCGCTGTACGTCACGTGGAACACGTGCGCGGAGTCCTTGCGGCAGATCCGCCGTCCGGCGATCCGCTTGACGACCTCGTCCTCGGGGGCCTCCAGGTCCAGCACCGCGTCCAGCTCGATGCCCTCGGACCGGAGCAGTTCGTCCAGCGCCTCGGCCTGCGAGACATTGCGCGGGAAGCCGTCCAGCAGGAAGCCGTTCTCGGCGTCCGGCTGCTCCATGCGGTCCTTCGCCATGGCGATGGTGACCTCGTCCGGCACCAGGTTGCCGGCGTCCATGTACGACTTCGCCAGCTTGCCGAGCTCCGTCTGCCGACTGATGTTGGCGCGGAACAGGTCGCCCGTGGAGATGTGCGGGATCGACAGCTTCTCGGCAAGGCGCGTGGCCTGCGTACCCTTACCGGCACCCGGCGGCCCGACGAGGACGATTCGCATCAGCGGAGGAACCCTTCGTAATTGCGCTGCTGGAGCTGGCTCTCAATCTGCTTCACCGTCTCCAGACCGACACCCACGATGATCAGGATGCTGGTACCGCCGAACGGGAAGTTCTGGTTTGCCCCGAAACCAACCAACGCCATTGTCGGAACGAGAGCGATCAGACCCAGATACAGCGAACCCGGCCAGGTGATCCGGTTGAGTACGTAGCTCAGGTACTCAGCGGTCGGTCGGCCAGCCCGGATGCCCGGGATGAAGCCACCATACTTCTTCATGTTGTCGGCGACTTCCTCGGGGTTGAAGGAGATCGCCACGTAGAAGAACGCGAAGAAAACAATCAGCAAGAAGTACAGACTGATGTAAATCGGGTGATCGCCCTGGACGAGGTGAGCCTCGATCCAGGTCTTCCAGCCCGAGTTGCCGCTGGAGAACTGCGCGATCAGCGCCGGGATGTAGAGCAGCGACGAGGCGAAGATGACGGGAATCACACCCGCCTGGTTCACCTTGAGCGGGATGTATGTGGACGTACCGCCGTAGGCCCGGCGGCCGATCATGCGCTTGGCGTACTGCACCGGGATACGGCGCTGGGCCTGCTCGACGAAGACCACCAGGCCGACCATGAACAGGCCGACGAGGATGACCGTGCCGAACTCGATCCAGCCGTCGGCCAGCGAGCCCTGCTGCTTGATGGCCCACAGGGCGGCCGGGAAGGTGGCGGCGATCGAGATGAACATCAGGATCGACATGCCGTTGCCGATGCCGCGGTCGGTGATGAGCTCACCGAGCCACATCACGACGGCCGTACCGGCGGTCATCACGATGACCATGGTGATCGTGACGAAGATCGACTGGTCGGGGACGATCTGGTTGGCGACCGGGCAGCCGGAGAAGAGGGCGCCGCTGCGGGCGGTGGCGACCAGGCCGGTGCCCTGCAGGACGGCGAGCGCCACGGTCAGGTAGCGGGTGTACTGCGTGATCTTCGCCGTACCGGCCTGGCCCTCCTTCTTGAGGGCTTCGAGGCGGGGGATCACCACCGTCAGCAGTTGCAGGATGATGCTCGCGGTGATGTACGGCATGATGCCGAGCGCGAAGATCGTGATCTGCAGCAGGGCGCCGCCGCTGAACATGTTGACCAGACCGAACAGACCCTGGTTGCCCTTGGCTACGTCGATGCAGGTCTGGACGTTCTGGTAGTCGACGCCCGGAATCGGGATGTGCGTGCCGATCCGGTACACCACGATGATGCCGAGCGTGAAGAGCAGCTTCTTGCGCAGGTCGGGCGTCTTGAACGCCCGGGCGAACGCGGTGAGCACGGTGCCTCCTGCGACCCCCGCGCATCTGCGTCAAGGGTGACGGTCTTGAGGTTCCAATAGAACAACGACATGGGTAACGGTCAACTGCCGCTCAAAGTGCCCGAGGTGCGGCAGCTGTGAAAGTTGGCAGTGCAGGCCACCTTACCCGCGGGACTGCCCCCCTTGGAACGACCAACCGGGGATACCCCATTTGTGGGGCATCCCCGGTCGGGATCGCTCAAGTCATCGAGACGCCTGAAGTGTTCAGACCAGCTCGGTGACGGTACCGCCGGCGGCGGTGATCTTCTCCTTGGCGGAGCCGGAGACGGCGTCGACCGTCACCTGCAGCGCCACGGAGATCTCGCCCTGGCCGAGGACCTTGACGAGGCTGTTCTTGCGAACGGCACCCTTGGCCACCAGCGACTCGACGGTGACCTCGCCACCCTCCGGGTAGAGCGCGGCCAGCTTGTCGAGGTTCACGACCTGGTACTCGGTCTTGAACGGGTTCTTGAAGCCCTTCAGCTTCGGGAGGCGCATGTGCAGCGGCATCTGGCCACCCTCGAAGCGCTCCGGAACCTGGTAGCGGGCCTTGGTGCCCTTGGTACCACGACCGGCCGTCTTACCCTTCGACGCCTCACCACGACCGACACGGGTCTTGGCGGTCTTGGCGCCCGGGGCGGGACGGAGGTTGTGGATCTTGAGCGGGTTGTTCTCCGCCATGATCAGTCGACCTCCTCGACCGTCACGAGGTGGCGGACGGTGTGCACCATGCCGCGGAACTCGGGGCGGTCCTCCTTGACGACCACGGTGTTGATCCCCTTGAGACCAAGCGACCGCAGAGTGTCACGGTGGTTCTGCTTGCTGCCGATGTAGGACTTGACCTGCGTGATCTTGAGCTGCGCCATGATTACGCACCCACCCCGGCACGCGCACGCAGCAGAGCCGCGGGGGCGACGTCCTCCAGCGGCAGACCGCGGCGGGCCGCGATCTCCTCGGGACGCTGCAGGCCCTTCAGGGCCTCCACGGTCGCGTGCACGATGTTGATGGCGTTGTCGGAGCCGAGCGACTTCGACAGCACGTCGTGGATACCGGCGCACTCCAGCACGGCACGCACCGGACCACCGGCGATCACACCGGTACCCGGCGACGCCGGCTTCAGGAGCACGACACCGGCAGCCTTCTCACCCTGGATCGGGTGCGGGATGGTGCCCTGGATCCGGGGGACCTTGAAGAAGTGCTTCTTGGCCTCCTCAACGCCCTTGGCGATGGCGGCCGGCACCTCCTTGGCCTTGCCGTATCCGACACCCACGGTGCCGTCACCGTCGCCCACCACGACCAGCGCGGTGAAGCTGAAGCGACGACCACCCTTCACAACCTTGGCGACGCGGTTGATCGCGACGACGCGCTCAACGTACGCGGTCTTCTCGGCGGCAGCAGCGCCGCCGTCACGGCCCTTCCGGTCCCGCCGCTCGCCGCCACCGGCACCGCCACCGCGGCGCTGGGGTCCAGCCATTGGAATTACCTCTCTCTGTTTCCGCTAGCTACGGAACCGACTCAGAACTTGAGTCCGGCCTCGCGGGCGGCGTCCGCCAGGGCGGCGATGCGCCCCGCGTACTGGTTACCACCACGGTCGAACACGACGGCCTCGACACCGGCGGCCTTGGCGCGCTCGGCGACCAGGGCACCGACCTGCTTGGCCTGCGCGGACTTGTCGCCCTCGCCACCGCGGATCGAGGCGTCCAGGGTGGACGCCGACGCCAGGGTGTGGCCCTTCAGGTCGTCGATCACCTGCGCCACGATGTGACGGTTGGAGCGGGTCACGACCAGACGGGGACGCTCCGCCGTACCGTTGATCCGCTTGCGGATCCGGATGTGACGGCGCTTGATCGCGGCGCGCTTGTAGGCGTCGCCCTTCAGGATCTTCTGCCCGTATGCCATGGCTTACTTACCCGCCTTTCCGACCTTGCGGCGGATGACTTCGCCCTCGTACTTGACGCCCTTGGCCTTGTACGGGTCGGGCTTGCGCAGCTTGCGGATGTTGGCCGCGACCTCGCCGACCTTCTGCTTGTCGATGCCCTCGACCGAGAAACGGGTCGGGGTCTCCACCTTGAAGGTGATGCCCTCGGGCGCCTCGACGGTGATCGGGTGGCTGTAGCCGAGCGCGAACTCCAGGTTCGAGCCCTTGGCCTGCACGCGGTAACCGACACCGCTGATTTCGAGCTTCTTCACGTAACCCTGGGTCACGCCGGTGATCATGTTCGCCACCAGCGTGCGGGACAGGCCGTGCAGGGCCTTGTTCTGACGCTCGTCGTTCGGGCGGGTCACCTGCAGGGTGCTGTCCTCGCCCTTGACGACCTCGATCGGTGCCGAGACGGTGTGGGTCAGCTCGCCCTTGGGGCCCTTGACCTTGACCGTACGGCCGTCGATGGTGACGTCCACGCCGGCGGGAACCGCGATGGGGAGCTTGCCGATGCGCGACATAGCTGTTTCCTCCGTTCCCTTCCGTTACCAGACGTAGGCGAGAACTTCTCCGCCTACGCCCTTCTTGCCGGCCTGCTTGTCGGTGAGGAGCCCGTGGGACGTGGAGATGATCGCCACGCCGAGGCCGCCGAGCACCTTCGGCAGGTTGGTGGACTTCGCGTACACCCGGAGACCGGGCTTGGAGATCCGCTTGATGCCCGCGATGGAGCGCTCACGGTTGGGGCCGAACTTCAGCTCCAGGACGAGGTTCTTGCCGACCTCGGCGTCCTCGACGCGCCAGCCCGTGATGAAGCCCTCCTGCTGGAGGATCTCCGCGATGTGCGACTTGATCTTCGAGTGCGGCATCGCCACGGTGTCGTGGTACGCCGAGTTCGCGTTCCGCAGACGCGTAAGCATGTCTGCGATCGGATCAGTCATGGTCATGAATTGGCCTTCGGCCTCTCTCGCCGGGGTTTCCTGGTGCGCCATCCCTCTCCCCGATCCGAGACGGGACGGGTGCGGCGCGGTGGACCTACGGCGTAGTAAGTCGTACGGGCGGCGACAGACGCCCAACCCCACAAGCCTAAGGTATGTGAGCTGGGCGTCTGACCGCCCCTAGATGCTTACCGAGAGCCTTGGGAATCCCTGATTACCGGGATTACCAGGAGCTCTTGGTCACGCCCGGCAGCTCGCCACGGTGAGCCATCTCACGAAGGCACACGCGGCACAGGCCGAACTTGCGGTACACGGAGTGCGGACGGCCGCAGCGCTGGCAGCGGGTGTACGCGCGCACACCGAACTTGGGCTTGCGAGCAGCCTTGGCAATCAGAGCCTTCTTCGCCATCTCGCTCACGCCTCCTTGAAGGGGAAGCCGAGGTGACGAAGGAGCGCGCGGCCCTCAGCGTCGTTGGTCGCCGTGGTGACCACGGTGATGTCCATACCCCGGACGCGGTCGATCTTGTCCTGGTCGATCTCGTGGAACATGACCTGCTCCGTGAGACCGAAGGTGTAGTTGCCACGGCCGTCGAACTGCTTGGGGGACAGGCCGCGGAAGTCGCGGATGCGCGGCAGCGCGAGCGACAGGGTGCGGTCCAAAAACTCCCACATGCGGTCGCCACGGAGCGTGACGTGGGCACCGATCGGCTGGCCCTCACGCAGCTTGAACTGCGCGATGGACTTGCGGGCCTTGGTGACGGCCGGCTTCTGACCGGTGATCGTGGTGAGGTCGCGGATGGCGCCCTCGATCAGCTTGGAGTCGCGGGCGGCGTCGCCCACACCCATGTTGACCACGATCTTGACGAGGCCCGGAACCTGCATGACGTTCTCGTACTTGAACTCGTCACGCAGCTTGCCGACGATCTCCTCGCGGTACTTCGTCTTCAGGCGCGGAGTGGTGGTGGTCGTCATCAGATGTCCTCACCCGTCCGCTTGGCAACGCGGATCTTGTTGCCCTCTTCGTCGAAGCGGTAGCCGACGCGGGTCACGACCTTCTTGCCGTCCTTCTCCACGATCAGCTGGACGTTGGAGACGTGGATCGGCGCCTCGGTCGTGACGATGCCACCGGCCTGCGAGCCGCGAGCCGTGGGACCGGCCTTGGTGTGCTTCTTGACCCGGTTGACACCCTCGACCAGGACGCGCTCCTCGCGCGGGTAAGCGGCAATGACCTTGCCCTGCTTGCCCTTGTCCTTGCCGGTGATGACCTGGACCAGGTCGCCCTTCTTGATCTTCATGCTCACAGCACCTCCGGCGCGAGGGAGATGATCTTCATGAACTTCTTCTCGCGCAGCTCACGGCCGACGGGGCCGAAGATACGGGTGCCGCGAGGGTCGCCGTCGTTCTTCAGAATGACGGCGGCGTTCTCGTCGAAGCGGATGTACGAGCCGTCCGGACGGCGGCGCTCCTTGACGGTGCGAACGATGACCGCCTTGACGACGTCACCCTTCTTCACGTTGCCACCGGGGATCGCGTCCTTGACGGTGGCGACGATGACGTCACCGATACCCGCGTAGCGGCGACCGGAGCCACCGAGCACACGGATGCAAAGGATCTCCTTCGCACCAGTGTTGTCGGCGACACGCAGTCGCGACTCCTGCTGGATCACGTCTATCTCCTGGTTGTCTGCCGGTTCCCGGGGCGCAGTCACACTTACACAGGTGACTCCGCCCCGAGCCTGGCGGAACTGTCCTGCGAGCGAATCCCGCAGGAATTACGGGGCCGCCCAGCGGGCTCCGTAAAACACTCGCGCTTCTCGCGCTGGTGATGTACGCAGCTCAGCCGGTTTCCCGTCTGGGGTCCGCACGTCGTTTCACGGACCCCAGCCGAGGCGGCGGTTCTGTCCTGCGGGAAGCCCCGCAGGGATTACTTGGCCTTCTCGAGGATCTCGACGACGCGCCAGCGCTTGGTCGCGGACAGCGGCCGGGTCTCCATCAGGAGGACGCGGTCGCCGACACCCGCGGCGTTCTGCTCGTCGTGCGCCTTGAGCTTGTTCGTACGGCGGATGACCTTGCCGTACAGGGCGTGCTTGACGCGGTCCTCGACGGCGACGACGACGGTCTTGTCCATCTTGTCGCTGACGACGTAGCCCTCACGGGTCTTGCGGAAGCCGCGCGCCTCAGTGTTCTGGTCAGTCACGTTGTTCTCGCTCATCAGGCGTTCTCCACCGTCTCAATGCCGAGCTCACGCTCACGCATGAGGGTGTAGATCCGGGCGATGTCCTTGCGGACCGCCTTCAGACGGCCGTGGTTCTCGAGCTGGCCCGTCGCCGCCTGGAAGCGGAGGTTGAACAGCTCTTCCTTGGCCTCGCGAAGCTTCGCCAGAAGCTCCTCGTTGCCCAGCTCGCGCAGCTCGGACGCCTTGGTACCGGCCGACATCACGCTTCACCTGCCTCGCGCTTGACGATCCGGCACTTCATCGGCAGCTTGTGGGCCGCACGCGTCAGCGCCTCACGGGCGATCTTCTCGTTGGGGTACGACAGCTCGAACATCACGCGTCCGGGCTTGACGTTGGCGACCCACCACTCCGGCGAACCCTTACCGGAACCCATGCGGGTCTCGGCCGGCTTCTTGGTGAGCGGGCGGTCGGGGTAGATGTTGATCCAGACCTTGCCGCCACGCTTGATGTGACGGGTCATGGCGATACGAGCCGCCTCGATCTGGCGGTTCGTCACGTACGCCGGGGTCAGCGCCTGGATGCCGTACTCGCCGAACGCAACCTGCGTCCCACCCTTGGACATACCGCTGCGCTTCGGGTGGTGCTGCTTGCGGTGCTTGACCCTACGGGGGATCAGCATGGGTCAGCTCTCCTTTCCAGCAGCGCTGGGCTCGGCGGCGGCACCCGCGGGCGTCTCGGCCGTCTGGGCCTCGGCCGCCGCGGCGGACTGCTGCGGCTTGCGACCGCGCCGCTCGCCACCGCGGCCACCACGGGCCGGGCGGTCGGAACCGCCACCGCGGGCCGGGCGGTTGCCCGCACGGGCGGCGGCGTTCTCGGCGCGGACCTCGGCGATGTTCTTGACGTCGCCCTTGTAGATCCAGACCTTCACACCGATGCGGCCGAAGGTCGTCTTGGCCTCGAAGAAGCCGTAGTCCACGTTCGCGCGGAGCGTGTGCAGGGGCACCCGGCCCTCGCGGTAGAACTCCGAGCGGGACATCTCGGCGCCGCCGAGACGGCCACCGCACTGGATCTTGATGCCCTTGGCGCCCGCCTTCATCGCCGACTGCATGCTCTTGCGCATGGCACGGCGGAAGGAGACGCGGGAGGACAGCTGCTCGGCGACGGCCTGGGCCACCAGCTGAGCGTCCGTCTCCGGGTTCTTGACCTCGAGGATGTTCAGCTGGACCTGCTTGCCGGTCAGCTTCTCCAGGTCACCGCGGATGCGGTCGGCCTCGGCGCCGCGGCGGCCGATGACGATGCCCGGGCGAGCGGTGTGGATGTCGACGCGGACGCGGTCACGGGTGCGCTCGATCTCCACCTTGGAAATACCGGCGCGCTCCATGCCGGACGTCATCATCCGACGGATGGCGACGTCTTCCTTGACGTAGTCCTTGTACAGCTTGTCGGCGTACCAGCGCGACTTGAAGTCGGTGGTGACACCGAGCCGGAACCCGTGCGGGTTTACCTTCTGGCCCATTACCGGGTTCCTTCCTTGCTGCTGACGACCACGGTGATGTGGCTGGTCCGCTTGCGGATCCGGTAGGCACGGCCCTGGGCGCGCGGACGGAACCGCTTCAGGGTCGGGCCCTCGTCGACGTAGGCCTCGGAGATGAAGAGGCTGTCGACATCGGTGTGGTCGTAGTTGTGCGCGGCGTTGGCGATGGCGCTGTCGAGCACCTTGCCCACCGGAACCGAGGCAGCCTGCGGAGCGAATCGCAGGACCGCCTGGGCCTCCGTGGCGTCCATGCCACGGATGAGGTCCACCACGCGGCGGGCCTTCATGGGCGTGACGCGGATGTACCGCGCCTGGGCCCTGGCTTCCATGGTTGTCCCTTCAGTTACTTACTGTCTGTTGCGATCCGCGCCTAGCGGCGCTTCGACTTCCGGTCTTCCTTGACGTGGCCCCGGAAGGTGCGCGTCGGCGAGAACTCGCCGAGCTTGTGGCCGACCATCGACTCGGTGACGAACACCGGGATGTGGGTCTTGCCGTTGTGCACCGCGAGCGTGTGGCCGAGCATGGCCGGCACGATCATCGAGCGACGGGACCAGGTCTTGATGACGTTCTTGGTGCCGGCTTCGTTCTGGGCGTCCACCTTCTTCATCAGGTGGTCGTCGACGAAGGGCCCCTTCTTCAAGCTACGAGGCATCTCAACCCGTCCTTAGCGCTTCTTGTTCGTCTTGCGGCGGCGGACGATGTACTTGTTCGACGCCTTCTTGGGCGAACGAGTACGGCCTTCCTTCTTGCCCCACGGGGAAACCGGGTGGCGGCCACCGGAGGTACGGCCCTCACCACCACCGTGCGGGTGGTCGACCGGGTTCATGACCACACCACGCACGGTCGGGCGAACGCCCAGCCAGCGCTTGCGGCCGGCCTTACCCCAGTTGATGTTCGACTGCTCGGCGTTGCCGACCTCGCCGACGGTGGCGCGGCAGCGCACGTCGACCAGGCGGATCTCTCCGGACGGCATGCGCAGGTGGGCCATGGAGCCCTCCTTCGCGAGCAGCTGCACGGAGGCACCGGCGGAGCGGGCGAACTTGGCACCGCCACCGGGACGGAGCTCGATCGCGTGGATCGTGGTACCGACCGGGATGTTGCGGAGGGCCAGGTTGTTGCCCGGCTTGATGTCGGCCCCGGGACCGTTCTCGATGCGGTCGCCCTGCTGCAGGCCGCGCGGCGCGAGGATGTAGCGCTTCTCGCCGTCGGCGTAGTGCAGCAGCGCGATACGCGCGGTGCGGTTGGGGTCGTACTCGATGTGCGCGACCTTCGCCGGCACGCCGTCCTTGTCGTGACGACGGAAGTCGATCACGCGGTAGGCGCGCTTGTGTCCGCCACCCTGGTGGCGAACGGTCACACGACCGGAATTGTTACGGCCGCCCTTGCTGTGCAGGGGACGGACCAGCGACTTCTCCGGCGTGGACCGCGTGACCTCGACGAAGTCGGCGACGCTGGCGCCACGACGGCCAGGAGTCGTCGGCTTGTACTTGCGGATACCCATTTCTCAGTCCTCGTCCGATATCGAACGATCCGGACCTCCGGTCAGGAGGTCGGACCGCCGAAGATGTCGATACGGTCGCCCTCGGCGAGGGTCACGATCGCGCGCTTGGTGGCGGCGCGCTGGCCGAAGCCGGTGCGGGTCCGCTTGCGCTTGCCCTGGCGGTTGATCGTGTTGACCCCGGTGACCTTGACCTGGAAGACCGACTGCACGGCCTCCTTGATCTGGGTCTTGTTGGCCCGCGGGTCGACGACGAACGTGTACTTGTTCTCGTCGAGCAGCGCGTAGCTCTTCTCGGAGACGACCGGCTTCAGCAGGACGTCACGGGGGTCCGTGTACGACTTGCTCAGCGGCGTCTCGACGGTGTTCTTGCCCTCGGTGGCGTGGCGACGCGCCTTGGCGACGCGAGCGGCCTTGGCGGCCTTGGCGGCCTTCGAGGCAATGGCGGGGTGACGGATAGCCATCAGGCCTCGCTCCCTTCGGTGTCATTGCTCCGCTCGGCGGAAGGCGCGCCGGACACGAAGGACTCGAAAGCGGCCTTGGTGAAGACCACGTCGTCCGAGACGAGAACGTCGTACGTGTTCAGCTGGCCCGGCTCCAGGATGTGGACCTGGGGCAGGTTGCGGGCGGACAGCCACGCGGCCTCGTCGGCGCGGTCGACGACCAGGAGCAGGTTCTTGCGCTCCGAGATCTTGCCGAACAGCGTCCTGGCGGCCTTCGTCGACGGGGTCTCGCCCTCGACGACGCCGGAGACGACGTGGATGCGGTTGTGGCGGGCCCGGTCGGTGAGGGCGTGCCGCAGGGCGGCCGCCTTCATCTTCTTCGGGGTCCGCTGCGAGTAGTCGCGCGGCACGGGACCGTGCACGACGCCACCACCGGCGAACTGCGGCGCGCGGGTCGAACCCTGACGGGCGCGACCGGTGCCCTTCTGGCGGTACGGCTTCTTGCCACCGCCGCGGACCTCGCCACGGGTCTTGGTCTTGTGCGTGCCCTGACGGGCGGCGGCCAGCTGTGCGACGACGACCTGGTGGATCAGCGGAATGCTGACCTTCTCAACGTCGAAGATCTCCGCGGGGAGCTCGACGGTACCGGCCTTGTCGCCCGCCGGCGAAAGGATGTCAACAGTGCTCATCGGTTACCTCAGGCCCCCTTGGCCGCGGTGCGGACCAGGACGAGGCCGCCGTTCGGACCGGGAACCGCGCCCTTGATGAGCAGCAGACCCTTCTCCGCGTCAACGGCGTGGACGGTCAGGTTCTGGGTGGTGACCCGCTCGTTGCCCATGCGACCCGCCATGCGGAGGCCCTTGAACACACGGCCCGGGGTGGCGCAGCCACCGATGGAACCGGGGGAGCGGTGCTTGCGCTGGGTGCCGTGTCCGGCGCCGAGGCCACCGAAGTTGTGGCGCTTCATGACACCGGCGAAGCCCTTGCCCTTGCTCTTGCCGGTCACGTCGACCTTGACGCCGGCCTCGAACACCTCAGCGGTGATCTCCTGGCCGAGCGTGTACTCGGAGGCGTCCGACGTGCGGATCTCGACGAGGTGACGACGGGGGGTGACGTCGGCCTTGGCGAAGTGGCCCTTGAGGGGCTTGTTCACCTTGCGCGGGTCGATCTCGCCGAAGGCGATCTGGACGGACTCGTAGCCGTCGACGTCGTTCGTGCGGACCTGGGTGACGACGTTGGGCCCGGCCTTGACGACGGTGACCGGAACAACACGGTTGTTCTCGTCCCACACCTGCGTCATACCGAGCTTCTCGCCCAGGATGCCCTTGATCTGCTTAGCCATCTTCAGATCACCGGCCTCAGAGCTTGATCTCGATGTCGACGCCGGCCGGGAGGTCGAGTCGCATCAGAGAGTCAACGGTCTTGGGGGTCGGGTCGAGGATGTCGATCAGGCGCTTGTGCGTGCGCATCTCGAAGTGCTCGCGCGAGTCCTTGTACTTGTGCGGCGACTTGATGACGCAGTACACGTTCTTCTCAGTGGGCAGCGGCACCGGGCCCGCGACCGACGCACCGGTACGGGTCACCGTCTCGACGATCTTCTTCGCCGAGGAGTCGATGACCTCGTGGTCGTAGGCCTTGAGCCGGATGCGGATCTTCTGTCCCGCCATGGCTACTTCGTAGTCCTGTCTCTCTACAGCTCTGGAACCCGGTGTTCCCTTGCTCTCCTCCGACCCACGCGGTCGGGCGTGTCGCACTCCCGCTGACACGGATGTCCCTTGTCCGAACATCCCCGCGGGATTGCACACGGCCCTGCCGAACCGTGAACCGGGGGCGAGAAGCCCACCGGGCGCCTGGCCGGTGCCGCGCCCACGCTTCCCGGAAGATTCCCGTACGTCCGCCCCTGATCAGGGACGACGAGTACTGTGGGACTCGCTTCCGGTCCTCCCGGCGGGAGGCGCGCAGCATCAACACTCGACCGAGCAACTCGGACAGTCTGCCATATGGGGCGGGGGGCTGGCCAATCGAGCCGGAGAGAATACCCCGGGGGTGACGCAGGTCAAACTCCGATGGCGACTACGCTCCTGCCATGGACGACACCCCGAGACAGAGCCCCGCGGACCAGGCGGTCGAACTGCGGGGCGAGACGACTCTGGCGGACCTGGTGGAAGCGCTGCGCCTGCGCTCGCGCTGGAACAGCGACGCCTGGTGGAAGCCCCTTCTGGGAACGTCCGCGGTGGTGGTCTGCCTGGCGGTGGTCCTTCCGTCCGGGCTGCGGCCGGTGGCGTGGATGCTGCTGGCCCCGCTGGTGGGAACGCTGCTGGGCTCGCTCTACGACAGGATGCGCCTGCGCCGCCGGGCGGGGATGCTCCTTCGCTGGGACGAGTCGCAGCGGCCGTACACGATCCGCATGGACGACGAGGGCATACACACCCGGACGCCCGTCTCGACGGCCACCCACCACTGGCACGGTTTCCGGGACTGTCGGGAGACCCCCGGCCTGTTCGTGCTGTCGCTCGACGACACGGTGGGCGGCATGTGCGTGCTGCCGAAGCGGGCCGTGCGGGACGCCGCCGACGTGGACCGGATCCGGGAGCTGGCCGGCCGCCACTTGACGCGGTGACCGGCCACGGGCCCGCGGTGGACCTCAGCCGCTCCGGGGACCGGTGGGAGCGAGCGCGGTCTCGGCCGGTGGCGGTGGGGCAGCCGGGCCCTCCGTGCCGATGCGGGGCAGCCGCCGGTCGAGGGCGCGGGGGAGCCACCAGGCGGCGCGGCCCAGCAGGGCCATGGCCGCGGGGACCAGCACCATGCGGACGATCGTGGCGTCGAGCACGATAGCGGTCGCCAGGCCCAGGCCCATCATCTTGACCAGCGGCGACGGGTTGGCGACGAAGCTGAGGAAGACCACCGTCATGATCAGCGCGGCGGAGGTGATCACGCGGCCGGTGACCGCCATGCCGCGCGCCACCGACTCGGCCGGGTCGCCCGTGGCGTCGTACTCCTCCCGCACCCGGGACAGCAGGAACACCTCGTAGTCCATGGAGAGGCCGAAGAGGACCGCGAAGAAGATCGTCGGCAGGGGCGAGGCGATCGGCAGGGTCTCGTCGAGGTGGAACAGGCCCCCGAGCCAGCCCCACTGGAAGACGGCCACCACGACCCCGTACGCGCCACCGATGGACAGCAGGTTCATCACGGCCGCCTTCAGCGGCACCGCGACGGAGCGGAACACCAGCATCAGCAGCAGGCACGACACCAGGATGATCGCGGCGATGAACAGCGGCAGGGTGTGGGTGAGCTGGCGGGTGAGGTCGTCGGTCATGGCGGTGAGGCCGGAGACGGCGACGTTGTCGGGCACCGCGTCGCGGACGCGTGCGAGGGTGGCGGAGGTCGCGGCGTCCGCCGGGGCCGTGGTGGGGAGGGCGGGCAGGACGACGGTGTCCCCCGCCGCGGACGTCCGGGGCTCGCCGACCGACGCGATGCCGGGGTCGGCGGCCAGGCTCCGGGACAGCTCGGGGATGCCTTCGGCGTCCACGCCGGGGCCGCGCAGGTCGGCGACGATCAGCAGCGGGGCGTTGAAGCCGGGCCCGAAGCCCTCGGCCAGCAGGTCGTAGGCGCGGCGGTGCGTGGTGGTGGTCGCGTCGTCGCCCGCGTCGGGGAAGCCGGTCTCCATGCGCAGCGCGGGGGCGGCCAGGGCGAGCAGCACCGCGGACGCGGCGATCAGGTGGCGCCACGGCCGGGCGGAGACGCGGTGCGCGAACCGCCACCACACCGTGTTCTCAGGGTTCTTCGTGCGACGGGTCCGGGAGACCCGGCGGCGCCTGTGGTGGATGCGGTCGCCCAGCAGGGACAGCAGCGCGGGCAGCAGCGTCAGGGCGGTCGCGACGGCGAACAGCACGACCAGCGAGGTGCTCAGGCCGATCGAGGTCAGAAAGCCCAGACCGGTCAGTGCCAGCGCGGCCATCGCCACGACGACGGTGCTGCCGGCGAACAGGACGGCCGCGCCGGACGACGCCATGGCGTTCGACAGCGCGGTGGCGGCGTCCTGTCCGGCCGTACGGTTCTCCCGGCAGCGGGCGACGATGAACAGGGCGTAGTCGATGCCGACGCCGAGGCCGATCATCGCGCCGATCGTGGGGGCGGCGGTGGAGACGTCCATGGCGTGGGCCAGCAGCGTGATGCTGCCCAGGCCGGCGGCGACGGCGACCAGCGCGAGCGCGATCGGGACCAGCGCGACGACGATCGTGCCGAACGCGACCACCAGGACGACCAGCGCGGCCAGCAGGCCCGCCGCCTCGGCGCCCGAGGTCGGTGTCTCGGCGTTGATGAAGACGGTGTCGCCGCCGAGTTCGGCGACGAGACCGGCGTCGCGTGCGGGCTCGATCGCGCCGTCCAGTGCGTCGATCTGCTCGGGGTTCACGTCCATCGGCGGTAGGGCGAAGGCGACGTGGGCGAAGCCGATCCGCCCGTCCTGCGAGACCGTGCCCGCGCGGAAGGGGTCGGTGACCGTGGCGACGTGCTCCACGTCGGCGATCCGGGCCACCGCCGCCTCGACGGCGGGCCGGTGGCGCTCTATCCGGTCCCCCTCCGGGGCGGCGAAAACGGCCATGGCCGTGCCACCGGACGCTTCGGGGAAGCGCTCCTCCAGGAGTTCCATCGCCTCCTCGCTCTGACTGCCGGGGGCGACGAGATCGTCGGCGAACGCGCCGCCGGCCACCCCGGCCAGCGGCAGTACGAGGGCCAGGGCGGCCACCCAGGCGGCGATGGTCACCCACGGTCGGCGGGCGCTCGCGTCGCCGATACGGCGTGTGAGTCGCTTCATGGCTGAGGCTCCTGTGGGACGGGGGCTGGGACGGGTGCCGACCAGCGGGGGGGGTTCGGTCGGGCGCGGGTGGGCGGCCGACCGGCGGCGCTGGTCGGCGACCGGCGGCGACCGGCACGAGGCTTGAGCGGTTCCGTCGGCAAGAGGCTTGAGCGGTTCCATCGTGGGCGCCGGCACCGGCGCGGTCTCCCGCCGCCCGATGGGTTCGAAGCTCCCCCGCGCGGCGGGAGGAACAGGACGCCTGCTCCGCCCGGCGACGGAGGACCACGTCCGTCCGCAGGCGGGTGACGGTGTCTCGGAGCCGGACTTACGATGACGTGCCCGGTGCGCCCCGACGGCCCGCGCCTGGGCACCGGACGCCTCTGGTGGGAGCGACGATGAACCGCACGGTGCCGCATGCCGAGACTCCGGGCCGCCGTGTGCCGGGCCGGTTCCGCGGCCCGTTCACCCGCTGGCCGCGCACCGCGGACGCCGTCCTCGCGACCGCGATGTTCCTGGCGGCGGTGGTCCTGGAGGACGCTCCCGGGGACGCGATGGCCGTACGCCCGCTCACCCGCGTCCTCTCCCCCGCCCTGCCGCTCTTCGTGGTGGCGGGCGCGGCGCTCTACCGGCGTCGGCGCAGCCCCGTCGCGGTCCTGTGGGTGACGCTCGCCGCATGGGCCCCGACGCTGGGCAGCAGCTACTCCACGATGGGCGGCATCGTGATCGTCGCGCTGTACGCCGTCGGGCGGCACACCGACGACACCCGGTGGGGACCGCTCGGCGTCGTCGCCGCCGTCGCCGCGGTCACCGTCGACGGCCTGCTGCGCCCCGTCCCGTGGGGGGACATCGGCTTCGGCGCCGTCGTCATGTCCGGGGCCTGGTACCTCGGTCGCCGGCTGCGGCTACGGGCGGGGCGTGCCGCCCGGCTGCGCCAGGAGCAGGTCGCCGAGGCACGGCGGATCGTGACCGAGGAGCGCTCTCACATCGCCCGGGAGCTGCACGACGTGGTCGCCCACCGGGTGAGCATGATGACCGTGCAGGCCGGGGCGGCCCGGATGGTGGCCGCCGAGGATCCGCGGGGCGCCCTGGAGGCGATGGCGGCGGTGGAGGAAGCGGGACGCCAGGCACTGGACGAACTGCGGCACCTGCTGGGAGTGTTGCGGCCGGAGGCGGAGGGCGACGGTCTGGGCCCCCAGCCGGGCCTGGCCGATCTGCCCCGGCTCGTGGCCGAGGTCCGCGAGGCGGGTCTGGACGTCACGGTCACGGACGGCGTCCGGGCGCCGCTGCCGGCCCGCGTGGATCTCTCGGCGTACCGCATCGTCCAGGAGGCGCTGACCAACGTGCTCAAGCACAGCGGACCGGGCACCCGCACCGAGGTGCGTCTGCGCGGCGAGGGCGACGGCCTCACCATCGAGATCCTGGACGACGGCCGCGGCGCCGCAGTCCGGTCGATGTCGGGCGCCCACGGGGGCATGCCCGGCCATGGCATCGTCGGTATGCGGGAGAGAGCAGTCCTGCTCGGCGGCGGCCTCGACGCCGGGCCCCGTCCCGGCGGCGGATTTCGGCTCACCGCCCGGCTTCCCGTCACGGGAGAGCCTGTCACGGGAGAGCCCGTCACGGGGACACCCAGGGGAGAGCCCAAGGGAGAGCCCCGGTGAGCATCCGTGTCGTCGTGGCCGACGACCAGGCGCTGGTACGGCGGGGCTTCGCGATGATCCTCCGGGTCCACCCGGACATCGAGGTGGTGGCCGAGGCGGGCACCGGCGTGGAGGCGGTCGACGCGGCGCGCCTGCACCGCCCGGACGTCATCCTCATGGACAT
Source organism: Streptomyces sp. TRM70350 (assembly GCF_019219825.1). Taxonomy (GTDB): domain Bacteria; phylum Actinomycetota; class Actinomycetes; order Streptomycetales; family Streptomycetaceae; genus Streptomyces. Next base: position 162,220 of record NZ_JAHUXH010000008.1, on the reverse strand, counting down.
CCGCATGCCCGAGATGGACGGCCTCGAAGCGACGTCGCGAATCCTTCAGGAGGCCGACTGGGGCCCCCGAGTGCTGATCCTGACCACGTTCGACCCGGACGAGTACGTCTACAAGGCGCTGCGCTCCGGCGCCAGCGCGTTCGTCCTGAAGGACATTCCGCCCGAGCAACTGGCCACCGCCGTACGTACCGTGGCCGAGGGCGGGACGCTGCTGGCCCCGTCGATCACCCGGCGCTTCATCGACCGCTTCGCCCCGCGCCAGGTCGCCAACACCGCCGTCGCGGGCCGGCTGGAACGGCTCACGGGCCGCGAGCGCGAGATCATGACCGCCGTCGCCCGAGGCGCGAGCAACGCGGAGATCGCCGAGCAACTCGTCATCGGCGCCGCCACGGTCAAGTCGCATGTGTCGAACATCCTCACCAAGCTCGGGCTGCGCGACCGCATCCAGATCGTGATCTTCGCCTACGAGAGCGGCCTCGTCGAAGCGGGCGACCACGACGTCGGTCACTGATCCGGTACGCCACGAACTCGGCGGTGCCGCCGACGCCTTGCCCCAGGGACGGCCAAGGCCCGCGCCCTGCTGGAGCAGGCCGCGGATGCAGCAGGCCACGAAAGCCGGAGCACCTCACCCCGGCTCCGACGTCCGCTCCCGCGGCGCCGCCCAGAACACCAGGCCCAGCAGCAGCACCAGCGCGGCGGGCACCAGCAGGACCACCGCCGGACGCACCGCCTCATGGAGCAGCCAGCCCCCCAGAAGGCCGCCCGCGAACATCGCGCCGACCGAGGCGAGGCGGCGGCCCTCGCGGAGAAGGCCCGAGCCGATGCGGGTGTCGGGGACCGGGGACAGGCCGCTGAGGAGGGCGGTCAGGGCACGGGTGGACAGGGTGGTGGGCACGTCCGGGACCGGCACCCGCAGGGTGGTGACGTTGCGTACGCCCATGGCCGCGGCCACCAGGGCGATCACGGCGAAGTGGTGACCGGTGGGGGCTACGTCCGGTTCGTCGACGCCGGTGCGCCAGGCGACCAGAGCGCCGAGTCCCAGCAGCAGCGCCTCGACGATCAGGCCGGGCACGAACCAGCGGCGGCCGTGGGTGTCCACGATCGACTCGAACCGGGAGCCGAACAGCGCGCCCACCGCGAAAGCGGCGCAGGAGATCCCGGCCGCGACCGGGGAGAGGCCGGGCGCGCCGGTGAGCGCGAAGCCGAGGAAGAGGAGGTTCCCGGTCTGCACCGCCGTGAACACCGGGCCCAGCACGAGAAAGCTGACGGCCTCGATCACGCCGGTCGTCAGCGTGAGCACCACCATGACCGAGGTGAGGGCGACGCCCGCCCTGGGCTTCATGCGGGGACCCTCTTCATAACGGGGACCCTAAACCGCGACCGATCCGCCCACCCGCCACTGCCGCGCGCCACTACGCCGATCAGGTACGGCGCCCGCACAGCATCCGCCAGGCACCATTGCCCGCCCCGGCCCACAGCCACCAGGCACGCCGATCCCCTGGCCAGCACCCCTGACCCCACCAACCGCCCCGCCCACAACCCCGGCGACCCCCAACGGCCCCGGCAGCAACATCCGCCAGGCACCGCTACCCACAGCCGCCCCACAGCCACCACGCACTCCAGCCCCGGGGACGCACCCCTGACGCCACCGACCACCTCGCCCCACAGCTCCGGCGACCCCCAACCGCCCCGGCCGCCCAACCACCAGGTACGCCGATCCCCTGGCCCGCACCCCTGACCCCACCAACCGCCTCAGCCCACAGCCCCGGCGACCCCCAACGGCCCCGGCAGCAACATCCACCCGGCACCGCTACCCACACCCACCCCAGAGCCACCACACCCCAGTCCCCGGGCCAGCACCCCTCACGCCACCAGCCGCCCGGTGCCGGGAGCCCCGGTGAACCGCCCGGGCAGCAACATCCGCCAGGCACCGCTACCCACCGACCCCACAGCCACCACACACCCCAGCTCCCCGGCCAGCACCCCTGACGCCACCGACCACCCCGGCCCACAGCCCCGGCGCCCCAACCGCCCCGGCCCACAGCCACCAGGCACCGCCACTCACACCGGCCCCACAGCCACAAACACCGCCAGCCCACACCCCCAGCCACAAGACACCACCCCACCCCGGGCCCCACACCCACCGGCCGCCGCCCGCCCCACCAGCTCCCGCCCCCGCCCTCGCCCCCGCCCCTCAGCGGACGGCTATCTTCCGCCGCCCGCCTGCCCCGATCATGGTCGGCATGTCGATCACCTCCCGGCGCAGCCTGCTCGCCGTCTTCGCGGCCTCCGCCGCCTCCGTCCCCTTCAGTGGCCTGGCCGCCGCTCCGGCGCGCGCCGCCGGGTCGGTGCACGCCGTCGAGCCGTTCGCCGCTTCCGCCGGTCTCACCTCGGCCCGCTCCTCGGTGACGCTGCCGCCGCTGAACGCCTCCTACTTCACGCAGGTGACCCTGAGCACACCGCTCACCGCGACCGTGCTGCCGGGCACCCCGGCCCGCACCGAGGTCACCTCGGGCGGCCGCCGCGTCGCCCTGCTGACCCACGGGGCCCGGACCGTCGTACTGCCCGGCCCGGAGCGGACCTTCACGGAGAACAAGAAGCCCTTCGCCGACGACTTCCAGCGCACGCTGGCGGACACCTGGGGCAGCTCCCCCGGCGGCGGAAGCTGGTCCACCCTCGGGCCCGCCGACACGGACTACTCGGTAGCGCCCGGCACCGGCGTCATCGCCCTCACCACCGACTACGCCAGCCGCCACGCCAGCGTCCGGGACGGGGAGATCACGGACGTGGACGTCCGGTCCGTGGCCCGGTTCGACAAGGTGCCCACCGGGCAGGCCTGCTCCTACGCGCTGTCCTTCGGCTACCAGGACACCCACAACAACTACCGGGCCCGGCTGTCCTTCACCACCGGCGGCGACGTCCAGCTGCGGGTGGAGAAGGAGGTCGCCGACGCGGTCACCCAGCTGACGTCCGCCACCACCCTCGCCACCGACGTGCCGGCGGGCACCGACTGGACGATCCGGGTCCGCCGCGAGGGCACCCGTATCCGGGTCAAGGCCTGGCGCTCGGCCACCACGGAACCGTCCGCCTGGGCCGTCGACGTCACCGACACCGCCTTCGGCAAGGGACGCGTCGGCCTGCGCGCGCTCGCCAACGACGGCTGCACCAACCTGCCGGTCAGACTGCTCGTCAGTCACTTCGAGGTGAGCGCCGCGAACTGGGCGACGCCGCCCACCGTCACCCACGGCGACTGGGTGCGCGTACTGCCGGAGCCCTTCGACGGCACCTGGACCCCGGAGCTCGAAGGGATCGTGCGCGGCTGGTCCGGCTCCACCGCGCCGGACGTCCTCGCCCACGCGGCGATGTTCCTCGCCGGTGCGCCCGCCGTCGTCGCCGGTTCCGGACCGGCCGAGGACAAGCAGGTCCTGGGCGAGTCCGGGTACGGCTACCTGGACCCGCAGGGCTACCGCTACGAGGGCGCCGACTTCCACGAGTACATGAACCTCGGCTGGACCTTCCCCGACGGCGCCTACACGGGCCCGTCCAGCAAGCAGGTCGGCAACCTGGACTGCTCGGGCTACACGCGGATGGTGTACGGCTACCACATGGGCGTACCGATGGCCGCGGGCCAGGACACCTCCGGCACGCGGATACCCCGCAAGTCCCGCGACATGGCCGAGTACGCCCCCGGCGTACGCATCGCCCGCACCGACGGCACGAACCCGCCCGCCGCACCCCTGCTCCAGCCCGGCGACCTGGTCCTCTTCAACGCCGACTCGGGCGACGACAACGCGACGGTCACGGTGGACCACGTCGGCATCTACCTCGGCAAGGACACAACAGGCAGACGCCGCTTCCTCTCCAGCCGCAAGACGGTCAACGGCCCGACCATGTCCGACCTGGGCGGCGCGTCACTTCTGGACGGCACGGGCCTCTACGCCACCACGCTGCACACGGTCCACCGCATCTGACCCTGCGGGCGCACGGTCGGCCCCAACTGGTCTGTACCAACCCCTTGCTCCCGCCCCTCCCCCGCCGCAAGCTCGGCTCATGGAGCTGGAGTTGCGGCATCTCAAGACGGTCCGGGCCATTGCCGACGCCGGGAGTCTCACCAGGGCGGCGACGGCGCTCGGGCTTGCACAGCCTGCGTTGAGCGCACAGCTCAAGCGCATCGAACGGGCCCTGGGGGGTGAGTTGTTCGAGCGTGGTCGGCATGGAGTGCGGGCCACGGCGCTCGGCGAGCTGGTACTGGAGCGCGCCCGTGTCGTGCTGCCCGCGGTGACCGGACTGCAGCAGGAGGCGGCGCGGTTCGCCCGCTCCCCGCGCCCCACGGCCTGCTTACGGCTGGGCGGCACCCACGGTCCGCTGCTCGGCGCGCTGGTGGACCGGCTGGCGGACGTGGTGCCCGACACCCGCGTGACGACCTGTACCTCCTGGTCCGAGCGGCAGTTGGCCGAACTGCTCACCGAGGGGCGGCTGGACTTCGCGCTCGCCGGGACCTGCGGGTCGGCGGCCCCGCCCGGCGCCGAGGAACTGCTCTGGCAGGAAGTCGCCGTGGACCCGGTGTTCGTCATGGTCCCCGAGGGGCATGCCGTCGCCGCCGCGCACGAGGTCGCGCTGACCGAACTGGCCGACGAGGAGTGGGCGTGCGTGCCCGGCGACGGGTGTTTCGGGGACTGCTTCACGGCCTCCTGCGCGCGTGCCGGGTTCGCACCGCGCCGGATGTACGAGACGGACACCTCGTCCCTCGTCCATCTGGTGCAGGTGGGACGGGCGGTGGGGTTGTGCCGGGCGACGTTCCCGACCACGCCGGGGATCGTCACCCGACCGCTGCGCGGCACGCCGCTGACCTGGCGGCACCTGCTCGGCCGGCATGCGGTGGCGCAGTACACGGATAACAGGGATGACGCAGACAACGCCGCCACCGCCGCCACCGTTCTCGCGCAGGCCCGCAGGGCGCACGCGGGCGTGGCGGCGCGCAGCGAGAGCTACACCGAGTGGCTGGCGTCGCGGCGCGTGCCCTGACGCGTGTGCCACAACGTCTTCCACACCGCCCTCCACACCGCCTTCCATAACGCCGGGGAGAGGGTCAACCGACGTCTTATGTACGCCTGTTGTCCCTCCCTACGGTTTCGGCACTCCCCACCGAGCGAGACCGAGACCGAGGAGATCCCCATGCCCCAGCGACACACCCGAGCCAGAGCCGCGGGTGCCGCCGTGGCGGCGACGGCCGCCCTGCTCGTGGCCGGGCTCAGCGGCGCCACGAGCGCGCGGGCGGCCGCCACCGACGTACCCGCCTCCCCCACGGCCCCCACCGTCCCCTCGGCCGCCGAGACCCTCCGCACCGACACCGCTCCCCCCGCCCTGCTCCGCGCCATGGAGCGCGACCTCGGCCTGGACCGGCGGCAGGCGGAGCGGCGCCTGGCCAACGAGGCGGAGGCCGGGGCCACCGCGGGCCGCCTGCGGGCCGCGCTCGGCGGCGACTTCGCGGGCGCCTGGGTGCGCGGCGCCGACTCCGGCACCCTCACCGTTGCGACCACGGACGCCACGGACGTACGCGCGATCGAGGCGCAGGGCGCGAAGGCCACGATCGTCCGCCACTCCCTCGCCGACCTGGACGCCGCCAAGGCCCGCCTGGACCGGGCGGCGGCGCACGAGGACACCACCGACGCGCCGGTCTGGTACGTCGACGTCACCACGAACCGCGTCGTGGTGCAGGCGGTACGCCCGTCCGCCGCCCGCGCCCTGCTGGACGCGGCCGGTGTCGACGCCTCCCTCGCCCGGGTGGAGAGGACCGCCGAGAGGCCCCGCGCGCTGTACGACCTGCGCGGCGGCGAGGCGTACTACATCAACAACAGCGGGCGCTGCTCGATCGGCTTCCCGGTCACCCGGGGCGGCCAGGAGGGCTACGCCACGGCCGGGCACTGCGGCCGGACCGGGGCGAGCACCAGCGGCTACAACCGCGTCGCGCAGGGCACCTTCCAGGGCTCGATCTTCCCGGGCCGCGACATGGCGTGGGTGGCGACCAACTCCCAGTGGACGGCGACGCCGTACGTCCGGGGCGCCGGCGGCAAGAACGTCCAGGTCACCGGGTCCGCCCAGGCGCCCGTCGGCGCGTCCGTGTGCCGCTCCGGCTCGACCACCGGCTGGCACTGCGGCACCATCCAGCAGCACAACACCAGCGTCACCTACCCCGAGGGCACCATCACCGGCGTCACCCGCACCACGGTGTGCGCCGAGCCCGGCGACTCCGGCGGCTCGTACATCTCCGGCAGCCAGGCGCAGGGCGTGACGTCGGGCGGCTCGGGCAACTGCCGCAGCGGCGGTACGACGTTCTACCAGCCGATCAACCCGCTGCTCCAGAACTACGGCCTCGCCCTGAGGACGACCACGGACCCCGGCGACCCGGGCGACCCCGGTGACCCGGGCGGCACCTGGGCGCCCGGCACCGTCTACCAGGCGGGCGACACCGTCACCTACGGCGGCGCCACCTACCGCTGCCTCCAGGGCCACCAGGCCCAGGTCGGCTGGGAGCCGCCGAACGTCCCGGCGCTGTGGCAGCGCTTGTGACCCACTGACCACCCGACGGGGGTGTGGGGCCGGGCCCGGGTGTGCGCCGACCGGCACCCGGGCCCGGCCATGCCGTCCCCGGGGTTCAGGCGTGCTCACGACTCGCGTGGGCGCGGAACACCCGCTCCTCGTGCGGCCCGTAGGCGAGGTCGAAGACGACGAGGACGCCGGTGCGCCGGTCCCGGCCTTCCGCCGCGTCCCTCAACTGGACGTCGATACGGCGGTCCCGGAAGGCACCGGCGACCGCGGGGACCACCGCGACAGTGAGCACGGCGAGAGCGATGACGACCTGGACGGCCGTGTCGAAGGTGCTGTTCATGCACTCAGCCTCGCCGCGCGCCGCTGCCCGCGACAGTGGCAGGACCGACGCCTCACATTGAATTCCTGCCACGCCCCGGACTCGTCAGGCACACGGCGTGCTCGTCACGCGCGGGCCGTCGCCGTGCGTGCTGCCCCGGCCAGGCCAGCCCGGTCAGGTGCGCATGGCCACCCCGCAGACCTCCACGTCACGTTCACCGTCGGTCAACGGACGGCTCCGGTCGTAGGGGTCCTCGGCGGGGCCGGTCGGCGCGGGCCCCTGGAGTTCGTCCGGGAAGGCCGGGTGCAGGTAGCCGTCGTGGGCGTCGCAGTCGGAGTTGGCGTAGTCGGCCGTGTAGCTCTCGGGCAGGAGTTTGCCCTTGGTGGCCGCCCACCGGCCCGGGTCGGCCATCGTCAGCGTCAGGTCGCGGCGGACGATCGTGCGGGCCACCTGGTCCCCGTCCCCGTGCGCGCGGACCAGCGGGTAGACGAACGTGTAGTCCGCGTGCACCTTCAGCTCGCCCGGCCGCGAGGCGGCGAAGGTCATGTGGCCGCGCACCTTGATCACGTCACCGGCCAGGCGCACCTCGTCCGGGTCGAAGCGGGTGAAGAGCCTGAGGGGATCGTTCTTCCGGGTCGGCTCGCGCAGCGCCCGGCGCAGCTCGGACAGCAGGGCCGACTGCTTGGGCTCCAGCAGGTCCAGTGCCCGTTCGGGCTGCTCGCCGCGCAGCACGGCCGGGTCCAGGTTGCTGGCCACCAGGAACTCCTTGGTGTTCCGCAGCGCCAGCTCCACGTCCGCCTCGGTCAGCCCGGCGACGGCCTTCGCCTCCGGCAACTCGATGGCATCGGCGCCGTCGGCCCAACGCTCGGCGGGCGAGCCGCGGAACGGATGCTCGCGGGTGGGCAGTGCGGCGTCGACCTGGCCGGGGGCGCTGGTGGGCAGCGCCGTCTCGGCGGGCAGCGGCGTCGGGATGCGGCTGCTTCGGCTTCCCGCCCGGGTATCCGGTCCAGCACCAGCGAGGGGCGTACGGCGACCACGGCGAGCGCCACGGCCAGGGTCACGCCGAGGACCGCGCCGGCCTTGCGGCGGCGGCTGCGGGTGCCGTTCATCTCCTGCCACGCCGGGCCGGTGCGCCAACCGGGCGGCGTGCCCGGCGGCGTCTCCCGCTTGCGGCGCGACCACCGCCGGCGCCCCCCGCCCGGCGCACGCCGCGCCGCCTCGTCCTACTCCCGCAACCGCCGAGCCACCATCCGCGCCCGCGCCGACGGCTCCTTGGGCGCCGGCGCGCCGCCGCCTTCGGCGGCCTCGCGCAGGAACGACTCCAGCTGCTCGTCGGATGGAGGAGGAAGAGGAGGAGGATGATCCGCCGGACGCGTCGTCCGGGTGCTCGGGGGGCGGGGCAGTACTCACGGGCTCGCTCTCATCGGTGATCGGAGGGTCTCACAGCTGTGCCTCCACGGTGGGGGTTCGGCCGGGGAAGTCCGGCGGGAGGCCGTCCGGGGGGATCGTGCCGCGCACCAGGCCCGCCAGATACGCCGTCAGGCCCGCGTCGACCTCGAACCAGTCGTCATTGTGACCGCTGACGACGACGGGCCAGGTGTCCGGGTCCGGGCCACCGGTCTTCCAGTACCAGGTGTCGCCCTCGACGGAGTCCGCCCAGGGGAAGAGGCCGCCGTCGGCGGGGTGCGGGACGTAGCCGTGCGACATGCCGGCCGCACGGAGGCTGTCGAGGTCGGACAGGAATTCTCCGGCGACCGAGATGAATTCCTCTTCCGTCCCCGGGTCGGGGATGTGCACCGAGAGGAATTCATCGAGCACGAGCAGGGAGTAGTGCTCGGAGAGTTCCATGAAATCCGCCGGCGGGCGCAATCCCAGTTCTCGCTCGATCCGCGACCAGTCGATCCCTCGCGGCACCGGCAACCGGAACTCACGAAGCGCGGGCAGGGCCGCTTCAAGGTCTCGCAGTGTCAACAGGTCACCTGCGTTCCTGACTTGTTCGCCACATAAACGGACGTGAAGAGCGGGCCCGTCGGCGTCCTGGCGGTCATCGTGATGCCGGTCGGCATCTTGCCGGGCCCATTTCCGTATTCCAGCACGCCAGAGTACAGAACGGGTTGCTTCTTCTCCAGGGCCGCTGCCATCCGGTTCTCACACCGCTTCATACCCGGGTCGTTCATCTGTCGATATCCGGTGAATACGTTACCGGCCACCCACTCACCACCGAATCGGTCACCGATGATGTGGGTGCGGTGGTACTTCCAGGCCTTTCCGTCGCGCTCGGACTTCCAGTGCGGCGGATCCGGGAAGTCCCTCGGGCGTGGCGTGCGGTTGTTCTTCTTCAGGTCCTGGGGGCAGATCAGCGCCGAGGCACCGGTCGGCGCGCCGCCGACGGTCGGACCGTATCGGAACCGCTGCGAGCGCGGACGGTCGCACGGGTTGTCATCGGTGTCGTCGCCCCCGCCTCCCGTGCCCGAGGGGCTCGGGGCGGGAGAGGGCAGCGCGGTCGCGTTCTCCCCGGGCACCTGGTTCGGGAACGCCTTGAAGTAGCCGCGCAGTTCCGCCAGGTCGAACTTCAGGTCCTTCTGCGCCTTGGTGAAGGCGTCGTCCACGAACCGCTGGTGCTCGGTGTCGGTCTCGGCCTCCGAGGCCGCGCGCGGCGCGGTGTCGCTGAGGGCCTGCTTGATGAGCAGCGGCCACGGCGGCGGGGGCGGGGGCTTCCACGGCCCGTTCGGGCCGCCGCGGGGCGGGTCCACGCGCGGGTACCACGGGTTGTTGCCGCCGCCCGGGCCGCTGCCCTTGTTCGGGCTGCCGTCGCCGCCCCGGCCCCGGCAGCCGCCGCGGCAACCGCTCGACACGTTGGTGTCCGCGGCCGACGCCGACAGAGCCGCGGCGTAGGCGGCGAGCGCGGCGGCCGCCGACTTGCCCGACTGCGACAGCGAGTTGCCCCAGCCGGAGCTGTACCCACCGGAGGAAGAGGAGGAGGACGAACTGCCTCCCCAGCTCCAGTCCCAGTCCCAGTTCCAGGAGGAGCTGTTGTCGATGGCGGCCTGGGCCGCGGCGCCCACCGCGACGGCCACGATGACGGCTCCCGTCACCTCCAGGACGCAGGCGTCCCAGAAGCAGTGGCCGGTCGGGTCCGTGTTCACCAGCGGGCTGCCGCCCGCGTATCCGTACCGGTTCGCCCGGATCGACGGGACCGGCTCCAGGTTCCAGGAGTCCCGGGAGGAGAAGCCGCCCGTCGTCGGGTCGTACCAGCGGGCGTGCATGTTGACCTGGCCGGTGGCCGGGTCGGTGTACTCGCCCTGGTAGCCCAGCGGGCCGGTGCTGCCCGAGGTCGCCGTCGGCTTGCCGAAGGGCGAGTAGCCCGTCGAGCCGGAGACCGTGCCGGTGGCCGCGGTGAAGGCGCCGATGACGTCGCCGTGCAGGTCCGACAGCAGCGCCGTCGGGTTGGTGCCGTCCGGGTTCGCCGAGGACAGGGCCTCGCCGGAGGGGTCGCGGACGATCAGGCCGGCGGCCGTGGCGACCGGGTTGTTGGACTCGTCCGCGTACGTCAGCGTGTCGTCGCCCTGCCGTACCAGGCGCCCCAGCGCGTCGTACCCGTACGCCGTCCCGTCCGCCGACACCATCCGGCCCAGCGCGTCGAAGGCGTAGGCGTGGCTGCCGCTCGCGTCGCCGCTGCCCGTGCGGGTGCCGCGCGCCGAGTACGTGTACGTCACGTCCCCGGACGTCAGCAGGCGGTTGCGCGCGTCGTACGTCGCCGCCTCGCCGCCCGAGCCCGTGCGGTTGCCCGCCGCGTCCCAGGTGTAGCCGGTGACCGTGCCGTCGGCGCCGGTCCAGCTGGTCAGGCGGCCCGCCCGGTCGTAGCCGTAGGTCTGGGTGCCCGCGCCCGCCGTGCCGGTCGTCGTCTTCTCGACCAGGTTGGAGGCCTTGTCGTAGCCGTACGCGACCGATGCCGTCGTCGTGCCGCCCGGTGCCTTCAGGGCGTCCGAGGTCGGCCGGTCCAGGGCGTCGTAGCCCAGCGTGCGGGTCGCACCGGTGCCGCCGTAGGCCACCGACGTCAGTCGGGAGGCCGTGTCGTAGCCGTACGTCAGGGTCGCCTGCGTCAGCGGGTCGGCCGCCGTCCGCAGCCGGCCGGCGCCGTCGTAGCCGAAGGTGGCCCGGCCCGCCGCGTCCGTGCGTGCGGTGAGGCGGCCCTCCTCGTCGTAGGAGAAGGAGGCCGTGCCGGACGGCCCGTCGGACGACAGCAGGTTGCCGCGGTCGTCGTAGGTGTAGGTGTTGGTGCCGCCCGGCGCGCTCGCCGAGGTGAGGCGGCCCACCGCGTCGTAGCCGAAGGTGTCGGGGACCGTGGCCGCCTCGGCGCCCGAGCCTGCGGCCCGCGTGATGCGGCCCAGCGCGTCGAAGGTGCGCTCGACGGTCACGCCGCCCGGCTGGAGTTCCCTCACCGGGTGCCCGGCCGCGTCGTACACCGTCGTCCAGGTGCGGTCCGCCGCGTCCGGGTGGGCCTGGGTGGAGGGCTCCACCACCGACTCCAGGCTGCCGCGGCCGGTGAAGTCGTACCAGGTGGTGTTGCCCCTGCCGTCCGTCAGGCGGGTGCGGTGGCCCGCCGCGTCGTAGCCGTACGTGGTAGTGATTGACGCGTCCGCGTCGACCGGCTCGGCCAGCTCGGTCAGGCGGCCCAGCGCGTCGAACGTCTGCCGGACCGTGTGGCCCAGCGCGTCGGTGACCGCGACCGGGTTGCCGTCCGCGTCGTGGGCTGAGGACGTGGTGCGTAGCACCGTGCCCGCGCGGTCCTCGTCCCGAACCTCGGTGACCCGGCCCGCCAGGTCGTGGACGGTGCGGGTGGTGCGGCCCTGCGGGGTCGTCACCGACGCGGGCAGGCCGGTGGGCCCGTAGGTGTACGTCGTGACGCCGCCCGCCGAGTCCGTCCTGGTGAGCGGGTCGCCCGCGGCGTTGAAGGTGCCGGAGGCCGTCAGACCGGTCGGGCTAGTCGTCGACAGCAGGTTGCCCGCGTCGTCGTAGGCGTACGTGGTGGTGAACGCGCCCTGCGCCGGGCGGCGTTCGAGGACCGTCGAGGTGATCTGGCGGCCCAGGTCGTCGTACGTCGCCTCGGTGCGGGCGCCGGTCGGACCGGTGGCCGACAGGCGCTCGCCCAGCAGGTCGTGGGTGAACGTCGACACCGGGGCGGCGGCGCCGTCCTCGGGCGCCGGCAGCGTCACCCTGGCCAGGTTGCCGAGCTGGTCGTAGCCGTAGGTCGTGGTCCGGCCGAGAGCGTCGGTCTCGCTCGCCAGGTTGCCGGCCGCGTCGTAGGTCCGGGTGGCCTTCGACGTCAGCGGGGCCGTGGCGCCGGGCGAGGTGTAGTCGGGCAGCGTCGTGCTCGTCGCCCGGCCCAGGCGGTCGTACACGGTGCGCGTGACGTGGCCGTTGGGGTCGCGGACGTCGGTCGCCTCGCCGAAGGTGTTGTAGCCGACGGTGACGGTCGGGCGGACGGTGGCCGCCGGGGACTGCCGGGTCTGGGCCGTCACCGGGGCCTGGTGGGTCTCGACCAGGCGGCCGAGCGCGTCGTAGCGGTGGTCGGTGGTGTGGGCGGCCGGGTCGGCGCCGGTGGCGTTGCCGCGCGGGGATGTCACGGCGACGACCAGGCCGCGGTCGTCGACCTCGTAGGTGGTGACGAGGTCGTCGGTGCCGTTCTCCACCGTCTCGCGGGTGATGTCACCGGTGGCGTTGCGCTGGTAGCTGACCTTCTCGGTACGGGTGCCGCCCGCGCCCGTGGCGGTCACGGCGATGACGGCGCCGCCCGCGTCGTAGGTGTAGGCGGTACGGCGGGCCAGGCCCGTCGGGTCCAGGACCTCGGCGGTGGTGCGGCCGGCGGCGTCCACCTCGTAGGCGGTGGTGACCTTGCCGTTGCCGGTGGTCTTGCGGACGAGATGCCCCGTGGCGTCGTAGGTGCGGTCGCTCAGTACCAGGTCGCGGGTGGAGCCGTCCGGGTCACGGAAGCCGGCGAGGATCTCCTGGGCCTTCAGGCCGTCGTCGTAGTAGGTGTTTCGGGTGGTGCGGCCCATCGCGTCGGTGTGCTCGGCCAGGCGGCCGGCCGGGTCGTACGCGTAGGAGTCCAGCACCACGTCCTCGGCGGTGGACGGGTTGTTCGGGTCGCCGGTGTAGCCGGTGAGCGTCACCGTCGCGAGGTGGCCGAGCGCCGTGTAGGCGTAGCGGAAGGTGCCCCGGCCGGGCAGGGTGCGGCTGGTCTGGCGGCCGTGGACGTCGTGGGTGTACGTCTCCTGCCCGCCCTCGGGGTCGGTGAGCGTGGCCAGGCGGCCGTGCGTGTCGTAGGTGCGCCGGGTGGTGCGGGTGGTGTCGCTTCCGAGGAGGTCGGCGACGGACTCGGTCAGGACCTTGCCGTCGACGTCGTACGTGTACGTGGTGCGCGCCTGGTGGTCGGTGCCGGTGACCTCGTTGGTGGTGACCGGGCCGGTGACCGTCAGCGGGCGGGACTCGCCGTCGTAGGTGGTGGTGGTCGTGACGCCGTCGGCGTGTGCGTCGGAGACGACCTTGCTGCCGGTCTCGCGGCCGAGCGCGTCGTAGGTGTACTCGGTGACGACACCCGCCGGGTCGGTGACCTTCGCGAGGTCGCCGACCGCGGTGTACTGCCGTGCGGTCACGGCGCCGCGTGTGTCTGTGCTGGTGGCGAGCAGGCCCGCCGGGGTGGTGCCGCCGCCGACCGCGGCTTCCGTGCCGTCGGTGAAGGTGAAGGACTCGGTGCGGCCGGACGGGAAGTCCGCGGTGGCCGGGGAGGTGGTGGAAGTCCGGTCGCCGTAGGTGTTGTAGCCGTACGACGTCTTGTACGTGTCGTCGGTCGCGCTCGCCGAGCGGGCGTCGCGTACGGCGGTGAGCTGGTCGTTGCGCGGGTCGAGCGGGTCGGCGGCGTTCAGGTAGTAGCTGTAGTGCGCGGTGTGGCAGGTGGCGCTGTTCGCCGTGTCGCGGCACGTGGTCTGGGAGATCTTGTTGCCGCGTGCGTCGTTGCCGAAGCGGGTGACCGTGCCGTCGGGGCCGGTTGTGGCCGCCAGGTAGCCGCCGGTGTCGTAGTCGAAGGTGCCGGTGTGGCCCGCCGCGTCGGTCTGGCTGATGAGCCGGTTGCCCTGCAGCGGGTCGTAGGTGTAGCTCGACTTGCGCTGGTCGGGGTCGGTGACCGTGACCGTGAGGGTGGTTGTGCCGGCGACGGCCGGTTCGTTGTCACCGGCGGGCTGGTCGGCGGTGCCGGTCACGGCGAGGTCGGAGAGCTGGTAGGTGCCGCCGTTGGCGTCGGTGTACGACGAAACACGGTCGTGCACGGTGTCGTAGGCGACCTCGGCGTGCACCCGGCCGCTGGGCAGCGTCACCTTGGTCAGCTGCTGGGCGATCGTGCCGGCGGCGTGGTGCTCGGCAATGGTTCGAGCGCCGAGCGGGCGGGTGTAGACGGCGACCTCGTCGATGTCGCCGGCGAAGTAGTGGGTGCCTGCGGTGACGCCCATCCAGCCTGGGCTGCTCCAGCCGCCGCCGACGAAGGCGGACTGGCCGTCGCGCATCACGATCGTGCCGGTGAGGCTGCCGACGGCGGTGCCGTCCAGGTAGAGGGTCTGGGTGTTGCCGGCACCGGTCAGGGCGACGTGGTGCCAGGCGCCGTCGGTGACGGCCTGGCTTGAGACGATCGGCTTGGTCCCGTAGTACTCGGACGTGTAGAACTGCCCGCGCAGTTTTCCGTTCGCGTCGACGTTCAGGAACGGGCTGAACTGCGTGGGCTGGGTACCCACGGTGGTGTTCTGCAGCGTGGCGAGGACGCCTGGCTCGGTTGTCCTGAACCACATCTCGACAGTGAGGAACGGGCTGTCGGTCAGCAGCTGGTCGGGCAGGTCCATGTACGCCGAACTGCCGTTGAAAGTCGCCGCGGTGTCCGTGCTGCCGGGCAGGGCGCCGACGGTGCCGAGCTGGACACCGTGGTAGCCGCCGTAGTGGTCCTTCCGGTCCAGAGGCAGGTCACTCACCGCATCGTCGGCACCGGCCGCCTCGTCCAGCCGCCAGTAGGAGAACGGCCCGGCGTCCCGGACGACGGTGCGGTAGTGGGAGCCGTCGCCGTAGCCGTATGCGGTGCACGCGCCGGGGGCGTCCTCGGGGCCGCAGACCTGGGTGAGCCGGTCTCCGGAGTAGGTGTAGGTCCAGGTGAGAGGGTCGGTGCCGGTCTTGGGGGCGTCGGTGGTGACGGAGGTGACGTGGCCGCCGGACCAGGTGAAGTGCAGGGTGCGACCGCCCGTGGCGGTGGCCGTGGTCAGCTTGCCCGTCGTCGCGTCGTACGTGAGCGTCTGGGCGCGGCCCCGGTAGTCGGTGACCTGGGTGAGGCGACCGCTTGCGTCGAAGACGTAGGTCGTCTGTTCCTTGTCGGTCAGCTTCCAGCCGCCGCCGGTGACGGCGGTGAGGGTGGAGAAGCTGCCGTACGGGGGTGCGTAGCTGCCGTCGGGGTTCTTGCCGAAGCGGACCTGACGGCCCGTCGCCAGGGTGGCCACGACGTTGCCGGTGCCGTCGCCGTCCGGCGTGATCCGCATGTCGTATCGGGTGGACCAGCCGGAACCGAAGGCGTTGTCGGAACGCGGGTCGCGGCTGTTGTAGGTGCGGGTGACGGTCAGGCCGGGGCCGACCGTGGCGACGCTCGCGTCGGTGTCGGTGGTGGTGTAGTTGCCGATGCCGGGGTCGATCTCGCGGCCGGTGCCGTCCAGGCCCTGACCGCCGAGGTGCGAGGTGATCGCGGGCTGCTCGACAGCGGTGGTGAAGGTGTAGAAGGGGCTGAGCGGGGTCGCCAGGCCGTTCTCACGGGCCATCACTCGCCAGATGTACTGCTTGCCCCAGGCGAGCTTGCCGGCGGGGACGTTCCAGATGCGCTTGCTCTGCCAGCCGGAGCTGACGCAGTTCACGGGCGCGGCGGAGGTGCCCTCGCAGACCTGGAAGTAGGAGTCGATCGCCGCGCCGGCCGGGTAGCGGTCGATGGACTCGGTGGCCATGAACAGGGCCGGGGTCAGGCTGCCGACCTGGCCGCCTGGGTGCGGGTAGACGCTGGTAATGCGAGGGCCGATGTCCTGCGAGGTGACGGTGACCGTGGCGACGGGAACGTCCTGGCTGGAGAACCACCTCTGATCACGCAGCAGCTGCATGTCGAAGTTGATCTTGTATTGGCCCGGCGGCAGCGAGGGTATGCGGGCGCTCAGGACGGTGTCGTCGCCGGGCGTGACGCGCTCGTTGAGTCGAGTGAAGGCGACCTGGTTCATCAGCGCGCCGATGCTGTGGTTGCGCACCCGGGCGCCCAGGCGGACGTCATTCCAGCCGAGCGGCTCCCAGGTGAAGTCGCCGAGGTTCTTCACGGTGAGGGTGACCTCGCCGCCCTGTCCTCCGGTCAGCGGCTCGGTCTGCTCGCCGACGGTGTACTGCGCGCCGTATGCGCTGTGGGTGACGGCCAGGTACGGCTTGTTGACCGAGTTGTTGCTGCCGAACCGCTTCCAGGGGCCGGAGGAAGCGAAGTCGGCCCAGATGGACAGGCCGTGGTTGGCGACCGAACCGTTGACCCAGCCCTCGACGAGGTCGGTGCCCTTCTTGCCGAGGTCAATCACACGCCACTTGGAACCACCGCAGTTCTCGCCGTATGCGAAGGAGTCGCCGGCGATCACGTCGGTGGAGCTCGCCGGACGGTTGTTCCAGGTGACGGTGCTGGAACTCCACGAGCCGGTGACCTGTTTGACCAGCATCTCCTGCGCCGTGCAGCTGGAGGACCAGACGTTGTACAGGCCCAGGTCGGCGTTGAGGACGTAACGGTTCTTCAGCTGACTGGTGACGTTGTCGAATCGTAGGTAGCTGATCGCTCGGTTGACGCCGGCGTCGTAGCTGCCGATCTTCAGCTCGTCGTCACTGGAGAAGTTGCTGTCAGGCCAGGAGTCCTGGACGAACGAGTCGCCGTTGGTGTCCACGTCGGTGACGCTGGGATCGACCTTCACCGGATACACGCGCTCCGGTGCGGACAGCCAGGCATCGTCGAGCACCACTGTCAGCGACCAGCGGTCACTGCTGTGCGTGAGCCGGTAGTCGACGCCGCCGGAGAGCGCCGGACCGCCAGTCGTGGGGTCATGGGAGGAGTCCTCCATCCATCCCTTGGGGATGACGGCCTGCACCGTGCCCGCCGCGTCCTTCAGCACGACGGCCCCGTGCGCGTCGAGCGACGGGGTGAGCTCGCCGAGATCGAGCGGGAAGGTCCACTCGCGCGGCGCGTCGGGCGAGTTGAGGACGATGGTCTCCTTGACCGCGCCATGCACGGCCTGCAGGACCACGTCGGAGTCAGGGCGTACATCCTGGTAGCGAGCGGCATCGCCGTTGACCTCGGCGGCGGCGCTCGCGGCCCCGGCGATACCGAAGCCGACCTCGTGGCGGCCGTCGTCGACACTCAGCTCGGCCAGGACAGGATCGTCTCCGCGCAGGGCCAGCGTGAGGTCGGTGTCGTCGGCCGCGGGTGCCAATCTGTCGCCGGTGGAGTCGGCCGGGACCAGCGAGGTGTCGACGTTTTTCCACGCGCCGGAGGCGTCCTGGAAGTGCACCGGCTCGCTGTAGACGCGAGTGGTGCGTGTGCCGTCGGGGTTGCTGAACTCCTTGGTGGTGGCTGTGCGTTCACCGGGAAGCTCGGTACTCAGCTCGGGGTCGTAGCCGCCGTGACCCCCGCCTTCGGTCGTCTGCGACTGGATTTCTGTCGTCTGCAACTCGGGTTCGACAGTCGTGAAACCGGTACCGGCGTCGTACAGCGGCAGGGCGCCCTGGCCCCCAGGCAGGTCGGCAGGGTCGGCGTTGTTGTCCCCATTGGCGTCCGTGAGTGCGGTGTCGACCTCGTGCTCCCGGCCGGCCGCAGTGCCGGCTTGCTGCTCGGGCGGAGTGCTGTCGGACCAGGAAGCGGCCTGGGCCTCCTGGACGAACGGCGTCAGCGCGGGCATCGGCAGCAGGGTGGCGCACAGGGCCAGCAGCACACTGCCGGACGTCAGCGCGACGGCACGCGCGGAATGCCCGGAGCGGTGTCGTAGGAGACCCGCGAACGAGCGGTGACGGGGGCGGCTGGACACGGAACTCCTTCACACCACAAAGCCGATCGCCCGCACGGACATACGCGCGGGGCGACCGGCCGGAAGCAGAGAAGCCAGGTACGCCGAACGCCTGGGCACGGCATAACCCGGATGGGCGTACACCGTAGATGATCAGAGACGCACGAGATCGTGCCCATGACAACAGGTTGGTAACGAGATCATGCAGTATGACCACCCCACACAGGCTTGTCACGGCGCCTGCACAGGTCCCGCCACCCCCACTGACCAGCGCCAATCATTTTCAGCCACCTTCCAGGCGGACCACAGAGGAACTCACAGGCCGTGATCAATTCGAGACGATCATCTGGCTAATGTGCCTCGTCAATCACGCTGACCAGGTCTGATGAGCGAAGGACGGTCATGGCCGCAGAGAAGGCAACCAAGCGTCGGCTGAGGGCCTGGCACGCCGCCGTGGCCCTGGTGGTCTGTGCCGGCTTGGTGACCACCGTCGCCCTCGTGGCCGGATCCGGTACCTCCGCCAAGCCGTACGACTTCAACGGCGACGGCAAGCCGGACCTCACCGTCGGCGTTCCGGGCGACACCATCGACGGGAACCCGCGCGCCGGCTCGGTCACCGTCGCCAACGGCACCACCACCGGCCCCGCGACCAGCTCCGTGCAGCTGAGCCAGAACGCGGCGGGGTTGTCCGGCGCGGCGGAGGCCGACGACAACTTCGGCCAGACCTTCACCAGCGCGGACTTCGACAAGGACGGCTACGCCGACCTTGCCGTCAGTACTCCGATGGAGGCGCTCGGCACCATGACGGGCGCCGGGTCGATCACCGTGCACTACGGTGCGTCCGGCGGGCTCTCCGGCTCGGAGACGGACGTCTTCCATGAGGACGTTCCGGGAATTCCCGGTGAGGCCGGAATAGATCGCATCTTCGGATACGCCCTGGCATCCGGCGACCTCAACGGTGACGGCTATGCCGACCTCGCGGTCGGACAGCCTTTGGACTCCGCCGGCGGACGTTCGGCGGCCGGTTCCGTCCGCCTGCTGTTCGGCTCCGCCGCCGGCCTCACCGCCGACTCCGCGGTGTGGCTCGACCAGGACAGCCCCCACGTGCCCGGAGGCCCGGAGGTGGGCGACCGCTTCGGGGAGCAGGTCGCGATCGGCGACATCAACGGCGACGGTGACAACGACCTCGTCGTGTCGAGTGTCGGCGAGCAGATAACCGGCAGCTCGGACCGAGGCTCGATCATCGTCCTCTTCGGCCCGTTCGGTGACAGCCCTTCCGGGGGCGAGTACATCGGCTCCACCTACGTGGATGGCGTGAGCGAGTTCTCTGGTACGTCCCTGGCCGTAGGGGACTTCAACGGCGACCCCTACCTGGACGTCGCGGTCGGCGTCTCCGACCAGCTTGTCGGAGACGACGGTGCGGCAGGCCGACTCGCCGTGCTCTACGCGGACGAGGACGGCCTGTCCTACGACCGCGTCAAGGTGTTCGACCAGATGACTCCCGGCATCAACGCCACCCCCGAACCGGAGGACTACTTCGCGGGGTCACTCGCCACTGGTGACTTCGACGGAGACGGAATCGACGACCTGATCGTCGGCATGCGCAGCGAGGCCCTCGGATCGGCGACCGGCTCCGGCTCCTCGGCGGTGCTGTTCGGCAGCAGCGGCAAGGGCATCACGACAACCGGACTCGTGACGGTCCATCAGGACGTTGAGGGAGTGCCGGGCGCCGTGGCCATCGGCAACCACTTCGGCTGGACCGTCGGCGCCCTCGACACCAACGGCGACGGCCGCGTGGAACCTCTGGTGGGCGCGCCCGGCTACGGCACCGGAACGGTCACCATTCTCAAGGTCAAACCCGCAACGCTCGAGTCGGCGACGGCCGTCTCGCAGAGCAGCCTGGGCGGTGGAACCGGGGGCAACGGCGACGCCTTCGGCATCGCGCTGCCGCACTGAGCGACGCGTCAGGGGCGGGGGCCTGCCAGGTGCCGTCATTGCCGCCGCTGTAGCCGCTTTTGAGCTCATCAGACCGCCCGCTGAAACCTCCGCAACCGCACGAACGACGACTCCAGCCCCTCCTTCAGCGCCCGCGCCACCGGCCGTTCCACAAACCGGTGCACCAGCCAGCTCAGCGCCAGGAACCCGGCGACCAGCAGCGCGACCAGGAGGCGGGGGTCCATGGTGCCGCGGAGGTGGTGGATGAAGACGATGCCGGCGAGGTAGTGCATCAGGTAGAGCGGATACGTCAGGCAGCCCGCCGTCACCAGCCACTTCCAGCGGATGCGGTCGGTGTGGCCGAGGGCGATGGCGACCATCAGCAGCATGAAGGCGGTGAAGATGACGACCGCGCCACGCCAGCTGCTGACCTGCTCGTACTCGACCCGCTCCCCCAGCTCCAGCTGCCCCATCAGCCAGGACATCGCGAGGATGCCCCACAGCAGCAGGTCCTGGCCGAAGCGGTGCATGAGGTAGAGGGCGAGACCGGCGATGAAGTACCAGGCGGCACTCGGATCGGCGACCAGCGTCAGCAGCGGGAACTTGGAGATCGGCGCCAGCATCGCCGCCGCACCCCAGATACAGCAGAAGACGATCACCCGACGGTATGTCAGCCCCATGGCGACCACGACCAGGAAGAGCAGGTAGAAGCGGAGCTCCGACCAGAGCGTCCAGTACACGGGGTCGACGTTCGGGACGTCGGAGCCGGCCTGCAGCATCGTCAGGTTGAACAGGATCTCCCGCAGCCGCAGCCGCTCCTGCACACCCGGCAGCAGCACCAGCACGGCCGTGGTGAAGAAGACGGCGAACCAGTACGCGGGGTAGAGGCGGATCACCCGCGAGACGAAGAAGTCCTTCGGCGTACGCCCCCAGCACGACATACAGATCACGAAGCCGCTGATCACGAAGAAGATCTCGACGCCGATCCAGCCGAAGGAGGCGACACGGAACACCGTCGGCATGATCTCCGACACCGGGCGGTCCCAGATGATGTTGCCCGGCTCATTGGCCCGGCGGGTGCCGACGAAGTGGTGCAGGACGACCATCAGGGCGGCGACGAGGCGGATGCCGTCGACGACGTACAGCCGCGGACGCTGCCGGGAGGCGCGGGCAGAGGTGGCGGCCTTCGGTGCACCCAGCGGCTGCGGTGGGCGTTCGGCCACCGCGACCGGCATGGGTATCGACAATCCGCTGCGCACACCCTGCATCAGGAGACCTAGCCATCCTCGGGAGAGACTCGGGGCCCGACGGCCACTGATCGACGGTTCACGCTACGTCGACACGTTCCGCCCCACGAGGACAGACAAGAACAATCCCCCCGCACGCACAGGAATGTTGACGCAACTCTCGCCAATCCGCCGCACAACGTTCGACCAGTTTTCACTTGGGATCGACACAACCACCAGTGTTTTCGAATGCCGCCGGGTATGGCGAAGGGGCCCGTACGACCGAAGTCGTACGGGCCCCTTCAGGAGCTCACGGCTGGAGCTACCAGGTCACTTACTTGAGGATCTTGGTGACCTGGCCGGCGCCCACGGTCCGGCCACCCTCACGGATGGCGAACTTCAGGCCCTCCTCCATGGCGACGGGCTGGATCAGCTCGACGCGCATCTCGGTGTTGTCGCCCGGCATGACCATCTCGGTGCCCTCGGGGAGGTGCACGACACCGGTCACGTCAGTCGTACGGAAGTAGAACTGCGGACGGTAGTTGTTGAAGAACGGCGTGTGGCGGCCACCCTCGTCCTTGGAGAGGATGTAGGCCTGCGCCTCGAACTCGGTGTGCGGGGTGACCGAGCCCGGCTTGATGATGCACTGGCCGCGCTCGACGTCCTCGCGCTTGATGCCGCGGAGCAGCAGACCGACGTTCTCACCGGCCTGGCCCTCGTCGAGCAGCTTGCGGAACATCTCGATGCCGGTGACCGTGGTGGAGGTCTTCTCCGGCTTGATGCCGATGATGTCGACGTTCTCGTTGACCTTGAGGACACCACGCTCGATACGGCCGGTGACGACCGTACCGCGACCGGTGATCGTGAAGACGTCCTCGATCGGCATCAGGAACGGCTTGTCGACGTCACGCTCCGGCTGCGGGATGGACTCGTCGACAGCCTTCATCAGGTTGAGGACCGAGTCGACCCACTCCTGCTCGCCCTCCAGGGCCTTGAGCGCGGAGACGCGGACGACCGGCAGGTCGTCGCCCGGGAACTCGTACTCGGAGAGGAGCTCACGGACCTCCAGCTCGACGAGCTCCATGATCTCCTCGTCGTCCACCATGTCGGCCTTGTTCAGGGCGACCACGATGTACGGCACGCCGACCTGGCGGGCCAGGAGCACGTGCTCCTTGGTCTGCGGCATCGGGCCGTCGGTGGCGGCGACCACCAGGATCGCGCCGTCCATCTGGGCGGCACCGGTGATCATGTTCTTGATGTAGTCCGCGTGACCCGGGCAGTCGACGTGGGCGTAGTGACGCGCCTCGGTCTGGTACTCGACGTGCGCGATGGAGATGGTGATACCGCGCTGACGCTCTTCCGGCGCCTTGTCGATGTTGTCGAACGGGGTGGCCTCGTTCAGGTCCGGGTACGCGTCGTGCAGCACCTTGGTAATGGCCGCCGTGAGGGTGGTCTTACCGTGGTCGATGTGACCGATGGTGCCGATGTTGACGTGCGGCTTAGTCCGCTCGAACTTCGCCTTCGCCACTGGGGTCCTCCTGTGGAGTGGTTCTGTACGCCTTACTTCATCGGCGCCAGGTGATCTTTGCTGTCAAAACCCGGAACCCGGGGCATTCACCCGGGAATGCGGGGGAATGCCCCGTGAGGCTCCGGAGTCAAGCCTACGGCGTGTGAACGCGGTGCGTTACTCGCCCTTGGCCTTCGCGATGATCTCCTCGGCGACGTTCCGCGGAACCTCGGCGTAGGAGTCGAACTGCATCGAGTAGCTTGCGCGACCCGACGTCTTGCTGCGGAGGTCTCCGACGTAGCCGAACATCTCCGACAGGGGCACGAGGCCCTTCACGACGCGGGCACCGGCCCGCTCCTCCATGGCCTGG
This sequence comes from Streptomyces sp. TRM70350, assembly GCF_019219825.1. Taxonomy (GTDB): domain Bacteria; phylum Actinomycetota; class Actinomycetes; order Streptomycetales; family Streptomycetaceae; genus Streptomyces. The sequence continues at coordinate 139,221 of NZ_JAHUXH010000008.1, read as the reverse complement.
ATCTGGCCACGGCGGGAGTTGATGTCGCCGATGACCTCACCCATGTAGTCCTCGGGCGTGGTGACCTCGACGGCCATCATCGGTTCGAGGAGCACGGGCGAAGCCTTGCGCGCGGCCTCCTTGAAGGCCTGCGAACCGGCGATCTTGAACGCGAGCTCGGAGGAGTCGACCTCGTGGTAGGCACCGTCGAGCAGCGTCACACGCACACCGGTCATCTCGTAACCGGCGAGGATGCCGAACTGCATGGCCTCCTGGCAGCCGGCGTCGACCGAGGGGATGTACTCCTTCGGGATACGACCACCGGTGACCTGGTTGACGAACTCGTAGGACGCGTCGCCGCCCTCGATCGGCTCGACCGAGATGATGACCCTACCGAACTGACCGGTACCACCGGTCTGCTTCTTGTGGGTGTACTCGACCTTCTCGACCGACTTGCGGATCGTCTCGCGGTACGCGACCTGCGGCTTGCCGACGTTGGCCTCGACCTTGAACTCGCGCTTCATGCGGTCCACGAGCACTTCGAGGTGAAGCTCGCCCATGCCACCGATGATGGTCTGGCCGGTCTCCTCGTCCGAGTAGACCTTGAAGGACGGGTCCTCCTCGGCCAGGCGCTGGATCGCGACGCCCAGCTTCTCCTGGTCGCCCTTCGACTTCGGCTCGATGGCGACCTCGATCACCGGCGCCGGGAAGTCCATGGACTCCAGGATGACCGGGTCCTTGTCGTCGCACAGCGTCTCACCGGTCGTGGTCTGCTTCAGACCCATGACCGCGACGATGTCGCCGGCGCCCACCGACTCGATCTCCTCACGCTTGTTGGCGTGCATGCGGTAGATCTTGCCGATGCGCTCCTTCTTGCCCTTGACGGAGTTCAGCACGGCGGTGCCGGACTCCAGGCGGCCGGAGTACACGCGGACGAAGGTGAGCTTGCCGAGGTGCGGGTCGCTCATGATCTTGAACGCCAGCGCGGCGAGGGGCTCCTCGTCGGACGGCTTGCGCTTGATGACCGTCTCCGGGTCCTTGACGTCGTGGCCCTCGATGGCCTCGATGTCGACCGGGGACGGCAGGTAGCGCACGACCGCGTCGAGCAGCGGCTGGACACCCTTGTTCTTGAAGGCGGTGCCGCAGAACACGGGGGTCACCGTGGTGCCCTGGCCCTTGCCGGAGGCGATGGTGATACGGCGGATCGCCGCGTACAGCTGCTCCTCGGAGGGCTCCTCGCCCTCCAGGTACAGCTCCATCATCTCCTCGTCGTTCTCCGCGACGGCCTCAAGGAGCTTGCCGCGCCACTCCTCGGCGGCCTCGGTGTGCGTGGCCGGGATGTCGACGATGTCGTACATCTCGCCCTTGGTGGCCTCGGCGGACCACACCAGGGCCTTCATCTTCACCAGGTCGACGACGCCCTTGAAGTCCGCCTCGGCACCGATCGGCAGCTGCATGACCAGCGGCTGCGCGCCCAGGCGGTCGGAGATCATGTCGACACAGCGGTGGAACTCGGCACCGGTGCGGTCGAGCTTGTTGACGAAGCAGATGCGCGGAACGCCGTAGCGGTCCGCCTGACGCCACACCGTCTCGGACTGGGGCTCGACGCCGGCAACGCCGTCGAACACCGTCACGGCACCGTCGAGCACACGCAGGGAGCGCTCCACCTCAACGGTGAAGTCGACGTGCCCCGGGGTGTCGATGATGTTGATGGTGTGGTCGACGTTCTCCAGCGGCCAGTGGCAGGTGGTGGCAGCCGAGGTGATCGTGATGCCACGCTCCTGCTCCTGCTCCATCCAGTCCATGGTGGCAGCGCCGTCGTGGACCTCACCGATCTTGTAGGACACACCGGTGTAGAACAGGATCCGCTCGGTGGTGGTCGTCTTGCCCGCGTCGATGTGGGCCATGATGCCGATGTTGCGCACCCTGGCCAGGTCAAGCGAAGTGGTAGCCATAAGGCTTCAGTCTTCTCTCGGTTCTCGATGGGGTAGCGACTACCAGCGGTAGTGCGCGAAGGCCTTGTTGGACTCGGCCATCTTGTGCGTGTCCTCGCGCTTCTTCACAGCGGCACCGAGGCCGTTGGACGCGTCGAGGAGCTCGTTGAGCAGACGCTCGGTCATGGTCTTCTCGCGACGGGCGCGGGAGTAACCGACCAGCCAGCGCAGCGCCAGGGTGTTGGCACGGCCGGGCTTGACCTCGACCGGGACCTGGTAGGTGGCGCCACCGACACGGCGGGACTTGACCTCGAGGGTCGGCTTGATGTTCTCCAGAGCGCGCTTGAGCGTGATGACCGGGTCGTTGCCGGTCTTCTCGCGCAGGCCCTCCATGGCGCCGTAGACGATGCGCTCGGCGGTGGAGCGCTTGCCGTTCAGCAGCACCTTGTTGATCAGGGAGGTCACCAGGGGGGAGCCGTAAACCGGGTCGATGATGACCGGGCGCTTCGGGGCGGGGCCCTTACGAGGCATTCTTACTTCTCCTTCTTGGCGCCGTAGCGGCTGCGGGCCTGCTTGCGGTTCTTGACACCCTGGGTGTCGAGCGAGCCACGGATGATCTTGTAGCGAACACCCGGCAGGTCCTTCACACGGCCGCCGCGCACGAGCACGATGGAGTGCTCCTGCAGGTTGTGTCCCTCACCCGGAATGTAAGCGGTGACCTCGATCCCGCTGGTCAGACGCACACGCGCGACCTTACGCAGGGCCGAGTTCGGCTTCTTCGGGGTGGTCGTGAACACACGCGTGCAGACGCCGCGACGCTGAGGGGAACCCTCGAGTGCGGGCGTCTTGTTCTTCTCGACCTTGTCCTGCCGGCCCTTGCGGACCAGCTGCTGGATCGTAGGCACTACTTCTCCGGTTTCTGTGTGCCGATGGGTACAGCTAACCTGGAACGTCGCCGACCCACGCGGTCGGGTGTGTCGAATCCCGCGGACTCCCGCCGCAAGGCAGAAAGAAGCGCAGATTACGGTGGCCGCTCTCGGACTCCCCATGCGGTCGAAGGCACGCACGAGAGCCAGGGCACACCCCAGGCACAAGGTCTGAGCGTACCTACCGCATACGCTGCGGTCAAAACAAATGCCCGGCGCCGACCGGGCGGCGCCTGCCGCGTCAAAATCTCCTGTTCGGCCGATCCCGGCCGGACCCCGCCCCCGCAGCCTTGCACACATGTGCGACGCTGTGGGGATCTTATGACAGATGTTTCACGATCACCCGGACTGTGATGCCCCGCCCGGGCCCCGGTGATCGGGCCGAGGGGGGACCACAGGCATGGGTACGGCTGCCAGTTCCACGGCGACGGATTCCGCCGTGTCCGACGACCAGGGCGCGGAGCGGCCCCGCTGGGTACGGCGCCCCAGGGTGCCGGACGGGCTGCGGCCGTACGCCGATCCCCTGCTCCTCTACGGCGCCGTCAAGCTCGTCGGGACCGTCGTCTTCGCCGCCCTGCTGATGGCCTCCGGGAGCTACCGGGAGAAGAACCCCCGCTTCGGCGGCGGCGCGCACTGGTGGGACGTCCTCGCGACCTGGGACGGCTGGTGGTACCTCCAGATCGCGGAGAAGGGGTACGAACCCGGGCCGCTGCGGCGGCTCGATCCCGGCGGCATGTTCACGGTCGAACAGAACTCCGTCGCGTTCTTCCCGCTCTATCCCGGCCTGATCCGGGGCACCTCCGAGGTGACCGGGCTCGGGCTGTACGGGTCCGGGATCCTTGTCTCGGTGATCGCGTCCTTCGTCGCGGCCGCCGGTATCTACGCTGTGATCTCGCTGCTCGCGGGCGCCCGCGCGGGCACCATCGCCGCCGGGCTGTGGGCGGTGGCGCCGGGTGCGGGCGTCGAGTGGGCGGTGTACTCGGAGTCCGTGTTCGTGGCGATCGCCGCCTGGTGCTGCTACTGCGTGATGAAGGGCCGCTGGGTGGCCGCCGGGCTGCTCGCCTTCGTGGCCGGCCTCAACCGGCCCACGTCCGCCGCGCTCATCGGCGCCGTGGGGCTCGCAGCGCTGGTCACGCTGGCGCGGCGGGAGAGCCGGCGCAAGCACGGCGTGGCGGGGCCGGTCTACGCCATGATCACCGCGCCGCTCGGCCTGCTCACCTACGTCGTCTGGGTCGGGCTCAGCATGGGCGAGCTGACGGCGTACTTCACGCTCCAGCGCGAGGGGTGGGCGCACTTCTTCGACTTCGGCTCCTACACCCTCGACGTGCTGGCCAACACCGCCGTCGGGGAGCACGGCTACGCCTTCGCCTTCTCCGTCCCCGACCTGCTCGCCGTCCAGCTGGTGCTGGCACTGCCGTTCCTGATCGCGCTGATGCTGCGCAAGCGGCCGCCGCTGGTGCTGGTCGCCTACACGCTGGCGAGCATCGTCAGCGTCCTGGGCACCCAGCAGATCTTCGGCAACACCTCCCGCTACCTGCTCCCCTGCTTCCCGCTCCTCCTCGCCCCGGCCGCCGCGATGAGCAGGCTCGGGTGGCCGACCCTGACGGTCTTCTTCGCGATCGCGGCACCGGCGTCGGGGTGGTACGCGCACTACGTGCTGTTCGAGCTGGGCGTTCCGTAGACGTCGCCGTCGGCCGCCCGGCGGGTGGTGCGCCGGGCCCTGCCGTCGTCCGTCGCGCCGCGTGCCGCGCGTTCCGCCGCGAACACGTCCTCCAGGCGGAAGAGCTGGGCACGCCCGGCCCTGCCCGCCGGTCTGAGGTGTCCGAGCTGGACCCACTTGCGGATGGTCGCCGGGGCCACACCGACCTCACGGGCGGCCAGCGGGCCGGGAATGAGGGTCGGGCGTTCCGGGATGCTCATCGGCCCGCCTCCTGCTGCGTGCGGGACCACTCCGTCTCGTCCCACATGTGCCGGTAGGCGGGGTCGTCGCGGCAGCCGCAGTCGGGGTCGGCGCAGCGGCAGGCCGGGTTGATGCACAGCACCGCGCGGCGGTCGGGGAAGGCACGCAGCGAGACCGAGTCGCACCAGGGGCAGCGGCCAAGGACGCGTACGACCGTCTCGGTGTCGCCCAGCGCACGGGCGCACCGCCGTGCCATACGGCGGGTCTCGTCCCGTACGTGCGCGGCGAGTACGGCGTCCCCCGCGATGTCGTCGAGCAGGGCCGCGATGCGCCGCAGCCGTTCCGGCACCGGGGCACGCCGTGCCCGGGGCAGGCCGAGCCGGTCCCGTACCGCCTCCTCCAGCTCCACCACGCCGTCCGTGATGTCCCGGATGGCGTCGGAGACATGCAGGCGGAGCGGGGCCGCGCTGTGGCCGGGGGCGGTGAGGCCGTGCCGCTGTTGCAGCAGCAGCGCCTCCTCGCGCTCCTGGCGGAGCCGGGCGCCGAGGTCGGCGGGCGGTGGGGTCGGGGCGTGTGCCGCCGAGGTGCGGCCGGGGGCCAGTTCCTCGGACAGTTCCGGGAACTGCTGGGCCAGCACGCCGATCCACAGGGCCGCTTGTGCGGTCGGCCGGTCGGGCAAGGGAGCCTCCAAGGTCGTTTCACGAACGGGGCTCACACCCTGACAGATTGCGTGCGCGCCCGCAACTAAAAACGATCAGCGGCGGCCTCCCCGTCGCACGTCAGCACCGAACCCCCTCATTGCTTGCACGAAAGCACGTAATTCCGCGTGCGCAAGCACGCTAAACTTTCCGTCACCCACAGAGAGCGAGAGCAGACATGACCACCCCCGAACTGGATGCGTTCGCAGCATGGGTCGAGGACCTGATGCGCAGCCGCGGTTACGACATCGACAGCCCGCGCGGCGGCGGCAAGTCGCGCATCGCGGACGAGGCGGGCGTGCACCGCGCCGCCGTCACCCGGCTGTTGCAGCGGCAGAGCATGCCCGACCTGGAGACCACCCGCCGGCTCGCCCGCGTGCTCGGCGTGCCCGTCCGCGACATGCTGATCCGCTCCGGCCGGCTGACCGCGGAGGAACTGGCCGACCCGCACGCCTACCTGACCTCCGACCCCGTCCGGCCCGACCCGGGGCGCAGGCCCACCCTGGAGGAGGTCGCCGAACTGCTGGGGGTGCCGGCGGACCGGCGGGAGATGTTCGTGCGGGTGGTGGAGCAGTTCCTGCCGGCGGAGGGGGACGAGGAGACGCCGGAGGCCGGGCAGGGCGGACAGGGCGGCGGGCGGCGACGCCGGACGCCCGCGACCGAGAACGCCACCGCCGAGGAGCCGTCACTCGTCTCCGGCTGACCCGGAGCGGACCCTCAGCGGATGCGGCGGCGGGCCGACCGCCGGTACCACCAGGGCGCCAGCGACATCGCGGGGCGCCTCTTCTGCATGCGGCGCCCATCGACATCGCGGGGCGCCCCTTCTGCATGCGGCGCCCATCGACATCGCGGGGCGCCCCTTCTGCATGCGGCGCCCGGCGTCTCCCCCGTGCGGCGCCAGGGTCGGCGTACGGCGGGCAGGGCGCCTGCGGACACCTCTACCCCAGCGGAATCCCGAAGCCCGCCCACCTCATTAGTTGCGTGCGCGCACGATATCTGTCACAGTTGGTGCAGCGGCGGAGCTGTGCCCGCAGGGCGGGCGGCGGCTCCGCCGACGTCTGCATCCCGGCGCCCCGTGCGCCCCGCCGCCTACGAGGTGAACCGGCATGACCACACCCGTACCTCCCCCGAGCGCCTTCCTCGAAGTCGAGAGGCTGGTCGTCGACATCCTGGAGGCCGACTCGGCCCTGTCCACCGCGCTCGTCGCGGTGGAACCGCCCTCCGACTTCAACGGCACCACCGCCGCCGTGCTGGTCAACCGGCGCGGCGGTGCCTGGGTCGGTGAGCTGCACGTCGACGAGCCGCTGATCGAGCTGGAGGTGTACGGCCCGGACAAGGCCACCGCACACACCCTGGCCAACGCCGGCCGGCGCGCGCTGCTGGCCGCGGCCGGCCGGACGTACGGCACGAACCTCATCACCGACGTGGTCGAGCAGGACGGCCCGCGCTGGCTGCCCGACTACCTGTACGCAGCGGCCAACCGTTACGTCTGCGTCCTCAAGGTCGCGGTCACCGTCCACTGACCGCGACCGCACCACACCGCACCACCCCAGAGACCGAAGGCCCCGTCACCCGGCGGGGCCTTCGTCGTGCCCGGAAACGGCCAAGGCCCCCGCGCACGGCACCTCACCACCCTCTCTCCACAAGGAGCACGAACCATGGCAGGCACCAACACCTCCGAGATCCGCCTCGCCGGCGTCGGCCGGCTCTACGTCGCCGCCGCCGGGACCGCCGTACCGGAGACCGTCACCGACGGCAACACCGCCGCCGACTGGGGCGCCGACTGGAAGGACCTCGGCTACACCTCCGGCGAGGGCGTCACCTTCAGCAAGAAGGACAAGCTGGAGCCGGTCGACGTCTGGCAGGCGGTCAGCCCGGTGCACTTCGTCTACTCCGACCGGGACCTGACGCTGAAGTTCTCCCTGCTGCAGTTCAACGAGGACACGCTGCCGTTCTTCATGGGCGGCGGCGCCGTCAGCGCCCTGGGCGGTACCACGCCCACCGGTGTCTACAAGTACGACATCGCGGACCGCCCGTACGCCGACGCCCGCGCCCTCGGCCTGGAGTTCACCGACAAGTCGGGCAGCACCGACGTGACGTACCGCTTCGGCATCCCGCGCGGCCAGGTCACCGCGGCCGACGACATCAAGCTGGCCCGCAAGGCGCCGGCCCAGCTCGGCATCACCTTCACGGCCATGGCCACCCCGGACGGCTCCCCGCTGGCGAGCTTCGTCATGAAGGACAGCTCCTACGCGGCGGGCTGATCCCCCAAGGGCGGGGCGGCGACCCGCCGCCCCGCCCCGTACCACTTCCCGCGTTCCCCATCGTTCCCTGTCGCAGAGGAGTACGCCCCACATGACCCGTTTCGACGTCAACGCCGCCCGCGCCCAGCGCCTCGAAGCCCTCGGCCGCACCTGGTCCTTCGACCTGGACGACGAGACCTTCACCCTGCCCACCGAGCTGACCCGCGCCACCGCCCGCGCCCTGCGGGGCCTCGACGACAACGACGTGGACGGGCTGCTCCGGCTGCTCATGGGTGAGCAGCAGTTCGCCCGCTTCGAGCAGCACGAGGTCACCATGCAGGACATCGCCGCCATCCTGGAGGCCTACGGCAAGGAGACCGGGCTCGGCCTGGGGGAAGGCTGAGCCTCGTCGGGTTCGTCGACGAACACGCCGAGGCCCTCGAAGCGGACCTGCTCCGCTACTACGGCACCGACCTGCTCGACTGGCACCGCGAACGACTCTCCTCCCGGCGGCTCGCGGTGCTCATCAAGCACCTGCCGCGCGACAGCGCGCTCAACCGCGAGCTGCACGGCGAGGCCGCGGAGTGGTCGGTGACCGACCATCTCCTCGCCGCCGTCGTGGACCATCTGGCCGCCGCCAACTGGATGTTCGCCTGCGTCAACACGGCGGAGGAGGGCGACCTGCCCGATCCTCCGGTGCCGGTGCCGCGTCCGGGCGACGACGCGCCGACGGAGGGTCAGGAGTCCGGAGCGGGCCGGGAGGACAGCACGGCAGCGGCGCCGTCACCGGCTCAGCTCGCCCGGTTCTTCGGCTGAGCAGCGCCGGCCGGGGGTGGGCCGTACGGTCATCCGCGCACCGTACGGCCACACACCCGCCGCCACCTGGGACCTGGTCGGGCTCAACGCGAGCCGGGATCTGCTCCAGGCTTCTCGTCCTTGCCCCGCGCCGTCGCCGCGGCCCTGCCTTCGAATTCGTCGGCGAGAGCACGCGCCTTCTCCGACAGCCGCGGCCGGTCGGGGTCCTGTGGCTCCGGCCCCTCCGTCCGCACCCGCTCGCGCGCACCACTGGCCGGTTCGCCGGGCCTGGCGAGCGGAGGCACACTCGGCCGCCCGTTCCGCCGTACGACCTTGCGCCGATCGGGCCTGACCGGCTGCTGCCGGTCCCGCACATCGCGGGCCGAGACGAGGATGTCGGCCTCGGGTCCCTTACCGGAACCGGCGCCGTCGGCGCCACGCCCTCCTTCGGCTCGGCCCCCGCCGTCGGCGCCACGCCCGCCCTCGATCCGGTCCTCGCCCTCGGCGCCACGCCCTCCTTCGGCTGGGACCCCGCCGTCGGCGCCACGCCCGGCCCCGATCCGGTCCCCGCCCTCGGCGCCACGCCCTCCTTCGGCTGGGACCCCGCCGTCGGCGCCACGCCCGGCCCCGATCCGGTCCCCGCCCTCGGCGCCACGCCCGCCCTCGATCCGGCCCCCGCCCTCGGCGCCACGCCCGGCCCCGATCCGGTCCCCGCCCTCGGCGCCACGCCCGGCCCCGATCCGGTCCCCGCCCTCGGCGCCACGCCCTCCTTCGGCTGGGACCCCGCCGTCGGCGCCACGCCCGGCCCCGATCCGGTCCCCGCCCTCGGCGCCACGCCCGGCCCCGGTCCGGTCCCTGTCACCGGCGCCACGCCCTCCTTCGGCGCCACGCCCGCCCTCGATCCGGTCCCCGCCCTCGGCCAACGTCCGTTCCCGCTCCCCCCGTTCCTCTACTCGCGTCATCACGCGGGGCGGATCGAGCAGCGGAACATACGGGAGCGGTATGACGTCACCCTCGCCACCCCCCACGCCCTCGGCTCGCCGGGCCCGTCGAGGGCGGCGGCCGGTGCGGGCGTCCTCCTGGCCCTGGAGGTAGGCAGCGGTGATCCGCTCCTCGTACGCCTTCCGTATCGGAGGGAGTTGCTCGGCGACGACGTCGGCCCAGCCGGCGCTGTAGGCGGCGAGCTCGCGCCGGTCGAGTTCGCGCCGGGGCAGGACGACCAGGTCCTCGGGCGCGTAGCCGAGCCGGTGGACGATCTCGGAGACGCGGGCGATGAGATGGGGCAGGTCGGGTGACTGTTCGAGCCAGTCGATCAGCCGAGCACGATCACGATCACGTTCATGTTCATGTTCATGCCGCGCGTTACCAGCGTCCGCTTCCACCCCATTGGCCTTGCTCTCGTCCCCTGCCCTTGCGCGCCCCCCGCGCGAGGACGGCCGCCGTAGCCGTCCACCGTCGCCGGCCAGGGCCCGTGGTCACTGGTGGGCGCCCGCCTGTTCACTTGTGCGTCACGACGGCAGTACGAAGCGGGATCTTAGTCGAGCGACCTGCCGACACCTTCACCCGCCCTCCATCACACACGCACGTCCCCGCAGGTCCGGACCAGTACACGACCGAAAGCTCTCGACAAACACCGACGGGCTCCACAGGATTACTCGTACACTTGTTCGAACAGAGGCACCGAACACCCCCGCAGGCGCCACCTGTACCACCAGCCCGATGGATCCCGGAAAGCAGGCCGACATGGCGACTCGCACGAGTGACTCCCCGCAGCAGCCGACCGACTCCTACACCCGCCTCGCCAGCCTCCTGCACACCCCCGCCCCCAACCGCGAGGCACTGCTGGACCGGCTGTACGAGGAACTCCTCACCCGCGAGTCCCGCGCCTACGCGGCCGGCTGGGCCGACGCCCTGACGGAGGCCGGACGGGTCGCCGGCCGCCCACGACGGCCGTAGGGCCCGGGCCCGGCACGGCCACGCGGCTTTCCGAGCGAGGGCGCCAGGCGCGACCGGAGTCGTCAGAAGAGCAGGCCCAGCGCCTGGCCCACGGTCATGGCGATCCCGAGCAGCACCAGCGGTACCCCGAGCAGGACCACCCCCGCCGTCCTGAAGACCAGGGTCGCGACAGCCAGCGAACAGACGGCCGTGCCGGGGTCCTCCGGGTCGTAGACGACTTCGATACGCCCGGAGTCGCCGCCGATCCCCCGCGCCGCGTAGTCGGCCCGGATCTCGTGCACACCGCCCGCCAGATCGTTGTACCGGTAGTACTTCTTCTGGCCGCCGCCGTGGGCGAACACCGCCACGACCGCGACCCCCCGCTTCCTCAGCACCCACCGCCGGCGCGCCGCGACGAGGGCCGGCCCGACGAGGAGGAGGCCGAGGGCGAGGGGCAGCACCCCGGTCGCCCACAGCAGGGCCCGAAACGGTCTCCCCGCCATGGCCAGCCCGGCGATACCGCCGAGGTAGACCGCGAGAACGGCGAAATCGAGGGCGCGCCTGCGCCGGTTGCCGCGCCTGGCCTCCGCCGGTCCCACCGCCAGCACGTCGACCAGAGCCGCCCCGCCCTGCGGGGGCCCCGTCTCCGGCCGCGCCCGGTTGACCACCTCCACGAGCCGCAGGGCGGCCTCCGCGTCCCGCCCCTGCACCGCGAACACCGGCCCGGGAACCCCGCCTTCGCCCCACAGCACCACCTCGACCGACCGGCCGCCGCGGCCCGTGACCCGGGCCTCCTCGACCGCCGCGATCGGTATCCGCCGACGTGACCCCTTCTGCTCCAGCAGGAGGGCCCTGCCTTCCAGCCAGATGCTGTCGCCGTATCCCCGGAGCGTGATCGACGGAAGCGGGGACGACTCGGACCCACGGGGCATGACTACCTCTTTCCGGACGTCTGCGGGCTGCGGCGCTCACTCCACAGCATTCCACAACCCCCCTGGGACAACACCGAGTTGGTGGGGCCCCGGGTTCAGTCCGGAATCGAAACGAGGAGAACTCCGTGACCACACCGGCCGAGCAGATCGCTCAGCTCAAAGAAACACAGACAGACCAGCAGAAGCAGATCGACTCCCTGACCGCGGACATCAGAACGAAGCTGTCGGCCGGCGACTTCGAAAAGCAGTTGAAGGCGGCCCAGGACAAGGAGCAGAGCGAGAAGAACGGGAAGGTATTCGACGATCCCGACTGGTACTCCCCGACGGCGGGCTCCGGTCAGAAGTCGGAATGGAACATCGCCAAGGAGGAAATCAACGGCCTCAACGCGGCCGTCAACGTCATCGCCGCGTCACTCGTCGCGGTCGAGTTGTCCTGGAGTCTGTTCAAGATCGAGTTCAAGCCGCTGTTCACCCCGCGGTGGGTCGACCGGGTCAACGAGGCCATCGGCCGGCTGCAGGACCGGCGCGGGTGGAACAACCCCGAGGGCGACGCCGAACGGCGGCTCGTGCGCATCGAGACCCGGCTCGGCCGCCTCGACACCGCCGCGGGTCATCTGCAGAACCGGGCCAACGACGCGCACGTCCGGATCAGCAACACCAACAAGCGGATCGACGAACTCCAGCGGAAGGCGGCCGAGACCCGACGCGCGCTACGGACCAACGACGGTTCGGCCCGCTCGACGTCCCTCGGGGGCCTCTCCGGCGCGGATGCCGATGTGCGACGGCTCCAACTGCGCGTCCAGGCCCTGGTGCGCACCCTCGGATAGCCCCGGTCCCTCGTCCGATCGCCACCATCTGACCGCCGACAGCAGGGAGTTTCGTATTCATGTCCCTCTCCAGTTCACTGCAGAACACGTCCTCGGCACTCAAGAGATTCAAGGACCAGGCGGACGGAGCCGGCCGCGGGGTCGACGCCCTGAAGAGCAAGGCCGGTTCCAGCGCGGGTGAGGTCAAGCGCCTCAAGAGCGCCGCTCAGGACGCGGAAAAAGAACTGAAAGACCTCAAGACCGCATCCGGCCAGGCCGAGAAGTCCATCGGTAAAACCGGCAGGACCGCCTCCACCGCCGGCAAGAACCTCGGCAAGTACGAGTCCGGCGCCACCAAGGCCGCCAAGGGCCAGAACAAGATGAACAAGTCGATGAAGGGCAACTTCTTCGGCATGCTCATGGACCTGCTCGCGCCGCTCATCGAGAAAGTCGTCGAGATGGCGACCAGGTCGAAGACGATGCAGAAGGTCCTCAAGACGGCCTTCAACGCCATCAAGTCCGTGATCAGCAAGGTCATGAAGGCCATCGGGCCGATCATGAAGAACGCGGCCAAGCTCATCAGGTCCGTCTGGAACGGCATCAAGAGCGCGATCTCCGCCGTGGTGAAGGCCGTGGCCACCGTCATCCGGACCTACGTCAACCTCTGGAAGAAGGTCATCACCACCGCGCTGAAGGCCATCAAGAGCGTCGTCAGCAGCGTGTGGCGGGGCATCAAGGCCGTCATCTCACCCGTCGTCAACTGGGTCAAGTCGGCGATCCCCAACGCCTTCCGTGCCGTGAAGGACAGGCTGTCCAGCATCTGGGGCGGCCTGAAGGGCATCGCCGGTCGTGCCTTCAACGGCATCAAGAGCGCGGTGAGGGGCCCGATCAACGGCGTCATCGGCATCATCAACCGCGCGATCGGCGCCCTGAACGGCATCAAGGTGTCCATCCCCGGCTGGGTCCCCCGCGTCGGCGGCAAGTCCTTCGGCGTCAACCTGCCCCGTATCCCCGCCCTCGCGGCCGGCGGTGTCGTGATGCCCCGCTCCGGCGGTGTCCCCGCGATCCTCGCCGAGGCCGGTGAGGCGGAGGCCGTACTGCCGCTCAGCAAGCTCGACCGGCTGCTGCGCAGCGCGGCGGCACGCGGCTCGGCGTACGGGCCGACGCCCGCCTTCGCCGGCGGCGCCCTGCACATCGAGAACTACTACGCCACCGAGTCCAGCAGCCCGCAGCGCACCGCCGACGCCCTGATGTACCTGGCCAAGGCACGTGGGTGGCGCGGATGAGTGCGGCAGCGGCAGTCAACCCGCTCGCCGGCGTCGCCCCCGCCCTCCGCGCCTTCCGCAGCGGCCTCGGCCAGGGCGCCGGCGCGCTCCAGTCCCTCACCGCCCGCGTCAAGGGCGCCGCCGGCGCCACCGACCGCATCCGCACCGCCGCCCAGGGCGGCACGGCCCTGCGGCAGCTCAAGGCGAACGCCGAGGCCGCCGCCCGGTCCGTGGGAAAGCTGAGGCAGGGCACCGCCACCGGCGTGAAGTCCGTCGGCGGCAAGGCACGGGCCGCCTCCCGCGCCCTGGGCAGGCTGAAGAACAACGGCTTGCTCTCCCTGATCGGCGGATTCATCGCGGCCGCCGGTGTCGTCGGCACCCTCCTCGGCACCTTTGGCACCGCCATGACCATCGGCGCCGTCGTGATGACGACCATCAACGTCCTCACCCGCGCCAACCCCCTCGGCTTCGTCCTCGGCCTGCTCCTCCCCGTCGCCGGCTGGCTGCTCGGCCTCGCCCTCAACTCCGAGACCGGGCAACGCCTCATGCGGCAGCTCGCCACCCTCGTACTGAAGTACGTCGAGGGCTACCTGGCGGTCATCGGGCCGGTGATGAAGACCGTGCGGTCGGTGGTGTCGACGTACTTCAAGGGCTGTCTCGCCCTGATCAAGGGGGTGATCACCGGTATCGGCGCGGTCGTCAGCACGGGCTTCGCCGTCCTGAGGGCGCTCACCACCGGCGACACCCGGGCGCTGAGGGGCAGGGTGTCCGCGGTGTGGCGGGGGTTCAAGGACGCGGTCCGGCCCGTCGTGCAGTGGATCACCCGGGACATCCCGCGGATGTTCACCCGGATCAAGGAGGCGACCGCGGGCACCCTGCGCGGCATCGGCCAGTTCGTCACCACCGGCGCCCAGACCGTCGCCGGGGTGGTCAAGGGCCCGATCCAGGGCCTGATCGCCTTCGCCAACTGGGTCATCGACGGGCTCAACAGCCTCAGCTTCTCCCTCCTCGGCAAGAAGTTCGGCGTCGACCTGGACAAGATCCCGATGCTGGCGGAGGGCGGCGTCGCCGTCCCCGGCATCGCGCGCCGCGCGGGCAGGGTGCTCCCGCTCACCGCCCTCGAACGGCAGCGGGCCCTGACGAGCAAACGCCCCCGGCACCCGCACCGCATCCGCGCGTTCCACGAGACGTCGGGCGCCCGCAGCACCGCCGAGGACCTGCTCTTCCTCGCGTCGGCACACGCATGCACCTGAACCCGAGAGTGAGGTGACGGCCCCATGGCCGAACTGACCACAACCGCATACACCGAGGACCTTCCCCCCGGCTCACTCATCACCCGCGACGGGCAGATGCAGTGGGCCGGACTGCTGCTGGGCCCCGGCACGCCCTACGAGATCGACCGCGGCGGCCTGACGGGCTGGGAGGACCTGCCGGAGTACGACACCGGGGACGCCGACCACCCGACCGCGCACGGCGCCTGGCCCGGCGCCCGCTACGCCAAGCCCCGCAAGGTCGGCGGCACCGTGCACACCGTGCCGTCGGCGAACGGCGCCGACGCCTCCCTCACCGCGACCAGGATCCTGCGCCAGGCCCTGCTGCTCGGCGACGAGGAGCGCTGGCTCGCGGTTCGGCTGCACGGCGAGACGCTGGCCGTCCGGGCCCGGATCAGCCAGCGCGTGCTGACCGCCGACCGGACGTACGCCACCCAGGGCGTCTCCCGCGCGTCCGTGCAGTGGTACGCCACCGACCCGCGCCGCTACTCGGTCACCGAGCACACCGCGGTCACCGGCGCCCCGCAGCCGGAGAGCGGCCTCACCTGGCCGCTGACCTGGCCGCTGTACTGGGGCGAGGCGGCCTCCACCGGCGACGTCACCGCCACCAACGGCGGCTCGGCGCCCACCCACCCCCAGCTCACCTTCACCGGCCCGTGCGCCAACCCGACCGTCACCGACCGCACCTCCGCCCGCCGCCTGCGCTACGAGATCACCCTCGCCGCCGGTGACGAGCTGGTCGTCGACACCGCGGCCGGCACGGTCACCCTCAACGGCACCGCCTCCCGCCGCCACACCGCGGCCGCCGACTCCGGCCCCGAGGAACTGTTCGCCTTCGAACCGGGCCGCGCCCAGCTCGCGTTCCGCCCGGACACCTACGCGGCCGGCGCCCTGATGACCGTCCGCTGGCGCGACGCCGAGTGGTGACGACGCCCGAGCCAGAAAGAGGAGAACACCCGTGAACCTGCGCAGCTCCTGGGTGGCCGAGACCGGCCAGACCCGCGAGGACACCCGCCTCACCCAGCTCGGCGCAACCACCCCGAGCAACCCGATCCAGGTCCGCTCCGGCATCCTGCCCGGCTCCTACGACGGCCAGTACCGCGTCTCCGGCTTCTGGATGGAGGGCGCCGGCGGCACCATGCAGGCCACCGTCCACGAGGGCCGGGCGGTCATCCAGGCCGACAGCAACCAGGGCGCCTACCCGGTCACCCTGCCCGAGACCCTGAGCCTCACCTTCGCCGACGGCGACGCCTCGAACAGCCGCGTCGACCTGGTCGTCCTGCGCGTCTACGACGACCTGTACGACGACTCCGGCTTCACCAAGGCGGCCGTCGAGATCATCCGGGGCACCCCGGCCGTCACCCCCGCCGACCCCGCGCTGCCGGACATCGCGCTGCCGATCTACCGGGTCACCGTGCGGGCCGGCACCAGCGCCGGCACCGGCGGCATCAACTGGAACGACGACGTCGAGGACCTGCGCACGTCCGTCGTCGCGATCGGCGGCATCCTCCCGGCGTACGGCGACACCGGCAACGGCGCCTACCCCGGCCAGTACCGCGACTCGGGCGGCTCCCTGCAGCGCTGGGACGGCTCCGCGTGGGTCGCCTATCCGAGCGCGCTGGGCGGCATCGCCCCGGCGGGCACGGTGACGACCGCCAGCTACACGGGCCAGTACCGGGACAGTTCCGCCGGTGTCCTGCAGCGCTGGAACGGCTCGGCCTGGGTGTCGTACCAGCAGGTCCCCGCCTGGACCGACTACACGCCGGTCTGGCGCACCGACACGGGTACGGCGCCGAGCGTCGGCAACGGCCAGCTGGCGGGCTCGTACGTGAAGACGGGCACCGTCGTCCACGTCCGGATCTACCTCAGGATCGGCTCGACGACCAACCTGGCGGCCCTGGCCGCCAACGGCAACTGGTCGTTCTCGCTGCCCGTCCCGCCGGTGTCCACGAGCTGGAAGCTGGACGGGCGCGTGCTGACCGCGATCGCCTTCGACGCCTCCGCGGCGCTCAGCTACCAGGGCAGCGCGCTGCTGTCGACCGCCAACGGCGGCACGGCCGTGTCCCTGCGCGACGGCATGGCCCTCACCAACGACATCTGGGACAAGGGCCACCCGTTCGCCTGGGCCACCGGGGACGTGCTGTCCGTCCACGGCACCTACGAGTCCGCGTCCTGATCAGCTCGGAAGGATCCCCATGAACGCACGCTCCGTGTGGCTGTCCGCCGACAGCCAGACCCTGGAGGACACCCGGGTCGCCCCGCTCGGCACCCTCACCCCCGCCTCACCGGTCGCCACCCGCTCGGGCATCCTGCCCGGCTCCTACGACGGCCAGTACCGCGTCTCCGGCTTCTGGCTGGCCGGCGTCGACGGCACCATGACGGCGACGGTCAGCTCCGGCCGCGCCGTCGTCCAGGCCGCCGAGTCCCGCGGCGCCTACCCGGTCGCCCTCACCGACGGGGTACCGCTGACCTTCGCGGACGGCGACCCCCAGTACGGCCGGATCGACCTGGTCGTCCTGCGCGTCTACGACGACGCCTACGACGGCTCCGGCCGCGCCGAGGCCGCCGTCGAGATCGTCCAGGGCACCCCCGCCGCGACCCCGGCCGCGCCGGCCGCGCCGGAGGTGTCCCTCCCGCTGTTCCGGGTGGCCGTCGCCGCGGCCACCTCCGCCGGCACCGGCGGCATCCCCTGGGGCTCGGCCCTCACCGACCTGCGCCCTACCACCGTCGCGGTCGGCGGCATCCTGCCCGCCCTGCCCGGCGACACCACGCCCGGCGCGTACCCCGGCCAGTACCGCGACGTGAACGGCATCCTCCAGCGCTGGAACGGCACGGCGTGGCTGACGGCGACGACACCTCCGGCGTTCACCCAGTCCAACGACGCCGGGAAGACCGCGTCGACGACGTACACGGCCGCCCTGACGGACACCGCCGTCGCGGCCCTGACCCTCGCCTTCACCGCCCCGCCCACGGGCGCGGTCCTGCTCAGCATGGGCGCGCGCATTCAGACCGGGAACAGCAACACCGCCAGCGGGTTCATGTCCCCGCAGATCACCCAGGGCGGCACCGTGATCCTGCCCCCGAGCGACGAGACCGCCGTGGTCTACGGCGGTGCGGTGGCCGCGTCCGTGTCGACCCAGATGCGGCTGTACGGGCTGACCGCGGGCGCGAGCTACACGGTCACCGCGATGCACCGCTCCAGCGACGCCGCGGTGACCTGCTCGTTCGACAACCTCTTCGTGCGGGTCGAAGCGAGCGCCTGAACTCCTCCTCCTGAAAGGAGTTGCCCATGCCCCTGCACTTCGGGTGGCTGTCCCCGGACGGCCAGACCCGCACCGACACCCGCCTCACCGCGCTCGGCGCGCTCACCCCCACCTCCCCCGTCGCCACCCGCTCCGGCATCCTGCCCGGCTCCGACGACGGCCAGTGGCGCATCTCCGGCTTCACGGTCACCGGCTCGCCGGGTTCCATGACCGCGACCGTGTACCCGGGCCGGGCCATCATCCAGGGCGCGGACACCCAGGGCGCCTACCCGGTCGCCCTGTCCGACCTCGTCACCCTCACGTTCGCCGACGGTGACGCCCAGTACGACCGGATCGACCTGGTCGTCCTGCGGGTCTACGACGACGCCTACGACGGCTCCGGCCGCACCGAGGCCGCGCTGGAGATCGTCCAGGGCACCCCGGCCGCGACCCCGGCGGTGCCCGCCACCCCCGCCCTGGCCATCGTGCTGTACGAGGTCCGCGTCCCGGCGGGAGCCGGCGCGGGCTCCGGCGGTATCGACTGGGACACCGCCCTCACGGGCCGCCGTACCGCCACGGTCGCCATCGGCGGCATCCTGCCGGTCACCACCGACACCTCGATCGGCGCCTACCCCGGCCAGTACCGCGACGTCAACGGCACCCTCCAGCGCTGGAACGGCTCCGCCTGGTCCACCTACCAGCCGCCGGTCGCCGTGGAGACCACGACCACGGGGGCCGCCGCGGCCACCAACTGGTCGCTGGTGTCCTTCAGCGCCCGGCGCGCCCACGGTGTCTGCACGTTCCTCGTGATCGTCTCCCGCACCGGCGCCGACCTCACCGGCGGCACCGCCACGGCGGGCAACATCATCGACGAGGTGATCTGCACCCTGCCCTCCGGCTGGCGTCCGGCGGCCGACATGGACGCCCTCGCCGCCAACGGCACGGCCGACGGCAGCGCCCGGCTCCTTCCCGACGGTTCGGTCCAGCTGCGCAGCTGGACGCCCGGCGGGGTGATCGCCACCGGCAGCCAGCTGCGCGTCAGTGGCACCTACGTGCTGTGACGTCCCGTCCGACAAGGAGCTGACCGCCGTATGACCACGACCACCCCGTACCGCGCGATCTTCTGCGATCTGCGCACCGACAGCACCATCGACATCCTCCCCCTGCGCGACGTCACCGTCGACGACTACATAGGCAAGGCCGGCTCCCTCTCCGGCACCGTGCCCGTCCCCGACGCCGCGATGGCGGCCCGCGCCCGCCGCATCGAGGAGGGCCGCACCGCCGTCTACCTGGAGCGCGGCGGCGACCTGTGGTGGGGCGGCATCATCTGGACCAGCACCCTGCACAGCAGCGACCGCGGCGTGCTCACGCTCGGCATCCAGGCGGCGACCTTCGACTCGTACGCGGGCAGGCGCCGGATCCGGGCGGACCTGACGTACACGAACAAGGACCAGCTTCAGGTCGTACGGGAACTCTGGCGCGACCTGCAGAGCCTGCCCGGCGGCGACATCCGGGTCGGTGAGGGGACCGAGAGCTCCCCGCAGACCCGCACCATCGCCTACCGGGACGGCGACGAGACCCTCTACTCCGAGGCCATCGACACCCTCGCCGCCATGGACAACGGCTTCGAGCACCACATCTCCGTCTACCGCGACCCGGCCACCGGCGCCCGGATCCGGCAGCTCCGCCTGGGCAGCCCGAAGATCCTCACCGGCACCACCGACCTGGTGCTGGACCGCCCGGGCAGCATCCTGGCGTACTCCTTCCCCCGCGACGCCACCCGCGGCGGCACCACCGCCCGGGCGCGCGGGGCGTCGAAGAACGACAACCAGGCGGCGGAGTCCCGCCCGGAGTGCAGCGACGTCCAGGTGGCCGACCGGCTGATCGCCGACGGCTATCCGCGCATCGACCTGTCCTCGGACCACAACTCGATCACCGACAAGGCCACCCTGAACTCGCTGGCCGCCGCCGAACTCGCCGCGGCGACCGGCGCGGTGGTGATCCCCGAGATCAGCATCCGCATCGACGACCTGGTCCCGCCCGCGCTCCTCGGCCGTACCGTCCGCCTGCGCATCACCGACGAGTGGTGGACCGAGGGCCTGGACGCCCGCTACCGGATCATCGGCGTGAAGGTCAGCCCGGCGCAGCGCGGCCGCCCCGACACCGCCGAGCTCTATCTGGAGGAGGCCTCCTGATGCCCCAGCTCCCCGAGGACATCATCGACCGGCTGACCGCCATGGAACGCCGGATCCAGCAGCTGTCCACCGCCGTCAACTCCCGGCCCGCGCTGAACAAGGTGTCCGGGGGCGGGGTGGAGATCACCGACGGCGGGTACCTCGCCGTCCGGCCGCCGGGCGGGGGCCCCGCGGTCTTCGCGGTCGGCGCCTGGGAGGGCGCGGAGTACGGCCTCGCCATCCGCCGGCAGACCGGTGCGCTCGCCATGAGCCTCTACAACGGCGACGGCACCAGCACCTCGCAGCAGCCGCTGCGGATCTACGACCCGCAGGGCCGCGAGATCATCTCCGACGACATCTCCACCGGCGGCCTGGCCCGGCCCTGGCTGGTCATGCTGCCCCCGCAGGACACCGGGATGACGCGCTGGCCGCAGACCACGGCGACCTCGTGGACGACGATCGCGGTGTCGCACAACCCGGTCTGGCAGCCGAAGATGCGGCTCATGCTGAACACCCGCGTCAGCTCCGGCGCCACCGGCCAGGTCCGGGTCCTGGTGGCCGGAGCCCAGTGGGGCAGCACCATCACCGCCGGCTCGGACTGGGACCACACGGCCCTGATCAGCACCGACTTCGCCTCGATCCAGGGCACCACGGTCAGGTTCGAGCTTCAGGCCATGGTGACCAGCAGCTCCGGCACCGTCTACGCGAACCCGGTCCTCATGTACGGCCGCCAGACCTGACAAGTCCTGAGGAAGGAACGCACTCATGGACATCGACCCGACCCAGCCCTGGGGCGCCGCGATCGACTACGCGGGCCGCGCCACCGTCGTCGAGGACGGCCACATCATCCACGTCAACATCACCGACACCAGCCTCAGCACAGTCATCGAGCCCGACTCGGTCACCGGCCGCTACCCGACCGTCTACGTCACCGCCCAGTTCACCGAAACCGGCGAGAACAACGTCGTCCTGCGCGGCTACGGGCAGGTCGGTGTCCAGCCCACCGGCACCGAACCGGTCACACCGGACGCGACCGCCATCCAGCGGGCGGTGGCCGCGGCGACAGCCGACTTCCAGGCGAACACAGCGGCGTACGCCGCCCTGTGCGCGGCCTGGACGACACCGCCGACCCCCGCCGACCCCGCCGTTCCCGAGGACCCCGCCGACCCGTGACCCCGCGGTTCCCGGCCATTGCCGACCCCCTGGACCCCACCACTCCCGGCGACCCCGCCGTTCCCGCGGACCCCGCCGACCTGTGACCCCGCGGCTCCCGGCCATTACCGACCCCCTGGACCCCACCACTCCCGGCGACCCCGCCGACCCGTGACCCCACGGCTCCCGGCCATTGCCGACCCCCTGGACCCCACCACTCCCGGCGACCCCGCCGTTCCCGCGGACCCCGCCGACCTGTGACCCCGCGGCTCCCGGCGCCCCCCAAACGCAGACCCTGCTAACCCCGCTGACCCCGCCGTTCCCGCCGTTCCCGGCGAGGAAACGCCCCCCGGCTGATCCGCGACCCATCCAGCACCCCGCACCCCGCACCCCGCGCCACCACCGGCCGGGGTTTTCTCATGCCCCGACTCAGGCCCCGAAAGGCACCGCCCATGGCCAACCCCCTCACCGCCGACGCCCTCGTGTCCGCCCTGCGGGCCGAGGGCGTCGTCGTCGTCGAACATCCCGGCTGGCGCACCAACAACCGCAACCGCAAGGGCGCCTGGGGCCCGGTGAACGGCGTGATGATCCACCACACCGTCACGACCGGCACCACCGCCACCGTCGCCCTCTGCTTCAAGGGCCACTCCGGCCTGCCCGGCCCGCTCTGCCACGCCGTCATCGCCAAGGACGGCACCGTCCATCTCGTCGGCCACGGCCGCGCCAACCACGCGGGCGCCGGCGACCCGGACGTCCTCGCCGCGGTCACCGCCGAACGCACCCGGCTCCCCGCCCCCGACCAGCGCACCACCGACGGCAACGCCCGCTTCTACGGCTTCGAGTGCGTCAACCTCGGCGACGGCAAGGACCCCTGGCCCGAGGCCCAGCTCGACGCCATCGTCCGGGCGTCGGCCGCGCTGTGCCGAGCACACGGCTGGAGCGCGGCCTCGGTCATCGGCCACAAGGAGTGGACCAGCGCGAAGATCGACCCCCGGGGCTTCACCATGGCCTCGCTGCGCGCCCGGATAGCCGACCGCCTCGGCAGCAAGCCCACGAGCCCCAAGCCCTCGACCCCCCGCTACCAGCCCTTCCCGGGCACGGCCTGGTTCAAGAAGCACCCCAAGTCCCCCGTCGTCACCGCCATGGGCAGACGCCTGGTCGCCGTCGGCTGCTCCGCGTACGCCTCCGGC
This sequence comes from Streptomyces sp. TRM70350, assembly GCF_019219825.1. Classification (GTDB taxonomy): domain Bacteria; phylum Actinomycetota; class Actinomycetes; order Streptomycetales; family Streptomycetaceae; genus Streptomyces. Next base: position 116,779 of record NZ_JAHUXH010000008.1, on the reverse strand, counting down.
CCCGGCCCCCAGTGGACCGAGGCCGACCGCCGCAGCTACGCGAAGTGGCAGCGCAGGCTCGGCTACACGGGCGCCGACGCCGACGGCTGGCCGGGCAAGAAGTCGTGGGCGGCGCTGAAAGTCCCGTACAGCTCCTGAACTGCTCCTGAACAGCTCCCGAAAGGAGGAACACCCATGTCGGAAGCTGCCAAGCGGACCCTGCGCACCGTCGTGCAGACCGCCGCCGCCCTCGGTGTCCTGCTCCCCGCCACCGTCGACGCGTCCGACCTCCCCCAGGCCCTCCCCTGGGCCGCCGGAGCCCTGACCACCGCCGGGGCGCTGGCGCGGGCCATGGCCCTGCCCGCCGTACAGGCCCTGCTCCCGGCCTGGCTGCGCACTGGAGGTGCCGATGACCGACCCTGACCCGAACGACCCACTCACCATCGCCCTCGAACTGGAACGCCTGCGCGGTTCCCTGGAGGCCGGCTTCGCCCGGGTCGACGGATCCCTCGCGCTCCTCGTCCAACGCAGCGACCAGACCGACAAGCAGCTCGCCGACCACGAGCAGCGCCTCGACTCGTTGGAACGCTCCCGCTGGCCCCTCGCCAGCATCGGCGCCGTGGCCGCGCTCACCACCGCTGCCGTGACCGTCGTGGAGCTGACCGGTCGCTGAGCACACGCCGAGGGGCGGCCCCCGGAAAGGGACCGCCCCTCGGTTCGAGCGACTCGCTTACTGGTTGTACGGACCGTAGTCGTAGTCCTCCAGCGGCACGGCCTGGCCGGAGCCCGTGCCGAACGGCGAGTAGTCGATGTCGTCGTAGCCCACGGCCGAGTACATCGCGGCCTTGGCCTCCTCGGTCGGCTCGACCCGGATGTTGCGGTAGCGGGACAGACCCGTACCGGCCGGGATGAGCTTACCGATGATGACGTTCTCCTTGAGGCCGATCAGGGAGTCGGACTTGGCGTTGATCGCCGCGTCCGTGAGGACCCTGGTCGTCTCCTGGAAGGACGCCGCCGACAGCCAGGACTCGGTCGCCAGCGAGGCCTTGGTGATACCCATGAGCTGCGGACGACCGGAGGCCGGGTGACCGCCCTCCTGGACCACACGACGGTTCTCGTGCTCGAAGCGCGAACGCTCGACCAGCTCACCGGGCAGCAGCTCGGCGTCGCCGGACTCGATGATCGTCACACGGCGCAGCATCTGCCGGATGATGATCTCGATGTGCTTGTCGTGGATCGACACACCCTGCGAGTTGTACACCTTCTGGACCTCGCCGACCAGGTGGACCTGGACGGCACGCTGGCCCAGGATGCGCAGCACGTCGTGCGGGTTGGTGGCACCCACGGTGAGCTTCTGGCCCACCTCCACGTGCTCGCCCTCGCTGACCAGGAGCCGGGCGCGCTTCGAGATCGGGTACGCCGTCTCGTCGCTGCCGTCGTCCGGGGTGACGACGATCTTCTTGGTCTTCTCGGTCTCCTCGATCCGGACGCGGCCGGTGGCCTCGGAGATCGGGGCGACACCCTTCGGGGTACGGGCCTCGAAGAGCTCGACGACACGCGGCAGACCCTGGGTGATGTCGTCACCGGCCACACCACCGGTGTGGAAGGTACGCATCGTCAGCTGCGTACCGGGCTCACCGATGGACTGGGCGGCGATGATGCCGACCGCCTCACCGATGTCGACCAGCTTGCCGGTGGCCAGCGAGCGGCCGTAGCACATGGCGCAGGTGCCGACGGCGGACTCGCAGGTGAGGACCGAGCGGGTCTTGACCTCGGAGACCCCGTGCAGGATCAGCTCGTCGATGAGCACGTCGCCCAGGTCGGTACCGGCCGGGGCCAGCACCTTGCCGTCCACGACGATGTCCTCGGCGAGGCAGCGCGCGTACACGGACGTCTCGACGTCCTCCGCCTTGAGCAGCGCACCGTCGGCGCCCCGCGTGGCGATCTTCAGCCGCAGACCGCGGTCGGTGCCGCAGTCCTCCTCGCGGATGATGACGTCCTGCGAGACGTCGACCAGACGACGGGTGAGGTAACCCGAGTCGGCGGTACGCAGAGCGGTGTCCGCCAGACCCTTACGGGCACCGTGCGTGGAGATGAAGTACTCCAGCACGGACAGACCCTCACGGAACGACGCCTTGATGGGCCGCGGGATGGTCTCGTTCTTGGCGTTGGACACCAGACCGCGCATACCGGCGATCTGACGCATCTGCATCATGTTTCCTCGGGCACCCGAGTTGACCATCATGAAGATCGGGTTGGTCTTCGGGAAGTTGCCCGTCATGGCCTCGGCGACCTCGTTGGTCGCGTTGGTCCAGATGCCGATGAGCTCCTGGGTGCGCTCGTCCTTGGTGATCAGACCGCGCTCGTACTGCTTCTGGACCTTCTCGTCCGCCGCCTCCCACTTGGCGACGATCTCCTTCTTCGCCTCGGGGACGACGACGTCGGAGATCGAGACGGTGACACCGGAACGGGTGGCCCAGTAGAAGCCGGCCGCCTTCAGGTTGTCGAGCGTGGCCGCCACGATGACCTTCGGGTAGCGCTCGGCCAGGTCGTTGACGATCTGCGAGAGCTGCTTCTTGCCGACCTCGTAGTCGACGAACGGGTAGTCCTCGGGCAGCAGCTCGTTGAAGAGCGCACGACCCAGCGTGGTCTTCAGCGTGAAGCTGTCACCCTGCTGCCACTCCGGCTCGCCCTCCTCACGGACCGGCGGCACCCAGCCACGCGGCGGGATGGTGCCCACCGGGAAGCGGATGTCGACCCGCGCCTGCAGCGACAGCTCGCCGGCGTCGAACGCCATGATCGCCTCGGCGACCGAGGAGAACGGACGGCCGGCGCCCTTGATGGCGCGGCCCTCGTCGTCCGTGGTGAGGAAGTACAGGCCCAGCACCATGTCCTGGGTCGGCATCGTCACCGGACGGCCGTCGGCCGGCTTGAGGATGTTGTTCGAGGACAGCATCAGGATGCGGGCCTCGGCCTGCGCCTCCGCGGACAGCGGCAGGTGTACGGCCATCTGGTCACCGTCGAAGTCCGCGTTGAACGCGGTGCACACGAGCGGGTGGATCTGGATGGCCTTGCCCTCGACCAGCTGCGGCTCGAAGGCCTGGATGCCCAGGCGGTGCAGGGTGGGCGCACGGTTCAGCAGCACCGGGTGCTCGGCGATGACCTCTTCGAGGACGTCGTACACGACGGTGCGGCCGCGCTCCACCATGCGCTTGGCGCTCTTGATGTTCTGCGCGTGGTTGAGGTCCACGAGCCGCTTCATCACGAACGGCTTGAACAGCTCCAGCGCCATCGCCTTCGGCAGACCGCACTGGTGCAGCTTCAGCTGCGGACCGACGACGATCACGGAACGCGCGGAGTAGTCCACACGCTTACCGAGCAGGTTCTGACGGAAGCGACCCTGCTTGCCCTTCAGCATGTCGCTGAGGGACTTCAGCGGGCGGTTACCGGGACCGGTGACCGGACGGCCGCGGCGGCCGTTGTCGAACAGCGCGTCGACGGCCTCCTGGAGCATGCGCTTCTCGTTGTTGACGATGATCTCGGGCGCGCCGAGGTCGAGAAGCCGCTTCAGTCGGTTGTTCCGGTTGATCACACGGCGGTACAGGTCGTTCAGGTCGGAGGTCGCGAAGCGGCCACCGTCCAGCTGCACCATCGGACGCAGGTCCGGCGGGATCACCGGGACGCAGTCGAGGACCATGCCCTTGGGGCTGTTGGACGTCTGCAGGAAGGCGGAGACGACCTTCAGCCGCTTGAGCGCACGGGTCTTCTTCTGGCCCTTGCCGGTACGGATGATCTCGCGGAGGCGCTCGGCCTCCTCCTCCAGGTCGAAGGACTCCAGGCGCTTCTGCAGCGCCGCGGCGCCCATCGAACCGTCGAAGTACGTGCCGAAGCGGTCACGCAGCTCGCGGTAGAGCAGCTCGTCGCCCTCCAGGTCCTGGACCTTGAGGTTCTTGAACCGGTTCCACACCTCGTCGAGCCGGTCGATCTCCCGCTGCGCACGGTCGCGCAGCTGCTTCATCTCCCGCTCGGCGCCTTCGCGCACCTTGCGGCGCACGTCGGACTTGGCGCCCTCGGCCTCCAGCTCGGCGAGGTCCGCCTCCAGCTTCTTGGCGCGGGCCTCCAGGTCGGCGTCCCGGCGCTGCTCGATCTGCTGCCGCTCGACGGAGACGTGCGCCTCCAGCGAGGGCAGGTCGCGCGTGCGGCGCTCCTCGTCCACGTACGTGATCATGTACGCGGCGAAGTAGATGACCTTCTCCAGGTCCTTCGGGGCGAGGTCGAGCAGGTAGCCCAGCCGCGACGGAACGCCCTTGAAGTACCAGATGTGCGTGACGGGGGCGGCCAGTTCGATGTGGCCCATCCGCTCACGGCGCACCTTGGCGCGCGTGACCTCGACGCCACAGCGCTCGCAGATGATGCCCTTGAAGCGGACGCGCTTGTACTTGCCGCAGTAGCACTCCCAGTCCCGGGTCGGACCGAAGATCTTCTCGCAGAAGAGTCCGTCCTTCTCGGGCTTGAGGGTGCGGTAGTTGATGGTCTCGGGCTTCTTGACCTCGCCGTGGCTCCACTGACGGATGTCGTCAGCGGTGGCCAGGCCGATCCGGAGCTCGTCGAAGAAGTTGACGTCGAGCACTATGCGTCAATCCCTCTCAGGGTCGTAAGTCTTGGGGTCTGAAACGGGGGTCCTGGGGCCGGAGGCCTCCTGGTGGGAGGCCTCCGGACTCCCGTCAGACCTCTTCGACGCTGCTCGGCTCGCGCCGGGACAGGTCGATGCCGAGCTCCTCCGCAGCGCGGAAGACGTCCTCGTCGGTGTCACGCATCTCGATGGACATACCGTCGCTGGACAGCACCTCCACGTTCAGGCACAGGGACTGCATCTCCTTGATGAGCACCTTGAAGGACTCGGGGATGCCGGGTTCGGGGATGTTCTCGCCCTTGACGATGGCCTCGTAGACCTTCACGCGGCCGGTGACGTCGTCGGACTTGATGGTCAGCAGCTCCTGGAGGGCGTAGGCGGCGCCGTACGCCTCGAGTGCCCACACCTCCATCTCGCCGAACCGCTGGCCACCGAACTGGGCCTTACCACCCAGCGGCTGCTGGGTGATCATCGAGTACGGACCGGTCGAACGGGCGTGCAGCTTGTCGTCGACCAGGTGGTGCAGCTTCAGGATGTACATGTAGCCGACCGAGATCGGGTCCGGGAACGGCTCACCGCTACGGCCGTCGAACAGCCGCGCCTTGCCGGACGGGAGCACCATGCGCTCGCCGTCGCGGTTGGGGATGGTGTGCTGCAGCAGACCCGCGAGCTCGTCCTCACGCGCACCGTCGAAGACCGGGGTGGCGACGTTGGTGCCGGGCTCGACCTGGTCGGCGCCGATGGCCTGCAGGCGCTGCGCCCACTCGTCGGCGAGGCCGGAGACGTCCCAGCCGCGGCTGGCGAGCCAGCCGAGGTGGATCTCCAGAACCTGTCCCGGGTTCATTCGGGACGGCACACCCAGCGGGTTGAGGATGATGTCGACCGGGGTGCCGTCCTCCAGGAACGGCATGTCCTCGATCGGCAGGATCTTGGAGATGACACCCTTGTTGCCGTGCCGGCCGGCGAGCTTGTCACCGTCGGTGATCTTGCGCTTCTGCGCGACGTAGACGCGGACCAGCTGGTTCACGCCCGGCGGCAGCTCGTCGCCCTCCTCGCGGTCGAAGACGCGCACACCGATGACCTTGCCGGTCTCGCCGTGCGGCACCTTCAGCGAGGTGTCACGGACCTCACGGGCCTTCTCACCGAAGATCGCGCGCAGCAGGCGCTCCTCCGGCGTCAGCTCGGTCTCGCCCTTGGGCGTGACCTTGCCGACGAGGATGTCACCGGCGATGACCTCGGCACCGATACGGATGATGCCGCGCTCGTCGAGGTCGGCGAGGACCTCCTCGGAGACGTTCGGGATGTCCCGGGTGATCTCCTCGGGGCCGAGCTTGGTGTCACGGGCGTCGACCTCGTGCTCCTCGATGTGGATCGAGGAGAGGACGTCGTCCTGCACGAGGCGCTGCGACAGGATGATCGCGTCCTCGTAGTTGTGACCCTCCCACGGCATGAACGCCACGAGCAGGTTCTTGCCGAGCGCCATCTCGCCCTGCTGGGTGGCCGGACCGTCGGCGAGGACCTGGCCCTCGACGATGCGGTCGCCCTCGGTGACGATGACCTTCTGGTTGACCGAGGTGCCCTGGTTGGAGCGGGCGAACTTGGCCAGGCGGTACGTGATGTACGTGCCGTCGTCGTTGGCGGTGGTGATGTAGTCCGCGGAGACCTCCTGGACCACACCGGTCTTCTCGGCCTTGACCACGTCGCCGGCGTCGACCGCGGAGCGGTACTCCATGCCGGTGCCGACGAGCGGGGACTCCGCCTGGATCAGCGGCACGGCCTGGCGCATCATGTTCGCGCCCATGAGGGCACGGTTGGCGTCGTCGTGCTCCAGGAACGGGATCATGGCGGTCGCGACCGACACCATCTGGCGCGGCGAGACGTCCATGTAGTCCACGTCCTCGGGGGCGACGTAGTCGACCTCACCGCCACGGCGGCGGACCAGGACGCGGGCCTCGGCGAAGCGGAGATCGTCGGTCAGCGGCGCGTTGGCCTGCGCGATGACGAAGCGGTCCTCCTCGTCGGCGGTCAGGTAGTTCACCTCGTCGGTGACCTGGCCGTCGATCACCTTGCGGTACGGGGTCTCGACGAAACCGAACGCGTTGACCCGGCCGTAGGTGGCGAGCGAGCCGATCAGACCGATGTTCGGGCCTTCCGGCGTCTCGATCGGGCACATGCGGCCGTAGTGCGACGGGTGCACGTCACGGACCTCGAAGCCGGCCCGCTCACGGGACAGACCACCCGGGCCGAGGGCGTTGAGACGACGCTTGTGCGTCAGGCCCGACAGCGGGTTGTTCTGGTCCATGAACTGGGACAGCTGGCTGGTGCCGAAGAACTCCTTGATGGAGGCGACGACCGGCCGGATGTTGATCAGGGTCTGCGGCGTGATCGCCTCGACGTCCTGGGTGGTCATGCGCTCGCGCACGACGCGCTCCATACGGGCGAGACCCGTACGGACCTGGTTCTGGATCAGCTCGCCGACGCTGCGGATGCGGCGGTTGCCGAAGTGGTCGATGTCGTCGGTCTCGACCATGATGGAGCGACCGGAGTCGCCGACCGTCTCGGTCTCACCGGCGTGCAGCTTCACCAGGTACTTGATCGTCGCGATGATGTCCTCGACGGTCAGGACGCCCGCATCCAGCGGCGTGTCCGTACCCAGCTTCTTGTTGACCTTGTAGCGGCCGACCTTGGCGAGGTCGTAACGCTTGGGGTTGAAGTACAGGTTCTCCAGCAGCGTCTGCGCGGCCTCACGCGTGGGGGGCTCGCCCGGGCGCAGCTTGCGGTAGATGTCGAGCAGCGCGTCGTCCTGGCCCTGGGTGTGGTCCTTCTCCAGGGTGGCGCGCATCGACTCGTACTCGCCGAACTCCTCAAGGATCTGCTCGGTCGTCCAGCCGAGCGCCTTCAGCAGAACGGTGACGGACTGCTTGCGCTTGCGGTCGATACGGACACCGACCATGTCGCGCTTGTCGATCTCCATCTCCAGCCAGGCACCCCGGGACGGGATGATCTTGGCGGAGAAGATGTCCTTGTCGGACGTCTTGTCGATCGTGGAGTCGAAGTAGACACCCGGCGAGCGCACCAGCTGCGACACGACGACACGCTCGGTGCCGTTGATGACGAAGGTGCCCTTGTTCGTCATGAGCGGGAAGTCGCCCATGAAGACCGTCTGGGACTTGATCTCGCCGGTCTCGTTGTTGGTGAACTCGGCGGTGACGAAGAGCGGAGCCGCGTAGGTGAAGTCACGCTCCTTGCACTCGTCGATCGAGTTCTTCGGCGGCTCGAAGCGGTGGTCGCGGAACGTCAGCGACATCGACCCGCTGAAGTCCTCGATCGGGGAGATCTCCTCGAAGATCTCCTCGAGCCCGGACTTGGTGGGGACGTCCTGACCGTTGTCCAGAGCCTCCTCGACACGAGCCTTCCACGCGTCGTTGCCGAGCAGCCAGTCGAAGCTCTCGGTTTGCAGCGCAAGAAGGTTCGGAACCTCGAGGGGCTCCTTGATCTTTGCAAAGGAGATGCGCAGCGGGGCGGTGCTGGCGCCGTTGTTCGTATTCGCGGTCGAGGCAGTGCGCGAGGCGGCCAAGAGGGGGTCCTTCCGAGGGCTCGGACTCACTACGCGCGTACCGGCCCCTCACCGATACACAGAGACAGAAGTCCCAGGTCAGGGACGGTCCGGTCGTCGGTGCTCAAGCGAGGGCATGCCCCTGGTGACGGGCAGGGGACAGCTAACAGGCAGCGCAAAGGGTCAGTGTAGCCACTTGGCACACTGATGTCCAGTGCGGGTTTTCGAAGAACCTCGATGCCCTCGTTGTTCTCAACCCCTGCGACAAGGCCACGCCCTCAACGCCACGTTGATACTGCCCTCTTCGTCGTCGATCCATGCCTCGGATTCGGATCCTTGTGACGACGCGTCCTGAGAATTGCGCGCTGCGTGCGGTTCGTCAAGGCCCCCTTGCCCAAGCCGAGGTGCTGCGCTCGTCACGTGCAGCCAGCCACAAGGGCGCGGAGAGGCACGACGAAGATCACCTTACTCCTCGCGACCGCGGGTGCAAGGCAGCCGCCGCCGACCCTCAGGAACGCCGAAGAGCGACCACCCGGATGGATGATCGCTCTTCGGTGCGTTCGCGTTACAGCCCTACGGGGCTGTCGTCAGCGCGCGGAGAGGTCGGCCTTACTTGACCTCGACGGAGGCGCCGGCGCCCTCCAGGGCCTCCTTGGCCTTGTCCGCGGCGTCCTTGGCAACCTTCTCCAGGACGGGCTTCGGGGCGCCGTCCACCAGGTCCTTGGCCTCCTTCAGGCCGAGGGAGGTCAGCTCGCGCACGACCTTGATGACCTGGATCTTCTTGTCACCGGCGCCGGTGAGGACGACGTCGAACTCGTCCTTCTCCGGCTCGGCCTCGGCGGCAGCGCCACCGGCGGCGGCACCGGCGACGACGACCGGGGCGGCCGCGGCGGCGGTGACGTCGAACTTCTCCTCGAACGCCTTCACGAACTCGGAGAGCTGGATCAGGGTCATCGACTCGAACTCGGCGAGCAGTTCTTCCTGGGTGAGAGCCACGATGGCTTTCCTTCCACTTAAATCGGCTGGTGCCGGGATGTACATGACTGGCGGGCGTACGTTCGGCCCGCTACGACCGCTGCCTGAAGGCGGCGGTCATGATGCGAGCCGAATTACTCGGCACCGCCCTGCTCGGCCTGCTTGGCGCGCAGCGCGTCCACGGTGCGGACGAGCTTCGACGGCAGCGCCTGGAAGACGGAGGCAGCCTGGGACTGCTTCGCCTTGAAGGCACCGGCCAGCTTGCTGAGCAGAACCTCGCGGGACTCGAGGTCCGCAAGCTTCTTGATCTCGTCGGCGGACAGCGCCTTGCCGTCAAGGACACCGCCCTTGATGACGAGATTCGGGTTGTCCTTGGCGAAGTCACGAAGACCCTTCGCCGACTCCACCGGGTCACCGGTGACGAAGGCGACGGCCGTCGGACCAGCGAACAGCTGGTCGTCCAGCGTGATCCCGGCCTCGTTGGCCGCAATCTTGGTCAGTGTGTTCTTCACCACGGCGTACTGGGCGTTCTCACCGAGCGAACGGCGCAGCGTCTTGAGCTGCGCCACGGTGAGACCGCGGTACTCGGTCAGCACGGCGGCGTTGGAGCTGCGGAACTTGTCCGTCAGCTCGGCAACCGCGGCAGCCTTGTCGGGCCTCGCCATAGAGCCTCGGCCTCCTTCCGGGTGATTCGGACCGCGCGGACCCGAAGGAGGACTGGGGAAAACGAAACGCCCCGGCGCAGGCGCACGGGGCGGACTCGACCGGCCGTACATGCGGGGACGCACGTACTCCGGGAGTACTTCCACTGTCACCTGCGCGGGCCGTCCGCAGTTCAGCGGATCCTTCGGCCACCGCACCCTCGTACGAGCGCGCGGCAACAACCAGCGGTCTTTGGCTTCCGCAGAAGAGTACGGGACCGCATCCCTGTCAAGCAAATCCGCCCGTACGGCCCTCGGCCCGCCGCAGCACGGGACTCAGGAGCCGCCTCCGCCGCCGCCCTGCCGCTGTCGCAGCAGCTCCCTGAAGTCCTGGGTGTCGTCGGCCGGCGGCCGCTCGGCGGAGACCTCGGCCCCGTAGTCGCTGTAGTACGCGGTCTGGGTCAGCTCCCCGGTCACCATCCGCCCCCTCTCGACCTTCTTGACCAGCAGGTCCCGCTCGTTGACCCATATGTCGACGGTCTGCGTGGTCACGCCGGCCCGTTCGAGCTGTGCCCTGAGGTCGGCGAGGCGGTCGGCGGAGAGGTGGGAGTTCCGGGCGGCGAGGTCGGCCACGTCGACGGTGCCGGAGTAGTGCGTGGTCCGCTCGCCGCGCACCTCCTCCGTGCCGACCTCCTTGACGTCCCCGGAGGCCAGCAGCAGCTCCACGGACTGCTTCGGGGTGGTGTTGCGCATCTGGTCCTGCAGATACGCGCCGGAGCCCCCGGTGAGGTCGGCCAGGTCGTCGTACGCGTACCGCACCCAGTGGCGGCCGCCCGCCTGCTCGGCGAACGTGTCGCCCATGCGCGCGTAGTAGGCGTCCGGCAGATAGCGGGCCTCCATCGACGTACTGCCCAGTTGGCGCATGGTGTCGGCCATGGTGCCGCCGGTGTAGGTGATGGTCAGGGTGCCGGTGATGCCGTCGCTCCAGCCGAGGACGCCGTCGGCCGTCATGGACATCAGCGTGCCCATCGTCGTCCTGGACTCCACGCGCGCGGAGTCGGCCAGGTCCGTGGACCGCTCGGCGGAGCGCAACGCGGCGATCGGGGCGACGCGTGCCCCGCTCTCGTCTGACGGCCGGTCCTCTGCGGCCGGGCGGTCGTCCGCGGCCGGGCGGCCGGACGAGTCCGCGGTGGTGCAGCCGGCCAGGCCGCCGGTCAGCGCGGCCACGGCCGCCAGCGCGACGGCCACGCGGCGCACGCCCCGGCGCAGGATGGTGCTCGTCATTCGTCCCCCCATTGCGAGATGCGAGTCCCGTGCAAGCACGCTAACCCAGGCCACTGACAACCGTCCCCCACGGCGACGAAACGGGCCCCGCACCTGGAGCAGGTGCGGGGCCCGTGACCGACTTCAGCGAGCCATGGGCTCAGACCGCGGCCGGGTCCTCCTCGACGAGGAGGTTGCGGGTGCGGTTCGGGTCGACCGGGATGCCGGGGCCCATCGTGGTGGTGATGGCGGCCTTCTTGATGTAGCGACCCTTGGCGGCGGACGGCTTCAGACGGAGGATCTCCTCCAGCGCGGCGCCGTAGTTCTCCACCAGCTTGGCGTCGTCGAAGGACACCTTGCCGATGATGAAGTGCAGGTTCGAGTGCTTGTCGACGCGGAACTCGATCTTGCCGCCCTTGATGTCGTTGACAGCCTTGACGACGTCCGGGGTCACGGTGCCGGTCTTCGGGTTCGGCATCAGACCACGGGGACCGAGCACGCGGCCGAGGCGGCCGACCTTGCCCATGAGGTCCGGGGTGGCGACGACGGCGTCGAAGTCCAGACGCCCCTTCGACACCTCGTCGATCAGCTCGTCGGCGCCGACGATGTCGGCGCCCGCGGCACGCGCGGCCTCGGCACGGTCGCCGGTCGCGAAGACCAGGACCCGGGCGGTCTTACCGGTGCCGTGCGGAAGGTTCACGGTGCCACGGACCATCTGGTCGGCCTTGCGCGGGTCGACACCCAGACGGAAGGCGACCTCGACGGTGCCGTCGAACTTGGTCGTGGAGGTCTCCTTGGCGAGACGGACGGCCTCAAGCGGGGCGTAGAGCTTTTCCCGGTTGACCTTGGCGTCCGCAGCGCGGAGAGACTTGCTGCGCTTGCTCACTACTGCTCCTGGGGTTCTTAGGAGTCGTGGTCCGGGCCGAGCAGGCCCTGCCACTACTGCTCTGGGAGGTTGGGGCTCAGCCCTCGACCGTGACGCCCATGGAACGGGCGGTGCCGGCGATGATCTTCTCGGCGGCGTCCAGGTCGTTGGCGTTGAGGTCGGGCATCTTGGTGGTGGCGATCTCGCGGACCTGCTCGCGGGTGATCTTCGCGACCTTGGTCTTGTGCGGCTCGCCGGAGCCCTTCTCCACGCCCGCGGCCTTGAGGATCATCTTGGCGGCCGGCGGGGTCTTGGTGATGAAGGTGAAGGAGCGGTCCTCGTAGACCGTGATCTCCACCGGGATGACCCAGCCACGCTGCGACTCGGTCGCGGCGTTGTAGGCCTTGCAGAACTCCATGATGTTGACACCGTGCTGACCCAGCGCGGGGCCGACCGGCGGGGCCGGGTTGGCGGCACCGGCCTGGATCTGGAGCTTGATGAGCCCCGTGACCTTCTTCTTCTTGGGAGGCATTCCGGGTCCTCTTCCTCTTCCTGTACTTGTGCCCAAAGGCAACCGCACAACGGTAACGGATACCGCCGTGCGGCTAAAAACCGAGCAGGTCAGAGCGGCCCGAAGCCACTCTGACCTGCTCGAGGCGCTGCGTCAGTTCTTCTGGATCTGGTCGAACGAGAGCTCGACCGGCGTCTCCCGGCCGAAGATCTCCACCAGGCCCTTGACCTTCTTGGAGTCGGGGTTGATCTCGTTGATCGTCGCCTGCAGCGTGGCGAACGGGCCGTCGGTGACGGTGACCGAGTCGCCCACCTCGAAGTCCAGCACCTGGACCTCGACCTTGCGCTGCGGCGCCGGCTTGCCCTCGGCCTCGGCGGCCTCGCGGGCGGCCTTCTCCTCCGCCTCCGGGGCGAGCATCTTGACGATCTCGTCCAGGGTCAGCGGGTACGGGTCGTAGGCGTTGCCGACGAAGCCGGTGACGCCGGGGGTGTTGCGCACGACGCCCCAGGACTCGTTCGTCAGGTCCATGCGGACCAGGACGTAGCCCGGGAGCTTGTTCTGCTTGATCGTCTTGCGGTCGCCGTTCTTGATCTGGACGACCTCTTCCTGCGGCACCTCGGCCTGGAAGATGTAGTCCTCGACGTTCAGCGAGACGGCGCGCTGCTCCAGGTTGGTCTTCACGCGGTTCTCGTAACCGGCGTAGGTGTGGATCACGTACCACTCGCCGGGCAGGGTCCGCAGTTCCTCACGGAGCTTCTCGACGGGGTCGAGCTCGGCCTCGGGCTCGGCCTCCTCCGCGGGCTCCTCGTCGACGTGCACGGCGGCTTCCTCCGCGGGCTCACCCGCGGCGGCGTCGGCAGCCTCGGCCTCGTCCAGGTCCTCGTCCGCACCCTCGACGATGTCGAGCTCGTCTTCCACGGACTCGACCGGCTCGATGGCGTCGTTCACGTTCGGGTCAGACACGGTGGCTGCTTCTTCCTGGATCATGGGGGTGGAACACGCGAAAGGGGCGCCGGGTCGCGGCGCCCTTCGCTCTTGGCTCAGCCAAAGACGTACTTGGCGGCGTGGTCGAGCCCATAGTCAATCACGGTGACCAGTCCGATCATGACGACGACGAAGATGATCACAACGGTGGTGTATCGCGTCAGCTGGGTGCGCGTGGGCCAGACGACCTTGCGGAGCTCCGCGACGATCTGCCGGTAGAAGAGGGCGAGGCGCTTCAGCGGGCCCTTCTTGGCACGCTTGCCGCCCTTGCGGGTCTTCTTCTGGGACTCCGGTGTCTCGTCCTGAGCATCAGGCGTGTCGATGGAGCCCACGGCGTCCGTCATTCGTCCTCACCTGATCCCGGGTCGTGGCCGTGCCGCGCCCGGTCTGAGCCGCACGGCGGTGCATTGCTGTACGTACCTGTGCACACATCCTGGCGGTGTGTGAAGCAGGGCCGGAGGGACTTGAACCCCCAACCGCCGGTTTTGGAGACCGGTGCTCTACCAATTGAGCTACGACCCTTTGTGTGTCCCCCAACGTACCGCATCCAACCGGGTGCTCGGTGTGCACCGGCCGAGCGCGGGCTCAGTGAAGGCCAACGAGGTGAGAGTGTACGTGGTCCTGAGCCGGTCGTCGAACAGAAAGAGCCCGTGGGGCCTGCGCCCCGGGGAGATCGCCGCCTTCTGGTCCGCGGACTGGCCGAAGATCACCCAGGCCACCCGATGTATCCGGACTGTTGTTCAGTGGTTTGCCCTGAGCTGTTCAGTCCGTGAAACCCGTGTGCCGGGCCGGTTTCCGGTCTGAAACGATGGCCTCATGAGCGCTGCAACCCCACCCACCGAGCGCCGGGTCTCGGCCCGCATCGGCGCGATCTCCGAGTCCGCCACCCTCGCCGTGGACGCCAAGGCCAAGGCCCTGAAGGCCGCCGGGCGTCCGGTGATCGGATTCGGCGCCGGCGAGCCCGACTTCCCGACTCCGCACTACATCGTCGAGGCCGCGATCGAGGCCTGCAAGAACCCCAAGTACCACCGCTACACCCCGGCCGGCGGCCTGCCCGAGCTGAAGGCCGCGATCGCCGTGAAGACGCTGCGCGACTCCGGTTACGAGGTCGACGCGTCCCAGATCCTGGTCACCAACGGCGGCAAGCAGGCCATCTACGAGGCCTTCGCCGCGATCCTCGACCCGGGCGACGAGGTCATCGTCCCCGCCCCGTACTGGACGACGTACCCGGAGTCGATCCGCCTGGCCGGCGGCGTCCCGGTCGAGGTCGTCGCCGACGAGACGACCGGCTACCGGGTCAGCGTGGAGCAGCTGGAGGCGGCCCGCACGGAGCGGACGAAGGTCGTCCTGTTCGTCTCCCCGTCCAACCCGACCGGCGCGGTCTACTCCGAGGCCGAGACGGAGGCCATCGGCCGCTGGGCCGTCGAGCACGGCCTGTGGGTGCTCACCGACGAGATCTACGAGCACCTGGTCTACGGCGACGCGTCGGCCGTGTCGATGCCGGCCGTCCTGCCGGAGCTGCGCGACAAGTGCATCGTGGTCAACGGTGTGGCGAAGACGTACGCCATGACCGGCTGGCGCGTGGGCTGGATCATCGGCCCGAAGGATGTCGTGAAGGCCGCGACGAACCTCCAGTCGCACGCCACGTCGAACGTCTCGAACGTCGCCCAGGTGGCCGCGCTGGCCGCCGTCTCCGGCGACCTGGACGCCGTGGCGACGATGCGCGAGGCCTTCGACCGCCGCCGCCGCACGATCGTGCGGATGCTCAACGACATCGACGGCGTCGTCTGCCCCGAGCCCGAGGGCGCGTTCTACGTGTACCCGTCGGTGAAGGCCCTGCTCGGCAAGGAGATCCGCGGCAAGCGCCCGCAGAACACCGTCGAGCTGGCCGCGCTGATCCTGGAGGAGGTCGAGGTCGCGGTCGTCCCGGGCGAGGCTTTCGGCACGCCGGGCTATCTGCGGCTGTCGTACGCCCTGGGCGACGAGGACCTCGTCGAGGGCGTGAGCCGCATCCAGAAGCTGCTGGCGGAGGCGCGCGACTGACGTCCACGACGACGTGGCCGTGCTGTACGCGCGCGTGCACGGGCCGTCTCCCTCCGGGGAGGCGGCCCGTTCCGTTTCTTCGTGCGAGCAAGACCACGAACGGGGAAAGCGCTACCGGGACGAGCAGGCCGTACGGCAGGATCCTGGGATGGAACGTGTACGTGATGTCTCCGACCTCCCGAAGGCCCATCTGCACCTGCACTTCACCGGCTCGATGCGGCCGGGCACCCTGCTGGAGCTGGCCGACAAGTACGGCGTACGGCTGCCCGACGTGCTGTCCGAGGCCCTGGTCAGCGGGGAGCCGCCGAGACTGCGGGCGACGGACGAGCGGGGCTGGTTCCGCTTCCAGCGGCTGTACGACGCCGCGCGCTCGTGCCTGAGGCAGCCGGAGGACATCCAGCGGCTGGTGCGGGAGGCGGCCGAGGAGGACCTGAGGGACGGCTCGGGCTGGCTGGAGATCCAGGTCGACCCGACGTCGTACGCCCCGCGCCTGGGCGGCCTGATCGCGGCGCTGGAGATCATCCTGGACGCGGTGGACTCGGCGGTGCGGGAGACCGGGCTGGGGATGCGCGTCCTGGTCGCCGCGAACCGTATGAAGCACCCGCTGGACGCGCGCACGCTGGCCCGTCTGGCCACCCGGTACGCCGACCGCGGCGTGGTCGGCTTCGGCCTCTCCAACGACGAGCGGCGCGGCATGGCCCGCGACTTCGACCGCGCCTTCGCCATCGCCCGCGAGGGCGGTCTGCTGTCCGCCCCGCACGGCGGCGAGCTGACCGGCCCCGCCTCGGTCCGCGACTGCCTGGACGACCTGCACGCCGACCGGGTGGGCCACGGCGTGCGCGCGGCGGAGGACCCGCGCCTGCTGAAGCGCCTGGCCGACCGGGGCGTCACCTGCGAGGTGTGCCCGGCGTCGAACGTGGCTCTCGGCGTCTACGAGAAGCCCGAGGACGTCCCCCTGCGCACTCTCTTCGAGGCCGGCGTCCCGCTGGCCCTGGGCGCCGACGATCCGCTGCTGTTCGGCTCCCGTCTGGCGGCCCAGTACGAGATCGCCCGCGAGCACCACGCCTTCACGGACGCGGAACTGGCCGAACTGGCCCGCCAGTCGGTACGGGCGTCGGCGGCGCCGGAGGAGACGAAGGCGAGGCTGCTGGCGGGGGTGGACGCCTGGCTGACGTCGAGCGAGCCCGCGAGCCCATACACCTAGAGGCTGACGCCGACCGTCACCGGCTCGTTGACCAGGGTGATCCCGAAGGCCTCACGCACCCCGGCGACGACCTCGCGGGCCAGCGCCAGCAGGTCGTCCGTGGTCGCCTCGCCGCGGTTGGTGAGGGCGAGGGTGTGCTTGGTGGAGATCCGGGCGGGCCCGGTGCCGTACCCCTTGCCGAATCCGGCCTTGTCGATCAGCCAGGCGGCGGAGGTCTTGGTGTGCCCGTCCCCGGCCGGGTACGCGGGCGGCTCCACGCCCTCGCCGAGACGCTCCCGCACGCGCGCGTGGAACGCGGCGAACTGGGCGTCCGTGAGGATCGGGTTGGTGAAGAAGGACCCGGCGGACCAGGTGTCGTGGTCCTCGGGGTCGAGCACCATGCCCTTCCCGGCGCGCAGCTTCAGCACGGTGTCGCGGGCGTCGCCGAGCGGGACCCGGTCGCCCGGTTCGACCCCGAGCGCGCGGGCCGTCTCGGCGTACCGGATGGGCCCCGACAGCCCGCCCGCGTCCTCCAGCTCGAAGCGGACGCGCAGGACGACGTACCGCTCGGGGGCGGCCTTGAAGCGGCTGTGGCGGTACGAGAACCCGCACTCGGCGTTCGTGAGGGTGACCGTCTCGCCCGCCTCGCGGTCGTAGGCGATCACCTCGGTGATGGTGGCGGAGACCTCCTGGCCGTACGCCCCCACGTTCTGGATCGGCGTCGCTCCCGCCGATCCCGGGATCCCGGCCAGGCACTCGACACCGGCCAGCCCGGCCTCCACGGTGCGTGCGACGGCGTCCGTCCACACCTCACCGGCGGCCAGCTCCAGCCGCGTACCGACCAGCTCGAAGCCGCGGGTGGCGAGGCGCAGGGCGGTCCCGTCGAACCCCTTGTCACCGATGACCAGGTTCGAACCACCGCCGATGACCAGCAACGGCGTCCCGGTGGCATCGGCCTCCCGCACGACGTCGACGACCTCGGCGTCGGTCGTCGCGGTCACCAGCCGGGTCGCGGGGCCGCCCAGCCGGAACGTGGTCAACGGGGCGAGGGGAGCGTCGTGGAGTACCTGCACGCGCCCAAGACTACGAGACGGCACTGACAGGCTCCGTGGCGCACGCGCGCGTGCGCCCGTCACGGCACCGGTAAGGGGCGCCCGCCCTGGCGAACGCCCCTTACTCAAGTGCACAGCTCAAGCCAGTCGGACAACCGCCCGGGACATCCCCAGGACCTTCTGTCCGGCGCTCGTCGCCGTGAGGTCCACACGGACCGCGTTGTCGTCGAGCTTGGCGGCCACCTTGCCGCTGACCTCGATCGTGGCCCCCTGGTCGTCGTTCGGGACCACGACGGGCTTGGTGAAGCGGACGCCGTACTCGACGACCGCTCCCGGGTCCCCGGCCCAGTCGGTGACCACGCGGATCGCCTCGGCCATGGTGAACATGCCGTGCGCGATGACGTCCGGCAGGCCCACCTCCTTGGCGAACTTCTCGTTCCAGTGGATGGGGTTGAAGTCCCCGGAGGCGCCCGCGTACTGGACGAGCGTGGCGCGGGTCACGGGAAAGGACTGCGCGGGCAGTTCGGTGCCGACCTCGACGTCGGCGTACGCGATCCTGGCGGTCATCTGCTCACGCCTCCTCGGCCGCGCGGGCCACCAGCTTGGTCCAGGCGGTCACGACGTGCTCCCCGGCCTCGTCGTGGACCTCACCACGGACGTCCAGGATGTCGTTGCCCGCCATGGACTTGATGGTCTCGATCGTCGAGGTGACCGTGAGCCGGTCACCGGCGCGCACCGGGCGGCTGTAGGCGAACTTCTGGTCGCCGTGCACGACGCGGCTGTAGTCCAGGCCGAGCTGCGGGTCGTCGATGACCTGCCGCGCCGCCTTGAAGGTGATCGCGAACACGAAGGTGGGCGGGGCGATCACGTCGGGGTGGCCGAGGGCCTTGGCGGCTTCCGGATCCGTGTAGGCCGGGTTGGCGTCTCCCACCGCCTCCGCGAACTCACGGATCTTCTCCCGGCCCACCTCGTAGTGGTCGGTGGGCGGGTAGCTCCGCCCCACGAAGGACTGGTCGAGCGCCATGGCTCGGCACCTCCTGGTTTCTGCTCTGGTCGACCCACCGTGCCGGGTCAACCGTATAAAAGCCGCTGTGGCCGATTGCGCTCGGTGGGCACGCCGGCCGAAAGGGTGACCGAAAACGAAAGGGTGACCGAAAAGGCCACGAGGCCGCCCCCTGAACTGTGGGGCGGCCTCGTGTTACGAGCCGTACGAGATGTACGAGCCTGCGTCAGCGCGTTTCGCGGTGCGCGGTGTGCGCGTTGCAGCGGGGGCAGTGCTTCTTCATCTCAAGCCGGTCCGGGTTGTTACGCCGGTTCTTCTTGGTGATGTAGTTCCGCTCCTTGCACTCCACGCAGGCCAGCGTGATCTTCGGGCGGACGTCGGTGGCAGCCACGTGAGTGCTCCTTGACGAACGGGTAGGTTAATTCAACGCAAGAAAGAGTAGCCGATCGAAGGACCGACCCCGCAATCGGCTACTGTCAGTAGCGGTGACCGGACTTGAACCGGTGACACAGCGATTATGAGCCGCTTGCTCTACCGACTGAGCTACACCGCTGCGATGCACACGCCGCGAGCGGCGCTAGCACCAGAGCCCCAAAACGGAATCGAACCGTTGACCTTCTCCTTACCATGGAGACGCTCTGCCGACTGAGCTATTGGGGCGAGCGATGAAGACATTACACGCTCGGCCGCCGTTCACCCAAATCCGTTTCCCCGTCCCCGCCCCGCCTCCCCCTCGCCGCCCTCCCGCGCCCTCAGGAGCCCCAAGGGCCTCTTGAGCATCGCCCCTCGTGCGGCGGACCACACCGGTACGACTATTGCGCTCCTCCGCGCCACGGACCGAACGCCGTCCTAGGCTCGACTCACTCTGCGTGATCTTGCGTCCGTGACGCGGCGGTGCGTCATGGGTACGTCAGGAGACGTCAGGAGTCGTCATGAGTGCGTGATGAGCCCCGCCCCCGATTCCGAGCCCTGGAGCGCGATGCCCGACAGCCAGCCGCAGCCGCCCCGTTCGTCGTCGTCCCCGTCGGGCTCGGGACAGTCGGGACAGAGCGGCGTGGCCGGCCTGCTGCTGTGCGGCGCGCGACTGACCGACGGCCGGACCGTGGACGTCCGGCTGGGCGGCGGGCGGATCGAAGCGGTGGGGACGGCCGGCAGCCTGGGCGGATCTCGTGGTGACAGTGGCGGTGGCGGTGGCGGTGGCGGTGGCGGCCGAGTGGATCTCAGCGGCTATCTCCTGCTGCCGGCCCCCGCCGAGGTCCACGCCCACGCCGACACGGCCCTGTCCGCCGACATCGACGGCCCCGTCTCGTACGACCCGCAGGACGTCCAGCGCCGGGCCACCGAGGCCACGCTGCTGCAGCTCGGGCACGGGGCGACCGCGCTGCGGGCACACGTGCGCGTGGGGGACGTTCAGGGGCTGGGCGCGCTGACCGCCGTACTGCGGGCGCGGCGGTCGCTGCGGGGGCTCGCCGAGCTGACGGCGGTGGCGATGCCACGGGTGCTGACCGGGGTGGCCGGGGCGGACGGGCTCGCCATGCTGCGGGACGCGGTGAAGATGGGCGCCTCCGTGGTGGGCGGCTGTCCGGATCTCGACCCCGATCCGACGGGCTATGTGGAGACCGTCCTGGAGGTCGCCTCCGAACACGGCTGCCCCGTCGACCTGCACACCGACGCCACCGACCCGGCCCGCCTCGCCCGCCTCGCCGCGATGGCCGGCGGCCTGCGCCCCGGCGTGACGATCGGTCCTTGCGGCGGCCTGGGCGACCTTCCCGCCGACCTGGCGTCCCGCACCGCCGACCAGCTGGCGGCGGCGGGGGTGACGGTGGTGTGCCTGCCCCAGGGCGGCTGCGCGGGCGCGGACCGGCGCGGGACGCCGCCGGTCCGACTGCTGCGCGCCGCCGGCGTACGCCTTGCCGCCGGCAGCGGCGCCCTACGGGACCCCTCGAACCCGGTGGGCCGCGGCGATCCCCTGGAGGCCGCGTACCTCCTGGCCTCCCACTACGGCCTGCGCCCCGAGGACGCCTACGACGCCGTGAGCACGTCGGCCCGCGCCGCCCTGGGCCTCCCCGAGGTGCGTGTGGAGGCGGGCTTCCCGGCCGAGCTGCTGGCCGTGCGCGGGGACCGGCTGGCGGGTGCCCTGTCGCTGGCGTACAGCCGGATCGTGGTGCACCGGGGGCGCGTGGTGGCACGGACGAGCGCGGTACGGGAGTACTGCAACTCGGCCGCGGCGGCGGAGCTGGGGTTGCCTCGGCAGGGGCGGGGCGAGTTGTCGTAGGGCACCCGCGAGTTGTCATAGGGCGCCCGGGCGAGTTGTCGTAGGGCACCCGGGGCGTGTGGTGGGGCGCCGGGGTGTCGTGGGCCACCCACCCGAGACCCCACCCATCTCATGGGGCGAATGCGGCCGTTCGGGCGTACGGTCGGAAGCATGCGCATTGTCATCGCTGGAGGTCATGGACAGATCGCGCTGCGGCTGGAGCGCCTGCTCGCCGCGAGCGGTTATGAGGTGGCGGGCATCATCCGCCGCGCCGAACAGGGCGACGATCTGCGGGAGGCGGGCGCCGAACCGGTCCTGCTGGACCTGGAGTCGGCCACGGTCGAGCAGGTCGCGGCGTATCTGCAGGGCGCCGACGCGGCGGTGTTCGCGGCCGGTGCCGGCCCGGGCAGCGGGGCGGCACGCAAGGACACGGTCGACAAGGGCGCGGCGGTGCTGTTCGCGGACGCGGCGGTCCGGGCGGGTGTACGCCGCTTCCTCGTCGTCTCCTCGATGGGCGCCGACCCGAACCACCAGGGCGACGAGGTCTTCGACGTCTACCTGCGCGCCAAGGGCGAGGCCGACGCGCACGTCACCCGCCAGGACGCGCTGGACTGGACGATCCTGCGCCCCGGCGCGCTGACGGACGACGCCGGCACGGGCCTGGTCCGCCTGGAGGCGCACACCGGCCGCGGCCCGATCCCGCGCGACGACGTGGCCGCCGTACTGGCCGAGCTGCTCGACACCCCGGCGACAGCCGGTCTGACCCTGGAACTGATCAGCGGGTCGACACCGGTCTCGGTGGCCGTGAAGTCGGTGGCCGGAAACTGAGACCGGCCGCGGCAGCGGTTCACGACGGCGATCTCAACGGAACATGAAGAAACCCCCTCTGCTCTGCGTTTCCGCAGACCTGGAGGGGGTCCTCTTCACAGTGGCGGCGCCAGGATTCGAACCTGGGAAGGCTGAGCCGGCAGATTTACAGTCTGCTCCCTTTGGCCGCTCGGGCACACCGCCGGGGTTCGATGCCGCTCGAACCGCTTTTCGGCGGTGCTCGCTGGCAACGACGTAAACAATACCCGATACGGAGGGGTGCTTCGCCACCCGATTGATCGGCGCTCGGGGGACGGGGGGTGGCTAGGCTTGTCCGGATGCGGCCACGGGTTCCAGCCGACCGGGCCGCCGCCCCGCGTACGCCGCTACGCACCCGATTCGCACCCCGATACAAGGAGCCACAGCACATGGCCGACTCCAGTTTCGACATCGTCTCGAAGGTCGAGCGGCAGGAGGTCGACAACGCCCTCAACCAGGCCGCCAAGGAGATCTCGCAGCGCTACGACTTCAAGGGCGTGGGTGCCTCGATCTCGTGGTCCGGTGACAAGATCCTGATGGAGGCGAACTCCGAGGACCGCGTGAAGGCCGTCCTCGACGTCTTCCAGTCCAAGCTGATCAAGCGCGGCATCTCGCTGAAGGCCCTGGACGCGGGCGAGCCCCAGCTCTCGGGCAAGGAGTACAAGATCTTCGCGTCGATCCAGGAGGGCATCTCCCAGGAGAACGCGAAGAAGGTGGCGAAGATCATCCGCGACGAGGGTCCCAAGGGCGTCAAGGCCCAGGTCCAGGGCGACGAGCTGCGTGTCACCTCCAAGAGCCGGGACGACCTTCAGGCCGTGATCGCCCTGCTGAAGGGCAAGGACTTCGACTTCGCGCTGCAGTTCGTGAACTACCGGTAACCCGACGCCGCGCGCGTCCGAGGAAGGGTGGGCAGCCGGTGGGCCCGGTGGCCCACCCTTCTCGCTCCGACGCGGAGCCCGTACGCGCGGTGCCCCGCGCTCAGTCGCGCGAGTGGCCGCACAGGATGCGGTACCCGATCAGCAGGACCAGCGAGCCGCCTATCGCCGCCGCCCACGTGGCGCCGTCGTAGAAGTCCTTGGTGACCGGGTGGTCCAGCCAGCGGGCCGATATCCAGCCGCCGATGAACGCGCCCGCAATGCCGATCACTGTCGTTCCGATGAATCCGCCCGGGTCACGGCCCGGCAGCAGAAACTTGGCGATGGCTCCGGCCAACAGTCCCAGGATGATCCAAGCGATGATGCTCATGCCGTGAACCTGCCCTTCCGCGCTGTGTCTGCACTGTCCCGGAACTGTGATCTTGGCGATGTCCGCCCCGGGCGGGTGCAGATCGTGCTCGTGCGTGGTGCGTGCTCCGTGGTGCGTCATTCGTGGTGCTGGTGTGTTGTGCGTGCTCCCGTTGTGCGTACGTGCGTGATATGCGTCACGCTGTTGTCGCGTTGCGGTCCACGCCTGGCCTCGCCCGCTGTCGGCCCCTTGCCTCGCCGCAGGTGCCAGGTCTGGCGGGATTGCGTGCTCTGTCACTGCCGAGGACGGCACGGCAGTACCTGGCGGTTGCACCGCCCAGCGGGGTGCGGCACATGCCACACCGCTGGTGGGTGGGCTGGGCCAATTCGGCTACGAGGTCACGAGGCCGGTGTCGGGGTCGTACGTATGCGGAAGTCGGACCAGGGCGCCAGGTCCACCCCTTCGTTCGTTTCCTCGTACCAGCCCGTGCCGTCCACCCAGGCGCGCAGCCAGGCCGTGAGGCTGAGGGCGTCGACGTACCAGGCGTGGTCGGCGTCGTCGGCGTTCGGTTCGAAGAGCAGGACGGGGGCCTGCGGGTCGAGGCAGTCCACGCAGGCGTACATCGCACAGCCCCAGTGCGATATCGGAAGCACCCCTTCCGGCCAGGGCCACTCGGGGTCCTTGCGGCCGCTCTCGCGGTTGGCGAGGTATTGCACGACGGCGGCGGGCTCGTCGGCGGGTGGGCTGTCGAGCAGAGGCAGCAGGCCGTACTCCGGGCCGAATCCACCGTCTCCTATCCGCAGATAGAGGGCGGCGAGCAGCGGCGGCAGGCGGAAGCCGAGCACGGTCTCGGCGCGGGCCACCGTGGCGGCGTCCACGGGCTCGGGTAGTGAAGTCCAGCCCCACGGGCGGGTGTTACGGGCCTTGCCCTCCACCCGTGCCAGCAACTGCTCGATCTCGGTCATGGGTTCATCATGCAAGGCGGCACTGACAGTCGGGCCGGCCTGTGGACAACCGCCCGGCTGTGGACAACCGCCAGGCTGCGGAAAACGCGGCACTCCGGGCGTGCGTCACCAACCCGCCGCGAACGGCCTGTCCGTGGAGACGATCTCGCGGCCGAAGGGCAGCAGTGAGACCGGGATGAGCTTGAAGTTGGCGATGCCGAGCGGGATGCCGATGATCGTGACGCACAGCGCGATGCCGGTGGCGATGTGGGCGAGGGCCAGCCACCAGCCCGCGAGGATCAGCCACAGGACGTTGCCGACGCAGGAGGGGGCTCCGGCGTCGCGGCGCTCGACCGTCGTGTACCCGAAGGGCCACAGGGCGTAGACGCCGATGCGGAACGCGGCGATGCCGAACGGGATGCCGATGATGGTGATGCACAGCAGCACGCCCGCCAGCAGATAGCCGAGAAACAGCCAGAAGCCGCTCAGGACGAGCCATATGACGTTCAGGATTGTCTTCACGGGCGACGACCTGCCATCTGTTCGAGGCGAGCGATGCGCTCCGCCATGGGCGGGTGCGTGGAGAACATCTTGGACAGTCCCTGGCCCGGGCGGAACGGGTTCGCGATCATCATGTGGCTCGCGGTCTCGATCCGGGGCTCGGGGGGCAGCGGAAGTTGCTTGGTGCCGGCCTCCAGCTTGCGC
Source organism: Streptomyces sp. TRM70350 (assembly GCF_019219825.1). GTDB lineage: Bacteria > Actinomycetota > Actinomycetes > Streptomycetales > Streptomycetaceae > Streptomyces. The sequence goes on along the minus strand of NZ_JAHUXH010000008.1, from coordinate 92,118 downwards.
AGCGCGCTGGCGAGGGCGAGCGGGTCGCCGGTGAGCTGGGCACCGGAGGTGTCGGCCTCGTACTCGCGGGAGCGGCTGATGGCCAGCTGGATAAGGGTGGCCGCGAGAGGACCCAGGATCATGATCAGCAGCATGCCGAGGAGGCCGGGGCCGTCGTCGTCATCGGAGCGGCCGATCGGGATCAGCCAGGCGAAGTTGACCAGGAACATGATCACGGAGGCGAGGGCGCCGGCGACCGATGAGATGAGGATGTCGCGGTTGTAGACGTGGCTCAGCTCGTGCCCGATGACGCCGCGCAGCTCTCGCTCGTTCAGGATCCGCAGGATGCCCTCGGTGCAGCACACGGCGGCGTTGCGCGGGTTGCGGCCGGTCGCGAAGGCGTTCGGCGCCTCCGTCGGGGAGATGTACAGGCGGGGCATGGGCCGGCGGGCCTGCGTGGAGAGGTCGCGGACCATGCGGTACAGCGCGGGGGCCTCGAACTCGCTCACCGGGCGGGCCCGCATCGCGCGTAGCGCCAGCTTGTCGCTGTTCCAGTAGGCGTAGGCGTTCGTCGCGAGCGCGATCAGGACGGCGACGACGAGCCCGACACGTCCGAAGAAGCTGCCGATGAGGATGATGAGTGCGGACAGTCCCCCGAGGAGTACTGCGGTCCTGAGCCCGTTGTGCCGGCGGTGCACGGTACGCCCTCCAAGTGGTGCAGCAGGGGAACCCTTTGCTTGTTGATCTCCGGTCCCGCTGGTGCCGTGGTGACACGTCCAGTGGACCCTCCCGATGTGGACAACGCGAGGCGACGGCCACTAGTTCCCTTGTGCGTGCGGCGGCGCACGTCGGCCGTCCGGGTGAGGGCGCCCGGCAGTCCGGGTGAGTGTCTAGAAGAGCCCGGTGTCCGCGAAGCGCAGGACCAGCTGGGGTGCTCCGGACAGGCCGATGCCGAGGACGGCGGTCAGCGCGATCGCCGCCGTGAGGGGGGCCGGGACGAGGTGCTTGGCGGGCTCTGCCTCGGGGGCGCGGAACAGCAGGGCCGTCCATTGGAGGTAGTAGAACAGCGCGATCACCACGTTGACGGCCATCACCACGGCCAGCCAGCCGAGGCCCGCGTCGACGGCCGCGGAGAAGACGGTGACCTTGGCGAACAGGCCGATGATGCCCGGCGGCAGCCCGGCCAGGCAGAGCAGGAAGAAGGCCAGCAGCAGCGCCGTCACGGGGTTCGAGGCGTACAGGCCCCGGTAGTCGCTGACGCGGTTGAGGGTCCTCGTACGACCCACCAGTGCGGCCACCGCGAAGGCGCCCAGGTTCACAGCGGCGTACATGAGCGCGTAGGCGACCGTGGAGCCGATCGAGTGCTCGGCGTCGTCGGAGTACGCGGCGGCGGCGATCGGCACCAGGAGGTAACCGGCCTGGCCGACGGACGACCAGGCGAGCAGGCGTACCGCGCTGTACGCGCGCGTGCCCTGCTGCCGGAGGGCGCCGACGTTGCCGACGGTCATGGTGAGGGCGGCCAGGGCGGCCAGGGCCGGGCCCCAGACGTCGGCGTACGACGGGAAGGCGATGACCGTGACGAGGATCAGCCCGGAGAAGCCGACAGCCTTGCCGACCACCGACAAATAGGCCGCGACCGGCAGCGGGGCGCCCACATAGGTGTCGGGCACCCAGAAGTGGAACGGCACGGCGGCCGTCTTGAAGGCGAAGCCGATGAGGGTGAGGACGACGCCGGTCTGCGCGAGGGTGTGCAGCTGTCCGTCGACGTCCTGGATGCGTTCGGCGATCTGGGTCAGGTAGAGGGTGCCGGTGGCGGCGTACACGAAGCTGATGCCCATGAGGCTGACGGCGGTCGCGGTGACCGACGACAGGAAGAACTTCAGGGCCGCCTCGGAGGACCTCTTGTCGCCGTGCCGGATGCCGACCAGGGCGAACGCGGGCAGGGAGGCGACCTCCAGGGCGACGATCAGCGTGGCGAGGTCGCGGGAGGCCGGCAGGAGGGCGGCGCCGGCCGCGGAGGAGAGCAGCAGGAACCAGAACTCCCCTTCGGGGAGTCCTCCGCGCGCGTCCTTGACGGCCGTGACGGACAGCAGGGCCGTCAGGAGGGCGCCGCCGAGGACCAGGAACTGGATGACGAGCGTGAACCGGTCCGCCGTGTAGCTGCACACGTCGGCGTCGCCGATGAGGCAGAAGGTGGAGCGGTCGCCGTCCAGGAGCGGCAGCAGCATCAGCGTGGACACGGCGAGACCGGCCACGGACACCCACCCGAGGAGCGCCTTTTTGGTGTCGCCGACGAACAGGTCGGCGACCAGGACGGCGAGGGCGACCACGGCTGCGATGGTGGGCGGCGCGATGGCGAGCCAGTCGACGGACTGGACCAGGGACTCGACCGGTGACTGGGCCAGGGAGCTCATCGGGTGCCTCCTGCGAGGAGCTGCTGCACGGCCGGGTCGGTCAGGCCGAGGAGGGCCTTCGGCCAGAGTCCGGCGACGACGGTGAGGGCGACCAGCGGGGTCCACGCCGCGTACTCATACATGTGCACGTCGGCGAGCTTGGGTGCGTCCTGGGGTACGACGCCCATGCAGACCCGGCGGACCACGACGAGCAGGTACGCGGCGGTGAGCAGGGTGCCGAACGCGCCGATCGCCATGAAGGTGAGGAAGGCGGGGCGGCTGAGGCCGGCGGCGGGCTGGAACGCGCCGAACAGCGCCAGCATCTCGCCCCAGAACCCGGCGAGGCCCGGCAGGCCGAGGGAGGCGACGGCACCGAAGGCGAGCAGGCCTCCGAAGCGCGGGGCCTTGCCGTACAGCGCGGCGCCGGTCTTGTCGGCGAGGGCGTCGAGGTCGGTGCTGCCGGTGCGGTCCTTCAGCGCGCCGACCAGGAAGAACAGCAGGCCGGTGATGAGGCCGTGGGCGATGTTGGCGAACAGGGCGCCGTTCACGCCGGTGGGGGTCATGGTGGCGATGCCGAGCAGGACGAAGCCCATGTGGCCGACGGAGGAGTAGGCGATGAGGCGTTTGAGGTCGCCCTTCGCGCCTTGCTTGGCGAGGGCGAGGCAGGCCAGCGATCCGTAGATGATCCCGACGACGGCGAAGGCGGCGAGGTAGGGGGCGAAGGTGCGGAATCCGTCCGGCGTGATCGGCAGCAGAATTCGAACGAACCCGTACGTACCCATCTTCAGCAGTACGCCGGCCAGCAGGACCGAGCCGACGGTCGGCGCGGCGGTGTGGGCGTCCGGCAGCCAGCTGTGCAGCGGCCACATCGGCGTCTTGACCGCGAGTCCGATCCCGACCGCCAGAACCGCGATGACCTGCACGGATGTGGTCAGCGAGCGGCCGTTGTCAGTGGCGAGTGCCACCATGTCGAATGTGCCCGCCGTGATTCCGATCAGGAGCAGGCCGAGCAGCATGACCACGGAACCGAGCAGCGTGAAGAGGATGAACTTCCAGGCGGCCTGCGTCCGCCCCTCGCCGCCCCAGCGGGCGATGAGGAAGTACATCGGGATCAGGACCATCTCGAAGGCGAGGAAGAACAGCAGCAGGTCGAGGACGGCGAAGGTGGCGAGGGTGCCGGACTCCAGGACGAGCAGCAGTGCGACGAAGGCCTTCGGGGTCGGGCCCGCGGGCATCTTGAAGTACGAGTAGAGCGCGCAGAGGAAGGTCAGCAGCGCGGTCAGGACGACAAGGGGGAGGGAAATGCCGTCGATGCCGAGGTGGATCCGCACGTCGAGTGCGGGGATCCAGCTGATGTCCGTGCTGGCCTGCATCTTCGACGGCTGGCCGTGGTCGAAGCCGAGCGCCAGGACGATCGCGGCGGCGAGGACCGCGCCGGTCACGGTCACGCCGTGCCGCAGCACGGCCTGCTCGGGCGACTTCCCCTTCAGCCCGGGCGGGGCCGGCAGGAGAGCGGCGGCGGCGCCGAGGAGCGGGCCGACGACGACGAACGCGAGAAGGAACTGCATCACGGACTCGTTGATATCGATCACGCCTGCTCACGCTCCCGTGGCGACGAGGACGGCGGCGACCACCAGGACGACGGTGCCGGCGAGCAGCGCGCTCACATAGGTCTGCACATTGCCGGTCTGGGCGCGCCGGACGGCGGCTCCAAGCCAGCGGGGCAGGGTGCCCGCCCCGCGTACGTAGGTGTCGACGACCTCGCGGTCGAGGAACCGGACCAGACTGGCGCCGCCCCGGACCGGGCGGACGAACAGCGCCGAGTACACGGCGTCCAGGTGGAAGCCGGCGGCGGCGTGCCGGTGCAGCGGGCCGAGCAGCAGCCGTCCCGGGTCCGCCGGGTCGGGTGCGTGGGCCACGTCGCCGTAGGCGGGCTCGTGGGTGGCGATGGCCTCGGCCTCGACCTGCGCGGCGTCACCCTCCGGGTGGGCCGCGACCGCACCCAGCGGGACGCGGGCCGCGAGCGTGCTGGTGTGCCGCCAGGCGGCGTAGGTGGCGATGCCGCCGACCAGGGCCAGGCCCGTGCCCAGCACGGACGTGGTGAGGGTCGGGGTCAGCTCACCGCCGTCGAACCAGCCGGGCAGCGACTGGTACGCCAGTCCGCCCAGGGCGAGTGACGGGGCGGCGAGCACCCACAGCACCACGGTCATGGTCAGGGGCTGCCTGCCGTGGTCGGGGGCCTCGGTGCCGTGGCCGCGGAAGGCGAGCAGCCACAGGCGCATCGCGTACGCGGCGGTGAGCAGGGCCGTGACCAGGCCGGCGACCAGCACGATCCAGCCCGCGGCGCCGGGGATGTGCTCGGTGTGGCCGGTGGTGACGTGCTCGGCGGCGGCGAGGACGGACTCCTTGGAGAAGAAGCCGCTGAAGGGCGGGATCGCGGCGAGCGCGAGGAGCGCCACGGTCATCGTCCAGTAGGCGTCGGGGACGCGGTCGCGCAGGCCGCCCATGCGGGACATGGCGGCCAGTGAGTTGGTGCCGGCGGCGTGGATGATCACGCCCGCCGCCAGGAACAGCAGCGCCTTGAAGGCGCCGTGGGACAGGAGGTGGAAGACGGCGGCGCCGCGGTCGCCGACGGCCAGGGCGCCGGTCATGTAGCCGAGCTGGCCGATCGTCGAGTAGGCGAGGACGCGCTTGATGTCGTCCTGGGCGAGCGCCGCGAGACCCGAGCCCGCCATGGTGACGGCGGCCATGACGGCGAGCACGACCATCGCGGCCGAGGAGGCCTGGAAGACGGGGAGGAGACGGGCGATGAAGTAGACACCGGCGGCGACCATCGTCGCGGCGTGGATCAGCGCGGAGACGGGCGTGGGGCCCGCCATCGCGTCGGGCAGCCAGGAGTGCAGCGGGAACTGCGCCGACTTGCCCGCCACACCGGCGAGGAGCAGCAGGGCGATCAGCGTGGGGTGGTCGAGTCCGCCGTTCGCGACGGCGCCGAGCACGCGCGTGATGCGGAACGACCCCGCGTCGACGGCGAGCGCGAACAGACCGATCAGGAAGGGAACGTCACCGAGCTTGGTGACCAGGAAGGCCTTCAGGGAGGCGGCGCGGGCCTCCGGGGTCTCCCAGTAGTGACCGACCAGGAAGTAGGAGCAGATGCCCATCACTTCCCAGCCGACCAGCAGCACCATCAGGTCGCCCGAGTAGACGACGAGGAGCATCGCGGAGGTGAACAGGGAGACGAGCGCGGCGTAGGAGGAGTAGCGCGGGTCGTCCTGCAGATAGCCGGTCGAGTAGATCTGCACGCAGAGCGCGACGAACCCGACGAGGACGGCGACGAGGGCGGCGAAGCCGTCGATGTGCACGGCGAGTTCGATCGGGATCGAGCCGGTGGGCGTGAGTTCGGTGGCGGCGTCGATGGCCTCGTCGCCGCCCTGGCGGACGGCGACCAGGACGGCGAGGACGAGCGAGGCGAGCGTCGGCAGGACGGCGATCGGGCGGACGAAGCCGGGAGCCGTGCGGCCGAGGAGCAGACCGGCGGCCGCGCCCAGGAACGGAAGGAGAGGGACGAGGTAGGCGAGGGTGGTCGTGGTCACGCGGTGGCCTCAGCCTTCTCGGCGGCCGGCTCCGCCGCGGAGGCCTCGCCGTCGGGTCCGTCGGTCTCGTGGCCCTCGGCGGTGTCGCGGAGCTTGTCGATGTCCGAGGTGCCGCGGTTGCGGTAGACGGCGAGGACGATCGCGAGGCCGATGCCGATCTCGGCGGCCGCGATGGCGATGGTGAACAGGGTCAGGGCCTGGCCGGAGTGCAGGGTCTCCTCGGCGGTCCTGCTGAGCCAGACGTCGAAGGCGACCAGGTTGAGGTTGACAGCGTTGAGCATCAGCTCGACCGACATCAGGACCAGGATCGCGTTGCGGCGGGCGAGGACTCCGTACAGGCCGGTGCAGAACAGGAGGGCGGACAGGACGGCGGGGTAGGCGAGGTGCATCAGCGGGCACCGTCCTTGTCACTTCGGCTGCCGGGGGCACTCGCGTGGCTGGCCGTCGCCTCGTCCGCCTTCGCCTTGCGGGACAGGACGATCGCGCCGACCAGCGCGGCGAGGAGGAGCACGGAGAGGGCCTCGAAGGGGAGGACCCAGTTCTGGAAGAGGGCCTTGCCGGTGACCTCCGTGGAGCCGGCGGGGGCATCGTCCAGGTCGATCCAGGTCGTGCGGAAGGCGTCGACGACGACCCAGACCAGGGCGGCGGCCGTGGCGACGGCCACGGTGAGGGCGGCCCAGCGGTTGCCGGAGTCGGCGTCCGGGGAGCGGCCGATGGGGGCCTTGGTGAGCATCAGACCGAACAGGAGGAGGACGACGACGGAACCGACGTAGATCAGCACCTGCACCCAGGCGATGAACTCGGCGGTGAGCAGGAGGTACTCGACGGCGAGTCCGCCGAGGGTCACCACGAGCCACAGGGCGGCGTGCACCAGCTGCCGGGTGGTGACGGTGACGATCGCGGCGGCGAAGGTCACCACGCCGACGAGGAGGAAGGCGATTTCGACGCCGGTCGGCGAGAGGAATCCGTGCTGGCTCGCGGCGAGGGTCATGAGGCTCCTCCCTGGGGATCGGTCGGCTCGGCGCCCTGCGGACCGGCGGGCTCGCCACCCTGCGGACCGGCGGGACCGCCGCCGTGGGGACCGGCGGGACCGCCGCCGTGGGGACCGGCGGGACCGCCGCCGTGGGGACCGGCGGGCGTGCTGCCCTGCCGACCAGCGGGACCGCCCCCCTGGGAACCGGCGGGCTCGCCGCCCTGCCGACCAGCGGGCTCGCTGGGCTCGGTCTGGGCTGCGGCCAGCTTCTCGGCGGTCTTGCGGGCGGCGGCGACCTCCTTCGGTTCCTCCGCGCCGGCGTCGAGGGCAGGCGGGGCGGGCACCGTCCACATCCACTCGCGGAGCTTGTCGCGTTCGTGGGTGAGGTCGCGGATGTCGGTCTCGGCGTACTCGAACTCCGGGGACCAGAACAGAGCGTCGAAAGGACAGACCTCAATGCAGATACCGCAGTACATGCACAGGGAGAAGTCGATCGCGAACCGGTCGAGGACGTTACGGCTGCGCTCGCGGCCGCCCGGGGCGGCGGGCGGGACCGTCTCCTTGTGGGAGTCGATGTAGATGCACCAGTCCGGGCACTCCCGGGCGCACAGCATGCAGACCGTGCAGTTCTCCTCGAACAGGCCGATCACACCGCGGGTACGGGGCGGCAGGTCGGGCTGGACGTCCGGGTACTGCTCGGTGACGGTCTTCTTCGTCATCGTGCGGAGGGTGACGGCCAAGCCCTTGGCGAGACCGCTGCCGGGAATGCGGGGCCGGGTGGGCGGGAGAGACTCGGCCATGGCTACTGGATCACCACCTTGACGATGCCGGTGAGGGCGATCTGGGCGAGGGAGAGGGGGACGAGCAGGGTCCAGGAGAGCTTCTGGAGCTGGTCCTCGCGGAGCCGGGGGTAGGTGACGCGCAACCAGATCACGATGAAGGCGAGCACGGCCGCCTTCAGCAGGGTCCAGACCCAGCCGAGGCCGTCGGCACCCCAGGGGCCGTGCCAGCCGCCCAGGAAGAGGACGGTGGTCAGACCGCACAGGACGACGATCCCGGCGTACTCGGCGAGGAGGAACAGGGCGAAACGCAGGCCGGTGTACTCGGTGTACGCGCCGAAGATGATCTCCGAATCGGCGACGGGCATGTCGAACGGCGGGCGCTGGAGCTCGGCCAGCCCCGCGACGAAGAACACGATCGCGCCGACGATCTGCCAGGGCAGCCACCACCACTCGAAGGCGTCGAGGATGCCGGGCAGGGAGACCGTGCCGGCCGCCATGGCGACGGAGGCGGCGGTGAGGAGCATCGGGAGTTCGTAGGCGAGCAGCTGGGCGGCGGTGCGCAGGCCGCCGAGGAGGGAGAACTTGTTGGCGCTGGCCCAGCCGGCCATGAGCGAGCCGAGGACGCCGACGCCCATGACGGCGAGTACGAAGAAGATGCCCGCGTCGATCACCACACCCACCGCGCCCTCACCGGGGCCGACGGGGATGGCGAGCAGGACCAGCAGATACGGGAGGAGGGCTATGGCAGGGGCGAGCTGGAAGATACGGCGGTCCGCGCCCGCCGGTACGACGTCCTCCTTCTGCGCGAACTTCACGCCGTCGGCGACGAGCTGGGCCCAGCCGTGGAAGCCACCGGCGTACATGGGGCCGAGGCGGCCCTGCATATGGGCCATCACCTTGTGCTCGGTCTGACCGATGATCAAGGGGAAGGTGAGGAAGACGCCGAAGACGATCAGGAGTCGCAGGGCGACGTCGAGCACGTCGTTCACTGTCGGCCTCCTGAGGGGTCTTCGGGGCTGGGGGGTGTTGGTTCGCCGGGTGCCGAGTCCTTGGGGGCGGGGGGCTCCAGCGGGGTCTGGGGCGCCCGGGAGTCGCGCTCCGGCTCGGCTTCCGGGCTCGGATCCGGCTCCGGCTCCGCGCGCTCGGGCGCAGGCCGCTGCGGCGGCTCAGCCTCGCTCGCCTTGGCTTCCGTCCGGGCCTCCGTCTCCGTCGCTCCCTCGGCTTCCGGCCCAGCGCCCTTGGCCTCCGGCACCTCCGTGGTTTTGCCCTCCGGCACCTTCGCGTCTTTGCCGTCCGGCACCTCCGCGCCCTCCGGCACCTCCGCGCCCTCCGGTCCCTCCGCGCCCCTGTCCTCCGGCCCCTCCGCATCCTCGGTCTCCTGCGCCTGCGCGTCCTTGGCCTCGGGCTCGTCGAAGGCCGGGCGGGCGTGGTGCCACGGAGCGTCGGGGCTGCGCGGGGTGGTCGGGCGGGTCGGGCGGGTCGGCTTCTCCGCCGCCGGTGCCTGGGCGCGCTGCGAGGCGGAACCTTCGGATGCGCTGCGGGCACGGCGGGGGCCCGCAGGGGCCGCCGTACCGGAAGGTCCAGGTCCTGCCTGCTCGGCGGCAGCCTCCGTACCCTCCGGGCGCTGGGAGGCGGACCCCTCACTCACACCCCGCCCACGACGAGGAGCCACCGAAGCAGCCCCACCCTCCGAGGAACCCTCCCCACGCTGCGACACCGACCCCTCGCTCACGCTCCGGGCTCGGCGTGGGCCGGTCGGTGGTGGGGTCTCCGTGGGTGTGCCGGCGGCGGTCGGCGGCGGCTGGCTTGCGGAGCCCTCCGCCGCGGTGCGGGTGCGGCGTACGGGGCGGTCGCCCGCAGGGCGGGCCGTGCCCCGGGCCGGGCGGGTCGGGGCCGGGGGGAGTTGGCCCTTGAGGGGGCCCCACTCGTTCGGGTCGGGGACGCCCGGCGGGAGCATCTGGCGGCGCTTGGGGCCGCCGTGTTCGGACTCGCCGGGCTCCTTCGCGCCGGGCCAGGCCTTGGCGACGCGGGCGGCGAGGACGAAGTCCTTGCGAAGGGGGTGGCCTTCGAAGGTGTCCGGCAGGAGGAGGTGGTCCAGGGCGGGGTGGCCCTCGAAGGTGACGCCGAACATCTCGTGGGTCTCGCGTTCGTGCCAGGCCGCGCCCGCGTAGACCTCGACCGCGGAGGCGAGGACGGGGGCCTCGTGCGGGACCGTGGTGCGCAGCAGCAGGCGGCGTACGGGGGCGAGGGCGACCAGGTGCGCCGAGACGCGGAAGCCGGTGCCCGGTTCGTCGACCGCGCTCAGCCAGTCGAAGTAGGTGCAGCCGAGCTCGTCGCGGGCGGTGCGCAGGGCGGCGGTCCAGGACGTGGGCGGTACGTCCACGGTCAGGAGCGCGTACGACTCCTCGGCCGTGGCCTCCGTACCGAAGAGGTCCTCGGCGGGGGCGGGAAGCCAGCCGACTGTGCCGTTCATCGGGCCTCCCCCGCGCCGGTGCCGCCGGTGCCGCCGGTGGCGGGCGGTTGGACCAGGCCGCTCTGCAGGGCCGCCGCCGACGGACGTGCGGAACCGTACCGCTCCCCCAGCGACTCGCGGGCGATCTTCTCCTGGAGCTTGAGGATGCCCTGGAGCAGCGCCTCGGGGCGGGGCGGGCAGCCGGGGACGTAGACGTCGACGGGGATGACCTGGTCGACGCCCTTGGTGACGGAGTACGAGTCCCAGTACGGGCCGCCGCAGTTCGAGCAGGCGCCGAAGGAGATGACGTACTTCGGCTCGGGCATCTGTTCGTACAGGCGCTTGATGGCGGGCGCCATCTTGTCCGTGACGGTGCCGGACACGACCATCAGGTCGGCCTGGCGGGGGCCCGGCGCGAACGGGATGACGCCGAGGCGGATGAAGTCGTGGCGGGCCATCGAGGCGGCGATGAACTCGATGGCGCAGCAGGCGAGGCCGAAGTTGAAGACCCAGAGCGAGTAGCGGCGGCCCCAGTTCAGGACGACCTTCATCGGCTCGGGGGCGAGGCGCGCGAGGGCGCCGAGGCGCTTCGGCTCCGGCAGCGGGACGGGCTCCGCACCCGGTACGGGCTGTGCGGCACCCGTGGAAGGAGTCACCGAGGGGGTCGCTTCTGGCGTCACGTCCATGCCAGGACACCCTTCTTGTACGCGTAGAGCAGGCCCACGGCCAGGAAGCCGAGGAAGATGAACATCTCCACCAGGGTCGTCGCTCCGTAACCAGGGGCGGCGAAGACGGTGGCCCACGGGAAGAGGAAGATCGAGTCGATCGCGAAGATCACATAGAGGAAGGCGTAGACGTAGTAGCGGACCTGGGTGTGGGCCCAGCCCTCGCCGACGGGGTCGACGCCGCACTCGTAGGTCAGGAGCTTCTCTGGGGTGGGCGCGACGGGGCGCAGCAGCCGACCCGCGCCGAAGGCGATGGCGACGAACAGCACGCCGATGGCGGCGAGCAGTCCGACGACCGAATAGGACTGGAAGTAGTCCGCCGCGACGACGGCGGTCGGTTCGACGGTCGATTCCCGCACGTCCGTCCCTCGCTCCCCTGACCTCGACCCTACGACTCTTCGACTCTTCGACATGACGTTTCGACCGGCCCGGCGGTCCCGCGATGCCCTGCCGATGTCGCGATGCCCCGCCGATGCCGCGATGCCCTGCCGGTCTCGCGAACTTGCCGATCGTGGACGCCGCTGTTCGACGACCTGTACGCAACGTGAGTCTAGGGCCTGTTAAAGGGACGGTAAGCAGCCCATCGGGCCCTGAGAGGCAAGGGTGGGGTTTTCCTCAGGAGAACGTGGCGGTGCACCTCATGGCGTGGGCGCTTGCCGCCGGGCACGCTGGCCCATGTGACCAAGAAACTCCCGCCCGCGAGCGCGGCGGCGACCGACCCGAACCCGGACCGCCTGCCGCCGCCCCGCCTCGCCTACGACGCGCACACCTGGAAGGAGATCGCCCATCTCCTGGCGAACCTGCCGATGGCCCTGCTGGGCTTCGTCTACGTCGTCACGGTGCTGTCCACCAGCGCCTTCCTCACCGTCACGGTGATCGGCTTCCCGCTGCTCGCGGCCGGTCTGCTGGGCGCCCGGCAGCTGGGCAGGCTGGAGCGGGCGCGGGCCAGGACGCTGCTCGGGGTGCGCGTGGACGAGCCGAGCCGACTGCCCGTGCGGAGCGCGGGCGGCTTCCTCCCGCGACTGTGGATGGCGCTGAAGGACCCGGTGGGCTGGCGGACCGTCCTGTACGACTTCATACGGCTGCCGTGGGGCATCCTCACCTTCACCCTCACATTGACCTCGCTGTTCGTGCTGTGGCCGGTGCTGCCGTTCATCGCGCGCGGGCTGGCCAACGCGGACCGGGCGATGGTGCGCGGGCTGCTGTCGCCCTCCGACGAGCTGGAGCGGCGGATCGCCGAACTGGAGTCCGACCGAGGGGTCGTCGTCGACACGGCCGCCGCGGATCTACGACGGATCGAGCGCGACCTGCACGACGGGGCACAGGCCCGCCTGGTCAACCTGGCCATGGGCCTCGGCCTGGCCAAGGAGAAGCTGCTGGAGGATCCCGACCACGCGGCGGCGATGGTCGAGGAGGCGCACGGTGAGGTGAAGCTGGCGCTCCAGGAACTGCGGGACCTGGCGCGCGGCATCCACCCGGCGGTCCTCACCGACCGCGGCCTGGACGCCGCCCTCTCCGCGGTCGCCTCACGCTGCACGGTGCCGGTGCAGGTGACCGTCGACCTGGAGTACAGGCCGGCCGCGGCCATCGAGGGCATCGCCTACTTCACCGTCTCCGAGCTGCTGCAGAACGTCAGCAAGCACAGCGGCGCGAAGGCCGCGTCCGTCGACGTCTGGCGCACCGAGGAACGCCTCCTCATACAGGTCGCCGACGACGGCCGGGGCGGCGCCCACCTCGACGGCGGCACGGGAATGCGCGGCCTGGCGGAACGCCTCGACGCCGTTGACGGCCTGTTCGTCATCGACTCCCCCCAGGGCGGCCCGACGGTCATCACCGCGGAACTGCCGTGGCGGGACCGACAGCGCTGAGGGGGTGGGGGAAACCCCCCGTTCAAGAGGCCGACGGCCTCCATGGTCCGCGGCCCTCGCGCAGAGCAGGGTGGGAGCCGCGACGAAGCGTCCGCCGGACACGCACGGAGCAACGAGCAAGCACAGCAGACTGAGGAGAACGGGGACCAAGCCAATGGCCACGGAGTACGGGCACGGCTACGGACGCCGGAGCGGGCCGTCCGACCGGGGTGCGGAAGGGAACGTCCGGCGGCGGTTCCGGCTGCCCGCCGGGCTGCGGGCGCCGTTCGAGGGCCGCACCTGGCGGGAACTCGCCTACGTGCTACTCAGCCTGCCGATCGGCGTGCTGATGTTCACGTACGCCGTGACGATGCTCGCGCTCGGCGCGGGCCTGCTGGTGACGTTCCTCGGGATACCGGTACTGGCGGCGGGACTGGCCGGTTGCCGGGGCCTCGGCGCGCTGGAGCGGGCGCGGGCGCGGGGGCTGCTCGGGCTCGAGGTGGCCGACCCGGAGCCGCTGCGGGTGCGCAAGAGCGGTGTGATGGCGTGGATGGGCGCGGTCCTCAAGAGCGGCACGTCCTGGCGGCACCTGCTGTACGCGGTGCTGCACTTCCCGTGGGCCGTGTTCTCCTTCGTCGTCGCGGTGAACTTCTGCGCGTACGGCTGGGCGCTGCTGACGTACCCGGTGTGGTTCTGGCTCTTCCCGATGTACGGCGGACAGGACGGGCTGCAGCTGTACGGCGACGAGACGCACCAGATCTACCTCGACAACCCGTTCGAGATCACGGTGACGGCGCTGGTGGGGCTGCTGTTCACGCTGGCCACGCCGTGGATCGTGCGGGCCCTCACCCTGGTGGACCGGCTGCTGGTGCACGGGCTCCTCGGACCGTCGCGGCTGGCGACGCGGGTGGTGGAGCTGGAGTCGGACCGAGGGGTCGTGGTCGACACGGCCGCCGCGGATCTGCGCCGCATCGAGCGCGACCTGCATGACGGGGCGCAGGCCCGCCTGGTGGCGCTGGCGATGGATCTGGGGCTGGCGAAGGAGAAGCTGGCCGAGGATCCGCGGGCGGCGGCACGGATGGTGGACGAGGCGCACGGCGAGGTGAAGACGGCGCTGCAGGAACTGCGGGACCTGGCACGCGGCATCCACCCGGCGGTCCTCACCGACCGCGGCCTGGACGCCGCCCTCTCCGCGGTCGCCTCACGCTGCACGGTGCCGGTGCAGGTGGACGTGGACCTGGCGTCGCGGCCGGCGCCCGCGATCGAGGGCATCGCGTACTTCACGGTCTCCGAGCTCCTCCAGAACATCAGCAAGCACGCGCGGGCGACCTCGGCCGCGGTGGACGTCTGGCGGTCGGAGGACCGGCTGATGTTGCAGGTCATGGACAACGGCGTGGGCGGGGCCGAGGCAGGCGCGAGCGGGAGCTCCGGTCTGGCCGGGCTCGCGGAGAGGCTGAACGCGGTGGACGGCATTTTGGTGATCGACTCACCGGCGGGCGGCCCCACCCGCATCACGGCGGAACTGCCCTGGCGCGGGTAAACCACCCAGCACACCCCTCCACCCACCTCAAAGCCCCCCCACCCACCTCAAAGCCCCCCCACGCACCCCTCCACCCCACCCTGCCCTCTCCCACCCAGCCCCCGACGGCACCCCCTCTCCCCACCGAAGGCCCCAACCGCACCCCCTCTCCCCACCGAAGGCCCCAACCCACCCCACCGAAGCCCCAACCCAACCCACCCCACCCCACCCCAAAACCTGAAATGCTTGACGGGTCATCGGGGCGGATTCGAACAACGGGGGCCAAGGATCGTGGAGGACAGGGTGCGCGTGGTCATCGCCGAGGACTCCGTGCTGCTCAGGGAGGGCCTGACAAGGCTCCTCACCGACCGCGGGCACGACGTCGTCGCCGGGGTGGGCGACGCGGAGGCGTTGATCAAGACCGTCACGGAGCTGGATGCCGAGGGCAGCATGCCGGACGTCGTGGTCGCCGACGTGCGCATGCCGCCGACGCACACGGACGAAGGCGTCAGGGCGGCGGTGCGGCTGCGGAAGACCCATCCGGGGCTCGGCGTGCTGGTGCTGTCACAGTACGTGGAGGAGCGCTACGCCACGGAACTGCTGGCCGGTTCCAGCCGCGGGGTCGGGTATCTGCTGAAGGACCGCGTGGCAGAGGTGCGGGAGTTCGTGGACGCGGTGGTGCGGGTGGCCCAGGGGGGTACGGCCCTCGACCCGGAGGTCGTGGCGCAGCTGCTCGGCCGCAGCCGTAAGCAGGACGTGCTCGCGGGGCTCACGCCGAGGGAGCGGGAGGTTCTGGGGCTGATGGCCGAGGGACGGACCAATTCGGCCATCGCCAGGCAACTGGTGGTGAGCGACGGCGCGGTCGAGAAGCATGTCAGCAATATCTTCCTCAAGCTGGGCCTGTCCCCGAGCGAGGGGGATCACCGCCGGGTCCTCGCCGTCCTGACGTACCTGAATTCCTGAGACCGCCCGGCGCATCCGAACGGGATGCGGTGAGCGTCTCAGGCAGGTAGCCATCATGCGAATGGCCGAGGGAAGGCGAGCCGCACAGACGTAGGGTTGATCCTGGGAGGACCCTGTGGGGTCGGTCCCCGACAGCCGCCTCGAAGGAGGACCAGTTCAGTGACGAGCCAGGTCAGTAGCCCAGCGGAGCAGGCCGACGGAGCCGTCGTGGGAGAGCAGCGCAAAGCGGCCGACGTCAAGGACGTCCGCCGTCTCGACCGAGTGATCATCAGGTTCGCGGGGGACTCGGGTGACGGTATGCAGCTCACCGGGGACCGGTTCACCTCGGAGACCGCGTCGTTCGGC
The DNA here is from genome assembly GCF_019219825.1 of Streptomyces sp. TRM70350. Taxonomy (GTDB): domain Bacteria; phylum Actinomycetota; class Actinomycetes; order Streptomycetales; family Streptomycetaceae; genus Streptomyces. The sequence goes on along the minus strand of NZ_JAHUXH010000008.1, from coordinate 76,547 downwards.
AACGACCTGTCGACGTTGCCGAACTTCCCGGCCGAGATCCGTGCCCCTGCCGGGACGCTGCCGGGCGTCTCGTCGTTCCAGCTGCACTTCGCCGACCACGACATCCTCACCCCGGGCGACGCGCCCAACGTCCTCGTCGCCATGAACCCGGCGGCGTTGAAGGCGAACATCGGTGATCTGCCGCGGGGTGCGGAGATCATCGTCAACACCGACGAGTTCACCAGACGGGCGATGCAGAAGGTCGGCTATGAGACGAACCCGTTGGAGGACGGTTCGCTCGACGGCTACCAGCTGCACCCGGTGCCGCTCACCACGCTCACGGTGGAGGCGCTGAAGGACTTCCACCTCACGCGCAAGGAGGCCGAGCGCAGCAAGAACATGTTCGCGCTGGGCCTGCTGTCGTGGATGTACCACCGGCCGACGGAGGGCACGGAGAAGTTCCTGAAGTCGAAGTTCGCGAAGAAGCCGGACATCGCGGCGGCGAACATCGCCGCGTTCCGGGCGGGCTGGAACTTCGGCGAGACGACGGAGGACTTCGCCGTCTCCTACGAGGTCGCCCCGGCGGCGAAGGCCTTCCCGGTCGGCACCTACCGGAACATCTCCGGGAACCTCGCCCTGGCCTACGGCCTGATCGCCGCGAGCAAGCAGGCCGACCTGCCGTTGTTCCTGGGCTCGTACCCGATCACCCCGGCCTCGGACATCCTGCACGAGCTGAGCAAGCACAAGAACTTCGGGGTGCGCACCTTCCAGGCCGAGGACGAGATCGCGGGCATCGGCGCGGCGCTGGGCGCGGCCTTCGGCGGTTCACTCGCCGTGACCACCACCTCCGGCCCGGGCGTGGCGCTCAAGAGCGAGACCATCGGGCTGGCCGTGTCGCTGGAGCTGCCCCTGCTCATCGTCGACATCCAGCGCGGCGGGCCCTCCACCGGCCTGCCGACCAAGACCGAGCAGGCCGACCTGCTCCAGGCGATGTTCGGCCGCAACGGCGAGGCGCCCGTCCCGGTCGTCGCGCCCCGCACGCCCGCCGACTGCTTCGACGCCGCCCTCGAAGCCGCCCGGATCGCGCTGACCTACCGGACGCCCGTCTTCCTGCTCTCCGACGGCTACCTCGCCAACGGCTCCGAGCCGTGGCGGATCCCGGAGCTGGACGAACTGCCGGACCTGACCGTGCAGTTCGCGCAGGGCCCGAACCACACCCTGGACGACGGCACCGAGACCTTCTGGCCGTACAAACGCGACCCGCAGACCCTCGCCCGCCCCTGGGCGATCCCGGGCACGCCGGGCCTCGAGCACCGCATCGGCGGCATCGAGAAGCAGGACGGCACGGGCAACATCTCCTACGACCCCGCCAACCACGACCTGATGGTCCGCACCCGCCAGGCCAAGGTCGACGGCATCGACGTCCCGGACATCGAGGTCGACGACCCGGCCGACGCGAAGCTGCTGGTGCTGGGCTGGGGATCGACGTACGGGCCGATCACCGCGGCCGTCCGCCGCCTCCGCAAGGACGGCGGCCGGATCGCCCAGGCCCACCTGCGCCACGTCAATCCGTTCCCGCGGAATCTCGGCGCGGTGCTCGCACGTTACGACAAGGTGGTGATCCCCGAGATGAACCTCGGTCAGCTCGCCACGCTGATCCGGGCGAAGTACCTGGTGGACGCCCACTCGTACAACCAGGTCAACGGCATGCCGTTCAAGGCCGAGCAGCTGGCCACGGCGCTGAAGGAGGCCATCGATGACTGACGCCGACACGCTGCTCCAGCTCGTCCCCAAGGCCGAGGCCAAGCAGTCCATGAGGGACTTCAAGTCCGACCAGGAAGTGCGCTGGTGCCCCGGCTGCGGTGACTACGCGATCCTGGCGGCCGTCCAGGGCTTCATGCCCGAACTGGGCCTGGCGAAGGAGAACATCGTCTTCGTCTCCGGCATCGGCTGCTCCTCCCGCTTCCCGTACTACATGAACACCTACGGGATGCACTCCATCCACGGCCGCGCCCCCGCCATCGCCACCGGCCTGGCCGCCTCCCGCCGCGACCTGAGCGTGTGGGTCGTCACCGGCGACGGCGACGCGCTGTCCATCGGCGGCAACCACCTCATCCACGCCCTGCGCCGCAACGTCAACCTCAAGATCCTGCTGTTCAACAACCGCATCTACGGCCTGACCAAGGGCCAGTACTCCCCCACCTCCGAGGTCGGCAAGATCACCAAGTCGACCCCGATGGGCTCGCTCGACGCCCCGTTCAACCCGGTGTCCCTGGCCCTGGGCGCGGAGGCCTCGTTCGTCGCGCGGACCATCGACTCCGACCGCAAGCACCTCACGCAGGTCCTGCGGGCGGCGTCCGCCCACCCCGGCACCGCCCTGATCGAGATCTACCAGAACTGCAACATCTTCAACGACGGCGCCTTCGACGCCCTGAAGGACAAGCAGCAGTCCCAGGAGGCGGTGATCCGACTGGAGCACGGGCAGCCGATCCGCTTCGGGCCGGACAACACGCGCGGGGTGGTCCGGGATCCGCAGACCGGCGACCTCGAGGTCGTCACGGTCACGCCGGAGAACGAGCAGCAGGTGCTCGTCCACGACGCCCGCGCCGACTCCCCGACCACCGCCTTCGCGCTCAGCAGGCTCGCCGACCCCGACACCCTGCACCACACCCCGATCGGCGTCTTCCGCTCCGTCGACCGCCCCGTCTACGACACCCAGATGGCCGACCAGCTCGACACCGCCATCGAACAGAACGGCAAGGGCGACCTCGCCGCCCTGCTCGCGGGCGGCGACACCTGGACCGTCGTCGGCTGAGCAACAGCCGTGGCAGGCCACCGGCCCGGGCTCAGGCCCGGGCCTCGTCGTATGCCTTGCGCGCCCGCTCCACGTCCCCCATCCGCCGCTCCGTCCACAGCGCCAGCGACCGCACCTGCTCCGCGGCCTCGCGGCCGAGGTCGGTGAGGGAGTAGTCGACGCGGGGCGGGATCACGGGCTTCGCGTCGCGGTGGACGAATCCGTCCCGTTCCAGGGTCTGCAGTGTCTGGGTGAGCATCTTCTCGCTGACCTGCCGGACCTCGCCGATCGCCCGGCGCAGCTCGCTGAAACGGTACGGCCGCTCCATGAGCCGGATCAGCACCAGTACGCCCCAGCGGCTGGTGACATGCTCCAGGACCAGCCGGTACGGGCACATCACTTCGCCCTCGGGCTTCCCTGTGCTTTCTGCCATGCGAGTACCTTACTTCAAAGTGGGTACTTTCGTTGAGTTAGTGCCCCTCTTAGGGTGAGTGTCAGGTCCTGACTTACGCATCCGCACGGAGGAGCCCCCATGAGCATCGTCGTCACCGGAGCCACCGGACACCTCGGCCGCCACGTCGTCGAGCAGCTGCTGGCGAAGGTCCCGGCCGACCAGATCACGGCCGTCGTCCGCAACGCCGAGAAGGCCGCCGACTTCGCGCAGCGCGGTGTGAAGATCGCGCTCGCCGACTACAACGTGCCCGCGACGTTCGACGCCCTGTTCTCCGCCGGTGACAAGGTGCTGCTGATCTCCGGCAACGAGTTCGACAAGGGCCGAGTGGCCCAGCACAAGGTCGTGATCGACGCCGCGAAGGCGGCCGGAGCCGCGCTCCTCGCCTACACCAGCGCCCCCGGCAGCCTCACGGCCGCGCTCGCCGACGACCACCGCGCCACCGAGGAGGCGATCCGGGCGTCGGGCCTGCCGCATGTGCTGCTGCGCAACGGCTGGTACCACGAGAACTACACCGAGAACCTCGGCCCGGTGCTGGAGCACCACGCGGTCGTCGCCGCCGCCGGTGAGGGCCGGGTGGCCTCCGCCTCGCGCGCCGACTACGCGGCCGCCGCCGTGGCGGTGCTGACCGGCGAGGGGCACGAGAACCGGACGTACGAGCTGAGCGGCGACGAGGCGTGGAGCTTCGCGGAGTACGCGGCCGAGCTCAGCCGCCAGACCGGCAGGGAGATCGCGTACAACCCGGTCTCCGTCGAGGCCTACCAGGGCATCCTGACCGGCGCCGGCCTGCCCGAGCCGCTCGCCGCGATCGTGGCCGGCGTGGACGCGTCCATCGAGAAGGGCGAGCTGGCCGTGCGCACCGGCGACCTCTCGCGCCTGGCCGGACGCCCGACCACCCCGCTCGCCGAGGCCGTCACCGCCGCACTCAAGGGCTGATCTCGCCCACTCGCCCAGCCCGTCATGACCGTATGGCGATACGGCCATGACAGGCAGGGGTGCTCGGCGCTACCTTCGTGCAGGCGGGCTGACGTACGAAGGAGGAGCCGGTGGCCGGGAAGCCGAGGGGCGAGAGCCACATAGGACTGCTGAACGGCTTCGCGGCCTACGGAATGTGGGGACTCGTCCCCCTTTTCTGGCCCCTGCTGAAGCCCGCCGGATCGGTCGAGATCCTCGCCCACCGGATGGTGTGGTCGCTGGTTTTCGTCGCCGTGGCGTTGCTCGTCGTACGGCGCTGGAGCTGGGCCGGCGAGCTGCTGCGGCAGCCGCGCCGCCTCGGGCTCATCACCGTCGCCGCGGCCGTCATCACCGTCAACTGGGGCGTCTACATCTGGGCCGTGAACAACGGACAGGTCGTCGAGGCCTCGCTCGGCTACTTCATCAACCCGCTGGTCACCATCGCGATCGGCGTGCTGCTGCTGAAGGAACGGCTGCGGCCCGTGCAGTGGGCGGCGGTCGGGACCGGCTTCGCGGCCGTGCTCGTGCTCACCGTCGGCTACGGCCGCCCGCCGTGGATCTCGCTCGTCCTCGCCTTCTCCTTCGCCACCTACGGCCTGGTGAAGAAGAAGGTCAACCTCAGCGGCCTGGAGTCGCTGACCGCCGAGACCGCGATCCAGTTCCTGCCCGCGCTCGGCTATCTGCTGTGGCTGACCGCCCAGGGCGAGTCGACCTTCCACACCGAGGGCCCGGGGCACGCGGCGCTGCTCGCCGCGACCGGCGTCGTGACCGCGCTTCCGCTGGTCTGCTTCGGCGCGGCCGCGATCCGTGTGCCCCTGTCGACGCTGGGGCTGCTGCAGTACCTGGCCCCCGTGTTCCAGTTCCTGCTGGGCGTGCTCTACTTCCGCGAGGCCATGCCGCCCGAGCGCTGGGCCGGGTTCGCGCTGGTCTGGCTGGCACTGACGCTGCTCACCTGGGACGCGCTGCGCACCGCGCGCCGGGCGGCCCGCGCGCTGAGGGCCGAGAGGACCGTGCCGGCCACCACCATCACGGCCGGCACGGTCAGCGCCGTACGGAACGCGGACAGCGTGGCCTCCGGGCCCGACCCGGTCGTCGACGCCAAGCCGTAGACGGCGGTCACCGCGGAGATCCCGATCGCCGAGCCGAACTGCGTCGCCGTGTTCAGCAGCCCGCTCGCCAGGCCCTGCTCCTCCTCCGCGACCCCGTCCGTCGCCGCGATCGTGAGCGGCCCGTACGCCAGCGCGAACCCCGTGCCCGCGAGGATCAGCGTCCGGAACATGGCGGCGTACGACCAGTCCATCCCGACCGGCAGGAACAGGGTGAGCGTCGGGGCGAGGACGGCGTCACCGCCCATGACGACCAGCGCGACCGCGGTCTGCAGCGACGACCAGCCGCGCAGCTCCTGCAAGTACAGCGTCACCACGAACTGGAACCCGAAGAAGGCCCCACGAAGAGCAGTGCCCCGAGATCGGCCCGCGCCACGGAGCCCTTGAGCAGGATCCCGAGCCGGACCAGCGGCGCGGCGGCCCGCCGTTCGACGGCGACGAAGGCGGCCCGAGCGCCACCGCGACGAGCCCGGCGACAGCGGTGAGCGGCCAGTCGTGCGGACCGTGTTCCAGCCGTACGACGGTGCAGGCGGCCAGCAGCATGGCGCCGGCGGCGGTGACCGCGCCGAGCAGGTCGAAGCCGCGCCATCGGGGGGTGAGGCGGGCGGCGAACGGGGGCAGGGCGGCGGCCGCCGCGTTGAGGTGGCGGGGCTGGAGCCGGCGGCCGTGCGCGCGGTCGGCGGTGAGCAGGAAGAGGGCGCCGCGCAGGGAGCGCGCCCGAGCGAGTTCGCCCTCGGTGGCGGTGAGGTCGAGTCCGGCCGCCAGCCGGCTGCGTTCGGCCCAGCTCACCAGGTCGGCGGGCGGACGCTCAGTCACGTCACGAATGTAACTGGTCACATGACTGAGAAGGCATCCTCACGCCCGGCCTTCCGGGACCTGGTCGCCGTACGGCATCCGGACGATCCGTACCAGGAGCAGAGCGGCACCGGGTTGGGGCGGCGGGTGCTGTTCCAGCGGGTACCGGAGCCCAAGACCGGCAAGAACCGCATCCACCTGGACCTGCACCCCGCCGAGGGGCGGCGGGCGAACGAGGTGGAGCGGTTGCGGGGACTGGGGGCTAGCGTGCTGCGGGAGGTGAAGGAGGCTGGTGGGGAGTGGGTGGTGATGGCCGACCCGGAGGGCAACGAGTTCTGCGTGCACTAGGGGACGAGGGCCTCCCGGCCCCCGGACGGACGCGGGGGGGCGCTCAGGCGCCGGACGCCCGGCCCGCCCGCTCGGCCAGGCGTCCCATGCGGGCGCGGGCCGATTCCAGTTCTTCGACGTCGTCGGCGGCCGGACCGGCCTCGGTGGCCAACTCGGTCCACAGGCCGATCAGTTCACGCCCCAGGTCCAGGCCGAGCGCGGGGTCGCGCACCGCCCGCCAGGCCGTGGCCGCGCTCTGCACGTTTCCGTAGGCGCCCTCCGCGTCCCGCGTACGGCGGTGAACGCGCGCCACGTCCAGGGAGAGGCGGAAGGCGCGGACCGGGTCGGCCGCCAAGTAGGCGACGTACGCGGTGAGTTCGAGCAGCCGGAGCAGTTCGGGGTGGTCCGGGGCGAGGGCGGCCGACGCCTCGGCCAAGGCCTGCTCGGCGAGGCCCGCGGCCGCGTCTATCCGCCCTGCCTTCACGGCTTCGCCGATACGGGCCGTGGGTTCGGCGAGGAGGGTGGCGGCGGGGCCCGGGAGATCCGCGGGCTCCAGGATGGCTTCGGCGACCGCGTCGAAGCCGCGGGGCGGGGTGGGCTTCGGGTCCGGCTCCGGGTCCGGCTCCGGGTCCGGCTCCACGTCTGGCGTGATGAGGGGCTCCGGGTGCGGCCTCGCGTCCATGACCGGCGGCGGCCCGAACTCGCCCAGCGGCTGCGGCTCCTGAATCGCCCGCAGCCGGAAGGTCGGCGTGGAGGTGCGCGCGGAGGCAGGCGCCGTGCGCAGCAACTGCGTCGCGTTGTCCTGGGTGGCCTGTGCGGGCTGTGCGGGCTGTGCGGGCTGTGCGGGATCCTGCGGCGGGCGCGGCGGAGCCGCTGCGGGCTCCTGCGGCGGGCGCGGCGGCGCGGGTACGGCTTCCCGCGCCGCACTCGTGCGCACGGGCTCCGCCGTGAAACAACTGGACCCGTCCGGGTGAACCCGAAGCGGTACGACGTACCCGATCCGTTCGTCGTGAACCGTGGCGAGGACGGGTCGACCGGTGGTGAGGGCGATGCGGTGCAGGTGGTTCAGGACCGTCTGCTGAAGTTCCTCGCCGGGCGCGGGGGCGACCGGAACACCGCCGATCGAGGCGCAGCCAGTGCCGCCTGTGCCCGGTCCGGCGCCCGGGACGTGGACGTCGATCACCGCACCCCCGGTCCGGTCCTGCTGTTCCCGCTTCTTCTCGCGGCCTGGTCGAGACATCGGTTCCCTCACTCGCCGGCGTCCACGTTCTCGGCGGACCCTACTGCCGAGTCTCACCGCTTCCGCACCTTGCACGCGTCACCGGGGCGTCACAGCCTCGTCCCAAGACCCGGCACGCCCGTCCCGGAGCACTCCGCCGTCACGCGAAGATCGATGGATGACGATCGCCGGCTGACGGCAGAGGGGAGCGGGCATGCGGACGGGCGCACGACAGGGACCGGAGATCTGGATCCGCGGACCGATGGCCGCGCCACCGGCACCGGAGCCCGCGCCCGCCTCCCTCGGCACGGTCCGGCGTTTCTCCTGGGTCGGCACCCACGGCGGGTCGGGAGTCTCCACGCTCGCCGCGGTGTACGGCGGTCACGACTGCGGCCGTGACTGGCCCGGCCCGGCCGATCCACCGTCGGTGCTGCTCGTCGCCCGCACGCACGCGACCGGGCTGGCCTCCGTCGTCCATGCCCTGGAGGTGTTCCGGCGTGGTGAGGCCCCGGCCGGGCTCGACCTGGACTCCGTCGTGCTGGTCGCGGACGCGCCAGGGCGGCTGCCACGCCCGCTCGCCCAGCACGTCAGGCTCGTCGAGTCGGTCGTCGACGTGTACCGGGTGCCGTGGGTGCCCGCATGGCGGCTGGGTGATCTGAGCGGGCGCCCGCCTCGCGAGACGGAGGCCCTGGCCCGGCTGACCACGGCGGTTCGCTGAACCACCACCGCACCGAGCAGGCCCCCCGGGGCACTGGACGGGATGCATGCGTGTGCATATACTGCAGGAGTAATTAACCAGCGCACGCGGCCCATATGGAACCTCCTGGGGGACACCATGACCCGACGCTTCCTGTTCGTGCTGGGCAGCAGCCGCAGCGACGGCAACACCGAACTGCTGGCCCGCCGGGCCGCCGAGCAGCTCCCCGCCCACGTCGAACAGCAGTGGATCGACCTCGCCACGCACCCCGTGCCCGACTTCGAGGACCTCCGGCACGACAGCGATCATGTCCGTCCCACGCAGGGCAATGTCGCGCTGCTGCTCGACGCCACGCTCGCCGCGACGGACATCGTGATCGCCTCCCCGCTCTACTGGTACTCGGTGTCCGCCCACGTCAAGCGCTACCTCGACTACTGGTCCGGCTGGCTGCGCACCCCCGGCCTCGACTTCAAGGCGACGCTGAAGGGCCGCACACTCTGGGGCGTCACCGCGCTCGCGCACGAGGAGACCGAGGTCGCCGACCCGCTGATCGGCACCCTCAACAATTCGGCCGCCTACATGGGGATGCGCTTCGGCGGAGTCCTGCTCGGCAACGGCAGCAAGCCCGGCGACGTACTGAAGGACACCGAGGCCCTCGCCCGCGCGAAGACGTTCTTCGCGCGGGAGGCACCGCTCGCCCGTTTCCCGTACGAGGCCCAGTAGTTCAGCGGGCTACGCGGTGATGTCCTTCGCCGTGAACCGCGCCCACGCCGCCGAGCCGAACACGATCGCGTAGAGGGCCTGGAGACCCAGGTTGCGTATCAGGTCGTCCCAGTAGACCGGCTCGCGCATCAGGTCGGCGAAGGACAGCCAGTAGTGGGAGAAGAAGTACGGCTGTATCGCGTGCAGTTGGGGTATCTGGTCGAGGATCTGCACGGTGATCAGCAGCCCGACGGTCGTCGCCATCGCCGCGATACCGCTGTTGGTCAGCGTCGAGACGAACAGGCCGAGCGCCGCCACCCCGATCAGTGAGGCGGCGACGACCAGGGCGATCAGCAGGGCTCTGACCAGTCCCTCGGCGAAGCCGATCCGTGTGCCGGAGATGGTCGTCAGATCTCCCAGCGGGAACAGCAGCGCCCCCACGGTCAGCGCCGAGACGGCGACGACCAGGGTGGCCGTCAGACAGAAGGCCATCGTCGTCGCGTACTTGGTGAGCAGCAGGCGCGTACGGCCGGCCGGGGCGACCAGGAGATAGCGCAGCGTCCCGGCGTTCGCCTCACCGGCTATCGCGTCGCCCGCGACGACGCCGACGGCCATCGGCAGGAAGAACGGCAGGGTCGCGGCAAGGGCGGTGAAGACGAGGAACAGACCGTTGTTGGTGATCTGCGTGATGAACGCCGGTCCTTCGCCACCACCACCCCCGCCGAGGGACGAGCCGTCGCTCGTCTCGATCTTCACGGCGATGCCCACCAGGACGGGTACGGCGGCCAGCACACCGAGCAGCGCGAGGGTGCGCCAGCGCCGGAAGGTGGTGGCGAGTTCGCTGCGCAGCAGACCGAAGGTCCACAATCGGCTGCGGCGGGAGCCGATGACCTCAGCCTGCGACATCGAAGCCCTCCCCCGTCAGTGCCACGAAGGCGTCCTCCAAAGACGCCCGTTCCACCCCGAAGCCGCGGACCCGCACGCCCGCCGCCACCAACGCGGCGTTCAGCTCGGCCAGTTCTCCCTCCGGCGGCTCCCCCGTCACCCGGTCCTCGGTGACGGCCACATCACCGACCCCACGCTCCTTCAGCACCCGGGCCGCGTCAGCGGTGTCCGGCGTGGTCACCACCAGCCGGCCCCGCACGCCCGCCGCCAGGTCCGCCACCGCGCCCTGGGTGATCAACCGGCCCTGCGCCATCACCGCCGCGTGTGTGCAGACCTGCTCGATCTCGTCGAGGAGGTGGGAGGAGAGGAACACGGTCGTGCCGTCGGAGGCCAGCTCATGGATCAGGGCGCGGATTTCGCGCATGCCCTGCGGGTCGAGACCGTTGGTCGGCTCGTCCAGGACGAGCAGACTGCGCGGCTGGAGCAGGGCGGCCGCGAGGCCCAGCCGCTGTTTCATGCCGAGCGAGTAGGCCTTCGCCTTCTTGCCCGCGGCCGCGGCCAGACCCACCCGGTCCAGCGCCGCCGCGACGCGGGCGCGCCGGGTGCGGGGGTCGGCGGACGGGTCGGCGGAGTCGTACCGCAGCAGGTTGTCGCGGCCGGAGAGGAAGCCGTACAGGGCCGGGCCCTCGATGAGGGCGCCCACGTGCGGGAGCACGGCACGCGTGGCCCGGGGCATGGGGCGCCCCAGCACGTGCGCCGTGCCCGAGGTGGGCTCGATCAGGCCCATCAGCATGCGGATGGTGGTGGTCTTGCCGGAGCCGTTCGGACCGAGGAAGCCGAAGACGCTGCCCGTCGGGACGGTCAGGTCGAGGGCGTCGACGGCGAGCTGTCCGCCGCGGTAGCGCTTGGTGAGCGCGCGGGTGCGGATGATGCCCTCACCCGCGGCGTCCCTCAGCGGTCCCGTGACGGACGGCTCGTCCATGCGTCCCCCGATGCGTCGTACTCGTACCGAACTCTCACGTCCCGGAGTCGGCGTCCGTCCCCGGCTCACTTCCCGCAGTCGGCGTCCGTCCCCGGCTCACTTCCCGCAGTCGGCGTCCGTCCCCGGCTCACTTACCGGAGTCGGCCGCCTTCACCAGCGCGTCCTTGGTGACGGCGCCGACGTAGACCTTGCCGTCGTCCGTGATCAGCGCGTTGACCAGGCGGGTCTTGAAGACCGTGCCCGAGCCGAACTTGCCGGTCACCTCGTCGCCCAGGGAGCCCAGGAAGCTGCCCATGCCGCCCATGTCACCCGTCGCGCCGCGCCCGGCGTCGGAGGGCACGCCCTCGGCGCCGGAGTCGAGGACGGCTATCGAGGTCCAGCCCTCGCCGATGACGTTCAGCCCGTCGAGACCCTTCGCGAAGTCCTCCTCCTCGGGCTTGTGCGAGTGCTCCGGCGCCTCCACGCTGCCCTCCTCGGTCACCTTCGCGCCCTGGGGCGGGGTGAAGTCGAAGGTCGAGGCGGCGGGCTTGGCGAAGCTGATCTGCGTGAAGCCCGCGTCCACCACGGCGGCGCCGCCGCTCGCCGGGGTCAGCGTGAACTTCAGCGGCAGTCCGGTCCTGGCGTCCACCGCCACGCTGATCGCGCCCACCGTGGAGCCGGACTGCTTCGGCTCGATGAGCAGCTTGTAGGCATCCCGGCCGGCGACCTGCGCGGTGCCGTCGACGGTCACGGACGTGGTGTCGTCGACCGCCTTCAGCGCCTCCTCGGTGAGTTCCTTCGGCGTGGCCGGGACCTCTTCCTCGCCCTGCTCGGCGCCCTCGGTCGCGGTGCCGTGGTAGACCTCGTTGGACGCGCTGTCGTAGCCCCAGACGTCCTTGCCGTTGTGGATCAGGCTGTACTCGGCGGCGTCCTCCAGCAGCGACAGCTTCTGCTTGTCGGGGCCGTCGGCGGCGACGCGCAGGGTGTGCGTGCCGGAGGCCAGCTCGGTGAGCTTGGCCGACGGGTCGGCGGAGGAGCCCTCGCCGCCGGACGGGGTCGCGCCGGACATCAGGTCGCTCTCCAGGCCGCCCAGGTCGGGCAGTCCCAGATCGGTGGTGATCTTCACCGTGCCGGACAGCTGCTGTACGTCCGAGGCGGCGATCTTCTCGATGAGTTGCTGCGCGCTGATCTCCGGCAGGTCGGGGCTGCCGGAGTCGGCGATCGCGGGGACGAGCCCGATGGTCCCCGCCGCCACCCCCAGGACCGCCGCCGGGACGACGTACCGCGCGGCCTTGCGCCGCCGTGCCGCGCGCAGTTCGTCCGCGTCCGCCACGGCCGTGGTGTCGTCGGATTCGTACGGTGCCATGTGTGCCTTACCTCCGTCGTCGGCGGCGGCTGTCTCGTCACGTCCCCGCATGGGTCCCACCCTGAGCCGCCATTCTCACCCGGATCGGTGAGGAGTGGGGTGTTGCGTGGTCTCCATCTGACCAAATCGGAGGGTGAGAAGCGTCAGACCGGGGAGCCAACTCCGCGTACTGCTGCGGTATGACATGACGGGACGGCATCTGCTCCGACCCGTAGGGGTCCCGACGGGGAGTCAAGAGAACCGGACGCGAACATTCCGGCAAACCGGACGGCGAACACTCCGGTGAAACCCGACGGTCGGGCCTCCGGCGAACCGGACGGCCACCCTGATGGCCGACCGACCCCGGTGACGGGACCGGCTATCCGGCCCGGTGCACCACGGCGTCGCACAGCTCGGTCAGCGCCGCCTTCGCGTCGCACTCGCGCAGCGGCACGAGCGCCGCCCGCGCCTCCTCGGCGAACCGCACGGTGTCCCGCCGGGCCTGCTCCAGCGCCGGATGCACCCGCAGCGCGGCCAGCGCCTCCGCGTGCCGCGCGTCATCGGTCAGGTCGGAGTCCAGCAACTCGCACAGCGCGACGTCCTCCGCCAGCCCCAGCCGGGCCACTCGCTCCCGCAACCGCAGTACGGGCATCGTCGGGATGCCCTCCCGCAGGTCGGTCCCCGGCGTCTTGCCGGACTCGTGGGAGTCGGAGGCGATGTCCAGCACGTCGTCCGCGAGCTGGAAGGCGACGCCCAGCCGCTCCCCGTACTGGGTCAGCACGTCCACCACGGACTCGTCGGCCCCGGACATCATCGCGCCGAACCGGCACGACACCGCCACCAGCGATCCCGTCTTGCCGGCGAGCACATCGAGGTAGTGCTCGACCGGGTCCCGCCCGTCCGAGGGACCCGCGGTCTCCAGGATCTGGCCGGTCACCAGCCGTTCGAACGCCTCGGCCTGCACCCGTACCGCCTCGGGCCCGAGGTCGGCCAGGATGTGCGAGGCCCGGGCGAACAGGAAGTCACCCGTAAGGACGGCGACGGAGTTGCCCCAGCGGGTGTTCGCGCTCGGCACCCCGCGCCGTACCGCCGCCTCGTCCATCACGTCGTCGTGGTACAGCGTCGCCAGGTGGGTCAGCTCCACCACCACGGCGGAGGGCACGACTCCGGGCGCGTACGGGTCACCGAACTGGGCCGTGAGCATCACGAGCAGCGGCCGGAACCGCTTCCCACCGGCCCGCACCAGATGCTGCGCTGCCTCCGTGATGAACGGGACCTCGCTCTTGGTGGCTTCGAGCAACCCTTCCTCGACAGCCGCCAATCCGGCCTGGACATCGGCTTCCAGAGCCTGGTCCCGCACGCTCAGCCCGAACGGCCCGACGACGGTCACGAGGGGTCTCCTGTCTGCTGGTGTCTACTGGCGGTTACGCGGAATGTCGATACGTCGCTGCCTTCACTCAAGTCAGCGTATCCGGTCACGTTTCGATCACCGAGGCCGCCCACCGTTACACCTCGGGCGGTATCGGATCACTGCGGGTATGTTTTTGATCAGTTGATATGAGCAGGTATTCCTTGACTTAGCCGGAAGAGAGGATTTTTGCTCCGCACCGCCGTCGATGGCGAGCCCGAGAGCCTGCCGCCGTCCGGTGACGACCGCACCTCGTTCGGCTTCCGGTCCAGGGGCCTGCTCACCCTCTCCGGCCCGGAGGCCTGGGAGCGCTTCTCGTTCCTCGGCATGCAGGCCATCCTCGTCCTGCAGTCCGCCGACACGCTCGCGAACGGCGGCCCGGGCATGTCGTCCGGAACCGCCGCCTCCGTCTCCGCCGCCTACGGCACCCTCGCCTACCTGGCCCTCGTCGCCGGTGGCCTGCTCGCCGACCGCACCCTCGGCCCGTACCGCGCCGTGCTGCGGGGCGGCGTCCTGATCGCCTGCGGCCACTACGCCATGGCCATGCCCACCGCGACCATGACCTGGGGGGGTCTCGGCCTGATCAGCGCGGGCACCGGTCTGCTGAAGCCGAATGCGGCCACCATGGCCGGCAAGCTCTACCGCACCGATGGGGGCACCTCCCTGCTTGAGCGAAGCCGAGAGCTTGAGGGAGACCGCCGCGACGCAGGCTCCGCGCTCCCGACAGCGATGGCCGCCACGCCCTGGCTGCGCCGCACGATGCCCCGGCCCACTGAAGCCATCCCTGGGGTCACGCTCATGCACATCCGTACGCCCTTCCCCTACGAGACGACTCACGAGGACCTCCGTATCCCGCTGCCCGACGGAACACGGTTGTACGCGCGCGTGCGGCGCCCGATCACCGATGAGCCCGTACCGGCGCTCCTGGAGTACCTCCCGTACCACCTGCGCGACTGGACCGCACCCCGCGCCAGAATGAGGCGATTTGCACCGCCGATGGAGAGGCGGCCTTTCACCGAACCCGGAAGAAGCGGATTCCACGGACCGCTAATTAAGCAGGACTTGGGCACATTGCCCGAATTGCCGTTCTTCTGCATGCGCGTGAGTTGGCTCACGCGCACACCTTCACGAGCCCCTCACAGGGATGCCGCGATCCGCCTTTGCGTATCGCCGAGTTGGCCCTTGCCGACCGCAAAGGATCAAGCACAGCAAACACACCATTCGAAGATCAAATCGCGCAATATGTGAATCCGCTACTTGTTTCGGACATGTGCTCTCGCATACGTTCCCGGCCAGTCGGGCGGAACGCCGAATCCTGCCGCCGCCCGCGCCATCCATGACGGACTCACTCACCGCACGGCAGGAGCGGGGGACCCAGGTAAGTCGCCGGGCCGGACGTCGTACACCACGACACACCGGAACGGCTTGGGGTGAAGTCGCACTCGCAAGGGCGCGGCCGGGCACCTCCCCGCCCGAACCCGACAGCTCACCTCGCAGGCGTCGGAGAGGACATCCCCCATGCCTGCAAACGGTCAGTATCGCCGCTCCCGCTCTGCCCGCATCGCCCGCAAACTCGCCGTCGCCGGTACCGGCGCGGCCGTGCTGGCCCTCCCGCTGATCGGGGCCACCAGCGCCTCCGCCGCCACGCCCACGGCCGTCACCGTCGCGAGCACCGCCACGACGTACCCGAACAACCTCGACGGCTGGATCCGCGAGTCGCTCGACATCATGGCGCAGCACGGGATTCCGGGCTCGTACAACGGCATCTACCGCAACATCATGCGGGAGTCGTCCGGCAACCCGTACGCCATCAACAACTGGGACTCCAACGCCGCCAAGGGCACCCCTTCGAAGGGCCTGCTCCAGGTCATCGACCCGACCTTCGCGGCCTACCACGTGCCCGGCACGCCGTTCGACCCGTACGACCCGGTCGCCAACATCACCGCCGCCTGCAACTACGCGGCCGACCGCTACGGCTCCATCGACAACGTCTTCGGCGCGTACTGAGCCCGGGCGAGGAGCCGTTCGAGGACGACGGCGATACCGTCGTCCTCGTTCGACAGGGTGATCTCGTCGGCCACCGCCTTGAGTTCGGGGTGGGCGTTGGCCATGGCGACGCCGTACGCCGCCCAGTCGAACATGGGGATGTCGTTGGGCATGTCCCCGAAGGCGATGGTCTGCTGCGGACTCAGGCCCAGATGCCGGGCCGCCAGCGCCAGCCCGGTCGCCTTGGTGATGCCGCACGGCTGCAGCTCGACCGTCCCCGGCCCCGACATGGTGACGGTCGCGAGCGAGCCGACCACCGTGCGGGCCACCGCCGCCAACTCGTCGTCGGACAGGGTCGGATGGCGCAGCAGCACCTTGCTGATCGGCGCGCACCACAGGTCGTCGCGATGGCCGATCCGCACCGCGGGCAGCGTGGGATGCGGCATCAGATAGCCCGGCTCGATGAGCGTGAGCCCGTCGACGCCGTCCTGGTCGACGGCCGCGTACACCTGGCCGACCTCGGCCTCGATCTTGCCGAGCGCGGTCTCGGCGAGTTCCCGGTCCAACGTGACGGACCACAGCAGTCGGTCCGCGCCGACGTCGTACAACTGCGCGCCCTGCCCGCACACCGCGAGCCCCCCGCCGCCCAGCAACTCCAGCAGCGGTCGCACCCTCGGCGCCGGCCGTCCGGTCACCACCAGATGCCGGGCACCGGCCGCAGCGACCCGCGCGAGCGCGGCGAGCGAACGGTCGGAGACCGTGTCGTCGCCGCGCAGCAGCGTCCCGTCCAGGTCAGTGGCGATGAGGGCGTAGTCGGTACGCGCGTACTCGGTGCGCGCGGCATATGCGGTGGGTGCGGCCATGATCAGAGAATACGGACACCACACCCACACCGTTCATCCCCAACTACCATCCAACTGTCTGCTTTTTGACCGGCGCCGACAGTTCCTTCTCGTCGAAGTGCTCGGCGACCTCGTCCGCAACGCGTCCGGAACCGACTCCTCGGACCGGTCGGCGAGCCGCGTCACCCTCTCCGCGAGCGTCAGCGCGGCGCGCTCGGCGTCGCTGTAGTAGGGCGCGTGCCGCCAGGCGACGACCACGGGCCGGGACATCAAGAGCCATCTGCGCACTTCAGCACTGCCCAAGACAGGGGCCACAGCCGTAACGTGATCCACGACCGCATGGACCGCGCGTACGAAAGTGAGGCAGCACCCCATGCCCCCCTTCGATGTCCCCGAGGGCAGCCCCTTCGGTCCGCACAATCTTCCGTACGGCGTGTTCTCACCCGCCGGGTCCACCGACCGGACGGTGGGTGTCCGCCTCGGCGACCACGTCCTCGACGCCGGCGCGGCCGCCCTGGCGCTCGGCTCCCCCTACGCCGAACTGCTCGCCCGTCCGACCCTGAACCCGCTGCTCGCCGCGGGCCGCACCGCCTGGTCGGACGTCCGGCGCGCGCTGACCGCCTGGGTCACCGTGCCCTCCCACCGCGAGACCCTCGCGCCCCTGATGCACCCGCTCTCCTCGGTGACCCTGCACCTCCCCTTCGAGGTCGCGGACTACGTCGACTTCTACGCGTCCGAGAACCACGCCCGGAACGTCGGCCAGATCTTCCGCCCCGACGCCGCCGACTCCCTCACCCCCAACTGGAAGCATCTGCCGATCGGTTACCACGGCCGCTCCGGCACCGTCGTCGTCTCCGGCACGGACGTCGTCCGCCCCTGCGGCCAGCGCAAGGCCCCGACCGACCCCGCGCCCCTCTTCGGCCCGTCCGTGCGCCTGGACATCGAGGCCGAGGTCGGCTTCGTGGTCGGCGTCCCCTCGGCGATGGGCACGCCCGTTCCGCTGTCCGGCTTCCGCGACCACGTCTTCGGCCTGTGCCTCCTCAACGACTGGTCCGCCCGCGACATCCAGGCCTGGGAGTACGTCCCCCTCGGCCCGTTCCTCGGCAAGTCCTTCGCCACCTCGGTGTCGGCGTGGATCACCCCACTGGACGCACTGGACGAGGCGCGGGTCGCCCTGCCCGAGCGGACGCACCCGCTGCTGCCGTACTTGGACGACACCGACGAGGAACCCGGCGGCTACGACCTCCGGATCTCCGTCGCCCTCAACGGCCATGTCATCTCGGAGCCGCCCTTCTCCACCATGTACTGGACGCCCGCCCAGCAACTCGCCCACATGACCGTCAACGGCGCCTCCCTGCGCACCGGCGACCTCTACGGCTCCGGCACGGTCAGCGGCCCCGGCGAGCGCGAACGCGGCTCTCTCCTGGAGCTGACCTGGAACGGCCGCGATCCCCTCGAACTCCCCGACGGCAAGCGGACGTTCCTGGAGGACGGCGACGTGGTGACGATGACGGCCTGGGCTCCGGGGCAGGGCGGGGCCCGGGTCGGGCTGGGCGAGGTGAGTGGGCGGGTCGTCGCGGGGTGAGGTTTCCGCGACAGCGACGGTCCGGGCGCTGACTCCGGGCGCCCGTCACCGTCATACTGGCGGCGGCGGTGTGCGCCACGCGTGTCGCGGGACATGTGACGCGTAGGCGCGCGACCGCCGCCCGCACCGCCACCGCACCGCACCGCACCGCACCGACCCGAAGCCGCCCACTCCCGATCAGGATCCGGAGCCCGTGGCATGACCGTCTGCCTGCTCCTGCTCAGCGCCGTCGCCCTGACGGCCGCCGTACCGGTCCCTCGCGCGCTGGTCCGGGCGGCGTGGCCCGAACGGGAGCCCGTGGTCGGGCTGTGGGTGTGGCAGTGCCTGGTCGCCACCGTCCTGCTGTGCTGTCTGGCCGCGCTCACCCTCGGCACGGCGGCCGTCTTCCAGACCGTGCGCGACCAGGTCTTCGCCCCCGCACCGCCCCACGTCACCGCCGCGTACAACCTGTCCGCCGCGCCGCCCTGGGCCGCGGCGCTCACCCTGCTGCTGGCCTGCGGTGCCGCCTGGACCACCGCGATGCTCGCCCGCGAGCTGTTCGAGGCCCGGCGCCGCCGTGGCCAGGCCCGCGCCCACCTACGCGAACGCGCCCCCGACCTGCCCGCCGGCCTAGGGGCGGCACGCGGCCCGCTGCTCGTCCTGGAGGACGAGTACCCCGACGCCTGGTGGATGCCGGGCAGCCCGCCCCAGCTGATCGTCACCACCGGCGCGCTGCACCGCCTCACCGATCACCAGCTCGACGCCGTCCTCACCCACGAACGCGGCCACGCCCGCGCCCGCCACGACTGGCTGCTGCACCTGTCCACCGCGCTGGCCACCGGCTTCCCGCGTGTTCCGCTCTTCGCCCACTTCTGCGACCAGACCCACCGCCTGGTCGAACTCGCCGCCGACGACACGGCCTCCCGCCGCTGCGGCCACCTGACCACGGCACTGGCCCTGATCGAACTCAACCAGCACCGGGGCGTCCTCTCCTGCGCCTCCAGCCACCGCCTCCTGGGCGAACGCGTGGACCGCCTGCTGGAGCCCCCCGCTCGGCTGCACCGCAGACACCGGGCTTTGACGACGACGGCGGCGGCTCTGGTGCCCATGCTCCCCCTGCTGATCACGTTCGCCCCCGGCCTGACGGCACTGTCGTAGCGGCGGGCGGATGCGGGCGCGGCGGCGGGCAGCGTACGCCGCGCGGGCTCCGTGACACGGGCGGGACGGTCGCCCTGTGACACGGGTGGGACGAGCCCTGCGAACCAGGAGGGCAGCCTCTGTCCGCGCGCCTCCCGCACCCGTCGCCTATATCCAGTCGTCCGGCTCCGGCTCCGCATCCGGCTCGGGCCAGTCGTCCGCGCCCGGATCCGCAGCGGGTGCCGGCGTCGCCGAGCCGGGCGGTCCGCCCAGGGAGGCCAGCACCGCCAGCACGCCCTCCCCGTACGTCGCCCGCTTCTTCTCTCCGACTCCGCTGATGCCGCCCAGCTGGGCCACCGACGTCGGCCACACCATGGCGATCTCCCGCAGCGTGGCGTCATGGAAGATGACGTAGGCCGGGACGCCCTGCTCGCGGGCCTGCTCGGCGCGCCAGGCGCGCAGCGCCTCGAAGGCGGGCAGCAGCTCCTCGGGCAGCTCGGCGGCGGCAGCCTTCGGTTTGCGCTCACCTCGGCCGGCGGAGGACGAGCCCGACCGCGAGCCCACCGGCTTCTTCGGTTCCTTGCGCAGCGGCACCTCCCGCTCCCGCCGCAGCACCGCACCGCTGGCCTCGGTCAGCACGAGCGTCCCGTACTCCCCCTCGACCGCGAGCAGTCCCTGCGCCAGCAACTGCCGGATGACGCCCCGCCATTCGCCCTCGGCTAGCTCCTGACCGATGCCGAACACGGACAGCTGGTCGTGATCGAACTGGATCACCTTGCCGGTGCGCTTGCCCAGCAGAATGTCGACGATCTGCACCGCGCCGAACTTCTGCCCCCGCTCCCGCTGCAACCGCACGACTGTCGACAGCACCTTCTGCGCCGCGATGGTGCCGTCCCAGGTCTCGGGCGGCGTGAGACAGGTGTCGCAGTTGCCGCATCCGGCCGGATCCGGGTCCTGGCCGAAGTAGGCGAGCAGCTGACCCCGGCGGCACTGGGCGGTCTCGCACAGCGCCAGCATGGCGTCGAGGTGCGCGGCGGCCCGCCGCCGGAACGCCTCGTCGCCCTCGCCGGACTGGATCAGCTTGCGCTGCTGTATGACGTCGTTGAGGCCGTACGCCATCCAGGCCGTGGACGGCAGCCCGTCCCGCCCGGCACGGCCGGTCTCCTGGTAGTACCCCTCCACCGACTTCGGCAGATCCAGGTGGGCGACGAACCGCACGTCCGGCTTGTCGATGCCCATCCCGAAGGCGATGGTCGCCACGACGACCAGCCCGTCCTCCCGCAGGAACCGGGACTGGTGCGCCGCGCGCGTCCCCGCGTCCAGGCCCGCGTGGTACGGCACCGCCTCGATCCCGTTCCGGGTCAGGAACTCGGCCGTCGACTCCACCGACTTGCGCGACAGGCAGTACACGATCCCCGCGTCACCCGCGTGCTCCTCGCGCAGAAAGCTGAGCAGCTGCTTCTTGGGGTCGGCCTTCGGCACGATCCGGTACTGGATGTTGGGCCGGTCGAAGCTCGCCACGAAGTGCCGGGCCGTCGGCATGTTCAGCCGCTGGGTGATCTCCTGGTGCGTGGCCCGCGTGGCCGTCGCCGTGAGCGCGATCCGCGGCACGTCGGGCCAGCGCTCACCGAGCAGCGACAGCGTCAGATAGTCGGGGCGGAAGTCATGCCCCCACTGGGACACACAGTGCGCCTCGTCGATCGCGAAGACGGAGATCTTCCCGCGCGACAGCAGATCCAGCGTGGCGTCCAGCCGCAGCCGCTCCGGTGCCAGATACAGCAGGTCCAGCTCACCGGCGAGAAACTCGGCCTCCATCACCCGCCGCTCGTCGAAGTCCTGCGTGGAGTTGATGAACCCGGCCCGCACACCCAGCGCCCGCAGCGCGTCCACCTGGTCCTGCATCAACGCGATGAGCGGCGAGACGACGATGCCCGTCCCCGGTCTGACCAGGGCCGGAATCTGATAGCAGAGCGACTTGCCGCCGCCGGTCGGCATGAGGACGACGGCGTCGCCACCGGCCACCACATGCTCGATGACCGCTTCCTGCTCCCCACGAAAGGCCTCGTACCCGAACACCTTGTGGAGCGCAGCCAACGCCTCACTCTCGGCTACCGCCGTCATGCCGCCTACCCCGCCTGTCCCACCCATCGCCGTGCCCCCGTACGTCGTATCTCGACCACTGCGTCCACGATAGGCGCCCGCACTGACACCCTCGGACTTATCCACAGGCTTTCCCCGGCTCCCCTCCGCAACCGATCACACGTACGACCGCAACGGTCGGCACAGGCGACAGAGCGGCCCTCCCCGACAATCGGGGAGGGCCGCCAAGGACACCAGGCGCCGGGATCGTCAGCGCACAAACACCCCTGCGCTCCCAGCCAGATCCAGGAAGTACTGCGGCGCCACACCCAACACCAGCGTGACCGCCACGCCCACCCCGATCGCCGTCACCGTCAACGGCGACGGCACCGCCACCGTCGGCCCCTCCGGCTTCGGATCGCTGAAGAACATCAGCACGATCACCCGGATGTAGAAGAACGCGGCGATCGCCGACGAGATCACGCCGATCACCACCAGCGGGACCGCGCCACCCTCCGCCGCCGCCTTGAACACGGCGAACTTCCCGGCGAACCCGGAGGTCAGCGGAATGCCCGCGAAGGCCAGCAGGAAGACCGCGAACACGGCCGCCACCAGCGGCGACCTGCGCCCCAGCCCGGCCCACTTCGACAGGTGCGTCGCCTCGCCGCCCGCGTCCCGCACCAGCGTCACCACCGCGAACGCGCCGATCGTCACGAACGAGTACGCCAGCAGGTAGAAGAGCACCGACGACACACCGTCCGGCGTCGCCGCGATGACACCCGCGAGGATGAATCCGGCGTGCGCGATCGACGAGTACGCCAGCAGCCGCTTGATGTCGGTCTGCGTGATCGCGACGATCGCGCCGCCCAGCATGGTGACGATCGCGACGCCCCACATCACCGGCCGCCAATCCCAGCGCAGGCCGGGCAGCACGACGTACAGGATCCGCAGCAGCGCGCCGAACGCCGCCACCTTCGTCGCCGCCGCCATGAAGCCGGTCACCGGCGTCGGCGCGCCCTGGTACACGTCCGGCGTCCACATGTGGAACGGCACCGCGCCCACCTTGAACAGCAGCCCCATGACGATCAGCGCGGTACCGAGGAGCAGCAGCACGTCGTTGCCCATGGTGTTCGCCAGGGCCGGGGTGATGTCGGTGATGGTGCCGTCGACGACCTGCGCGATCGTGCCGTACGCCATCGAGCCGGAGTAACCGTACAGCAGTGCGATCCCGAACAGCGTGAACGCCGAGGCGAACGCGCCGAGCAGGAAGTACTTGACCGCGGCCTCCTGCGACATCAGCCGCTTGCGGCGGGCCAGCGCGCACATCAGGTACAGCGGCAGCGAGAAGACCTCCAGGGCCACGAACAGCGTCAGCAGGTCGTTGGCCGCGGGGAAGAGCAGCATGCCGGAGACCGCGAAGAGCAGCAGCGGGAAGACCTCGGTGGTGGTGAAACCGGCCTTGACCGCGGCCTTCTCGCTGTCGCTGCCGGGCACGGACGCCGCCTGCGCGGCGAAGGAGTCGACCCGGTTGCCGTGCGCGGCCGGGTCGAGCCGCCGCTCGGCGAAGGTGAACAGGCCGACCAGCCCGGCCAGCAGGATCGTGCCCTGCAGGAACAGCGCCGGTCCGTCGACCGCGATCGCGCCCATCGCCGCGATCTGTGCCTTCGTGGTGCCGTATCCGTTCGCCGCGAGGGCGACGACCGCGGCGAAACCGGCGGCCAGCCCCACGGCGGACAGGAAGATCTGCGTGTAGTAACGGGACTTGCGCGGTACGAACGCCTCGACCAGCACCCCGAGGATCGCCGCGCCGATCACGATCAGCAGGGGCGACAGCTGGGCGTATTCGATCTTCGGCGCGTCGATGTTGCCGATGGGCTCGGCCGCGGTTGTCCACAGGCTGTGGACGGCTGTTGCGCTCACTTGGCCGCCTCCACCTCGGGCCGGGGGTCCTGCTTCTGAACGTCGGACATGGTCTGCTTCACCGCCGGGTTGACGATGTCCGTGACAGGCTTCGGGTAGACGCCCAGGAAGATCAGCAACGCGACCAGCGGGGCGACCACCACGAGTTCACGGACCCGGAGATCGGGCATCGCGGAGACCTCCGGCTTCACCGGGCCCGTCATCGTCCGCTGGTAGAGGACGAGGGTGTAGAGCGCGGCGAGCACGATGCCGAAGGTGGCGATGATGCCGATCACCGGATAGCGCGCGAACGTGCCGACCAGGACCAGGAATTCACTGACGAAGGGTGCGAGCCCGGGCAGCGACAGGGTCGCCAGGCCGCCGACCAGGAAGGTGCCGGCGAGCACCGGGGCGACCTTCTGGACACCGCCGTAGTCCGCGATGAGCCGCGAGCCGCGCCGCGAGATCAGGAAGCCGGCCACCAGCATCAGCGCGGCCGTCGAGATCCCGTGGTTGACCATGTACAGCGTCGCGCCGGACTGGCCCTGGCTGGTCATCGCGAAGATGCCCATGATGATGAAGCCGAAGTGCGAGATCGACGCGTACGCGATCAGGCGCTTCATGTCGCGCTGGCCGACCGCGAGCAGCGCCCCGTAGACGATGCTGACGAGTGCCAGTACGAGGATCACCGGCGTCGCCCACTTGCTCGCCTCCGGGAACAGCTGGAGGCAGAAGCGGAGCATCGCGAAGGTGCCCACCTTGTCCACGACCGCCGTGATGAGCACGGCGACCGGGGCGGTGGACTCCTGCATGGCGTTGGGCAGCCAGGTGTGCAGCGGCCACAGCGGCGCCTTCACCGCGAAGGCGAAGAAGAAGCCGAGGAACAGCCAGCGTTCGGTGCTGGTCGCCATCTCCAGCGAGCCGTTGGCCCGGGCCTCGGCGATCTCGGTGAGGGAGAAGTTCCCGGCGACCACATAGAGGCCGATCACCGCGGCCAGCATGATCAGACCGCCGACCAGGTTGTAGAGCAGGAACTTCACGGCCGCGTACGACCGTTGCGTCGACGCCACCTGCTCGCCGTGCTCGTGGGCGCGGTCCCCGAAGCCTCCGATGAGGAAGTACATCGGGATGAGCATGGCCTCGAAGAAGATGTAGAAGAGGAAGACGTCGGTGGCCTCGAAGGAGAGGATCACCATCGCCTCGACGGCCAGGATCAGGGCGAAGAAGCCCTGTGTGGGCCGCCACCGCTTGCTGCCGGTCTCCAGCGGGTCGGCGTCGTGCCAGCCCGCGAGGATGATGAACGGGATCAGCAGCGCCGTGAGCGCGATGAGCGCCACCGCGATGCCGTCCACGCCCAGCTCGTACCGGACGCCGAAGTCGGCGATCCAGGGGTGCGATTCGGTGAGCTGGTAACGCGCGCCGTCCGGGTCGAAGCGGATCAGGATCGTGATGGCGAGGGCGAGCGTGGCGAGCGAGACGAGCAGCGCCAGCCACTTGGCGGCGGTGCGCCGCGCGGCCGGGACGGCGGCCGTGGCGATCGCACCGAGCGCCGGGAGCACCGCCGTCGCTGTCAGCAGAGGAAAGGACATCGGTATCAGACCGCCCTCATCAGCAGGGTCGCGGCGACGAGGACCGCCGCGCCGCCGAACATCGAGACCGCGTACGACCGCGCGAAGCCGCTCTGCAGCTTGCGCATCCGTCCGGACAGGCCGCCGACCGAGGCCGCCGTGCCGTTGACGACTCCGTCGACCAGGGTGTGGTCGACGTACACCAGGGACCGCGTGAGGTGCTCGCCGCCGCGGACCAGGACGACATGGTTGAAGTCGTCCTGGAGCAGGTCGCGGCGGGCGGCCCGGGTGAGCAGCGATCCGCGCGGGGCGACGACCGGGACCGGGCGGCGGCCGTACTGCGCGTACGCGATCGCCACGCCGATCACCATCACGGCCACCGTGGACAGCGTCACCGTCAGCGCGCTGACCGGCGGACTCCCGTGGTCATGGCCGGTGACCGGCTCCAGCCAGTGCACGAACCGGTCGCCGATGCTGAAGAACGCGCCGCCGAAGACCGAGCCGACGGCCAGCAGGATCATCGGGATCGTCATGATCTTGGGCGACTCGTGCGGGTGCGGCTCGGCGTGCTCGCCCCGCGTCTCGGCGGCGGGCTCCACGCTGGGCTCGGCCGGGGACGGGGTCGGGGCGTGCCGCCAGCGTTCTTCTCCGAAGAACGTCAGCAGCATCACGCGCGTCATGTAGTACGCCGTGATGGCCGCGCCCAGCAGGGCACAGCCGCCGAGGATCCAGCCTTCGGTGCCGCCCTTGGCGAACGCCGCCTCGATGATCTTGTCCTTGGAGAAGAAGCCGGACAGGCCCGGGAAGCCGATGATCGCGAGGTACCCGAGGCCGAAGGTGACGAAGGTGATCGGCATGTACTTGCGCAGGCCGCCGTAGCGGCGCATGTCGACCTCGTCGTTCATGCCGTGCATCACGGACCCCGCGCCGAGGAACAGCCCGGCCTTGAAGAAGCCGTGTGTCACCAGGTGCATGATCGCGAAGACGTAGCCGATGGGGCCGAGGCCGGCGGCAAGGGTCATGTAGCCGATCTGCGACATGGTCGAGCCGGCCAGCGCCTTCTTGATGTCGTCCTTGGCGCAACCGACGATGGCACCGAACAGGAGCGTGACGGCACCGACGATCGTGACGACGAGTTGCGCGTCGGGCGCGGCGTTGAAGAGGGCGCCGGAGCGGACGATCAGGTACACGCCCGCCGTCACCATCGTCGCGGCGTGGATCAGGGCCGAGACCGGGGTCGGGCCCTCCATCGCGTCCCCGAGCCAGGACTGCAGCGGCACCTGGGCGGACTTGCCGCAGGCGGCGAGCAGCAGCATCAGGCCGATCGCGGTGAGCATGCCCTCGGAGGTGTCGCCCACGAGGCCCGGCTCTTCGTGGCTGCCGAGCACCGGCCCGAAGGCGAAGGTGCCGAACGTCGTGAACATCAGCATGATCGCGATCGACAGGCCCATGTCGCCGACGCGGTTGACCAGGAAGGCCTTCTTCGCGGCGGTGGCGGCGCTGGGCTTGTGCTGCCAGAAGCCGATCAGCAGGTAGGAGGCGAGACCGACGCCCTCCCAGCCGACGTACAGCAGCAGGTAGTTGTCGGCGAGGACGAGCAGCAGCATCGCCGCGAGGAACAGGTTCAGGTAGCCGAAGAAGCGGCGGCGCCGCTCGTCGTGCTCCATGTACCCGACCGAGTAGAGGTGGATCAGCGAGCCGACGCCGGTGATCAGCAGCACGAACGTCATCGACAGCTGGTCCAGCCGGAAGGCGACGTCGGCCTGGAAGCCCTCGACGGGGATCCAGCTGAACAGGTGCTGGGTCAGCGTCCGGTGTTCCGCGTCCTTGCCCAGCAGGTCGGCGAAGAGGACCGCGCCGAGGGCGAAGGAGGCGAACGCGAGGACCGTGCCGATCCAGTGGCCGACGGCGTCGAGCCGCCGGCCGCCGCACAGCAGGACGGCCGCTCCGAGCAGGGGCGCCGCGATCAGCAGCGCAATCAGGTTCTCCACTTCAGCGACCCCTTAGAGCTTCATCAGACTGGCGTCGTCGACCGAGGCCGAGTGGCGGGAACGGAACAGCGAGACGATGATCGCGAGCCCGACCACGACCTCCGCCGCGGCGACGACCATCGTGAAGAACGCGATGATCTGGCCGTCGAGGTTGCCGTGCATCCGGGCGAAGGCGACGAACGCGAGGTTGCAGGCGTTGAGCATCAGCTCGATGCACATGAACAGCACGATCGCGTTCCGCCGGATCAGCACGCCGGTCGCGCCGATCGTGAACAGCAGGGCGGCGAGATAGAGGTAGTTGACGGGGTTCACTTCGACGCCTCCTCGGCCCGCTTGAACGTCGGCGGCTCGATCGCTTTCCGCTCCAGCCGGTCCTCCGCCCGCTGTTCGAGGGCCCGCAGGTCGTTGAGCGCCTCGGTGGACACGTCCCGGATCTGGCCACGCTCGCGCAGCGTCTTGCTGACCGTCAGGTCGGACGGGGTGCCGTCGGGCAGCAGGCCCGCGATGTCCACGGCGTTGTGCCGCGCATACACACCGGGCGCCGGCAGCGGCGGTACGTACGTCCCCTCACGCACGCGCTGCTCGGACAGCTCGCGCTGGGTCCTGGCGCGCTCGGTGCGCTCCCGGTGGGTGAGCACCATGGCGCCGACGGCGGCCGTGATCAGCAGCACGCCGGTGAGTTCGAAGGCGAAGACGTACCTGGTGAAGATGAGGGCGGCGAGGCCCTCCACATTGCCGCTCGCGTTGGCCTGGCCGATGCCGTTGAACTCCGTCAGCGACGCGTTGCCGATGCCCCCGACGAGCAGGAGGCCGAAGCCGAGGCCACAGAGCAGGGCCAGCCAGCGCTGGCCCTTGATGGTCTCCTTCAGGGAGTCCGCCGCGGTGACACCGACCAGCATCACCACGAACAGGAACAGCATCATGATCGCGCCGGTGTAGACGATGATCTGCACCACGCCCAGGAAGTAGGCGCCGTTCGCGAGGTAGAACACCGCCAGAATGATCATGGTGGCGGCCAGGCAGAGCGCGCTGTGCACGGCCCTCTTCATGAAGACGGTGCACAGGGCGCCGATCACCGCGACCGTGCCGAGGATCCAGAACTGGACGGCCTCTCCGGTCGAGGTGGTGTAGGCGGCGAGCTGGGTGGTCATCGGCCGATCACCTTCTCCGAGGCGGGCTCGTCCTCACCGAAGGTCGAGGCCGCCTCCTGGGGCGTCTCGCCGTTGGAGACGGCGACCTGACGCACCGTGCCGGGCGCGGCCTCCGTCACCAGGCCCCGGTAGTAGTCCTGTTCGTCCATCCCCGGGTAGATGGCGTGCGGCGTGTCGACCATGCCCTCTTCGAGGCCGGCCAGCAGCTGCTCCTTGGTGTAGATGAGGTTGGCGCGGCTGGAGTCGGCGAGCTCGAAGTCGTTCGTCATGGTCAACGCGCGCGTGGGGCACGCCTCGATGCACAGGCCGCACAGGATGCAGCGGGCGTAGTTGATCTGGTACACGCGCCCGTACCGCTCGCCCGGCGAGTAGCGCTCCTCGTCGGTGTTGTCCGCGCCCTCCACATAGATGGCGTCGGCGGGGCAGGCCCAGGCGCACAGCTCGCAGCCGATGCACTTCTCCAGGCCGTCCGGATGGCGGTTGAGCTGGTGCCGTCCGTGGAACCGGGGTGCCGTGGTCTTCTGCTGCTCCGGGTACTGCTCGGTCAGCCGCTTCTTGAACATGGCCTTGAAGGTCACGCCGAAGCCGGCCACTGGGTTCTGGAAACCGGGCTTGGTCTCCTTGGGCTCCTCAGCCATCGGACGCCTCCTTTCCATCCGTAGATCCCCCCAGAGATCCATCACTCTGAGTATCGGGCCCACCACTGACAATCAGCTCCCGCTCCCGGCGCGAGCGGCGCCTCGGCACCGGTGGCAGCTGCTGCCCGGGCAGCGGCGGCACGGGGAACCCACCGGCCATCGGGTCGAAGGCGGGCTGCTGGACGGCCGGTTCGGGCGCGGTCTTGGCACGCTCGCGGAAGAAGTCCACGACGAAGGAGAGCAGCAGCAGGGTGAGGACGCCGCCACCGACGTAGAAGGCGATGTCGGCGAAGGCGTAGCCCTCGTTCCGCAGGACCCGCACGCCGGCGACGAGCATCAGCCACACGAGCGAGACCGGGATGAGGACCTTCCAGCCGAGCTTCATCAGCTGGTCGTAGCGGACCCGCGGGAGCGTGCCACGCAGCCAGATGAAGAAGAACAGCAGCAGCTGCACCTTGACGACGAACCAGAGCATCGGCCACCAGCCGTGGTTCGCGCCCTCCCAGAAGGTGCTGATCGGCCAGGGCGCCCGCCAGCCGCCCAGGAAGAGCGTCACGGACACGGCCGCGACGGTGACCATGTTGACGTACTCGGCGAGCATGAACATCGCGAACTTGATCGACGAGTACTCGGTGTTGAACCCGCCGACCAGGTCACCCTCGGACTCCGGCATGTCGAACGGGGCGCGGTTGGTCTCACCGACCATCGTCACGACGTAGACCAGGAACGAGACCGGCAGCAGGATCACGAACCAGCGGTCCGCCTGCGCGTCGACGATCGCCGACGTCGACATCGAGCCCGAGTAGAGGAACACCGACGCGAAGGCGGCGCCCATGGCGATCTCGTAGGAGATCATCTGCGCGCAGGACCGCAGACCGCCGAGCAGCGGATAGGTGGATCCAGAACTCCAACCCGCCAGCACGATGCCGTAGATGCCGACCGAGGCGACCGCGAGGATGTACAGCATCGCGATCGGCAGGTCGGTCAGCTGCATCGTGGTGCGCTGGCCGAAGATCGAGATCTCGTTGCCGGGGGGCCCGAACGGGATCACCGCGACCGCCATGAAGGCCGGGATGGCCGCGACGATCGGCGCGAGGACGTAGACCACCTTGTCCGCGCGCTTGACGACAAGGTCCTCCTTGAGCATCAGCTTCACACCGTCGGCGAGCGACTGGAGCATGCCCCAGGGGCCGTGCCGGTTGGGGCCGATGCGCAGCTGCATCCAGGCGACGACCTTGCGCTCCCAGACGATGGAGAACAGCACGGTCACCATCAGGAAGGCGAAGCAGAAGACCGCCTTGACGGCGATCAGCCACCACGGGTCGCGGCCGAACATGGAGAGGTCTTCAGCGGCGAGGTACGGGCTCATGCCTCCACCTCCTTGGGGGCCTCACCGGCGGGTGTCGCCGGGCCGATGCGGACGAGGGAGCCGGGCAGCGCCCCGGTGTCGGAGGCGACGCCCCCGCCGACCGAGTTCAGCGGCAGCCAGACCACGCGGTCGGGCATCTCGGTGATCTGAAGCGGCAGCCGGACGCTACCGGCGGGTCCGGTCACGGCGAGCACATCGCCCTCCGTGACTCCCGCCTCGGCGGCCGTGGCGGGCGACACGCGCGCGCGTGCGGCGTGCCGCGTCCCGGCGAGCGCCTCGTCGCCCTCCTGCAGCCGGCCCTGGTCGAGCAGCAGCCGGTGCCCGGCGAGTACGGCCTCCCCGGCGGCCGGCCGCGGCAGCGGGCCCGCGCTCTCCAGCGGCTCGGTGGCCCGCGGCCCGTCCCAGGCGCCGAGCCGGTCCAGCTCCGCGCGCGTGGTCCGCAGATCCGGCAGCCCCAGGTGGACGTCCATGGCGTCGGCCAGCATCTGCAGTACGCGCCCGTCGGTGGGCGTCGGCGGGCGGGTCATGTGGTCGGGTTTGAGCGCGGCCTCGAAGAAGCGGACCCGGCCCTCCCAGTTGAGGAAGGCGCCCGCCTTCTCGGCGACCGCGGCGACCGGCAGGACCACGTCCGCGAGTGCCGTGACCTCGCTGGGCCGCTGTTCCAGCGACACCAGGAAGCCGACCTCGCCGAGCGCCTCACGCACGCGTGCCGGGTCGGGCAGGTCCGCGACCTCCACACCGGCCACCAGCAGCGCCTGCAGTTCACCGGTCGCGGCGGCCTCGACCATCTGGCCGGTGTCACGGCCGTAGCGGATCGGGAGTTCGGCGACGCCCCAGGCAGCCGCGACCTCCTCCCGCGCGCGCGGGTCGGTCGCCGGGCGTCCGCCCGGCAGCAGCGACGGCAGCGCGCCCGCCTCGATCGCGCCGCGCTCCCCGGCCCGCCGCGGGATCCACACCAGCCGTGCGCCGGTCGCGTTCGCGGCCCGTGCGGCGGCGGTGAGGCCACCGGGCA
Source organism: Streptomyces sp. TRM70350 (assembly GCF_019219825.1). Classification (GTDB taxonomy): domain Bacteria; phylum Actinomycetota; class Actinomycetes; order Streptomycetales; family Streptomycetaceae; genus Streptomyces. The sequence continues at coordinate 45,688 of NZ_JAHUXH010000008.1, read as the reverse complement.
CCCCGGCCAGCCGCTCGCCCACGACGATCACCGCGCCCTCGGTGCGCAGCGCCTCGGCGGCCAGCGCACCGTCCTCCTCCAGGCCGACGCCGCTCGCGAGCGCGTCCAGCCATTCGGTCTCGGTGCCGGGAGCGGCGGGCAGCAGCGTGCCGCCGGCCTTCTCCAGACCGCGCGTGCTGTGCGTGGCCAGTGAGAACACCTTCTGCCCGTGCTTGCGCCAGGCCTTGCGCAGCCGCAGGAAGACGCCGGGCGCCTCCTCCTCCGACTCGAACCCGGCCAGCAGGACGGCGGGCGCCTTCTCCAGGAAGGTGTACGTGACGCCCGTACCGTCGAGGTCGCGGCCGCGGCCGGCGACCCATGCCGCGAGGAAGTCGGCTTCCTCGCCGCTGTGCACGCGCGCGCGGAAGTCGATGTCGTTGGTGTCGAGCGCCACGCGCGCGAACTTGCTGTAGGCGTAGGCGTCTTCGACGGTGAGCCGGCCGCCGGTCAGGACACCGGTGCGGCCGCGCGAGGCGAGCAGTCCCTGGGCGGCGATCTGCAACGCCTCCGGCCAGGAGGCGGGCTCCAGCTCGCCCTCGGCGTTGCGCAGCAGCGGGGTGTCCAGGCGGTCCTTCAGCTGCGCGTACCGGAACGCGAAGCGCCCCTTGTCGCAGATCCACTCCTCGTTGACCTCGGGGTCGTTCGCCGCGAGCCGCCGCATGACCTTGCCGCGCCGGTGGTCGGTGCGGGTGGCGCAGCCGCCGGAGCAGTGCTCGCAGACGCTCGGCGAGGAGACCAGGTCGAACGGGCGGGAGCGGAAGCGGTACGCCGCCGAGGTGAGGGCGCCGACCGGGCAGATCTGGATGGTGTTCCCGGAGAAGTACGACTCGAAGGGGTCGCCCTCGCCGGTGCCCACCTGCTGCAGCGCGCCCCGCTCCAGCAGCTCGATCATCGGGTCGCCCGCGATCTGGTTGGAGAACCGGGTGCAGCGCGCGCACAGCACACACCGCTCACGGTCCAGCAGCACCTGCGTGGAGATCGGGACCGGCTTCTCGAAGGTCCGCTTCCTGCCCTCGAACCGGGACTCGGCGTTGCCGTGGGACATCGCCTGGTTCTGCAGCGGGCACTCGCCGCCCTTGTCGCAGACCGGGCAGTCCAGCGGGTGGTTGATGAGCAGCAGCTCCATCACACCGTGCTGTGCCTTCTCGGCGACCGGCGAGGTCAGGTGGGTCTTCACCACCATCCCGTCGGTGCAGGTGATGGTGCAGGACGCCATGGGCTTGCGCTGGCCCTCGACCTCGACGATGCACTGGCGGCAGGCGCCGGCGGGGTCGAGGAGGGGATGGTCGCAGAACCGCGGGATCTCGATGCCGAGTTGCTCGGCGGCCCGGATGACCAGGGTGCCCTTGGGCACGCTGATCTCGATGCCGTCGATCGTCAGCGTGACGAGGTCTTCCCGCGGAACCGCCGCCTCTCCCCCGCCGGAGGGAGCGCTCGTGGTCACAGTCATGCGTTCACCTCCGTACGGTGGTCGGCCCAGGCCGTGGACTTGGCCGGGTCGAAGGGGCAGCCACGGCCCGTGATGTGCTCCTCGTACTCCTCACGGAAGTACTTCAGCGAGGAGAAGATCGGCGAGGCGGCACCGTCGCCGAGGGCGCAGAAGGACTTGCCGTTGATGTTGTCGGCGATGTCGTTCAGCTTGTCGAGGTCGGACATGACGCCCTTGCCGGCCTCGATGTCCCGCAGCAACTGCACCAGCCAGTACGTCCCTTCGCGGCAGGGCGTGCACTTGCCGCAGGACTCGTGGGCGTAGAACTCGGTCCAGCGGGTGACGGCGCGGACGACGCAGGTCGTCTCGTCGAAGCACTGCAGGGCTTTGGTGCCGAGCATGGAACCCGCGGCGCCCACTCCTTCGTAGTCAAGGGGGACGTCGAGGTGCTCGTCGGTGAGCAACGGCGTCGAGGAGCCGCCCGGCGTCCAGAACTTCAGCCGGTGGCCGGGCCGCATCCCGCCGCTCATGTCGAGGAGCTGGCGCAGGGTGATGCCGAGCGGCGCCTCGTACTGGCCGGGGCTCGCGACGTGACCGCTGAGCGAGTAGAGCGTGAAGCCGGGCGACTTCTCGCTGCCCATCGACCTGAACCATTCCTTGCCGTTTTTCAGAATGGCGGGAACCGAGGCGATCGACTCGACGTTGTTCACCACAGTCGGGCACGCGTAGAGGCCCGCGACAGCAGGGAAGGGGGGACGAAGCCGCGGTTGACCCCGGCGGCCTTCGAGCGAGTCGAGCAGTGCAGTTTCCTCACCGCAGATGTACGCGCCCGCGCCGGCGTGCACCGTGATGTCGAGGTCGAGCCCACTGCCCAGGATGTTCTTGCCGAGGTAGCCCGCCGCGTAGGCCTCAGCGACGGCTGAGTGCAACCGCCGCAGTACGGGGACGACTTCACCACGCAGGTAGATGAAGGCATGCGACGACCTGATGGCATAGCACGCGATGATCATGCCCTCGATGAGGCTGTGCGGGTTCGCGAAGAGGAGCGGGATGTCCTTGCAGGTACCGGGCTCCGATTCGTCGGCGTTGACAACTAGATAGTGCGGTTTTCCATCACCCTGGGGAATGAACTGCCATTTCATTCCCGTGGGGAAACCGGCCCCGCCCCGGCCACGCAGCCCGGAGTCCTTGACGTACGCGATCACGTCGTCGGGCGTCATGGCGAGCGCCTTGCGAAGGCCCTCGTAGCCCTCGTGCCGTCGGTAGACGTCCAGCGTCCAGGACCCGTCCTCGTCCCAGAAGGCCGACAGCACCGGTGCGAGCAGCTTCTCGGGGCTGGGGTCCTTCAGCTCGGGTGCCAACGTCATCACTCCCCCTCCTCGGCGATAGGCCCGGCCGGGTGGGCGGGGTCGGATGCCGATGTTTTCTGCGGCGCGTCGTGCGAGCTGAGGTGCTCCGCCGGTGACGGCTCGTGGACGGCCCGGTCCTGCGGCTCGTCGTCCGGGCCGCCCTCCCGCGGGTGGACCACGCGCGCGGGTGCGGTCTCTCCCCTGGCCAGGCGGAGACCCACCAGTGACGCCGGTCCCGCGCTGCCCGTGGCCTCGACGGCCCCGGCTCGCTCGTCGGGGAAGCCCGCCAGAATCCGGGCGGTCTCCTTGAACGTGCACAGCGGCGCCCCGCGGGTCGGCTCGACCCGTGCTCCCGCGCGCAGGTCGTCCACCAGGCGCTTCGCGGTCTGAACGGTCTGGTTGTCGAAGAACTCCCAGTTGACCATCACGACCGGCGCGAAGTCGCAGGCCGCGTTGCACTCGATGTGCTCCAGGGTGATCTTGCCGTCGTCTGTGGTCTCACCGTTGCCGACGCCGAGGTGCTCCTGGAGCGCCTCGAAGATCGCGTCACCGCCCATCACCGCGCACAGGGTGTTGGTGCACACGCCCACCTGGTAGTCGCCGCTCGGCCTGCGCCGGTACATGGTGTAGAAGGTGGCGACCGCGGTGACCTCGGCCGTGGTCAGGTCGAGCATGTCCGCGCAGAACTGCATCCCGGTGCGCGAGACATGGCCCTCCTCCGACTGCACCAGATGCAGCAGCGGCAGCAGGGCGGACCGGGAGTCCGGGTAGCGGGCGATGATCTCGCGCGCGTCCCGCTCCAGCCGGGCTCGAACGTCGTCCGGGTAGCCGGGCGCGGGCAGCTCTGGCATGCCCAGGCTGACGCCCCGCTCCGAAGAAGAGGTGGTCACCGGTCGACGCCTCCCATCACGGGGTCGATGGACGCGACGGCGACGATGACGTCGGCGACCTGGCCGCCCTCGCACATCGCCGCCATGGCTTGCAGGTTGGTGAAGGACGGGTCGCGGAAGTGGACCCGGTAGGGACGGGTGCCGCCGTCGGAGACGGCGTGCACTCCCAGCTCCCCCTTGGGTGACTCGACCGCCGTGTACGCCTGTCCCGGCGGGACGCGGAAGCCCTCGGTCACCAGCTTGAAGTGGTGGATCAGGGCCTCCATGGAGGTACCCATGATCTTCTTGATGTGGTCCAGGGAGTTGCCCAGTCCGTCCGGCCCCAGGGCGAGCTGGGCGGGCCAGGCGATCTTCTTGTCGGCGACCATGACCGGCCCGGGCTGCAGCCGGTCCAGGCACTGCTCGACGATCCTGAGCGACTGGCGCATCTCCTCCAGGCGGATCAGGAAGCGGCCGTAGGAGTCGCAGGTGTCGGCGGTCGGGACGTCGAAGTCGTATGTCTCGTAGCCGCAGTACGGCTGGGCCTTGCGCAGGTCGTGCGGCAGGCCGGTGGCGCGCAGGATCGGGCCGGTGGCGCCGAGGGCCATGCAGCCGGCCAGGTCGAGGTAGCCGATGTCCTGCATGCGGGCCTTGAAGATGGGGTTCCCGGTGGCGAGCTTGTCGTACTCCGGGAGGTTCTTCTTCATCTTCTTGACGAACTCGCGGATCTGGTCCACCGCGCCGGGTGGCAGGTCCTGGGCGAGTCCGCCGGGGCGGATGTACGCGTGGTTCATCCGCAGGCCCGTGATGAGCTCGTAGATGTCGAGAATCATTTCACGATCACGGAATCCGTAGATCATGATCGTGGTGGCGCCGAGTTCCATGCCGCCGGTGGCGATGCACACCAGGTGGGAGGAGAGCCGGTTCAGCTCCATCAGGAGCACCCGGATGATCGTGGCGCGGTCGGGGATCTCGTCCTCGATGCCGAGGAGCTTTTCGACGGCGAGGCAGTAGCCGGTCTCGTTGAAGAAGGACGTCAGGTAATCCATGCGCGTGACGAAGGTGGTGCCCTGCGTCCACGTGCGGAATTCCAGGTTCTTCTCGATGCCGGTGTGCAGATAGCCGATGCCGCACCGGGCCTCGGTGACCGTCTCGCCCTCGATCTCCAGGATCAGCCGGAGCACACCGTGGGTGGAGGGGTGCTGGGGGCCCATGTTGACCACGATGCGCTCGTCGTCGGCGCGGGCCGCGGACTGGACGACCTCGTCCCAGTCGCCACCGGTGACCGTGTAGACAGTGCCCTCGGTGGTCTCGCGCGGAGTTGCGTGCTGCGTGCTCATGAGTACGACCTCCGCTGGTCCGGAGCCGGGATCTGGGCGCCCTTGTACTCGACGGGGATGCCGCCGAGGGGGTAGTCCTTGCGCTGCGGGTGGCCCTGCCAGTCGTCCGGCATCATGATCCGCGTCAGGGCCGGGTGACCGTCGAAGACGATGCCGAAGAAGTCGTAGGTCTCGCGCTCGTGCCAGTCGTTGGTCGGATAGACGGCGACCAGCGACGGGATGTGCGGGTCGCTGTCCGGGGCGCTGACCTCGACGCGGATCAGCCGGTTGTGGGTGATCGAACGCAGGTGGTAGACGGCGTGCAGCTCGCGGCCCTTGTCGTTCAGGTAGTGGACGCCGCTGACGCCGGTGCACAGCTCGAAGCGCAGGGCCGGGTCGTCGCGCAGGGTGCGGGCGACGCGGACCAGGTGCTCGCGCTCGACGTGGAAGGTGAGTTCGTCGCGGTCGACGACCGTCCTCTCGATGGCGTTCTCGGGGAGCAGTCCCTGTTCCTCCAGCGCGCCCTCCAGCTCGTCGGCGACCTCGTCGAACCAGCCGCCGTAGGGGCGGGTGGCCGGCCCCGGCAGCCGGACCGAGCGGACCAGGCCGCCGTAGCCGGAGGTGTCGCCGCCGTTGTTGGCGCCGAACATGCCGCGCTGGACGCGGATCTCCTCACCGCCCTGGCCTCGCTGACCCGGGAGGTTCGACGCGCTGAGGTCCTTCTCGGGGTTGACCCCGTTGCTGTTGGCGTCACTCATCGCAGCAGCCCCTTCATCTCGATCGTCGGCAGGGCCTTGAGCGCCGCTTCCTCCGCCTCCCGGGCCGCCTCCTCGGCGTTCACACCGAGCTTGGAGGTCTGGATCTTGTGGTGGAGCTTGAGGATGGCGTCCATCAGCATCTCCGGCCGGGGCGGACAGCCGGGGAGATAGATGTCGACCGGGACGATGTGGTCGACGCCCTGGACGATGGCGTAGTTGTTGAACATGCCGCCGGAGGACGCGCACACCCCCATGGAGATCACCCACTTGGGGTTCGGCATCTGGTCGTAGACCTGCCGCAGCACCGGCGCCATCTTCTGGCTGACCCGGCCGGCCACGATCATCAGGTCCGCCTGGCGGGGTGACCCGCGGAAGACCTCCATGCCGAACCGGGCGAGGTCGTAACGGCCGGCGCCGGTGGTCATCATCTCGATGGCGCAGCAGGCGAGGCCGAACGTGGCGGGGAAGACGGACGACTTGCGCACCCAGCCCGCGGCCTGCTCGACGGTGGTCAGCAGGAAACCGCTCGGCAGCTTTTCTTCGAGTCCCATGACTAAAGGCCCCTCAGTCCCATTCCAGGCCGCCGCGCCGCCACACATACGCATAGGCGACGAAGACGGTGAGCACGAAGAGCAGCATCTCCACGAGCCCGAACACACCCAGGGCGTCGAAGGTGACGGCCCACGGGTAGAGGAAGACGATCTCGATGTCGAAGACGATGAAGAGCATCGCCGTCAGGTAGTACTTGATAGGGAAGCGCCCGCCGCCGGCCGGCGTGGGGGTCGGCTCGATACCGCACTCGTAGGCCTCGAGTTTGGCGCGGTTGTACCGCTTCGGACCGATCAGCGTGGCCATGACCACGGAGAAGATCGCAAATCCTGCCCCGAGGGCTCCCAGTACGAGGATGGGCGCATACGCGTTCACCGCTCCTCGCTCCTCTCAGTCGGCACTGACTGCTGGCGGGTTGCACTGGACTCACTTCCTGCTCACCAGCCCCACGAGCCCCGCTGGCCCCGGCGAAGATCGAGAACATGTGAAGCAGGTCACAAGCCCAACTGCCTCGCATCTTATGCCCGCCGCTCTGTGATCTGCGACACGGGGTATTGCACAAGCTTTGTGATCTCCACCACCTGATGAACGATCATGAAGTCGGATGATCGGCGATCTTCGCACGTGAAGCGTTCAAGTGATCACCAGAGGTGACATTTTCGCTCGTCGGCGCAGCTGGCGGGGGGCGTCTCCATATCAAGAAACTTCCCCTGCATGCAAATTGGAGCTGGACGCCGGGGCCTGCTAGTGGCCCGCGTTCACACATCCGAGGGAGGCGGCGGCGAGGTGTGGACACGTGCACGCGTTCACGAGCGCCGCGGCGTCGATTCCGCGCGCCGGACGCTCCCGCTCCGGTAACCGTTCCGTGACCTCCGCCACATTCACGAGAGGGCCCTGAGAAGCGGGGTTGGCCAACGGTCCCAACCAGTGGTAGGCGCGGGGCAATTCGGACGTAACGAAGAAAGCCCGTGATCACAGGCTTGATGACTGACGTCCGCAATGTCCGTTACGGCGTCAATAAAGGGCGACGCGCCGGGGATTCCGGCCGCCGATTGAACAACTGTGGCGGACCACACGTTTCTTGAAGGTATGGAGGAGCCCCTGATACCGGTTGTTCCCATGTCCCACACCGCTCACATACGTAGCCACCGGAAACCCCGCCAGCCCGGCACGTCGAAGATGGCGATGCGGGCCGGAGTTGCCGGTGGCATCCTCAGCACCGTGGCAGTGGCCGGCGCGTCGGCCTCGGCGAACGCTGCCGAGCCGGTGACGCAGACGCTCGAACTGCCCACCCTCACGGCCGACCTGTCCGCTCAGGTCGCCCGGTCGGCGGACGCCACACAGCTGGCCGCCGCGAACTACGAGCTGCAGGCAGAGCGTGACGCGGCCGCCGCCCAGGCCGCCAAGGAGGCCAAGGCCGACCTGGCCGAGGCCAAGAAGAAGGAGGAGGCCCGGAAGAAGGCCGCCGAGGAGGCGCGCAAGGCCGCCGCAGAGCGTGCCGCGCGCGACGCCGAGCGGGAGACCCTCTCCGCGTCCGTGGGCACCGACACGAGCGTGACCGTACCGGCCGGCGGCAGCGTCGGAACGGTCATCTCCTTCCTCAAGGCGCAGTTGGGCGACGCCTACGTCATGGGCGCCACCGGCCCCAACGCCTGGGACTGCTCCAGCCTCATCCAGGCGGCGTTCCGGCAGGTCGGCGTGGACCTTCCGCGCGTGTCGCAGGACCAGTCGATGGTCGGCACGGAGGTCTCCCTGTCCAACCTCCAGGTGGGCGACATCCTGTACTGGGGCGGCAAGGGCTCCGCGTACCACACGGGTGTGTACATCGGAAACGGCCAGTACCTGGACGCGGCCAACCCCTCCAAGGGCGTCGTCATCCAGGACCTCTCCGGCTACCCGGCGTCGGGTGCGGTGCGCGTGCTCTGAGCCGTATCGCTCGCAAACACACCGGTCCACCGCATACACACCGGTCCACCGGCATACGCAACGGGTGCCGTTCTCCGCGAACGGCACCCGTCGGCGTTGGAATGAGCGGCTGTCAGGCGGTGGTGCCGCCGTTCTGCCCCGCGCGCCGGCGCAGGAACAGGACCAGGCCCGTCCCCAGGCCGAGTGCGAGGATCGCGCCCCCGGCGAGCAGCGTCACACCGCCCGCACCGGTGAGGGCCAGACCGCCGTCGGTGTCGGCTCCGGAGTCGCCACCGGAGGTCTCACCACCCGTGCTGCCGCTGGAGCCCGCGCCGCCGTCCGTGCCGGAGGACGAGGAACCGCCGCCCGACGTGCCGCCGCCCGACGTGCCGCCGTTCGACGTGCCGCCGTTCGACGTGCCGCCGTCGGACGAGCCGGTGCCGCCGTCCGTGGACCCCTCGTCGCCGGAGGCGTTGAGGACGATCCAGGCGGTGTCGTTGGACTTGTCGGATTCGGACGGGTTGTCCCAGTCGGGCAGCGCCACCCTCGCCTTGGCGTTCTCCACGACCCGGTCGATGCGCAGCTCGAACGGGAAGCCCAGCTCCGCGTCCTCCAGCAGCGGGGTGTCCACCCAGCAGAGGTAGCCCTTGGTGTCCTCGGCGATGTAGTTCTCACCGCAGGACTCCGGGGCCTTGGTGACCGTCGCCCCCTCGGGGACCTCCACCGTGAAGCCGATCGGCTCACCGCCCGAGCGCAGTGCGCCGACCCAGGCCGGGCCGTTGTTGCGGAAGCCGAGGTTCGCCGTGACGGTGTCGCCCGCGGCACCCTTGAGCGACGCGCCGGTCAGCTCCAGGTCGTAGGTGTTCGTCGCGGGCAGGTCCAGCTCGGCGTAGCGGGAGTAGTCCGCCGGGTCGGCACCGGAGATCTCCTTCAGTTTCAGCTCCGGGCCGTTGCCCGCCCGGTAGTCCTTGGCCTCGCGCAGGCTCTTCGCCTCGGTGGGGCTGATCGCGGTGAAGGAGTAGGTGAAGACGTCGAACAGGGCGAAGTCGGCGGTCTTCACCTTCAGCGGCTCGGTCAGCGCGTACGCGGTCCCGGCCTTGATCGTGTCGGGGAAGGTGCAGATCGCGTCCGTGCCCTGGCGCAGCAGCGGTCCGGTGGTCACCTCGGTGTAGGCGCAGTTGCCGTACGAGTCGGGGAAGGACAGCCCGCGGGAGCCGTGGAAGCGCAGCACCGCGCCTTCGGAGTCCATGGCGCCCTGGTTGCGCAGGCCCACGGGTGCCGCATAGGTGTCGCCCGCCTTGAGATCGGAGGGCAGCGACAGCTGGTGGTTGACGAATTCGGGGCCGCCCACCAGTACGTCGATGTCGAGCGGGGTGAACTCCAGCCCCTCGCCCTCGCCGGTGACCTTGATGGTGCCGAAGTCGCCGGCCTGGCTGTCGTCGTCGATGTCGAGCCGGATGCCACCGAGGCGGTTGTACCTCTCGCCGGCGTACAGCTCGTAGCCGCTGCAGACCGCGACGAGGCCGTCGGCGTCGCAGGGCAGCTTCACCGAGGCGACGCCCGCGAGTTCGGAGGCGTCGATACGGATCTCGTAGTCGCCGGTGAACACGGGCGGGATGACGCCGTCGCCGTCGAACTCCTCACCCGGGACGTTCAGCCGCAGCTCGACCTGGGGCTCCGTCTCGTCCCCGCTGCCGGAGTTCAGCGACAGGTCGACCCGGTCCTCGCCGGTGATCGTCACGGGCAGGGGCGCGGGCGCGGCCTGGGCGGTTCCCACGAGGCCGGCGGCGGCCAGACCCGTGGCGGCCAGCAGGCCCACGGATCTGGACAGCCGGACCCGCCGCGCTGACTTGAGTGTCATCGGGTGCTCTCTCGTCGATCGGGGTGTGCCCGGGCGGGCACACCCCCTTCGACCTGAGCCGGAGCCGGTCCGTTGTCCACAGACGCATCACGGCGGGATCACATTCCCGCATACTCCGCCAACATCGAACGCACCATGGGCCCAAATGTCCTCAACGGCCCGCGTCGGTCCGGAGGGTCAGGCTTTCGGGGCCACCTTCGACAGCCCGTTGATGACGCGGTCCATCGCGTCGCCGCCCGTCGGGTCGGTGAGGTTGGCGAGAAGCTTCAGGGTGAACTTCATCAGCAGGGGGTGCGTGAGCCCACGCTGCGTCGCGATCTTCATGACCTTCGGGTTGCCGATGAGCTTCACGAAGGCGCGGCCCAGCGTGTAGTAGCCGCCGTAGGTGTCCTTGAGGACGCGCGGGTAGCGCTGGAGCGCCATCTCCCGCCCCGCGGGGGTCGAGCGGGCGTGCGCCTGGACGATGACGTCGGCGGCGATCTGGCCGGATTCCATGGCGTAGGCGATGCCCTCGCCGTTGAAGGGGTTCACCAGCCCGCCGGCGTCGCCGACCAGCAACAGGCCCCGCGTGTAGTGCGGCTGGCGGTTGAAGGCCATCGGCAGGGCGGCGCCGCGGATCGGGCCGGTCATGTTCTCCGGGGTGTAGCCCCAGTCCTCGGGCATGGAGGCGCACCAGGCCTTGAGGACCTCGCGCCAGTCCAGTTCCTTGAAGGAGTCGGAGGTGTTGAGCACGCCGAGGCCGACGTTCGAGGTGCCGTCGCCCATGCCGAAGATCCAGCCGTAGCCCGGCAGCAGCCGGTCCTCGCCGGGTCCCCGGCGGTCCCACAGCTCCAGCCAGGACTCCAGGTAGTCGTCGTCGTGGCGCGGGGAGGTGAAGTACGTCCGCACCGCGACGCCCATCGGACGGTCCTCGCGGCGGTGCAGGCCCATCGCCAGGGACAGGCGGGTGGAGTTGCCGTCGGCGGCCACGACCAGTGGCGCGTGGAAGGTGACCTCGCGTTTGTGGCCTGCGTCGCCGAGCTTGGCGTGCACGCCGGTGATGCGGCCGGTGCGGTCGTCCACGATCGGCGCGCCCACGTTGCAGCGCTCGTACAGCCGGGCGCCCGCCTTCTGCGCCTGCCGGGCGAGCTGCTCGTCGAAGTCGTCGCGCTTGCGGACCAGTCCGTAGTCGGGGAAGGAGGCGAGATCCGGCCAGTCGAGCTGCAGCCGCACACCCCCGCCGATGATCCTCAGGCCCTTGTTGCGCAGCCAGCCGGCCTCCTCGGAGATGTCGATGCCCATCGCCACGAGCTGCTTGACGGCGCGCGGCGTGAGCCCGTCGCCGCACACCTTCTCGCGCGGGAACTCGGTCTTCTCCAGGAGCAGTACGTCCAGTCCGGCCTTGGCGAGGTGGTACGCCGTCGTGGAGCCGGCCGGGCCCGCGCCCACGACGATCACATCGGCGGTGTTGTCCGTCAGAGACTCGGCCACGGCGGGATCTCCCCAAGTTAGAAATCTGTGTGCCGACCGGCACTGGACACGGGCAGTCTATTCAGCAGAATTGATCAACCGGCTGAAGGGATACCCAGTGAACCGAGCTCTCCCCGTGGTACGGCTGCGTGTCCCCACCGACGAGGACGCCGTCGCCTGGCACCGGGTGTTCGACCACCCGGACGTCATGGAGTTCCACGGCGGCAGGTCCGCGGAACTGTCCGTCTACGAGGAGCTCACCGCCCGCCAGCGCAAGCACGACGCCGAACTCGGCTTCTGCCTGTGGACGATGCTCGACGCCGACGACCGGGTCATCGGCTTCACCGGCGCCCAGCCCTGGCCGCGCCCGTGGGGACCGGCGGGCGAGATCGAGATCGGCTGGCGGCTCGGCCGGGAGCACTGGGGCAAGGGGTACGTCACGGCGGCCGCGCACATGACGCTGGACCGGTTGCGCGCGGCGGGCGTCGGCAGCGTGGTGGCCATGGTCAACGCGCGCAACACCCGGTCGATCGCGGTCACCGAGCGACTCGGCATGCACCTCGCCGAGACCTTCACCAGCCCCGAAACCGACATGCAGGGACACTGCTACCGACTGGACCTGTAACAGAGAGCGACAGTCGGCTACGGAAAGACACGTGATGCTTCCGGACGGCACCCCCGGGCCGTTACGCTGCCAGTACCTCTGGGGGTGACATCTGTGCGCATACCACGCAGGACGCCCGAAGTGCGCGTGCCGAAGCTCGTCGGACTGATGGCCGTGGACGCCCGTGAGGCAGCCGAGGCACAGGGAGTGCTGCTCGCCGCGCCCGACCGGCCCGACTTCCATCTCACCGTCGTGGACCATGTCGTACGGCAGTACCCGCCGCCCGGCGTCGAGGTGCCGCGCGGTGCGGTGGTCACCGTGTGGTTCGACTTCGGCGAGGGGGAGGGCGGGGGAGGCGCGGGCGTCCGGGAGCCGCGGCTGCCGAGACCACCGAGGGGCGGCATGGAGCGCGAACTCGACCAGCCCGGGGACGCGTTCCAGCCCATCCGGTAGGCCTGTCGGGGTCAGGCCTTGAACCCGCGGTGCAGAGCAACCACCCCACCCGTCAGATTCCGCCACGCCACCTTCGACCACCCGGCCTTGCGCAACTGCTCGGCCAGCGCGGGCTGGTCGGGCCAGGCGCGGATGGACTCGGCGAGATAGACGTACGCCTCCGGGTTCGACGACACCGCACGGGCCACCGGCGGCAGCGCCCGCATCAGGTACTCGGTGTAGACCTTGCGGAACGGTTCCCACGTCGGATGCGAGAACTCACAGATCACCACCCGCCCGCCCGGCCGGGTCACCCGGTACATCTCCCGCAGCGCCGCGTCCGTGTCCTGCACGTTGCGCAGCCCGAAGGAGATGGTGACGGCGTCGAACACGTCGTCCTTGAAGGGCAGCCGCGTCGCGTCGCCCGCCGTCAGCGGCAGCCAGGGGCGGCGCTGCTTGCCGACCTGGAGCATGCCGAGGGAGAAGTCGCAGGGCACGACGTACGCGCCCGCACGCGTGAAGGGCAGCGAGGAGGTGGCCGTACCGGCGGCCAGGTCCAGCACCTTCTGCGCGGGGCGCGCGTCGACCGCCTTCGCGACCTCCCGGCGCCACACCCGGTCCTGGCCGAGCGACAGCACATCGTTCGTCAGGTCGTACCGTTCCGCCACGTCGTCGAACATCGAGGCGACTTCGTGCGGCTGCTTGTTCAGGGAAGCGCGGGTCACGGGCCCATTGTTGCAGTCCGCGTTCACGGCAGTAGCCGCGGCGTCTTCCTCGCCGCCACATCCTCCACCCGCGGGTCATCCTCGCCCTGCCGCACTACGGCAGCTCCTGCACCGGCGACATGGGCGCCTACGCCGAGCAGGCCGCCATCGCCGCGCACGGCCAACCGGCCGACATCTCGGAGCTGAGCGACCTACCGACGCCGGTAGACGATCCGCCCCGCCACCACCGTCACCACACAGCTCCCGCCCCCGCGCTCGGCCAGCTCCGCCTCGTCCCGTACGTCGAACACGGCGAACCGCGCGGCGGACCCGCTCTCGCGCGGCGGCGGGAACTCCACCGGCACCCCGGCATCGAACGGGTCGAGCGAGGGCACCCCGCCGGGCACCCCGAGCCGCCCCACCACGCCGATCCCGGACCGCCGTACGGCCGTCACCACGGCCCGGTTGCCGAACGTTCCCGCCACCGCGACGGTCCCGCGCGCCAGCATCCGCTGCAGCCCGCGCCGCGCGCCGGCACCCCACCGCGCCTCGTCCATGGCGAGCGCGGCCAGCGCGTCCCCGGTCAGTGGCTCGGTGCCGAGTTCGTCGGCCTCGCGCGGGTCGGGGTGGTAGGCCTGCTCCAGCAGTTCGGGCCCGTGCAGGTTGACCAGCCCGGGGGTGAGGATGCCGGGCCACTGCCGCACGCGCGCGAGCGGATGCGCGGCGGACAGCTCCTCCAGCGGACCGGCGTCCAGGACCCACTCGCCGCGCACGGCCAGGGCACGCCCCCTGGAGTCCGCGTGAATCGTCAGCAACTCAGTTGGAGGCGAGCAGCTTCAGCTCCGGATGAGCCGTGCCGCCCTCGATCGCGGTGGACGAGATGTGGGACATGACGCGCTCGTCGACGGGGTCGTTCGCCGGGTCGTCGTGCACGAGGAGGTGTTCGTACGTCGTGTTCCGCTGGGCCGGGACCCGGTCCGCCCCCCGGATCATCTCGATCATCTCCATCAGGTTGGAGCGGTGCTTGGCACCGGCCGCCGAGACGACGTTCTCCTCCAGCATCACCGAGCCGAGGTCGTCCGCCCCGTAGTGCAGGGTCAGCTGCCCGGCGTCCTTGCCGGTGGTCAGCCAGGAGCCCTGGATGTGGGCGATGTTGTCGAGGAAGAGCCGGGCGATCGCGATCATCCGCAGGTACTCGAAGATGGTGGCCTGGGTGCGGCCCTTCAGGTGGTTGTTCTGCGGCTGGTAGAGGTACGGGATGAAGGCCCGGAAGCCGCCCGTGCGGTCCTGTACGTCACGGATCATCCGGATGTGCTCGATCCGCTCGGCGTTGGTCTCGCCGGTCCCCATCAGCATGGTGGACGTGGACTCGACGCCCAGCCGGTGGGCGGTCTCCATGATCTCCAGCCATCGCTCGCCGCTCTCCTTCAGCGGGGCGATGGCCCTGCGCGGCCGCTCGGGCAGCAGTTCGGCGCCGGCCCCGGCGAAGGAGTCCAGCCCGGCGGCGTGGATCCGCCGGATGGCCTCCTCGACCGTCACCTTGGAGATCCGGGCCATGTGCTCGACCTCGCTCGCCCCCAGGCTGTGGATGACGAGCTGCGGGAACTCCTTCTTGATGGCGGCGAAGTGCTTCTCGTAGTACTCGACGCCGTAGTCCGGGTGGTGACCGCCCTGGAACATGATCTGCGTCCCGCCCAGCTCGACGGTCTCCGCGCACCGGCGCAGGATGTCGTCCAGATCGCGGGTCCAGCCCTTCGCCTTGTCCTTCGGCGGGGCGTAGAAGGCGCAGAACTTGCACGCCGTGACGCAGACGTTCGTGTAGTTGATGTTCCGTTCGATGATGTACGTCGCGATGTGCTCGGTGCCCGCGTACCGACGGCGGCGTACGGCGTCGGCGGCGGCGCCCAGCGCGTGCAGCGGGGCGTCCCGGTAGAGGGCGAGCGCCTCCTCGGGGGTGATCCGTCCGCCCGCGGCGGCACGTTCGAGGACGGACTGGAGGTCGGCCTTCTCGGTCACCGGGTGTCCCTTTCGTCAAGGGTTGCGGACGGACTGAACCAGCCTACGCCAGCCGTTTTCCCACCCCACCCTCAGCCCGCCGCGGCCCAACCCGCCCCACCTCAGCCCACCGCCGCCCCAACCCGCCCCACCTCAGCCCACCGCGCCCAGCAGCAGCCCGGCGTAGGCGCCCGCGAGCAGGAACGGCCCGAACGGGATCACCGTCTTCCGCCCCGTCTTCCGTACGACGGCGCGGACGCCGCCGTAGACCGCCCCGCACAGGAACGCGGCGAAGGTCCCCAGCAGCACCGCCCACCACCCGTACCACCCGAGCACGGCCCCCGCGCCGACGGCCAGCTTCACATCGCCGAAGCCCAGGCCGCCGGGGTTGATCAGGAAGAGGAGGAAGTAGAAGCCGCCGAGGGCGACGGCGCCGAGCAGGGCGGTGCCCCAGTCCCCGGCGGGCCCGGGCGCGAGCGCGGCCACGCCGAGCAGGGCGGGGGTGGCGGCCGCGAGGGGCAGGGTCAGCGGATCGGGCAGTCGCCGCACACGCAGATCCACGACGGCCAGCAGCACGCCGACGGGTGTGATCAGCAGCCAGACTCCGAGCTCCGGGTGGGGGCCGGTGACGACGGCGAGGACGGCGCAGAGGACGGCGGTGACGGTGGCGACCAGGGGGACGCCGGGGCCGTAGCTCCGCGCACACTCCGCGCACCGCCCCCACCCGATCCATCCCCGCATCGCATGCCCGCCCGGGCACCGGTCCCGCCACGCCTCCTCCGGCGGCACACAGAAGCGGTACGCGGCACGCGGCAGCAGCGCTCCCGCCACCGCGCCCCAGACCAGGGCAGCGGCGACCAGCAGCCCCTCACCCAAGCCCCGCTCACCCCCTCCTCACCCCACCACTGCCGCGTGAGAGAGCCCTACTTCACCTTCGACATCCGGGCCGTCGGATACCCCGACCGCGCGCTGTCCGACTCATACGTGAGGTCGTCACCGGTCGGGACGAGGCGGACCGTGGTGGGCTCCTGGTTGCAGCCCCCGTGGTTGCCCTTCTGACCGACCGACCTGGCGACGAGCTGTTTCTCCGTCACCCGCTGCAGGGTCAGTACGTCGACACAGACGCCGCCCAGCTGGTCGGTCTGCCGGAGCCGGCCCAACTCCTCGCCCACCTCGGCCTGCTGGACGGTGACCCGGAACGTGCCCGCGGGCAGCGTGCCGTCCAGGGCGGTGCCCTGCCCCTCCCAGGTGCCGAGGTAGCGGGCCGGGATGTCGGACGGGCCGCTGCTCAGGCTGGCGCCCGGGGCCGGGGAGTAGGCGTCCCGGGGGCCGGATTCGCCCGCGCTGTCCTGGCGTTCGCCGGGCAGCAGGTCGAGGACGAGGACCGAGCCGACCGTCGCCGCCGCGAACGCACCGGCGACCGCGAGCGCCACCGTGCAGCTCACCCGTCGTCCCCGCCCGTCGGCCTCCGGTGCGGCCGTCGCGGCGACGCTGACGGAGACCTTGCCGGGCCGCTTGCCCCCGTCGGAAACCTTGTCCTCCGGTTCCGCCCGACGGGGCTCCGGCATCACGGGCGGCGGACCGAAGGCTCCCGCGGGTGAACCCTCTCCTACCGCCGGACTGCTGAACGCAACCGGCCCCGAAGAAGCAGCACCGGCCCCCGCCGCCTCCAGATTCAGCAGCCGCACGGCCCCCCGGCTCACCTGCTCCACCAGCGCCCCCGGCAGCCACCCGCCCGCCACCAGCCGCGCCGCCCCCTCCGGCGCGAGCCGCCGGGCCGCCTCCGCCGGGACCGGACGCGCACCCGGCTCCTTCGCCAGGCACGCTTCGACGACCTCCCGCAACTCGCCCTCCAGGGCGTCGAGGTGCGGCTCCTCGTGCACGACCTTGTAGAGCAGCGCGGCCGACGAGTCCCCGGGGAACGGCGGCTCTCCGGTCGCCGCGTACGCCAGTACCGCACCCAGCGAGAAGACGTCCGCCGCCCCCGTGACGCCCTTGCCCAGGATCTGCTCGGGCGCCATGTAACCGGGCGAGCCGACCGAGACCCCCGTCGATGTGAGCGACGCCGTGCCGTCCAGGGCGCGGGCGATCCCGAAGTCGATGAGCAGCGGCCCGTCGAGGGTGAGGAGCACGTTGGACGGCTTGACGTCCCGGTGCACCAGGCCCAGTTCGTGCACCGCCGCCAGCGCCTCGGCCAGGCCCGCCCCCAGCGCTCGTACCGAGTGCGCGGGCAGCGGACCGCCGTCCGCGACCGCCGCCGCGAGCGACGGCCCGGCGGCGTACGCGGTGGCCACCCACGGCACCGGCGCCTCCGGGTCCGCGTCCAGCACCGGCGCGGTCCAGGCGGCCCCGACCCGCCGCGCCGCCTCCACCTCACGGCGGAAGCGGGCGCGGAACTCCTCGTCGAGCGCGAGATGCGGGTGGACGACCTTCACCGCGACGGTACGGCCGCCCGCGCTGCGGCCCAGATACACCCGGCCCATGCCACCGGAACCGAGCCGGCCGAGCAGCCGGTAGGGCCCGATGGCGGTGGGCTCGTCGACGCCGAGCGGCTGCATGCCGTCCGCCCCCTCTCCCCCGTACGCCTCCACTGCCCGCAGGGTAGCGGCGTATCGGCGTACTGAGGGCCGCCGTCCTACGGCCGCAGCAGGTCCACCTTCACGTCCGCCGGGAAGCCGGTCGTCGGCCCGACCCGGCGGGCGAACTCCGCCACGGCCTCCAGCTGCGGGCCGCCGAAGCGGAAGTCGAGGGTGGTGAAGTACCGCTCCAGGACCCGCTCGTCGAAGGCCTCCCAGCGGGCCGCCTGCTCGGCGACCTTGGCGACCTCCTCCAGGGAGAGGTTGCGGGAGGCGAGGAAGGCCTCGTGCACCTTGCGGGTGATGAGGGGCTCGCGCTCCAGGTAGTCCCGGCGGGCCGCCCACACGGCGAAGACGAACGGCAGCCCGGTCCACTCCTTCCACAGCGCGCCGAGGTCGTGCACGGCGAGCCCGTACCTCGGCCCGTCGTGCAGGTTCGCCCGCAGGGCGGCGTCGCCGATGAGTACGGCCGCCTCGGCCTCCTGCATCATCAGGCTGAGGTCGGGCGGGCAGGTGTAGTACTCGGGCCGTACGCCGAAGCGGTCCGCCAGCAGCAGCTGGGCGAGGCGTACGGAGGTGCGCGAGGTGGAGCCCAGGGCCACCCGGGCGCCGTCCAGCCGGTCCAGCGGGACCTGGGAGACGATCACGCAGGACATCACCGGTCCGTCGCAGCCGACGGCGATGTCCGGGAAGGCGACGAGGTCGTCGGCGTTCTTCAGGAACTCCACGAGGGTGATCGGCCCGATGTCGAGATCGCCCCGCACCAGCTGCTCGCTGAGCTTCTCCGGGGTGTCCTTCGTCAGCTCGAAGTCCAGCAGCGTCCCCGTTCTGGCGAGCCCCCAGTACAGGGGCAGGCAGTTCAGGAACTGGATGTGGCCGACGCGCGGCCGCGTGCGAGAAATGTCCACGTCGAGAGGCTAGACCCCGTGGGATAGGGTGCGGGCTTCCGGGGTGACCGTCCCCGGCGTCAACGTCGACACGACGTTCAAACATTCGGGTGACGTGATCTTGACCCCTATTGCTTTCGGCTGCCCGCGTGCTAGGCTCGTCGCAAGTTGCAGTTTGGTTTCCCTTGCAGTACAGAGCCTGCGGAGCATGTGACCGCGGGCTCTCGTCGTTCACAGACATATGCAGTTGTGCAGAACTCAAATCTTCACACTTGCTGGTTCTGGAGCAGGGCAACCCTTTTGAGCCCAAGGAGGGCTTATGGCTACCGGAACCGTGAAGTGGTTCAACGCCGAAAAGGGCTTTGGTTTCATCGCCCAGGAGGGCGGCGGCCCCGACGTCTTCGTCCACTACTCCGCGATCAACGCGACCGGCTTCCGGTCCCTCGAGGAGAACCAGCAGGTGTCTTTCGACGTCACCCAGGGCCCGAAGGGCCCGCAGGCGGAGAACGTCACCCCGGTCTGATCCTCTGATCCAGGATCGAGTGCAGTACCCAAGGAGCCCCGCGCCGCCCGGCAACGGGGCTCCTGCCTTTTCCCGCACATCGGGAAGATGAATTCTCCGGGAATTGCGAGGAAGGCGGCGACGGGTCGTCGCTGTCCGCGGCGGCCGGGGCGTGACGGAAAACCGCCCCACTGTCAGTGCCGGGCAGTACGGTCACGCGCCATGACCGAAGACGCGCTCACCCCCACGGAATCCGTCCAGCACTTCTACGACGCGATAGCCGAGGACTACGCCCACCACTTCCGTGACGAACTCACCGCGAGGCCGCTGGAGCGCGCGCTCCTCACGGCGTACGCCGAGCTGGTCGGCCGCGACGGTGAGGTGGCCGACCTGGGCTGCGGGCCCGGCCTGGTCACGGCGTACCTCGCCTCGCTGGGCCTGAAAGTCTTCGGCCTGGACCTCTCGGCGGCGATGCTCGCCGTCGCCCGCCGCGAGAACCCCGCCCTGCGCTTCGAGCAGGGCTCGATGCTGGGCCTGGACATCCCGGACGGCCACCTGGCGGGTGTGGTGTCCTTCTACTCCTCCGTCCACACCCCCGCCGACCAGCTCCCCGCCCTGTTCGAGGAGTACGCCCGTGTCCTCGCCCCCGGCGGCCACCTCCTCCTCGCCTTCCAGGCGGGCGACGCACCTCGCCGCGTCGACCGGCCCTTCGGCCGTCCGGTGTCCCTGGACTTCCTGCGCCGCCGCCCGGAGCGCATGACCGGCCTCCTGACGGAGGCAGGCTTCACGCTCCACTCCCGGACGGTCCGGGAGCCCGACCCGGAGCTCGCCGAGACGACCCCGCAGGCGTTGCTGATCGCCCGCAGGAACACGGACCCGGAGGGCTGACGTGACCTGGCTCACCCCCCGTACATGGCCTCCACCTCCTCGGCGAAGTCCCGCAGGATCACCTCCCGGCGCAGCTTCATCGACGGGGTGAGATGACCGGCCGCCTCCGAGAAGTCGGTGGGCAGGACGGTGAAGCGGCGGATGGACTCGGGGCGGGAGACGAGCTTGTTGGCCTCGTCGACCGCGCGTTGCAGCACCGCCCGCAGCTCGGCGTCGTCGACGAGGAGTTCGGGCGGCACCGGGTGCTTGCCGTTCATCTGCCGCCAGTGGGTGATGCCGTCGACGTCGAGGGTGATCAGGGCGGTGATGTAGGGGCGGCGGTCGCCGAGGACGACGCAGTGGGAGATCAGGGGGTGCGAGCGGAGCCAGTTCTCCAGGGGCGCCGGGGCCACGTTCTTGCCGCCCGCCGTGATCAGGATCTCCTTCTTGCGGCCGGTGATGGTGAGGTAGCCCTCGTCGTCCAGCCGGCCGATGTCGCCCGTCGGGAACCAGCCGTCCGACGACGCCGGGACCACCCCGCCCGCGTGCGGGTCCCAGTAGCCGCGGAAGACCTGGCCCCCTGCGAGCAGGATCTCGCCGTCCGCCGCGATCCGCACCCGCGTGCCGGGCAGCGGCCAGCCGACCGTGCCGAGCCGGGGCTTGAGCGGCGGCGTCACGGTCGCCGCGCCGGTCGTCTCGGACAGCCCGTAACCCTCGTACACGTCGATCCCGGCGCCCGCGTAGAACGCCGCCAGGTCGCGGCCGAGCGGGGAACCGCCGCAGATGACGTAACGGACCCGGCCGCCGAGGGCGTTGCGGATCCTGCGGTAGACCAGCGGGTCGTAGAAGGCGCGGGACGCCTTCAGGGAGGTGCTGGGGCCGGGGCCGGTGCCACTGGCGCGGGCCTCCACGGCCTCGCCGTACCGGCGGGCGACCCTCGCCGCGCGGTCGAACGCCGGTGCCCTGCCGCCCCGTTCCGCGGTGGCGCGGGCGCTGTTGTAGACCTTCTCCAGCATGTACGGGATGGCCAGCAGGAACGTCGGCCGGAAGGCCGCCAGATCGGCCAGCAGGTCCTGCGACTTCAGGCTGGGCGCGTGCCCCAGCCTGACCCGGGCCCGCACGCAGGCCACGGCCACCATCCGGCCGAACACATGGGACAGGGGCAGGAAGAGGAGCGTGGAGGCCTCCTCGCTGGTCCGCGCCTTGAAGACCGGGTAGAGGAGTTCGATCGCGTTGTCGACCTCCGCCAGGAAGTTGCCGTGGGTCAGCGCGCAGCCCTTGGGGCGGCCCGTGGTGCCCGAGGTGTAGACGACGGTGGCGAGGGTGTCCGGGCCCAGCATGCCCCGCCGTACGTCGACTTCCTGGTCCGGCACCGGCTGCCCCAGCTCCGCGAGCCGGTCCACGTGGCCCTTCTCGATGACCCACAGGTGCCGCAGGTCGGGCAGGTGCGGCAGTTCGGGCCCGAGCGCCGCCGCCTGCCCGGCCGTCTCCGTCGCCAGGGCGACCGCACCGGAGTCCTGGAGCATCCAGCGGATCTGGAAGGCGGACGAGGTCGGGTACACCGGGACGGTCACCAGTCCGGCCGCCCAGGCCGCGAAGTCGAGGAGTGTCCACTCGTACGACGTCCGCGCCATGATCGCGATCCGGTCGCCCGGCGCCAGCCCCTCGGCGATCATCCCCTTCGCCACGTCCAGCACCTGCGCGGCGAACTCCGCCGCCGTCACATCCGCCCAACGCCCGTCCCCGGCACGCCGGCTGAGCACCGTCCGGGCGGGCGCCACGGCCGCGTTCTCGAACGGCAGATCGGCCAGCGAGCCGTGCGACACCGGCGGCACCAGCGGCGGTACGGCCGCCTCCCGCACCTCCCCGTCCAGCCGCCCTATCTCGGGCTCGACGAGGACCGGCCCGCCGTCCGGGTCGTAAGCGAGCGATGACTCGGGCGTCTGATGCGGTAAGGGCGATGACGAGTACGAGATGGGCATGGGCAGCTCCTGGGGCCTGCAGCGCGGTACGGCTCTGCTGCATGAAGTACGCGCGGCGCGTACGGAGGCGTTCACCGGCGGTGCGCGCTGGGGCGTCACCGGCGGTCGGGTGGCAGATGGTACGGCTTCCGCGTGGGGAGATTGTGCGGGTTCGAAGAGCTTCCAGCGCTGGGCCTGTGGAGTCCCGGAGGCCTTGCGGCGCTTGGACTTACCTCCGGTAACCTTACTCAGGAGTAAAACCGGGAGGACGGGGTGAGGAAACCGGTATGACCATGGCTGACCACCTCCCGCTCGTCACCGGCGCCCTCCGCTCCCCCTTCAAACGCCCCCGCCCGGACGCCGAGTTCCCCCGCACCCGGCTGGTCCGCTCCGGCGTCCGCGTGGACCTGGCCCGGCTCGCCGCCTACGAGCGGCTCTGCGGCTTCCCCACCGGCGAGGACGGCCTCCCCCTCACCTATCCGCACGTGCTGGCCTTCCCGCTGGCCATGCGGCTGATGAGCGGCCGTGACTTCCCGCTGCCGCTGCTCGGCCTGGTCCACACCTCGA
Source organism: Streptomyces sp. TRM70350 (assembly GCF_019219825.1). Lineage (GTDB taxonomy): Bacteria > Actinomycetota > Actinomycetes > Streptomycetales > Streptomycetaceae > Streptomyces. The sequence goes on along the minus strand of NZ_JAHUXH010000008.1, from coordinate 23,066 downwards.
TCGACCTCACCCGCCACACCGCCCTGTCGGCCACCGGCGCGTACGAACTCGCCGTGCACATCGCCGGACTGGCCCCGCACCGGCGCGGGACGGAGGCGACGGTGGTGACCGAGGCGCTGGCCGGCGGCGAGGTCGTCTGGGAGTCGCGCAGCACGTATCTGGCCCGGCACCGCACCGACGCCGTACCGCCTGCCGCGCCCCAGGAGCGCAAGCCGCTGCCCGCGGGCACCGAATGGCGGCTCGGCGCCGACATCGGGCGGCGCTACGCCGCCGTCTCCGGCGACCGCAACCCCATCCACCTGCACCCGCTCACCGCCCGCCTGTTCGGCTTCCCGCGCCCGATCGCGCACGGCATGTGGACGGTGGCCCGGTGTCTCGCCGCGCACGGCACGCCCGAGGCGGTGCTGGTCCGGGCGGAGTTCCGGGCGCCGGTGCCACTGCCGGGGACGGTGGAGTACGCCGCGGAGGGCGGGCGTTTCGAACTGCGCCGGGGAGACCGGCTGCACGTCAGCGGGACTGTGCACCCGCTCCCTTCACGCGCCGGGCGGTGACCAGCGCCGCCCGGCCATGAGCCCGCCGAGCCCGGCCCAGGCGAAGTTCATCAGGGTGGCCGCCGCCTGCCGGGCCGTCACGTGCGGGGTGGCGTTGGCCCAGTCGGCGAGCGACTCGGCGGCGCCGACCAGGGCCTCGGCGAGCCCGGCGACCTCGCGCTCGGGCAGGTCGGGGTTCCGGTGGGCCTCGCGGGCGGCCTCGGCGATCAGCTGGGTGACGAAGGCGACGATGTCCGCCCGCATCGCGGTGACCTCGGCGGCGAACGCCTCACCGTGGGTACGCGCCTGGAGGTGCAGCACGGACCAGCCGTCGGGATGCCGTGCGGTGTGCGTGAAGAACGCCAGTAGCCCCTCCCAGAGTTGACGGTCGGCGGGCAGCTCGCGCCGGACACCGGCCCGGACGGCGGCGAACAGCGCCTGGGCCTCCCGGCGGATGCAGGCCGTGAAGAGGTCGTCCTTGGAGTTGAGGTAGAGGTACACCAACGGCTTGGACACGCCCGCGAGTTCGGCGATGTCGTCCATCGACGCCGCGATGTACCCCCGTTGCCCGAAGATCTGTACGGCGGCGTCCAGCATCTGCTGCTCACGGACCGCACGCGGCATCCGCTTGGCCTTCACGACACCCATGCGGCTCAGCGTACGGCCCAGGCGGCAGGCATCCGGACAGTACCGGTCAGGCGGCGACAGCCACCCGCTCCGGCTCCTCCACCGGCGAACCGCCCGCCCTGCCGTACACCTCACGGTCGAGCAGCCCCTCGCGGGCCGACACGATGACCGGTACGAGCGCCTGCCCGGCCACATTCGTGGCGGTGCGGATCATGTCCAGGATCGGGTCGATGGCGAGCAGCAGACCGACGCCCTCCATCGGCAGGCCGAGCGTGGACAGGGTGAGGGTCAGCATGACCGTCGCGCCGGTGAGACCTGCCGTGGCGGCGGAGCCGACCACCGACACGAACGCGATCAGCAGGTGGTCGCCGATCCCGAGCTGGATGTCGAAGATCTGCGCGACGAAGATCGCGGCGATCGCGGGGTAGATCGCGGCGCAGCCGTCCATCTTGGTCGTCGCGCCGAACGGCACCGCGAAGGACGCGTACTCCTTCGGCACACCGAGCCGCTCGGTGACCTTCTGGGTCAGCGGCATCGTGCCGACGGAGGAGCGGGAGACGAAGGCCAGCTGGATCGCGGGCCAGGCGCCCTTGAAGAACTGCAGCGGGTTGGCCTTGGCGACGGTGGCGAGCAGCGCCGGGTAGACCACGAACAGCACGATCGCGCAGCCGACGTAGATGTCGGCGGTGAAGGTGGCGTACTTGCCGATCAGGTCCCAGCCGTAGGTGGCGATCGCGGTGCCGATGAGGCCGACGGTGCCGAGCGGGGCGAGCCGGATGACCCACCACAGGGCCTTCTGCAGGAGTTCGAGGACGGACTCGCTCAGGGTGAGGATCGGCTGGGCCTTCTCGCCGAGCTGGAGGGCGGCGATCCCGGCGACGGCGGCCATGAAGACGATCTGCAGCACGTTCAGCTCGGTGAACGGCGTGATCACATCGGTCGGCACGATGCCGGTCAGGAAGTCGAGCCAGGAGCCGGTCTTCTCGGGCAGCTCACCGTCCCTGGGGGTGAGGCCGGTGCCGGCGCCGGGATGGGTGACCAGGCCGATGACGAGGCCGATGGCCACCGCGATCAGCGAGGTGATCATGAACCAGAGGAGGGTGCGGGACGCCAGGCGGGCCGCGTTGTTGACCTTCCGCAGGTTGGTGATCGAGACCAGGATCGCGAAGAAGACGAGCGGGGCGACGGCGAGCTTCAGCAGGCCTATGAAGGTGTCGCCGACCTTCTCCAGCGCCGTGACGAGCCAGGACACGTCCTGGCTCCTGGCTGTCCAGCCGAGCAGGACGCCGAGGACGAGGCCGAGGAGTATCTGGGCCCAGAAGGGCGCCTTGAGGGGCAGCTTGACGGGGTTCGTGTGCGTGGACACGGAAGGGCTCCGGTAAGGGGTGCGCGAGGGGTCGCGAGGGCTGACGTCAGGACGGGTCGCGGGATGTCAGAGGCGACAGATCGCCGACGCGCACCAGCAGAGGTCCACATGCAGACGCGCCACGAGCAGCGGGCTCTTGGGCATGCTCCCGGGCATGACGGGCACGGCTGCTGACATCATGCCTGAGACCTTAACACCGGAGCTTTGAGAACCCCAAAGCCTCACTTTGAGAGGCGCACAGGACAGACAGCCTTAGGAAGCCTGACCCTGCGCGCGCGCCGCGTCGTCCGCCACGTCCTCCTGGCTGCGGTTGGCCTCCAAGTTGGCCTTGGCGCGGTCCACCCTCCGCACGATCTGCGCGGACGCCCGGTCCCGCTCCTTGCGCAGCACGACGAAGCTGATCGGCGCGGAGATGACGAGCGCGAGCAGCACGACCCAGATGCCGTTGGAGGCACCGAGCCCGCGCGGGGCGACACCGGAGTAGACGAGCCCCCAGACGACCACGAAGCAGCCCACGAAGATTCCGAGGCGCATCAGCGTGTAGCGGAGCATCTCATCCACTCTTCCGTATCGAACGGCCAGAACTACCCAAAGGGCACCGTCCAGTGAAGCACGCCCGGCAGCCGATCTTGCAGGGGGGTACGGCCGTCAGCTCAGCGGCAGCAGCATGATCACGTCGTCGCGGTCGTCGCCGGGGGCGACCCGGATGGCGCCGGGAATGCGGCCGACTTCCTTGTAGCCGCAGGAACCGTAGAAGCGCTCCAGGCCGAGACCGCCCCGGCATGTGAGCCGTATCGCCTCGATGCCGTCGAAGGTTCGCGCCGCGTCCGCCGCGGCGGCCATCAGGTCCCGGCCGTATCCCTTGCCCTGGTGCCGGGGGTGCACCATCACCGTGTAGAGCCACACCCAGTGGGCCATCAGCCGGTGCGTGTTGAAGGTGAGGAACGCGGTCGCGGCGACCCGGCCGTCCTCGTCGTGTCCGGCGAGCAGCCGGGTGCGTCCCTCGGCCATGGCGACGAGGTGCTTCAGCAACTCGGGGCGGACGGTGTCCCGCGTCACGGGCGGCACGAAGCCGACGGCCCCGTCCGCGTTGGACACGTCCGTCCACAGGTCGAGCAGGCCGTCGCGCAGGGCGGGGTCCACGGCGGGGTCCAGCGTGAAGGTAAGGGACATGTGGGCATCGTACCTATTACGTCAGCACCCTCGCCGCCACTTTCAGATCCGACACCAGCCCCTGGTACGCCGCCTCCCGGTCGTCCGCGCGCAGCACCGACGACGGATGCACGGTCGGCACCAGCCGCTCGCGTCGCCCGTGGATCTCCTCCTCCAGCACGGTGCCCCGCGTCTGCGTCACCCGGAACGACGAGCCCAGCAGCGCCTTGCCCGCGGTGGCACCCAGCACCACGATCAGCTCGGGCTCGACGAGGGCCAGTTCGGCGGCGAGCCACGGACCGCACGCGGTCATCTCCCGCAGGCTGGGTGCCTTGTGGATCCGCCGCTTCCGGGGTTCCGCCCGGGTGAACTTGAAGTGCTTGACGGCGTTGGTGACGTACGCGTCGCCGGGGTCGATCCCGGCCTCCGCGAGCGCCCGGTCGAGCAGCTTCCCGGCGGGGCCCACAAAGGGTGCGCCCTGCCGGTCCTCCTGGTCGCCGGGCTGCTCGCCGACGAGCATGACGCGGGCGTCCACAGCACCCGCCCCGAACACCGTCTGCGTGGCGTCCCGGTGCAGCGGGCAGCCCCGGCAGCCGGCGGCGGCCCGGCGCAGTGCGTCGAGGTCCTTCGCCTGCGCCGGGACGAAGGGTTCAGCGGTGTACCGGTCCTCGGGTGCCTTGCTCACGGCCCGCCGAGTACCCACCTGAGGGGCGCGGGGAACCGCGCGGGCCACCCACCACGACCCGCGGGCGAACGACGCCCGGGAGGCCTCACACCCGCATCGGCTGCGGCGCCTCCCGGCGGGCCGGGTCGGGGCCCTCGTACTCCCGGAGGATCTCGTACCGCGTGTTGCGCTCCACCGGCCGGAAACCGGCGTCGCGGATGAGTTCCAGCAGGTCGTCGCGGGTGAGCTTGTTCGGCGTGCCGTAGTTGTCGGCGTCGTGGGTGATCTTGTACTCGACGACCGAGCCGTCCATGTCGTCCGCGCCGTGCTGGAGCGCGAGCTGGGCGGTCTGGACGCCGTGCATCACCCAGAAGACCTTGACGTGCTGGACGTTGTCGAAGAGCAACCGGGAGACGGCGAAGGTCTTCAGGGCCTCCAGCGGGGTCGCCATGGTCGTCCGGGCCTGCAGCCGGTTGCGTACCTTGCCGTCCTTCATGTCGACGAAGTCGTGCTGGTAGCGCAGCGGGATGAAGACCTGGAAGCCGCCGGTCTCGTCCTGCAGTTCCCGCAGGCGCAGGACGTGGTCGACGCGGTGGCGGGGCTCCTCGATGTGGCCGTAGAGCATGGTGCACGGGGTCTTGAGCCCCTTCTCGTGCGCCAGCCGGTGGATGCGGGACCAGTCCTCCCAGTGGGTGCGGTGGTCCACGATGTGCTGCCGGACCTCCCAGTCGAAGATCTCGGCGCCACCGCCGGTGAGGGATTCGAGGCCCGCGTCGATCAGCTCGTCGAGGATCTCGCTCGCGCTCAGCCCGGAGATGGTCTCGAAGTGGTGGATCTCGGTCGCGGTGAAGGCCTTCAGCGAGACGTTCGGCAGGGCGGCCTTCAGCTCGCGCAGCGACCGCGGGTAGTACCGCCACGGCAGGTTGGGGTGCAGCCCGTTGACGATGTGCAGCTCGGTGAGGTTGTCCGCCTCCATCGCCTTGGCGAGCTTGACGGCCTCCTCGATGCGCATGGTGTACGCGTCCTTCTCGCCCGGCTTGCGCTGGAAGGAGCAGTACGCGCAGGAGGCCGTACAGACGTTGGTCATGTTGAGGTGGCGGTTGACGTTGAAGTGGACCACGTCGCCGTTCTTGCGCGTGCGCACCTCGTGGGCGAGGCCGCCGAGCCAGGCCAGGTCGTCCGACTCGTACAGCGCGATGCCGTCCTCGCGGGTCAGGCGGACGCCCGCCCTGACCTTCTCCTCCAGCTCGCGCTTGAGCCCGACGTCCATGCGTGCACCTCTCTCAGACAGACTCCGCCAACCGTACTCCCCCACCCTTCGGGCGGGAGGTGCCCCCATACGGCGCTCCGCGCCTACACCTCTTCCGGCAGCTCACCCACCCGGTTCTCCCACTTGGTGGACAGCACGATGGTGGTACGGGTCCGCGACACGCCCTTGGTCCCGCTCAGCCGCCGGATGATCTTCTCCAGCCCGTCCACGTCGGTCGCCCGCACCTTGAGCATGAACGAGTCGTCACCGGCGATGAACCAGCAGTCCTCGATCTCCGGCAGGTCCCTCAGCCGCTGTGCCACGTCCTCGTGATCGGCGGCGTCGGAGAGTGAGATGCCGATCAGGGCGGTGACGCCGAGGCCGAGCGAGGCGGCGTTCACGGTGGCGCGGTAGCCGGTGATGACGCCGGCCGCCTCCAGCCGGTTGATGCGGTCGGTGACGCTGGGTCCCGACAGGCCGACGAGGCGCCCCAGCTCCGCGTAGGAGGCCCTGCCGTTCTCCCTCAGGGCCTGGATGAGCTGCCTGTCCACGGCGTCCATGCGATCGAAGCCTTCCACTGAAGAGGTCTGACGTGTTCCTGGTGAGTGAAGGTGAGGCTCAGGTGGTGCGCGACCCGCCGCCGAGTTCGCCCGCCCACCGGCGGTAGAGCGTGTGCGGGACGCCGACCGCGTCGAGGACCCGTCCGGCGACGAAGTCGACGAGGTCCTGGATGTGGGTGGCGCCCGCGTAGAAGGCGGGTGAGGCGGGTACGACGGTCGCCCCGGCGTCGTCCAGGGAGACCAGGTGCCGCAGCGTCTGCCCGCCGAGCGGTGCCTCCCGCACGGCGACGACCAGCGGACGCCCCTCCTTCAAGGTGACGCTCGCGGCCCGTTGCAGCAGGTCCTTGGAGAGCCCGAGGGCGACTCCGGCGACGCAGGCGGTCGACGCGGGCACGATCAGCATCCCCTTCGCGGGGTACGACCCCGAGGACGGCCCGGCGGCCAGGTCGCCCGCACTCCAGTGCCGTACGCCGTCGAGATTCACGACGAAGGCGTCCGGCTTGCCGTCGGCCCCCCTGGACAGCCATTCCCGCAGGTCGTCCCGCCAGTGCGCGTCCCGGAAGGACAGCCCGGTCTCATCCAGCAGGGTGAGCCGCGAGGCCCGGCTGACGACGAGGTCGACACTCTCCCCGGCCTCCAGCAGCGCACGCAGCACTGCAGCCGCATACGGCGTACCGGATGCTCCGGACACCCCCACGATCCAAGGCGCGCGCTGCGATTCCCCTGCGTTCACATCTTGAGCGTACCGGTGGCCGAAAAGGTCTTCAGGAACGGTGGGGCGCCTTCGGATCGACGGGAAGGTGCGTGGTGGGGATCGTCAGCTTGCCGAGCGGGGAGTCGATGGTGAGGTCGGGACCGTAGGGGATGGTGTCGCGGCCTCGGTAGCCGTCGGGGCCCGGGTTCCACATCGTGACGGCGTGGCCCCGCAGCGGGTCGAGGATCACGTAGTTGGCGATGGCTCGGGAGGCGTACCAGCGGGGCTTGATCTCGTAGTCACGGCGAACGCTTTCCGGCGACACCACTTCGGCCACGAACTCGATCAGATCAGGGGAGTACAAGCTCCAGATCGGCGGACACCTGCACGATGCTGCCCTCGACAATCTCCGTCAGATAGCCGGGGAACATGCCCTCCAGCTTGCTGAGCTGCGAGTGCAGGCGGTCGATGCCCGAGACGGTCACGGTGGCCTCCCTGAGGGTCCTGCCCTCGATGGTAGGCCGCACCGTAGCTACACGGTCAGGCCCCGAACCAAGAGATCAAACAGCGCGCACCCGAACAGGGCAATGCCGATGAAGCCGTTGACGCTGAAGAACGCCCTGTTGACCCGGGACAGGTCGTGCGGGCGGACGATCGTGTGCTCGTACACGAACGCGCCCGCGACGATCAGCAGGCCGAGCCAGAAGAACGCGCCCGCGTCGGTGGCGAGGGCGTACCAGACGAACAACCCGGTCGTCACGGCGTGGCAGACCCGCGCGCCCCAGATCGCCGCCGGGACGCCGAAGCGGGCCGGGACCGACATGACGCCGATCTCACGGTCGGCCTCGACGTCCTGGCAGGCGTAGATCAGGTCGAAGCCGCCGATCCAGATGCCGACGGCCAGGCCCAGGATCACCGCGTCCCAGGACCAGGCGCCGGTGATCGCGAGCCAGCCGCCGACCGGGCCCATCGCCTGGGCGAGGCCGAGGATGGCCTGGGGGAAGTTCGTGAACCGTTTGCCGTAGGGGTAGACCACCATCGGGATGACGGCGACCGGCGCGAGGGCCAGGCACAGGGGGTTGAGCAGGGCCGCCGCGCCCAGGAAGACCACCAGGGCGATCAGGGCGCCGGTCCAGGCGTGTCGTACCGACATCGCGCCCGTGACCAGCTCGCGGTGGGCCGTGCGGGGGTTCCTCGCGTCGATCTCGCGGTCGATGATCCGGTTGACGGCCATGGCGAACGTGCGCAGGCCGACCATGCAGATCGTGACCAGCAGCAGACGGCCCCAGTGGATGTTCCGGTCCCACTGGAACATCGCCGTGAGGGAGGCGATGTAGGCGAAGGGCAGGGCGAAGACCGAGTGCTCGATCATCACCAGGCGGAGGAAGGCCCTGGCACGGCCCGGCTGCGGAATCGCGGCAGAAGCGGAACTCACAGGCCGTACTCCCTCCAGCGGCGGTCCACCATGGCCGCCGTCTTCGGATCGGACTCCACCATGTCGGGCCAGCCCCCGTCCCGCGTGTAGCCCTCCTCGGGCCACTTCTTCGTCGCGTCGATGCCCGCCTTGCCGCCCCAGAACTGCTGGTAGGACGCGTGGTCCAGATGATCGACCGGGCCTTCGACGACCGTCAGGTCGCGGGCGTAGTCCGTGTTGCCGAGGGCGCGCCAGGCGACCTCGTGCAGGTCGTGCACGTCGCAGTCGGCGTCGACCACCACGATCAGCTTGGTCAGGGACATCATGTGCGCGCCCCAGATCGCGTGCATCACCTTCTGCGCGTGCTTGGGGTACTTCTTGTCGATCGCGACGATCGCGCAGTTGTGGAAACCGCCGGCCTCGGGCAGGTGGTAGTCCACGATGTCCGGCACGATGATCTTCAGCAGGGGGAGGAAGAACCGCTCGGTCGCCCGGCCGAGGGGTCCGTCCTCCGTCGGGGGGCGCCCCACGACGATCGACTGGAGCAGCGGCCGCTTCCGCATGGTCACGCAGTCGATCCTCAGCGCGGGGAAGGGCTCCTGCGGTGTGTAGAAGCCGGTGTGGTCGCCGAACGGCCCCTCGGGGAGCATCTCGCCGGGCTCCAGCCAGCCCTCGATGACGACCTCCGCCTGCGCGGGCACCTGCAGGGGCACCGTCTTGCAGTCGACCATCTCGATCCGCCTGCCCGCGATGAACCCGGCGAACAGGTACTCGTCGATGTCTCCCGGGAGCGGCGCGGTGGAGGCGTACGTCACGGCGGGCGGGCAGCCGAAGGCGATCGCGACCGGCAGCCGCTCCCCGCGCCGGGCCGCCACCTGGTAGTGGTTGCGGCTGTCCTTGTGGATCTGCCAGTGCATGCCGATGGTGCGCCTGTCGTGGCGCTGGAGGCGGTACAGGCCGAGGTTGCGGACGCCCGTCTCCGGGTGCTTGGTGTGGGTCAGGCCCAGGTTGAAGAAGGAGCCGCCGTCCTTGGGCCAGGTGAACAGCGCGGGGAGCTGCTCCAGGTCGACGTCGTCGCCGTGCAGGACGACCTCCTGCACCGGGGCGTCCTTCACCTTCTTCGGCGGTACGTGCGTCATCGCGCCGAGCTTCCCGAAGGCCTCGCGCACCCCGACGAACCCGTGCGGCAGCTCGGGCTTCAGCAGCCCGCCGATCTTGTCGGAGATCTCGCCGTACGACTTCAGCCCGAGCGCCTTGAGCAGCCGCCGGTCGGTCCCGAACACGTTCATGGCGAGGGGCATCGACGACCCCTTCACCTTCTCGAAGAGCAGCGCGGGCCCGCCCGCCTTCTGCACCCGGTCGACGATCTCCCCGACCTCCAGATACGGATCGACCTCCACCTTGATGCGCTTCAGGTCCCCCTCGCGCTCCAGTGCCCTGAGCAGGGAGCGAAGATCGTCGTAAGCCATGGGGTCAAGTATCCCCGAGGGGCTACCCTGGCCCCGTCACGGGGGCCGCGCGCGCGGCTTCCGACCGTCGTTCCACGAGGTGACCGCCGATGCTCCGGATCCTGATGTTCGTCGTACCACTGGCGTTGAGCGTGTACGCCTTCATCGACTGCATCAGCACCGACGAGAAGGACATCCGGCACATGCCGAAGCCGCTGTGGGCGATCCTGGTGCTCCTGTTCCCCCTCGTCGGCTCGATCTCCTGGCTGATCGCGGGCAAGCAGCGCCGCCCGGCCGGGCCCGCCGGTCACCGTCGGCAGTGGGTCGCGCCGGACGACAACCCGGAGTTCCTCAGGTCGCTGTCCGAGGAGGAGCAGGACAAGAGGGACGAGAAGGAAAAGAAGAAGGACGGCGACGACAACACAGCACCCTGAGCACGCTCGCGCCCACCCCGATCAGGGCCGCCGCTCGATGACGCTGCCCAGGTACCCGTGCAAGGCCCCCGCCCCCGCGAGCATCGCGCGCGTACGGGCGTTCAGGGCCTCCCCCCGGTCGGTGATCGCCGTCCGCAGCGCCTCCGTACCGCCCTCGCGGCGTACGTCGTCCAGCACCGGCCGGATCTGGTCCAGGAGGTAGTGGCTGCGGCGCAGGGTGTGGATCAGGCGGGCGTCCCGCACGTCCTCGGGGCCGTAGACGCGGTACGCCGTCCCGCGCTCCCGGCGTGGCGACAGCAGGCCCGCCGCCTCCCACACCCGAAGCGCTGAGGGCCGTACGCCGAGCAGCGCGGCCGCCTCGCCGACGCGCAGCCCGGAGCGGGGCAGCGGCTCCGGGGGGCGACCGGCGAGGGTCTGAAGGGCCTCGCCCGTCGCCCGCAACCGCTCCCGCTCCTCGTGCAGCGCGGCATGCGTGGCGTCCACCAGCGCCAGCGCGCCCGGTACGTCACCGTCGTGCACGGTCCGCATGATCCGGGCCGCCGTCGTCGGGCCGCAGCCGGGCACCAGGGCGCGGAAGGCGAGCAGGGCCCGGCGGTGGGTGTCGGTGAAGGTGCGGTAGCCGGACACCGTGCGGGCGGCGGGCGGAAGGACGCCCGCGTCCTCGTAGTTGCGGATCTGCTGCGTGGAGACGCCGACCAGGCGGGCGAGGTCCACCGGGCGCAACCGGTCGTCGTTCGTCATGGATTTGAAGGTTACGGGACCCAGAAAGCCTACATACCAGGCGAATTGCCACAAAAAGCCCCAACAGGAACTTCAATGACAGACTTTAAGGCATGGCCGACCGCATACACATCAAGGGCGCCCGACTCCACAACCTCAAGAACGTCTCCCTCTCCCTCCCCAAGAACAAGCTCGTCGTGCTGACCGGACTGTCCGGCTCCGGCAAGTCCACGCTCGCGCTCGACACCCTCCACCGGGAGGGCCAGCGGCAGTACATGGAGTCGCTGGGCATGGTCACCGGTCTCGTCAGCCGGCCGTCGGTGGACTCCATCACCGGGCTGTCCCCGTCGATCAGCGTCGACCAGCACCTCACCAACCGCAGCCCCCGCTCCACCGTCGGCACGGTCACCGAGGTCTTCACCTATCTGCGGCTGCTGTGGTCGCGGATCGGGGTACGGCCGTGCCCGGGATGCGGAAAGGGCGTACCACCGTCGTACGAGTCCGAGGCGGCGACGTACGAGGACGAGGGCGACGAGCCTCGTGAGGTCGTGCCGTGCCCGCACTGCGGAACCGGCGTGCCCGGACTCGTGATGGGGTCCTTCTCCTTCAACAAGCCCGCCGGGGCGTGCCCCGGGTGCACCGGGCTCGGGGAGGTGTTCCGGGCGGATGTGCGGCGACTGGTGGACGGGAGCCTCGGGGTGGCCGCCGGTGCCGTGCTCGGCTGGCATCCGAAGGCCACCGAACGGAACCTGCACCTGCTCACGGCCGCCGCCGCGCACTACGGGATCGACTTCGACGTGTCCGTCGCCGTCGACGAACTGGGCATACCGCAGCGGGACTTGCTGCTGTACGGCGTCGAGAGTCCCGGGTTCCGGCGGCACTTCCCCGGCGTGGAGCCGCCCGCGACCGTGACGGCGGGGCGGTTCGAGGGCGTGGTGACAGCGTTGATGCGGCGGTACGCCGAGCGGATCGAGGACACCGAGTACCGGGAGAAGACCGAGCGGCTGATGGTGAAGGAGGAGTGCGGCGCGTGTGCGGGGACGCGGCTGCGGCCGGAGAGCCGGGCCGTCACCGTGCACGGGCTGTCGATCGCCGACGCGGCCCGGCTGCCGCTCGACGAACTCGCCGGGTGGCTCGGCGGGGCGCGGGAGCGGGCCACCGGCGCGGAGTGGCTGTTCGCCGAGCCGGTCGTCGCGGACCTTCAGGAGCGGGTACGGCGGCTCGTCGACGTCGGTGTCGGCTATCTGACCCTCGATCAGGCGACGCCCAGCCTCTCCGCGGGCGAGGCGCAACGGCTGCGGCTCGCCGCGCTGCTCGGCTCCGGACTCACCGGTGTGCTGTACGTCCTCGACGAGCCGACCATCGGGCTGCACTCGTCCGACACCGCGCGGCTCGTCGACGTACTGCGCAGGCTGCGGGACCTGGGGAACACCGTGCTGGTCATCGAGCACAACGAGGACGTGATCGCGGCGTCGGACTGGGTGGTCGAACTGGGCCCGGCGGGTGGGGCGGCGGGCGGCGCGCTGATCGCGGAGGGGCCCCCGGTGCCGGTGGGTGCGCCGGGGGCCTGACGGCGGAAAACGGGTGTCGTGAGGGCGGCCGTGGTGGCGCCGTGGTCACCACCACCCGGCGTCGAGCAAGGTCGCGTCGGGTCGGCCGGACGTTGCCCGGGAGTCGCCGCGCCCGCAGAGTTGACGTATGGATCAGGAACTGGACGAGGCACTGTCACAGGCATGGCTCGCCACCGCCGTCGCCGAGGCCCGTGCCGGGCTCGCCGAGGGTGGCATCCCGATCGGTGCCGCGCTGTACGGCCCCGACGGCGCCCTCCTCGGCCGTGGCCGCAACCGGCGTGTGCAGGACGGCGACCCGTCGGCGCACGCGGAGACGGCGGCCTTCCGGAACGCGGGGCGGCAGCGGTCGTATCGCGGTACGACGATGGTGACGACCCTCTCGCCGTGCTGGTACTGCTCCGGTCTGGTCCGGCAGTTCGGCATCTCCCGGGTGGTGATCGGCGAGGCGGCCACCTTCCACGGCGGGCACGACTGGCTGGCGGAGCACGGTGTGGAGATCGTGCTCGTGGACGATCCCGAGTGCGTGGCGATGATGCGCGCCTTCATCAAGGACAACCCGGCTCTGTGGAATGAGGACATCGGTGAGTGATCCCCGCAGCTCCCGCAACCCCCGTATCCCGACCATCGACCTGCGGCCCTGGCGGTCCGGCGCCCCCGAGGCCCGCGCCCGTATCGCCCGAACCGTCGACGAGGCCCTCCGGATCACGCGGCACCCGGGCCGTCTTCGGCTGGCCGCTCGCCCACCCCGCCGAGTCCGACCTCCTGACGGGCTCCGGCTACGCCCGGCTGACCGCCTCTGTCGAGGCCCTGGACCCGGTCCTCCTCCGTGAACTGGCCGACGACGAACTCGACCCCGCCCTGGCCCGTCAGCTGACCGCCTACCGCCGCTTCATGGGCCAGGGGGCCGGATCTCCCGCTCGGCGTCGCCCTTCTGATGATCACCTGCTGGCGGCAGATCTACGGCCTGACCTGCATGGCCGTCTACAGCCACTTCGCCACCGCGTTCGACGACCACCTGCCCCTGTTCCCTCGCATGCTCGACGAACTCCTCGCCCTGCTGGGCGAAACGCGAGGCCCGAGCGAGGGGTGACAGCCCCGGAAAGGCGGAGCCGCCGCCGCTCGCTGCGCGGCCTCGCACAGCCCCTCGTGGAGGTGGAAGTCACGCCTGTCGCCGGCCGTCGCTCTGAGGGCCTTTCCCCAGTACGTCGATCAGCCGTTCGAAACGGGCCCGCCAGCGGTGCTCCGACTCCCGTTCCCCCTCGAACTCGTGCGTGAACCGCAGCGCGCTGCCCTGCTCCCCGTCCCGCTCCAGATGGAACCGGATGCGGCCACCGCCCTCCACCGTGTACTCGGCGACCCGGTCGACGTCCCAGGCGGTGATCCGCCCCGAGCCGATGTCACGCAGGGTGACCGCGCCGCCGAGGTGGGGTTCGAGCACGTCCGCCGGGGTGAACCAGGTCGCGAGCCCCGCGGCGGTGGCCACCGAGGGCCAGACCTGTTCCATGGGGCGCGGGAGCCGCACCAGGAAGTGCAGGATGTGCGTGTTCCCGTGGGTCTGGCTGGTGCCCTGCTCGATGGAACCGGTCATGACACCAGTGTCTCCGACCGGCCGAGCGCTCTCATGTGGAGCGGACAGTCGGGGAAACCGGCCCCTTCCACGTGCCGCCGGGCTCAGAACCCGACGGACTGGAGGGCGCTCAGCCCCACGTCGGCGTAGGAGTGCTTGCCGGAGACGAAGATGTTCACGCCGTAGTAGTTGAACAGCCAGCAACCGAACGCGATCAGCGCCAGGTACGCGGCCTTGCGGCCCTTCCAGCCGGCCGTGGCGCGGGCGTGCAGGTAGCCGGCGTAGGCGACCCAGGTGATGAACGACCAGGTCTCCTTGGGGTCCCAGCCCCAGTAGCGGCCCCACGCGTCGCCCGCCCAGATCGCGCCCGCGATGATCGTGAACGTCCACAGCGGGAAGACGGCGGCGTTGACCCGGTAGGAGAACTTGTCGAGGGAGGCCGCGGCGGGCAGCCGCTCCAGCACGGAGGTCGCGAAGCGCCCGGGCTTGCCGCCGCCCGCGAGCTTGTTCTCGTAGGAGTCGCGGAAGAGGTAGAGCAGCGTCGAGACCGCGCCGACGTAGAAGACGGCACCGCACAGGATCGCGGTGGAGACGTGGATGTACAGCCAGTACGAGTGCAGGGCGGGAACCAACTGGTCGCTGGCGGTGTACAAGACAGTGACGGCCAGGCCGAGATCGAGGAGGACCGACGTGACCAGGGGGAGGCCGAGCCAGCGGATGTTCTTCCTCAGCACGAGCAGCGTGAGGTACACACCGACGGCGACAGTGGAGAAGGTGATGTTGAACTCGTACATGTTGCCCCACGGCGCCCGCTGCACCGACAGGGCCCGAGCGAGCACACCGCCGAACTCGATGAGGAACGCGAGCACGGTGAGGGACACGGCGATACGCCCGTAGAGGTCGCCCTTCTCGTCCCCGCCGTGCGCCCCGGGCCCGTCGGGTACGTCCCGGCTGCCCGCCGCGGCCCGGACGACGACCTTCGGCCGCTCCAGTACGGCGGTCCCACCGGCGTTCTTCACCGTGACGGCGGGTACCTCGGCCTTCTTCGTCGTGGTGAGCGCGGCGGCGGTGCGGCCGACCTTGCTGCGGCTGCCGAAGGTCCATTCGGCGATGTAGGCGAAGAAGGCCAGGGTGTAGACGGCCATCGCGGAGTAGATCAGCGTGTTGCTGAGGTCCGCGAGGTGTTCGTTGGTGGCGGCGGCGAGAGTCACTGCTCAGCCCCTTCGGCAGGTACAGCGGGGTCGGTTGTGTCGGGTTCGTGGTCGGGGTCGGGCGCGCCCGGCGCCTTCTCGTACAGCGTCCCGGCCAGGTCGCCCAGCTCCTCCGGCACCTTCGCGGACTCGCTGCGGCCGAGCCCGGCCATCTCCACGACGGTGACGCCGTCGGCGCCCCGCACGGCGCGCACCCACACGCGGCGGCGCTGGACGAACAGGGAGGCGGCCAGGCCCAGGATCGCGGCGACGGCTCCGGTGAGCGCCCAGCCGCTGCCGGGCTGCTGGGTGATCTGGAAGCCGGCCCACTCCTTGACGCCGTCGAAGGTGACCGAGCCGGCCCCGTTCGGCAGCGTCATGGTCTCGCCGACCGCCAGCCGCTTCTTGAACAGCTCGCCCTTGGAGTCCTTGAACTCCTTCAGGTTCTTCTTGTTCAGCTGGTACACGCTCTGCGGGATACCGGAGTCGACCCCCAGGTCGCCGTGGTACGCCGACAGCGCGAGCGCCGGGTTCAGCAGCGCCGGGAACTGGGAGAGCATCGTGCCGTGGCCCTCACCGGCGAAGGACGGCACGAAGAAGGCGTTGAATCCGAGCTGCTCCCGCTCGCCCCGGGCGTTGCGGTAGCCGTCCATCACCTTGATCGCGCCGGAGGAGGTGACATTGGCGTCCAGCGGCAGCAGGGGCACGGCCGCCTTGTCCATCACGACGTTGCCCTTGGCGTCCCGGACGGTGACGATCGGGGCGTAGCCGTGGCTGACCAGGTAGACCTTCGAGCCGCCGATCTCCAGCGGCTCGTTGACCTTGATGGTGGCGTTCCGCTCCCTGCCGTAGGCGCCGACGCTGTAGGTGACGGCGGCCTGGAAGGTGCGCGGGGTGCCCCGGTTGGGGCCGGTGGCCTCGTAGGTGCCGTGGAAGTCCTTCAGGGTGAAGCTGAACGGGTCCAGGTCGTCCTGCGTGAAGAGGTTGCCGGACTTGAAGTCGTCGTACTGCGTGAGGGTGTTGGCGAAACCGTCGCCCTCCAGGACCAGCTTGTTGCCCTCGGACTTGAACAACTGGCCCCAGGCGAAGGCGATCAGCATCACGATCAGCGCGAGGTGGAAGGCGAGGTTGCCGACCTCCCGCAGATAGCCCTTCTCGGCGGCGACCGCGTCGCCGGAGAGGTGGGCGCGGAAGCGGCGCTTCTTCAGCAGCGCGAGCGCGGCCTCCCGGACCTGCTCGGGCTCGGCCTCGGTGCGCCACGTCGTGTACGCCGGGAGCCGGGTGAGGCGCTTGGGCGCCGCCGGGGGGCGACCGCGCAGCTGGCCGACGAACTGCCAGGTACGCGGGACGATACAGCCGATGAGGGAGACGAACAGCAGGATGTAGATCGCGGAGAACCACACCGAGCTGTAGACGTGGAAGAGGCCGAGCTTGTCGTAGATCGGCGCGAGGGTCTCGTGCCGCTCGCGGAAGTCGGCGACCTGGGTGGCGTCGACGCCGGTCTGCGGGATCAGCGAGCCGGGGATCGCGGCCAGCGACAGCAGCAGGAGCAGCAGCAGCGCGACCCGCATGGAGGTGAGCTGCCGCCAGAACCAGCGGGCCCAGCCGATGACGCCGAGGGCGGGCAGGCCCGGTCCCTCCTCGGCGGGCGCGGTGGACAGCTGGGAGCGGGCCGCGCCGAGGTCGTGGTCCGGGGCCTGGTCAGGAGCCTGGTCAGGAGCCTGGTCCTCAGGAGCGTTCGTCGTCGTCTTGCTCATCGATCAGATCCCCACAGTGAAGCCGTTGGACCAGGTCTGCATCTCCTGCACCAGGCGGTCCCACGCGCCGGTCAGCAGCAGCACACCGGTCGCGATCATCATGACCCCGCCGATGCGCATCACCCAGACATAGTGGCGCTTGACCCAGCCGAAGGCACCGAGGGCCTTGCGGAAGGCGACCGCGGCGAGCACGAAGGGGACGCCGAGGCCGAGGCAGTAGGCGATGGTGAGGAGGGCGCCGCGTCCTGCGCTGGCCTGGTTGGAGGAGAGCGCCAGCACGGAGGCGAGGGTCGGGCCGATGCAGGGCGTCCAGCCGATGCCGAACAGCGCACCCAGCAGCGGGGCGCCGACGAGCCCGGTCGCCGGCCGGGTGTGGAAGCGGAACTCCCGCTGGGTGAGCCAGGGCATCAGCCCCATGAAGAGGACGCCCATGAGGACCATGAGCACGCCGAGCACCTTCGTCAGCGCGCTCTGGTGCTCCAGCAGCGTCGAACCGAAGTAGCCGAACAGCGCCCCGCCGGAGACGAACACGGCGGTGAAGCCGAGGACGAAGAGCGAGGCGCCGGTGACCATCCGCCCCCGCCGGGCCTCGGCCAGATCGGTGCCGGTGACTCCGGTCACATAGGACAGATATCCGGGGACGAGCGGCAGGACGCAGGGGGAGAAGAAGGACACCAGTCCGCCGAGCAGCGCGATCGGCAGGGCGAGCAGCAGGGCCCCGTTGCGCACGGTGTCGTTGAGCCCGGTGGCGGCGAGCTCGGTCACTGCCGTCACGTCACTTCTCCGCGAGGACCGGATCGAGCATCTCGCGCACCTTCTCCTCGCTCAGCGGCTGGAGCGTGCGCGCGGCGATCTTTCCGTCCCGGTCGATGACGAGCGTGGACGGGATGGCCTGCGGGTTGAGGGTGCCCTTCTCGAAGCGGAGCATCAGCTTGCCCGTCGGGTCGTACAGGCTCGGGTAGGTGACGCCGAACTCCTTCTCGAAGGCGAGCGCCGGACCGGTGCTGGTGTCCCGGGTGTTGATGCCGACGAACTGGACGCCCTGGCCCTTGGTGTCCTGGTAGACCGTTTCGAGGTTCTTGGCCTCGGCCCGGCACGGCCCGCACCACGAGCCCCACACGTTGAGGACGACGACCTTGCCCTTGTAGTCGGCGACGTCGAGCTGCTTGCCGTCGATGGTCTTGCCGGACAGGTCGGGCGCGGCGGTCCGCCGGCCCTTCTCGACGGTGTCGATGCCGTCGGCACCGGCGACGAAGTTGGTGTCGCCGCCTCCCCCGGAGGTACCGCCGGAGCCGCACGCGGACAGCAGCAGCGCGGCGATGGCGGCGCCTGAGGTGGCGAGCAGGGCGGTGCGGTTACGGGCGCGGCGGGCGGCACTCATGTGAAAAGTTTCGCATGCCCGTTCTGGGGATCTTGGGCACCCCCCTTGCGGGCGGAAACCCGCATTTCAGGCGGCGTTCCGCGACCCCGCGGTGCTGGTCGAGGGCGCCTTGACGAAGCCCTGCCGGCCACCGGCGGGCGCCTGCCCCACGTCGAGCGTGCGCAGCTGGTCGAGCACCTCCGGCTGCTGCACGTCCAGCCAGTCCACGAACTGCCGGAAGGAGACCAGCCGGACGTCCTCGCCCTTCTCCTTCTCCCGCGCGATGTACTTGAGGGCCTCCTCCACGGCGTCCATGTAGATGCCGCCGTTCCACTGCTCGAAGTGGTTGCCGACGAAGAAGGGGGCGCGGTTTGTCTCGTATGCCCGCTTGAAGCCCTGGATATAGGCCTGCGCGGACTGCTCGCGCCAGCCCGGGTAGTTGTGGGCGGGGGCGTTGGTGGAGTTCACCGATTGGTTGGCGAGCATGTTGTAGTCCATCGAGAGGACCTCGAACGAACGACCGGGGAAAGGTATCTGCTGGAGCGGAAGGTCCCATATGCCCTGCTTTTTCTGCGGCCAGACCTGACGGCCGCCCGGCGAGGAGGCGTCGTAGCGCCAGCCGAGCGCGCGGGCGGTGGGCAGCAGGTTGTCCTGGCCGAGCAGGCAGGGCGTACGGCCGCCGACGAGCTCCTTGCCGTAGTCGAAGGGCAGCGACGGCAGATCGGTCCAGCCGGTGTTGGTCCGCCACTCCTTCACGAACGACGTGGCCTGCTCGATCTCGCTGCGCCACTGCTGCGGCGTCCAGTTGCCGACCGAGCCGCTCCCGGCACAGAAGTGACCGTTGAAGTGGGTGCCTATCTCGTGCCCCTCCAGCCAGGCGCGGCGCACACTGGCCAGCGTGTCCTTGATGTGCGCGTCCGTGAGGTAGCCGATGTCGGAGGCGCCGCGCGGGTTGTTCGGGGGGTCGTAGAGCCGCTTCTTCGACTCGGGCAGCAGATACAGCCCCGAGAGGAAGAAGGTCATGTGCGCCTCGTACTCCTTGGCGAGGTCGAGGAAGCGTGGGAAGAGCCCGTTGCCGACCTCGCCGGCCCCGTCCCAGGAGAAGACCACGAACTGCGGCGGGGTCTGCCCGGGCTCCAGCGGCTCGGGCCTGGCGGGCTGCCTGGGCTGCTTGCCGGTGAAGGCGGTCGAACCGTCACCGATCGGGCGGGCGGTGGGCTTCGGGCTGCCTTCCGGGCTCCGTCCGGAACCTCCGGCGCGGGTCGGCCCGTCCGAGGAAGTGAGGGTTCCGCATCCGGCGAGGCCCAGCGCGGCCGCGGCTCCCACGCCGAGTCCCATCGCTCCCCGTCGACTGATGTGAGTCATGCCATCCCCGTCCGTTGCGCTCTCTGGTGGTCACCCAGTCAGAGGCCACGACGAACGGGGAGGTTCCGGCGATTCACCAGCATTCCGGAACAAATGCAACAAGAGTGCAACAACGCCCCGTAAGGGGCGCGGAGCTGCATCAATGTGCGGCTCCGCCGCGAGGGGGCCCCCTGTTCGAGCGAAGCCGAGAACTTGGGGGAGCGACCAGCCACGAACAGCCCGCGGACGATCGACGGCCCATCGCGGCCCCGCGGCGGAGCCGCATCTCGGCACAGCCCGCGGAGCGCTACGCCCCGAAGGCCTTGCCCTTGCCCTTCACCGGCTTGGCGCCCGCGAGCAGATGGGGCGGGACGAGATCACGGGCGGGCTCGGTGTAGCCGACGGAGACGATCCGGTCGCCCTCGTAGGTGAAGGACGTCAGCGACGCGAGCGTGCACTGCCGGCGGCGCGGGTCGTGCCACAGCCGCCGCCGCTCGACGTACGACCGCACGATCCAGATCGGCAGCTGATGGCTCACCAGCACCGCCTCGTGCCCACGCGCCGCGTCCCTGGCCGCGTCCAGCGCGCCCATCATGCGGATGACCTGCTCGACGTACGGCTCCCCCCACGACGGCCGGAACGGGTTGACCAGATGCCTCCAGTTGCCGGGCCGGCGCAGCGCCCCGTCACCCACGCCGAAGGCCTTGCCCTGGAAGACGTTCTCGGCCTCGATCAGCCGCGTGTCGGTCGCCAGGTCCAGCCCGTGCGCCTTGGCGATCGGCATCGCCGTCTGCTGCGCCCGCTCCAGCGGGGACGCGGCGACGTAGGTGATGTCCCGGGAGGCGAGATGCTCGGCGACCCGGTCGGCCATCTGCCGCCCGAGCTCGGACAGGTGGTAGCCGGGCAGCCGCCCGTACAGGATCCCGTCCGGGTTGGCGACCTCGCCGTGCCGCATCAGGTGGACGACGGTGATGTCCCGCGCGCTCATGCCGTGGCCTCCGCCGCCGCGCGGGCCGCCGCCGGGAGGGCGTCGGCGATCCGCTGCACCGCGCGCTCGTCGTGCGCGGTGGACACGAACCAGGACTCGAAGGCCGACGGCGGCAGATAGACGCCGTTCGCCAGCATGGCGTGGAAGAAGGCGGTGAAGCGGTACGACGCCTGCGCCTTGGCGTCCTCGTAGTCGCGCACGGCGCGGTCGGTGAAGAACACCGAGAACATGTTGGAGGCGTTCTGCACGGTGTGCGCGACGCCCTCCTTGGCGAGCGCCTCGCCGACCAGCGCCTGGATCTGCTGCGACACCTCGTTGACCTTGGTGTACGCCGCGTCGTCGAGCAGCCGCAGCTGGGCGAGGCCGGCGGCGGTGGCGATCGGGTTCCCGGAGAGGGTGCCGGCCTGGTAGACGGGACCGGCCGGGGCGAGGTGCGCCATGACGTCCGCGCGCCCACCGAAGGCGGCGGCGGGGAAGCCTCCGCCCATCACCTTGCCGAAGGTCATCAGGTCGGGCACGACGCCGTCGACGCCGTACCACCCGGAGCGGCTGGTGCGGAAGCCGGTCATGACCTCGTCGGAGATGAACAGGGCCCCGTTCTGCGCACACGCGTCCTTGAGCCCCTGATTGAAGCCCGGCAGCGGCGGTACGACGCCCATGTTCCCCGGCGACGCCTCGGTGATCACGCAGGCGATCTCGCCGGGGTGGGCGTGGAAGGCGGCGTGCACCGCTTCGAGGTCGTTGTACGGCAGGACGATGGTGTCGCCGGCCTGGGCGCCGGTGACGCCCGGCGTGTCCGGCAGCGCGAAGGTCGCCACGCCACTGCCCGCGGCGGCGAGCAGGGCGTCGACATGCCCGTGGTAGCACCCGGCGAACTTGATCACCTTGGACCGCCCGGTGAACCCGCGGGCGAGCCGGATGGCGGACATCGTCGCCTCGGTGCCGCTGGACACCAGCCGCACCTGCTCCACCGGCCCGACCCGCCCGACGATCTCCTCGGCGAGCGCCACCTCACCCTCGCCGGGCGTCCCGAAGGACGTACCGCGCGCGACCGCCTCCTGGACGGCGGCGATCACCTCCGGGTGGGAGTGCCCGAGGATCATGGGCCCCCAGGAACACACGAGGTCGACGTACTCCCGCCCGTCCGCGTCCGTCAGATACGGCCCGCTGCCGGACACCATGAACCGGGGCGTACCGCCCACGGCGCGGAAGGCACGCACCGGGGAGTTGACGCCGCCGGGCGTGACGGCGGCCGCACGGTCGAATAGAGCCTGCGAGACGGGCGCTTCGTACGAATAGGGCAGTTCGCTCATGACGTGCGACTTCTCCGACTTCTCGGACTTCCGGTTGCCAGTGACCTCCTCAGGGTAGGCCGCGGCACCCCGTGATCGATCCTCCTCCACCCCCGCTCCGTCTGCGAAACTGAGACCTGATACACACAGCTCTTGCGGGGCATGGTGTTCAGGGACTGCGAAGATCCTGCGGACAGGTGTTTCACCGCACGTTTCGGCGCGCGGCCGTGGGGGAGGTCACTGACACGATGATCGGGTTGCGCGGCGGGGGCCACGCGTCCTAGAAAAGCAGTCGGGTGGAGATATGCATCGCGGTGGCGGACTGGGCGAGGGGACTGATGACCTGGGTCCTCGACGCGCCCGGCGGGGAAGGCACCGGCGCGACGCGGAGGAGTCGACCGAAGCACGTCAGACACAGGGTGTGCCGAGTGAGCCCGAGCGGGTCGACCGACTCCGGGCGGGGAGCAGGAATGGTGGTCGGGTGGGGGTGACGTACAAGTACTTCGGCGCGCCGGACGGTGCTACGGCGGCCCGCGTCCCGATCTCGATGCGCCCCGAGGAACTCGGCGGCGACGAACTCGGCATGAACGGCATGTTCACCAAGATCAAGCCGGAGACGATGGCCGCGATGGTGCTGACGGGCATCGAAGGGGTCCCCCTCCACAAGGTCCCGCCCCTCGAACTGGTCGTCCTGCACCCCGACTACGCGGTGGTGAAGCTCCCCATGACCGTCGTCGACCCCCTGCGCGGCATCGGCGAGGAGGCGGTGGGCGCGGCGGCCTTCATCTGGTCGACGGTCCCGGACCGGGGCGGGCCGCGGGATGCGTTCAATGTGTACCAGTTGCTGCACGAGTGGCAGGACTTCTCGAAGCGGCTTCATGAGGCGGGGCATCAGCCGTATTGCTTGGTGTGGCCCTGAGCTGGGGTTTCGTGGGATTCGGGCGGGGTCTTCGGGCCTCGCCCTTTTTAGGGGTCCTTTCAGAAAGATCTTGTTGTGGCACGGTGGAGTTGTACGTGATCCCGTGCTGTGTGGGGGTGGCCATGTCGCGGCGGAAGCCGTGGGAGGTCAGTGACGAGTTGTGGGCGGTCATCGAGCCGCTGCTGCCAAGCATGAGCGGCGCTTCAGGTATCCGGGCCGC
>NZ_JAHUXH010000079.1 GCF_019219825.1 Streptomyces sp. TRM70350 | reverse complement strand
GCCGGCCACATCAGCGGCCACCACCACCGCACGATGCGGCAACAACGCCCGCGACGTCGCGAGGGAGAAGGAGACGTCCACCGGGTCCGGTGCGGTGCGGGTGTCGAGGTGGGCGGCGAGCCGGGTGGCCTGTTCGGCGAGGGCGGCCCGGGAGCGGGCGGAGAGCACCCACGGCACCCCGTGCGACGTCGCGGCACGCGGGGGCGCGGCCGGCTCCTCGGGGGCCTCCTCCCCGGCGTCCTGCGGGGCCTCCTCCAGGATCACGTGGGCGTTGGTGCCGCTGGCGCCGAAGGAGGACACGCCCGCGCGGCGGGGCCGGTCGGTGTGGGGCCAGGGGGTGGTGCCGGTGACGAGTTCGACGGAGCCGGAGGCCCAGTCGATGTGCGGGGAAGGCGCGTCCACGTGCAGGGTGCGCGGCACCTCGCCCGCGCGCAGCGCGAGCACGGTCTTGATCACGCCGGCCACGCCCGCCGCGGGCCCGGTGTGGCCGATGTTGGACTTCAACGAGCCGAGCAGGAGCGGCTCGTCCCGGTCCTGGCCGTAGGTGGCCAGCAGGGCGTTGGCCTCGATGGGGTCGCCCAGGGTGGTGCCGGTGCCGTGTGCCTCGACGACGTCGACGTCGGCGGGGGTGAGTCCGGCAGCGGCCAGCGCGGAGCGGATGACCCGTTGCTGGGCCGAGCCGTTGGGCGCGGTGAGTCCGGAGGAGGCGCCGTCCTGGTTGATCGCGGAGCCGCGTACAACGGCCAGCACGGGGTGGCCGTTGCGGCGGGCGTCGGAGAGCCGCTCCAGCAGCACCACGCCCACGCCCTCGGACCAGCCGATGCCGTCCGCGGCGGCGGCGAACGCCTTGCAGCGGCCGTCGGGGGCGAGGCCGCGCTGCCGGGAGAACTCCACGAAGGCGCGCGGTGTCGACATGACCATCACGCCGCCGGCCAGCGCCAGCGAGCACTCGCCGCTGCGCAGCGACTGACCGGCCAGGTGCAGGGCGACCAGGGACGACGAGCAGGCGGTGTCCACGCTGACCGCCGGGCCTTCCAGGCCGAGGGTGTAGGCCACCCGGCCGGAGAGCACGCTGGCGTAGTTCCCGGTGCCGAGCAGTCCCTCGTCCACACCGGTGACGGCGCCGTGCCGGGAGTCGTAGCGCTGGTCGGTGACGCCCGCGAAGACGCCGGTGGCGCTGCCGCGCAGACCGAGCGGGTCGAGACCGGCGCGCTCGAACGCCTCCCAGGCGACCTCGAGGAACAGCCGCTGCTGCGGGTCCATGGCGAGGGCCTCGCGCGGGCTGATGCCGAAGAACTCGGCGTCGAAGTCTGCGGCGTCGTGCAGGAAGCCGCCCTGGCGCAGATAGGTGTGTCCGGCCCGGGACGGGTCGGGGTCGTAGAGGCCGTCGAGGTCCCAGCCGCGGTCGGTGGGGAAGTCGCCGATGACGTCGCGGCCCTCGGCGAGCAGTCGCCACAGCTCCTCGGGGCCGGTGACGCCGCCGGGGAGGCGGCAGGCCATGCCGACGACGGCCAGCGGCTCGTCGGCCGGGGTGGTGCGGGCGGCGGGGCGGGCCGGGACGGGCGCGCCGTCGAGCCGGGTGACCAGGTACTCGGTGAGGGCGGCCGGGTTCGGGTGGTCGAAGACGACACTGCTGGGCAGCGGCAGACCGGTCGTCTCGGTCAGTGCGGTGCGCAGGCGGACCGAGGCGAGGGAGTCGAAGCCGAGGGAGGCGAAACCGAGGTGCGGTTCGATGGCGGCGGGGTCGGCGTGGCCGAGCACGACGGCGGTGCGCAGCCGGACCAGGTCCATGACCCGGTGCCGGCGTTCGGCGGGGGACAGACCGGCGAGGGCGTCGCGCCAGGGCGTGCCGCCGTCGGTGGTCCGCTGCGCGGGCGGCGTGACGGGGGTGGCCGGGGGCAGCGGGCGCGGCGCGCCGTCGACGGGCGGCCAGTACCGGTCCCGCTGGAAGGCGTAGGTCGGCAGGTCGGCCGGGTGGGCGCCGGTGCCCTGGAAGAAGGCGGTCCAGTCGACGCGTACGCCGTGGGCGTGGGCCTCGGCCAGGTGGTGCAGCAGGGTCGGCAGACCGGCCCGGTCGCGCTGCAGGGTGCCGACGACCACGGCCGCGGTGTCCGCCCGCTCCACGGTTTCCCGGGTGCCAATGGTGAGCACGGGGTGCGGGCTGACCTCGATGAAGGCCCGGTGGCCCTGGGCGAGCAGGGCGGTGACGGCGTCGGCGTAGCGGACGGGTTG
>NZ_JAHUXH010000078.1 GCF_019219825.1 Streptomyces sp. TRM70350 | reverse complement strand
ATCTCGTGCGACTGTTCGAGAAAGCATGGGCGAACGTCCCGGACGGGGGCGACTACGTGGCGAAGTTCCAGACGCCGGGCAGCCTGTTCGCCGCCTTGGGGCCAGCGGCCCGGTGGGAGCGGCTGCACAGCCTGCAAGCAGTGGGCGAGCTGTTCCGGATTACCGGTGAGGAGCGGTATCGCCGGGCCCTCATCAACGCCTGGCAGGGCATCCGCGCATTCGACCGGCACAGCACCGGTGGGTTCTCCGCAATAGAGCGGGCGACAGGCAACCCCTTCGATCCCCGTCCGATCGAGACGTGCGCCACCGTGGCCTGGATGGCGCTGACCGTCGACATGCTCCGCATGACCGGCTCCTGCGAGCCGGCCGACGAGCTGGAACTGTCGACCTGGAACGCGGCGTTGGGCGCGCAGAGCCCCGACGGGCGGTGGTGGACCTACAACACCCCGATGGGAGGCATCTCAACCTCGGGCATGGACGTGATGCCCCTGCCTCATCCACTCCATCGGGAACCCGTGTTCGAGGGCACCCGCAGACCCACACCCCACGACCTGGGTTTCCAGGACCGGCCCGGCGCTTCGTACCTGAGCTGCTGTGCCGTGAATGGTCCACGAGGCCTGGGCATGCTCTCAGAGTGGGCGGTAATGGCTGCCGCGGACGGCATCGTCGTGAACTTCTACGGCCCCTCGCGCTTTACCCTCCTGACGCCGAGGGGCAACCAGGCCACCATCGAGCAGCGCACCCGCTATCCCGTGCACGGCAGAGTCGAGTTGGTTGTGACACTGGCCCAGAACGAGGCCTTCACCATGCGGCTGCGGGTACCGTCGTGGTCGACGACGACCACGGTCGCTGTCAACGGGGCCTCCCGCCCCGGGGTCGTCGCGGGTAGTTACCACATCATCGAGCGGACCTGGCGCTCGGGTGACACGATCGGGTTGGAGTTGGACCTGAGCCCCAGAGCCTTGATCGGCGCGGACCCACCACCTGGTTGCGACCCGGCCAGCGGCAAGGGAGCCCGCGGACGCCTCGCGCTGTATCGGGGACCTGTCCTGCTCGCCTACGACGAACGCCACGACCACTTCGACATCCACACGCTCCCGCCAGTGGCCGCCACGGCGCAGCTCACCCTCGACCAGTCCGCCCCTGCGCCGCAGGACACGCGCATGGTGCGCGTGCGCGCCCAAACCGACGCCGGTGAAGTCAACCTGGGCGACTTCGCGAGCGCCGGGATGCCGGGCACTGCGGCCGTCGGACTAAACGACGTCGAAGGCCGGGTGTTTCAGTTCGGCCGAAACGACGGCTCGGTCATCGCCCAGCGGATCCGACTGCTCGCCGATGGAACCATTCAGGGGCACACGCACCCAAACGAGGCGCGCTGGGGCCGGGAGAACGGCGCACTGGTCTTCTTTACCCGTGACGGGCGAGCCTCGACCCGCTTTGTCTGGGACGCCCGAGAGGACGGGCGCATCGTGCTGCGTGGCTCCTTCGAGTTCGACGGGCGCATCGTCCACGAACTCCGCGAAGTAGACCTGACGGTCGAAGGGAAATGGTTTCAATTCGCCAGAGCGGACGGGTCGGTCATCACCAGCCTCCTTCGGCTCCGTGCCGATGGCACCATCGAGGGGCACTCACACCCCAACGAGCGCTCATGGGCACAGGAGGGTGACACTCTCGTCTTCCACAACGGCGACGGCCGTGTCACGACGCGTTTCACCGACACCCATTCACAGTTCGGTCGAGTCGACCATTCGGGACCTTTCCTCCCCAACCCGAAGATCACGCACCAACTGCGCCAACTCGACCCCGAAGCCACCGGCAAGGTCTGGCAATTCCGCCGACCGCATTCCTTGCCCATCAGCATCCTGCTGCACGTCGACGGCAGCATCGAATCCGACCACCCGAACGAGACGTTCTGGGCCATGGAAGGGAACCAGCTCGTGTTCTTCGATCCGGCTCGAAGGCCTACGACGAGATTCGCTCTGGGAAAGGATCCGGATGGACGCATGACCTGGACCGGTAAGTTCCTGCCCGACCCGGCCACCACGCATCAGCTGGTGGAGTGGAACATCGATCTGACCTGGGGTGAGAGCAGCCGATACGTCTCCTGGTTGCCAGGCGGGAATTGAATACGAGCTCAGCGCCACACCACCCGTACTGCGAGCTGCCCCAACACGTAGACGGCCACCGCCTCACCATCGCGCGCCTTGAGCCGGAACGGCCAGGGACTGGTGTTTCTGCACACCTCGGCGCCACCGCTCTCGTCGCCCGATCACCGTGGCCGGCTCGTACACACGCGTGCTCGCGCACGTGGGTGCGCGAGCACGAACACTCAGGGCCTGTGGCCGGACGCTACTACGCAGCCTCCTCCCGTTCCTCCCCCCGCCGATAAACAACCGTGGCGGGTAGCAGGCGCAG
>NZ_JAHUXH010000077.1 GCF_019219825.1 Streptomyces sp. TRM70350 | reverse complement strand
CTCGTCGAAGGCGCCCGGGGTGGCCATGACGGTGACACCGCCGGCCAGCGCCATGGAACACTCCCCGCTGCGCAGCGCGCTGATCGCCCAGTGCAGCGCGACCAGGGACGAGGAGCACGCCGTGTCCACGGTGACCGCCGGGCCCTCCAGACCCAGGACGTAGGCGATACGGCCGGACAGCACGCTGGCGGAGTTGCCGGTGCCGATGTGTCCGGCGTGGGCCTCGGTGGCGCCGGAGAGCAGGGCCGCGTAGTCCTGGCCGTTGGTGCCGAGGAAGACACCGACGGACGTGCCGCGGGCCGTGTGCGGGTCGATGCCCGCGCGTTCGAAGACCTCCCAGCCGGTCTCCAGGGCGAGCCGCTGCTGCGGGTCCATGACCAGCGCCTCACGCGGCGAGATACCGAAGAAGTCCGCGTCGAACTCCCCCGCGCCGCGCAGGAATCCGCCCTCGGCGTAGGCGTCGGTGGGTCCCCACCGACGGTCTGCCGGGATGGGGCCGACGGCGTCCACGCCGTCGGCCAGCAGCCGCCACAGCTCCTCGGGCGAGGTCACGTCGCCGGGGAAGCGGCAGGCCATGCCGACGATGGCGATCGGTTCGTCTGTGCGGACGGCCGTGTCCGCAAGCGCGGTCGCGCCGGTCGCGCCGGTGTCCTCGCCGCTCGCCAGGGCGAGCAGGCGGGTGGCGAGGGCGCGGGCGCTCGGGTGGTCGAACACGGTGGTCGCGGGGAGCGCGACTCCGGTGGCGGCACTGAGGCGGTTGCGCAGCTGGACGGCGGCCATGGAGTCGAAGCCGAGGTCGCGGAAGGCGGTGTCGGGCTCGACGTCCGCCGCGCCCGAGCGGCCGAGGACGGCGGCGGCGCAGGAGCGCACGAGGTCCAGGGCGGCGCGCTCGCGGTCGGGGCCGGTGAGCGCCGTGGGCGCCACCGCGGGGGCCGGGCCGGACAGTTCGGCCAGCAGGGAGCCGGCGGTCAGGCCGGTCCAGTCGGCGTCGGTGACGACGCTGTGCGCGTCCCCGGCGGCCACGGCACGCTCGAGGGCGACCAGGGCGTGGCCGGGGTCGAGCGGCGTGACACCGGCGCGGCGCAACCGCTCCGCCACGGCCGCGTCGAGCATGCCGCCGCCGGCCCAGGGGCCCCAGGCGACGGCGGTGCCGGGCAGGCCGAGGCTCCGGCGGTGCGCGGCGAGCGTGTCGAGTACGGCGTTGGCGGCGGCGTAGGCGGCCTGACCGGGGTTGCCGAGGGTGCCCGCGAGCGAGGAGAACAGCACGAACGCGTCCAGGTCGAGCCCGGCCGTCGCGGTGTGCAGGACCCGGGCGGCGTCGGCCTTGGCCCGGAGTACGGCGGTGAGCTGCTCCTGGGTGTGCATGTCCAGTGAGGCGTCGGAGAGGACGCCCGCCGTGTGGACCACCGCAGTCAGCGGAGCGTCGGCGGGCACCTGGGCCAGCAGGTCCGCGACCGCCTCCGGATCGGCGACGTCGCACGCGGCGACGGTCACCGTGGCACCGGCGGCCTCGACGGCGCGGGCCAGTTGGGCGGCGCCCTCGGCCGCCGGACCTCGCCTGCTGACGAGCAGCAGGTGCTGCGCCCCGCGCTCCGCGAGCCGCTGGGCGACCTGCGCGCCGAGCGCGCCGGTGCCGCCGGTCACCAGGACCGTGCCCCGGGGCCGCCACTCGCGGCGGGGGGCGTCGGCGGCCCGTACGAGGCGGGCCGCGAAGGTGCCGTTCTCGCGCACCGCGCACTCGTCCTCGGAGCCGGCCAGCACGGCGGCGAGCCGGCGCCGTGCCCGCTCGTCCAGCGTGCCGGGCAGGTCGACCAGCCCACCCCAGCGGTCGGGGTTCTCCAGGCGGACGACCCGGCCGAGCCCCCAGAGACCGGCCGGGGCGACGGCGGCTTCGGAGATCTGGTCCGTGGAGGCGACCGCCACGGACTCGGAGGTGGCGCACCACAGCGGAACGGTGAACTCGGCGTCACCCAGCGCCTGCACGAGGGCCAGGGTGGCGTGCACCGGGTGCGCCGCCGACGCGAGCAGGGACAGCACCCCGGTGATCCCGGTGCCGTGGAGGTCCCGCAGCAGTGCGGCGGTCGTCTCCCGGTCGGCGCCGTCGGGCAGCGCGAGGTGCGTGACCTCGGCGCCGTGCTCGCGCAGGGCGGTGGCGGCGTCGGCGACGAGCGCCTGCTCGCCCTCCGGCGCCACCAGCAGCCACCGGCCGGTCAGCACCGCGCCACCGGCCTCCGGCAGTGGGGTCCAGCGGACCTTGTGCCGCCATCCGTCCACGACCGCGTCGGCACGTTCCCTGTCGTGCCAGGACGCGAGCGTGGGGAGTACGGCGTCCAGCCCGGCGTCCTCCGCCACGCCCAGCAGTTCGGCGAGGCCACCGCTCTGCACAGCGGCCCAGAAGGCGTCGTCCGAGGCTCCACGGGTCTGGGACGCGGGTACGT
>NZ_JAHUXH010000076.1 GCF_019219825.1 Streptomyces sp. TRM70350 | reverse complement strand
CGTGATCTTGCTTGTCGGGCCGCCGCATCCGCGCCATCGGCGAGCTCCCGCTACTGCTGCGGCTCCCTGCCGCGCGTCCTTAGCCGTGGGTTCGCAATTCGAGGAGCTCCGGGGCGAGGATGGCGATCGTGTGGCGATTGACCTCGATCAAGCCGTCCCGGCGGAGCCGGGAGAGTGCACGGTTGACCGTCACCCTGGTGACACCCAGGAGGTCGGCCAAGACCTGCTGCGTACCTGGCAAGGTGATGCTTCCCTTTGCATCTGATGCGGCCTCGTTCAGCAGCCAAGCCGCCAGTCTGGCCTCTGCCGGCATCGTCGCAGTGATGGTGATCTTTTCTTGGTGACTTCGGGCTTGGCTGGCAAGAACGCGCAGTACATGCCTACGCACAGAAGGCACATCGTCGATTACGGTCAGGAAGCGGTCACGCGGCAGGGTCCGTACCGAACACGGCGTGAGCGCGGTGAGGGTGGCGGTGTGTCCGTGGCCATCGATCACGGCAACCTTGTCGAGCGCGCAAGGGCCGGCCCACTCGCCGAAGCGGACGACCCGACCCGAACGCGTGGTAGCGGTGGCAGCCACCCGACCACGCAGCAGCAGCACAAGATGCGACGCCGGATCACCTGCATTACGCAGCGCATGTCCGGCTGGGTAGCCGCGTGCAAGCGAATCGTCCCAGAGGGTGCGCAACTGGTTGTCCGACAACCCAGCCAACAGCGGAATCTCGCTCAGTGAGCGCCGCTCCGCTGCAACTGCAGTATCAGCTGATACAGATCCCGGCATGCTCAGAACCTACCCTCAGGCGCATGCTGATCGTCGAACTTGCATTCACCGCCACCTCAGAGCGCCTCGCGGCACGTCCCGCGCATCGTGTACTCCTCCAGCGCCTTCATGAAGAGGGCCATCTCGTCGCCGCAGGTCCGTGGGCAGACGACACTGGTGCGCTACTTGTCTTCAATACGGAACGCGGGGAGCTGGACCGCCTACTTGAAACCGATCCGTACTACCGCACACCCGGAGTCGAGGTGCTCGGCGTCCGCGAGTGGGCGCCGGTGGTCGGTCGGGGACTGCTGATTCACGACCACGCCTGAGCGGCGGCTTGTCGGCGGTAGTGACTGGCCCGGGCCCGGGCCTGATGGCGGCGTCGCCAGGCGGACCAGCCGAGCCGGTGGGCCGCATCGTGCACGGTCCGGACGACGAGCGTCGTGAACAGCCGCTGGATCTCGTTGCAGGTGAGCGGGATCAGCCCGTCCGGGGCGGGGTGGCGGGCGTGTGCGTCGGCGCGGACGACGGCGAGGAAGGCGTGGGCGAGCATGGCCAGGGTGACCCAACGCGACCACGAAGTGAAGCGGCGGACCTGGTGCTCGTCCAGTCCGGCCAGGCCCTTGCCGGCCTGGAAGGTCTCCTCCACCCGCCATCTCGCCCCGGCGACCCGCACCAGCGTGGCCAAAGGCACCGGGGCAGGTGACCAGCAGCGGTAGTAGGCCAGTTCGCCGGTGGTGCGGTTGCGGCGGATCAGCAGCTGATGGCTGCCGGACCGGGCTTCGGCCAGGTCGACGACGGCCCAGTCGTAGAAGCGGTGGCCCTTGGCGCCGGCCCCGGCCGACAGCTTCTGCCAGGCCCGCCTGGGCACCTTCGAGGCCAGGGCATCCGCGCGGAACTTCCCCGCGCTGGTGGCGAATTCGGCCGAGCAGGCCACGGCGAGCACGTAGCCGACCTGGCGCTCTTCCAGCGCGGAGCGCAGCCTCGGGTTGCCGCCGTAGACCTCGTCACCCGCGACCCAGCCCACGCGGTGCCCGGCGTCCAGGAACCGGCCGATCATGCGGGCGGCCAGCTCCGGCTTGGTCGCGAAGACGGTGTCCTCACCCAGTCCCGCTGCCCGGCAGCGGTCCGGGTCGGTGGTCCACGAGCGCGGTATGTACAGCTCGCGGTCGACCGCCGCATGTCCGCGGCGGCCCGCGTAGACGAGGTAGACGGCGACCTGGGCGTTTTCGATCCTCCCGGCGGTGCCGGTGTACTGGCGCTGCACGCCGACGGTGTGCGTGCCCTTCTTCACGTCCCCGGTCTCGTCGACCACAAGCACCGCGTCCTCGTCGTGCAGATGTTCCAGCACATACTCGCGCACGGCGTCGGCATCCCACTTGGCCCGGCCGAGCAGGTGCTGCATGCCGTCCGGGCCGGCCTCCCCGGCCCACTCCGCGATGCTCCAGCAGTTCTTGCGCGGCAGGTCCGACAGCAGCCCCAGCACCAAGTCCTTCACCCGGCGCCGGGGTTCAACCCGCGCGAACCGGCCCGCTATCCGAGACATCAGGACCTCGAACGCCTCCTGCCAGCGGGCAGGGTCTACGCTGTGACCCGCGGCCACCGCATGATCTTCAGTCTTCACACACCGATGATCAGCGGTGGCCGTAACCGTGCCTGCGCCGACCCCCACCAGCAAGATCACAATCTGCGGCTGGAGTACTA
>NZ_JAHUXH010000075.1 GCF_019219825.1 Streptomyces sp. TRM70350 | reverse complement strand
CCCCCGAGGCAGCGTTCCGCCTGCCCGGCCTGACCGTCGAACCCGAACACCTCAGGCCCGAGGTCTCCCGGTTCGACCTCGCCGTCTTCCTCACCGAGGCGCACACCGACGACGGCGACCCCGACGGGGTCTGGGGCCTGGTCGAGTACAGCGGCGACCTCTTCGAGCGGAACACCGTCGAACGGCTCATCGACCGGCTGACGACGATGCTGCGCGCCTGTGCCGACGACGCCGACCAGCGCATCAGCGCCGTGGACCTGCTGGAGCCCGGCGAACGGCACCTGCTGCTCACCGAGTGGAACGACACCACCCGCCCGGACACCCCGGCACCGCTGACGCTCACCGACCGGTTCGCCGACCTCGTACGCACCCAGCCGGACGCGCCCGCCGTCACCGCCGCCGGCGAGACCCTGACGTACGCCGAACTCGACCGCCGCTCCGACCTCCTCGCCCGCCTGCTGCGCGGACGCGGCGTCGGCGCGGAGACCCCCGTCGCCATGCTCACCGAGCGCGGCGCTCATCTCGCGGTCGGCGTTCTCGGCGTCCTGAAGGCGGGCGGGGCCTACGTCCCGCTCAACGCCGACCACCCGCCGACCCGCCGGGCCGCCGTTCTCGCCGAGATCCGGCCGCCCGTGCTGCTCACCGACCGCGCCCTGCGCGACGAGGCGGCCGCACACGGCCTCGCGCAGCTCGTCCTCGACGACGACCTCCCGCAGCCCGACGGCACCCCGGCACCCCTGCCGCCCGTCCGCGACCCCGACCGGCTCGCCGCCATCATGTACACCTCCGGCTCCACCGGCCGGCCCAAGGGGGTCGCCCTCACCCACGGGGGCATCGAGTGCCTGAGGCACGACCGCGTCTGGACCCCCGGCAGCACCGGCCGCGTCCTGCTCCACTCCGCCCACGCCTGGGACGCCTTCAACATGGAGTTCTGGCTGCCCCTCATGGCCGGCGGCCACGTGGTCATGGCCCCGCCCGGCCACCTCGACCTGCGGGTGCTCGCCCGTGCCGTCACCGAGGGGCGGATCACCGGACTCCTGCTGCCCACCGGCGTGTTCAACACCACTGCCGAGGACCGCACCGACTGGCTGCGCGGCCTGACCGCCCTGTGGACCGGCGGCGACGTCCTCTCCCCGGCCGCCGCCACCCGCCTGGCCGCGGACTGCCCCGACACCACCATGGTCAACGGCTACGGCCCCACCGAGACCACCGTCTACGCCTCCTGCCACACCTTCCGCGGCACCTGCGACCCCGAAGCGCCCGTCCCCGTCGGCGTCGCCCTCGACGAGATGCGGCTCTACGTCCTCGACGACCACCTGGGCCCCGTCCCCGTGGGAGTGCCGGGCGAGCTGTACATAGCGGGCGCGGGCATGGCGCGCGGCTACCACCAGGCTCCCGCCGAGACCGCCGCGCGGTTCGTCGCCGACCCCTTCGGCCCGCCCGGCGGCCGCCTGTACCGCACCGGCGACGTGGTCCGCCGCGACACCGAGGGCCGCCTCAACTTCGTCGGCCGTGCCGACTCGCAGGTCAAGCTGCGCGGACTGCGCGTCGAACTCGGCGAGATCGAGACCGCCCTGCGCGGCCACCCCCAGATCTCCCAGGCGGCCGCCCACGTCCGAGAGGACCGGCCCGGCGAACGGCAGCTCGTCGCCTACGTCGTCCCCCGGGACGGCGCCGAACGCGACCCGAGCGACGAGGCCGAGCAGGTCGGCGAGTGGCACCACGTCTACGAGGAGGTGTACCGGGACGCCGCCACCGCGCCGTTCGGGGAGAACTTCGCCGGCTGGGGCAGCAGCTACGACTCCCGGCCCATCCCGCTGCCCCAGATGCGCGAGTGGCGCGACGCCACCGTCGACCGTGTCCGCGCCCTGCGACCCCGCCGGGTGCTGGAGATCGGCGTCGGCAGCGGCCTGATCCTGTCCCGGCTCGCCGAGGAGTGCGAGACGTACTGGGCGACCGACTTCTCCGCCACGGCCATCGAGGCGCTGCGCACCCAGCTGGCCGACCGGCCCGCGCTGCGAGACCGCGTCCACCTGCGGGTGCAGCCCGCCGACGTCACCGACGGGCTGCCCGCGACCCACTTCGACACCGTCGTGATCAACTCCGTCGTCCCCTACTTCCCGCACGCCGCCTACCTCGCCGACGTCATCGCCAGCGCCATGGACCTGCTCGCCCCCGGCGGCACCCTCTTCATCGGAGACGTACGCAACCACCGGCTACTGCGCTGCTTCGCCGCCGCCGTGCAGCTCCACCGGCCCGACGAGCAGCGGGACGCGGCCGCCGTGCGCCGCGCCGTCGAGCAGGACGTGCTGCTGGAGACCGAACTGCTGGTCGACCCCGAGTTCTTCCCGGCACTGCGGCACCGCATCCCCGCCGTCGACGCCGTCGACGTACGCGTCAAACGCGGCCGTCACCACAACGAGCTCAGCCGTCACCGCTACGACGTCGTCCTCCGCAAGCGCGGCGGCCCCGGCGTCCCGGCACCGCGCCCCGCCGCCACCCTCCACTGGGGCCGCGACCTGGACGACCCGGCCACACTCGAACACCTGCTGGCCACCCGGCCGGAGGCGCTGCGCGTGGCGGGCGTGCCCAACGCCCGCCTGGCGCCCGAGACCGCCGCACTACGGCTGCTGGACGGATCCGGCGACCTCACCGCCGCCCGCCGCGCGGTCCGCGCCCCGGCCACCACCCACCCGGCGATCGACCCGGAGGACCTGCACGCCCTCGCCGCACGCCTCGGCCGCCGCGCCGCCGTCACCTGGTCCGCCGACTCACCGGACGGCGACCTCGACGTCCTGTTCAGCGCGCCGGGCCACACCGGTGCCGACGAGCACCCCCCGGTGCCCGACGTCATCGACGACCTGTACTCCCCGGCCGTCACGACGGCCGCCGACCCGGCACGGTTCGCCAACAGCCCCCGCCGCTCCCGGCTCACCGGCTCCCTCGTCTCCTCCCTGCGCGAGTACCTGAGCGACCGGCTTCCGGCGTCGGTGGTGCCGGCGGCGTTCGTGGTGCTGGAGCGGTTGCCGTTGACGGTGAACGGGAAGCTGGG
>NZ_JAHUXH010000074.1 GCF_019219825.1 Streptomyces sp. TRM70350 | reverse complement strand
TTTTCTCGATCCGATTTCCTCGGTGCTTTCCAGGTTCCCGCTTCCGCGTTTCCCTTTCCGGCGCTCCCGACTTTATCAGAGGTTTCGGGCCGGGCTGACCGACCGCCCATTCCGATTAATCGGGATCAGCTTCTTCGGAACCGATGTCCCGAGAAGCGGGTAGGTTCTCAAGGCGCCGACCGGATCAACTCCAGTCCAGGCAACTGTTTAAATCTACCTCCCCACATGCTCCGTGTCAACGGCTCCTGCGAGGCGAAGAGGAGACTAGCAGTCCGGCGGGCCTGTCCGCACATCAGGCGGCGGTCGGCACCGTGGCGCTGCGCTCGGCCATGTCCACGTCACCCGTCTCGCCGGCATGGGCGGCGCGCCGTCCGAGCACGTAGACGTACGCGAGGAAGGCGGCCTCGGCGATGACGCCGATGCCGATGCGGGCCCAGGTGGGCAGGCCCGACGGCGTGACGAAGCCTTCGATCGCACCGGCGACGAACAGGACCAGGGCAAGGCCGATCGCCATGCCGACGGCGGCTCGGCCCTCCTCCGCCAGGGCCTTCCTGCGCGTGCGTGGCCCTGGGTCGATCACCGTCCAGCCGAGGCGCAGTCCTGTACCGGCGGCTACGAAGACGGCCGTCAGCTCCAGCAGCCCGTGCGGGAGGACGAGGCCGAGGAAGGTGTCGAGTCGGCCTGCAGAGGACATCAGGCCGAAGCCGATGCCCAGGTTGAGCATGTTGAGGAAGAGGATCCAGAGGACAGGGAGGCCCAGGAAGATCCCGAAGACCAGGCACATGGCGGCGGCCTGGGCGTTGTTCGTCCAGACGCGGGCTGCGAAGGATGCCGCGGGGTGGGTGGAGTAGTAGCTCTCGTACTGACCGCCGGGGCGGGTGAGCTCGCGCAGTTCGGCGGGCGCCGCGATGGTGGCCTGGACTTCAGGATGCGTACCGATCCACCAGCCGAGGAGCGCCGCGACGAGAGTCGACAGAAGTGCGGTGGGAACCCACCAGTGGCGTGATCGGTAGACGGCGGCGGGGAAGCCGTAGGCGAGGAAGCGGGTGACATCGCGCCAGGAGGCCCGTCGGGTGCCTGTCACCGCACTACGCGCGCGTGCCACCAGTTGGCTGAGGCGCCCGGTCAGCTGGGGATCGGGTGCGCTGGACTGGATCAGGGAAAGATGAGTCGCAGTGCGCTGGTAGAGCGCGACGAGTTCGTCGGTCTCGGCGCCGGTCAGCCGGCGCTGGCGCCGGAGCAGGTCCTCCAGGCGGTCCCACTCCGCTCGGTGGGCGGAGACGAAGACGTCGAGGTCCATTGGTTTGCCTGCTCCTCGGCTGCTCGTCGGCGGGCCCGTCGTGAGTATCAGCTTGTCGTACTGCGATGCTCGGTGCCCTCAGCTTGGCAGACTGGCTGTTCTCGGGGCAGTCCAGGGGAAGGACGGCGGGCGTGAGTGAGCTGGTGACGGGCGAGGCGGTGGCGCTGGAGTTGCGCCCTGCGAGGTTGCCCAGCAGGGCGCTGGCCGTCTTGCTGGATCTGGTCGTGGCCTTTGCCGCGTACATGATCGTGACCATGGTGCTGGTGATCTCCACGGCCTCGCTGGACGAGGCTGCTCAGATCGCGATCTCCATCGCCACGTTTCTGCTGGTTCTGGTGGGCACGCCGATCGCCGTGGAGACGCTCAGTCATGGGCGGTCGCTGGGGAAGATGGCATTCGGGCTGCGGGTGGTGCGTGACGACGGCGGGCCCATCCGGTTCCGGCATGCGCTGGTACGAGGCGCCATCGGCGTGATCGAGATCCTGCTGACGCTCGGGGTGATCGCCTGTATCGCGTCGCTCGTTTCGGAGCGAGGGCGTCGGCTCGGGGATGTGTTCGCGGGGACTCTGGTCGTACGGGAACGGATCCCCGCCGCCCACGCGCGTTTCGTGCCTCCGCCACCGCCCTGGCTGGCCGGGCGTTTCTCGGGACTTGATCTGTCGGCGGTTCCTGATGGGCTGTGGCTGGCCATACGGCAGTACCTGACGCGCATGCAGCAGCTCGACCCCCAGGTGGGCGGGGCCATGGCGGAACGGCTCGCCACTGACCTCGCGGAGCGGACGGGCGCTCCGGTGCCGCCTGGGATACCTCCGGCCGCCTATCTGGCGGCGGTGGTCCAGGAGCGACAGGCGCGCGAGATCCGGCGGGCTCACGTGAACGGGACGGTTGCGGGTGGACCTGGCCACGACGGGCAGTACGGGGCAAATACGGCGCCTGGTCCGCACCCCCCTGTTGCTACTCCCCCACCTGCTGAGCACTTCCCTGCGGCAGCACAGCCCGGACATGAAGCAGCGCGGCCCGAACGCCGTCCCGAAAGCCCGGCGTCGCACGCGTCGCCGCCCAGGCCGCAGCAGGACGGCCAGTCGGCCGATACGAATCGCCCCGCGACCGGGTTCGCGCCACCTGCGTAAGCCCCTCGCGGCCGCACAGGCCGGGGCTCAGGTTCTCCTCCGTGTTTCTCGGGACTCCTCGTTTCTCGGGGCTCGTCAGCCGCGCAGCCGCCCCACCAACCCAGCCGAGCCCGCCCTCCCGCGCCTCTGCTCCAGGAAATCTGCTCCGGGAAGACCTCCGCTCAAGGGAAAACGGACGGCGGCGAGTCCAGCTCCTCCAGCTCGATGCCGGGGGCCGCGAGCACCACGTCTCCGGCGATGTGTACGAGGTGCTGCTCGCCCGTGTCCAGGGCTGTGACCTGGTATTCGTCCACGGTCAGAGGGCCGTTGTCAGTGCCGTGTGCTTCTCTTTTCAGCAGAGCCCAGGACTGGTCCACGGTGCGCGGGGCGAGGACCGGGTCTGTGAAGGCGACGAGGCGTACGCGAGTTGCGGAGCTGGAAGGGGTGAGGCGCAGCAGACGGATGGTGGCGATGAGGAACGCGGGGGAGGTGCCGGTGAAGGCGTGGGCGCGCACGTTGCCTTCCGTGGCATCGGTGCCGGTGGGGTCGGTACGAACCCAGGTGACGCCGTCGAGGGCGGCGCCGCGCACCTGCCAGCCCGCCGCGTGGAGTTCGAGACGGATGGGGCGGCCGAGTTCGTCGAGGGTGAGGTCGACGGAGCCGCGGTGATCGCCCGAGGGGGTGGTCAGCTGGGAGACGTAGCGCCAGCCGGAAGGGCCGGGGGCGCAGTGGAAGTGCTCTTCTGCGAGGGGGGTGTGATCGTGCGGATCGTGGAGCGAATAGCGGCCGCGGGGCATGAGGGTCCTGGGGTGTGACGGGCTGGTCCGGTTCGCCGCGCTGGTCGGTGCCAGCTGGTCCGGTCAAAGAGGCAGGCCCCCGGCACGGGGGTGCGGGGGCCTGCCTCGGAGGACCTGCTGCTGAGCCGCGTGTCAGTGCACGGGCGCGCGGCTCAGCGGGTCGGCTGTGGACTCAGTAGCGGTAGTGGTCCGGCTTGTACGGGCCCTCGACCTCGACGCCGATGTACTCGGCCTGCTCGGGGCGGAGCGTGGTCAGCTTCACGCCGAGCGCGTCGAGGTGGAGACGGGCGACCTTCTCGTCCAGGTGCTTGGGCAGCACGTAGACGTCGGTCGGGTACTCGTCGGGCTTGGTGAACAGCTCGATCTGGGCCAGCGTCTGGTCCG
>NZ_JAHUXH010000073.1 GCF_019219825.1 Streptomyces sp. TRM70350 | reverse complement strand
TCGCCCACCTGCGCAAACGC
Organism: Streptomyces sp. TRM70350; assembly: GCF_019219825.1. Taxonomy (GTDB): domain Bacteria; phylum Actinomycetota; class Actinomycetes; order Streptomycetales; family Streptomycetaceae; genus Streptomyces. Next base: position 3,579 of record NZ_JAHUXH010000073.1, on the reverse strand, counting down.
CGTATCAAGGCGGTCATCCCGGAGAAGAAGGACCAAGCCGCCAACCGCAGAGAGAAAGGCAGCCGGGGCGGCAGGCCCGTCACCCACGACACCGGTCTCTACCGCGACCGCAACACGGTTGAGCGGGCCATCAACAAGATGAAGGACTGGCGGGGCATCGCGACCCGCTACGACAAGACGCCTGAGAGCTACCTCGCCGGACTCCATCTCCGCGCAGCGACCATCTGGATCCGCAGCCTCCTGAAACCCCATTGATCACAACCGCAGACAGTCCCTAGTGCTCTTCGGGGCAGTGTCACCAGCTTGGCCGTCCGGGGCATCGGGCGTCCGGGTACACATGCTCCTGACGGGGAAGGGAAAGTCAGGCGGCATGGTGGACACTCTACTGACGGTTGCTGGTGCGCTCGCCCTCGTGGTGGCGGCGCTCTCCGCGCTCATCCAACGGCTACCGCTGAGCGGACCGCTGCTGGCCCTGCTGACCGGGATCGTCTTCGGTCCGGCCGTGCTGGGGGTCATCGACCTTCCCACCGTGGTGGAGGGACACAAGGAACTGCACGAGGCCTCCCGGATCCTGCTGGCGATCTCGGTGATGGCCGTGGCGCTGCGCTATCCGTTCCGCGCCGTACGGTCACGGATCAGGCCGGTGGCCGTCCTTCTCGGCGTAGCCATGCTGGGGATGGCGCTGCTCACCACGGCAGTGTCGGCCGCCGCCCTGGGCATCGGCTTCGGCGCGGCGGCGCTGCTGGGAGCGGCCCTGACCCCCACCGACCCCGTCCTCGCCTCCAGCGTGATCACCGGCGAACCAGCCGAGAAGGGCATTACCGCCCGGACCAGGCAGCTCCTCTCCCTCGAATCGGGTGCCAACGACGGACTGGCCCTGCCCCTGGTGCTCGCCGCCGTGGCCATCGCCGGGCCCCTCACCGGCACCAAGGCACTGCTGGAATCCCTGTGGCAGGTTCTGGGCGCGGTTGCCTTCGGGGGGATGGCGGGCTGGCTGGGCGGGAAGGCCCTGCGCGCCGCCGACGTTCGTCGCACCGTCGAGTCAGGCCCCCTGTTCATCTACACGCTCCTGCTCGCCCTGTTCGTGCTCGGCGCCTCCGGTCTGCTGCACCTCGACGGCATCCTGGCCGTCTTCGTCAGCGGCCTGGCCTTCAACGCGACGAGTTCGGCGAACGAACGCGCCGACGAGAACAAGATCGACGAGGCGGTCAACCGCCTCATGGTCCTGCCGCTGTTCACCGTCCTGGGAGCGATGATCCCCTGGAGCGAGTGGGGCGAGCTGGGATGGTGGCGGGCACTGCTGCTGGTCCTGGGCGTGCTGCTGCTGCGCAGGCTGCCGGTCCTGCTCGCGCTCAAGCGGCCCCTCTCCCTGGCCTGGCGGGACGCCGTCTTCCTGGGCTGGTTCGGTCCCATCGGCGTCTCGGCGCTGTTCTACCTGACCATGGAGGCCCACCGGCTCGGGGCGAACCCCCTGGTACTGGCCGCCGGAACACTGATCGTCGCCGCCAGCACCGTCGTGCACGGCATCACCACGGCCCCCGGCCTGGCTCTCTATCGCAAGGCCGCCGACCGTGCACCCGACACGGCGCAATGAGCCACGACGAGCGCTCGGCCGCCTTCCCCGGATGCGGCTGCCGGCCACGCCGACACCGGCCTGCCCGCAAACGCCCAGTCGGCGGCGTTCACCAAGGGGCGGTTGGCTTCCGTCCGGCCGGCTTCGCGACCAGGCCGCTCGTCATGGCCAGACGTGGCGTGGTACACGGTGGCGGGTTCGGCCGCGCTGCGACCAGGTCTTTGCCTGCGGCGACGTCAGGGAGAAACCGGCTTCGTCCTCGAAGACGAGCCAGGCCCCACAGGCCGCCGCGAGTCTCCCGCGCAGGGCCCCGCCTCCTTGGAGCCACCCGGCCACCGCGTCGTCATCCCGCTCCAAGGCGGGTCGGGCGGGCACCTGGCACGACCAGCCGTTGCGGACCAGTGGCTTCCGCACGCCCTGGATGGTGTAAGTGAGGTGGAAGCGCCGGCCGATCACCGTCTTGACCCGCGCCAGCGTCCACCGCTGGTCCTCCCAGCCGTCGTGCGGCCGGCCCCTCGGCCAGTGCCGCCTTCACCTGCGCGAATCCTCTGGCTCAGCCTCGGCAGTGACGCCTGTCCTTGTGTCCGCAGAACTCGCGGACCGCCCTCATTCCACGTCCGCCGCCACCGCTGTACGGCACCTTGTGCGGACGACCGGCCAAGGGGGTAGCAGTGGGAACATGCTCTTCGACTCCTGGGATGACCTCGTCCGCGTTTTGATCATGACGGGCCTCGCCTATCTGATTCTGATCGCTGCGGTCCGCGCGTCCGGCAAGCGAGCCTTGTCAAAGATGAACGCCTTCGACCTGGTCGTCACCGTGGCGTTGGGCTCGGCCCTGGCAACGATTCTGCTCAACCGCCGAGTCGCGCTCCTCGAAGGCGCCACCGCCCTGGGCATGCTGGTGGCGCTGCAGTTCTTCACCGCTTGGGCATCGGTCCGCTCCGGTATGGTCCGGCGCCTGGTGAAGGCCGAGCCAACCGTGCTGCTGCATCAGGGCCGCATGCTCCATGAAGCGATGAGGCGTCAGCGGGTGGCACCCGATGAGGTGAGGCAGGCCGTCCGTGCTCAAGGGGTTGGCGCTATGGAGGACGTGCAAGCCGTCGTGCTGGAAACGGACGGCAGCTTCAGCGTGATTTCCCGCTCCCAGTACGGCTCCGGTACCGCCCTGGACAATGTCGAGCATGCCCATCGCGATCCTGCATAAGCCGGGCATTACGGTCAGGTCCCTGGCCTGTGGCCAGGCGGAGCGCGGACGCATGAAAGGCGTAGTGAGCGAGTGGCTGACGTGGGTCGAACTTCCGAGCGCGACTCTGTGCGTGAACGCCTGGCCCAGGAGCTGCTGGACCGGCTCACGCCAGTGATGAGCGCCCTGGGACTGCTGTTCCTGCTCGTCGTCATCGGCGAGCGCATGGCCAGGCCCGGAACGGCGATGCACACCGCCATGAGGGTGACCGGCTGGCTGCTGTGGGCAGTCTTCGTCACCGAGTTCATCGCCCGCCTGGGCCTGGCGGAGCACCGGGGAAAGTTCCTGCGCCGCAACTGGTGGCAGGTGATCTTCCTGATCCTGCCCTTCCTGCGGGTGCTTCGCCTGATGCGCTCGCTTCGCCTCCTGCGCACCGGCCGGGTGCTCTCCTCGACCGTGCGGTCCTCACGGTCGGCGGGCCGGCTGTTCAGCGACCGGGTGGCGTGGCTGGGCATGATCACGGTGATCGTGGTGGTCGCCGCAGGGGAACTGCTGTATGAGTTCGATCGGCCGACCGATTCGTTCGCGAGCACCCTTCACGCCACGGCACTGATGGCGATCAGCGGTGAGTCGGCGGGAGCAACAACCGCCTACGGCAAGCTCATCGAAATCTTGCTGGCCCTGTACGCCGTCACGGTGTTCGCCTCGTTGGCCGGCGCCTTCGGCGCCTACTTCATGGGCAACCGCAGCCCGACGCCACCCGGCACGCCACCAGCTGAGGAGCAGCGGCAATGACAGTGGCCATGCGCCGTCTGCTGGGCAT
>NZ_JAHUXH010000072.1 GCF_019219825.1 Streptomyces sp. TRM70350 | reverse complement strand
CGCCGCTGCCTGTGTGGCCGGTGTGCTGTCTTTGGCCGACGGTGCCCGTGTGGTCGCGCTGCGTTCGCGGCTCATCGCCGAGCGGCTGGCCGGCCGGGGCGGCATGGTCTCCGTGGCCCTGCCCGAGGCCGCGGTCGGGGAGAAGCTCGGACCGTGGGCCGGGCGCGTCTCGGTCGCCGCGCTCAACGGCCCCTCGGCGGTCGTCCTGAGCGGCGACCCCGAAGCACTGGACGAAGTGATGACCTCCTGGTCGGCCGACGGGATACGCGTGCGGCGCATCGCCGTCGACTACGCCTCCCACTCGGCCCATGTGGCGTCCCTCGAAGCCGAGTTGCGCACCCTGCTCGACGGTCTGCGGCCCGGCGCCGCGGACATCGCGTTCCACTCCACCCTGCTCGGCGGGCCGCTCGGCGAGACCCCGCTCGACGCCGACTACTGGTACCGCAACCTGCGCGAGCCCGTACGGTTCGCACCCGTGGTGCGCGGGCTGCTCGACACCGGTCACGACGTGTTCGTGGAGATCAGCCCGCACCCGGTGCTGACCGCCGCCGTCCAGGAGACCGCCGAGAGCGCCGAGCGGACCGCCGCCGTCGTCGGCACCCTCCGCCGCGACGAGGACGGCCCGCGCCGCCTCCTCCTCTCGCTCGCCGAGGCCGCCGTCCACGGCGTGGCCGTCGACTGGACGGTGGCCTGCCCCGGCGGACGCCGCGTCGACCTGCCCACCTACCCCTTCCAGCGCCGCCGCTTCTGGCCCCAGGGCCCGGTCGCCTCCGACGCCACCGGCCTCGGCCTGACCGGCACCGGCCACCCGCTGCTCGGCGCCGTCACCCCGCTCGCCGGCTCCGGCGGACTGGTCTTCACCGGCCGCGTCCCGGCGGGCACCGAACTGCCGGCCGGCACCGTGGTGGACCTCGTCCTGCACGCCGGCGACGGCAGGAAGCTCGGCGAACTCACCGAGGAGACCCCGCTCGACACCGCCGGCATGGCCCTCCGCCTCCAGGTCACCCTGGGCGCGGAGGACGCGGACGGCAGCTGCCAGGTCGCCGTGCACTCCCGGCCCGCCGACGCCGGCGACGACCAGCCCTGGACCCGGCACGCGACCGGCGTCCTCAGCCCGCACACCGGCACCCCCGCGCCCACCGCACCCGAGGACGCGGACACCGACGTGACCGTCGAACTCGCCGACGAGACCGCGGGCGGCTGGGGGGTCCACCCCGCACTGCTCACCGACGCCCTGGCCGCCGTACGCCCCGGTCTCGTCCCGGTCACCTGGCGCGGCGTCACCCTGCACGCCGTGGGCGCCACCCGGCTGCGGGTACGGCTGCACCCCACCGGCGAGGACGCGTTCATGCTGCACGCCGCCGACGACACCGGCGCGCCGGTGCTCACCGCCGACTCCGTGAGCCTGCGCCCGCCGGCCACGACCGGTGCGGGCCGGGACCACGAGCTGTACCAGGTCGAATGGACGCCGGTCCCGCTGCCCGCGGCCGACGTCGACGGCATCGCCGTACTCGGCGGCCTCCCGCTGCCCGGCTACCCCACCTGCCCCGACCTGGCCGCCGTCACCGCCCTGGACACCGTGCCCGGCACCCTCGTGCTGCCGTGCCGGCAGCAGTCGCAGGACGACACCGCCGGCGCCGCCCACACCGCCACCCTGCGCGTGCTGACCGTCCTGAAGGAGTGGCTCGCCGACGAGCGACTGGCCCACACCCGGCTGGTCGTCCTCACCCACGGCGCGGTCCAGGTCGGCGACGAGGACGTCACCGACCTCGCCCACGCACCCGTGTGGGGCCTGATCCGCTCCGCCCGCGCCGAACACCCTGGCCGGCTCGTGCTGGTCGACGTCGACGGCCCCGACGCGCTCCAGCAGTTGCCCGCCGTCCTCGCCACCGGCGAACCGGAGATCGCCGTACGCGCCGACCGCGCCCTCGCGCCCCGGCTGGTCCGCGTCCCGCACACCGGCACGCCCACCGGCGACTCGCCGTGGCCCTCCGAGGGCGTCGTCCTCGTCACCGGCGGCACCGGCACGCTCGGCGCCCTCTGCGCCCGGCACCTGGTGACCGAACACGGCGTACGCCGGCTGGTGCTGGCCGGCCGGCGCGGCGACGCGGCCCCCGAGGCCGTGGCCCTCGCCGACGAACTGCGGGCCCTCGGCGCCGAGGTGACCGTCGCCGCGTGCGACGCCGCCGACCGCACCGCGCTGGCCGCACTGCTCGACCGGATCACCGCCGACCGACCCCTGGCCGGCGTCGTCCACGCCGCCGGTGTCCTGGACGACGGCGTCATCGCCTCGCAGACCCCCGAGCGGCTCGCCAAGGTGCTCCGACCGAAGGTCGACGCCGCCTGGAACCTGCACGAGCTGACCGCCCCCCACCGGCCGGCCGTCTTCCTGCTGTTCTCCTCCACCTCCGGCCTCTTCGGCGCGCCCGGCCAGGGCAACTACGCGGCGGGCAACGCCTTCGTCGACGCCCTCGCCGCACACCGCCGCGCCCAGGGCCTGCCCGCCACCTCCCAGGTGTGGGGCCTGTGGGCGCACGCCAGCGGCATGACCGGCCACCTGGGCACCGCCGACCTGAGGCGCGCCGCCCGCGACGGAGTGGTGCCGCTGCCCACAGCCGACGCGCTGGCCCTGTTCGACCGCGCCACCGCCGGCCCCGCCCCGGTCCTCGTCCCCGCGTGGCTGGACCTCACGTCGTTCGCCACCGGCGTTACCGCTGTACCCGCGCTGATGCGCAGGCTGGTCCGCGGCCCCGCCCGGCGCGCCGCCACCGCGGACACCGGACCGGAGACCCTGGCCGACAAGCTCACCGGCCTCACCGCCGCCGAACGCGAACGGAGCCTGCTCGCCCTCGTCCGCTCGCACGCCGCCGTGGTCCTCGGCCACACCGACGACACCACGGTGACCCCCGGCCGGGCGTTCAAGGAACTCGGCTTCGACTCCCTGACCGCCGTGGAACTGCGCAACCGGCTGGCTGCCGCCACCGGACTGCGCCTGCCCGCGACCCTCGTCTTCGACCACCCCCACCCGCAGGCCCTCGCCGACCACCTGCTGGCCGAACTCCTCGGCGAACCCGCCGAGGAGACGGCACCCGCCGTGACCCGCCCCGCCGCCGACGAGCCCATCGCGATCGTCGGCATGGCCTGCCGCTACCCCGGCGGAGTGACCTCCCCCGAGGACCTGTGGCGGCTGCTCGCCGACGAACGCGACGCCCTCTCCCCGTTCCCGGAGGACCGCGGCTGGGACACCGCCGGCCTCTACCACCCGGACCCCGAGCACGCGGGCACGTCGTACGTGCGCGAGGGCGGCTTCCTCGCGGACGTCGCAGGATTCGACGCGGACTTCTTCGGCATCTCCCCGCGTGAGGCCCTCGCCATGGACCCGCAGCAGCGGCTCGCCCTGGAGACCGCCTGGGAGGCCGTCGAACGCGCAGGGCTGGACCCGAAGTCCCTGCGCAGCGCGGACATCGGCGTCTATCTCGGCACCAACGGCCAGGACTACGCCCAACTGGTGCGCAGGACCGTCGAGAGCGCGGAGGGGTACGTCGGCATCGGCAACTCCGCCAGCGTGCTCTCGGGCCGTATCGCCTACACCCTGGGTCTGGAGGGCCCGGCGGTCACCGTGGACACGGCGTGCTCCTCGTCCCTGGTCGCGCTGCACTGGGCGATCCAGGCGCTGCGCAGCGGGGAGTGTTCCATGGCGCTGGCCGGCGGTGTCACCGTCATGGCCACCCCGGACGTCTTCATCGAC
>NZ_JAHUXH010000071.1 GCF_019219825.1 Streptomyces sp. TRM70350 | reverse complement strand
GTCACTCGACCCCCGCGAATCACGCATCAGCGTCGACAGCGTCTGCGCACCCATGTCGAACTTCATACCGAACCCGCCTTCCCCCTAGGGCTGCTGGGCGACCGCTCCCGATGCGCCCGAAGATTCCCAGCCATCTCTATCAACCCATCGGTCGCCGCCGCAATCTTGGTGTCCGGCACTCACAGAAGCACCACACATCCGAAAGCAGCCCGACCCTCGATGAGTGAGCGGTGGACCACAGCCCGCAGTCGCCGGGCGGGGTCGGTCAGCGGGTAGCCCTGCCGCACCCTGTGGCCTCTGGATGCGGCGGTGCAGCCTCAAGTCCGGATGACACCGACAGCAAAGCGACACCATCAGGCACCGTCCTTCCCCAGAGGCTGACCAGCCCGACATGAGCCCCGACCTGGAACCGGACGCCCCCGCCGAGGACGCCCCCTTCTCCCGGCAGCTGGAGCACGAGTTGAGCGTCCGCACGCTCAAAATGGCTCAGGACGAGGGCAAGACGACCGCCCAGTGCCCCAGCGACATCGAGTCGAAGACGGGCAAGAGGGCCACCTGCACGACCACCTACGACGGGCTGAAGATCAGTTGGGATGTGACGATCGGCGAGAAAGCCGCCTGGTCGGAGAACTACGTCGAGTACGAGGCGACTCCCAGCACCGGCATCATCACCGAAGCGGGCGTCGCCAAGCTCCTGTCGGCAACTACAAGGGCTCCATCGACTACGCCTTGTGCAACGACATCCCCAAGGCGACCCTGGCCCCGCTGAACGGAGCAAGCAAGTACCAGTGCGAGATCGTCGACAAGGGCGAGGAGCCCACGGGATTCGCCAGCAGTACGGTACGGGCGACGGAAGCAGGCCCGCGAGCCTACTGAGGCTCTCGCGGCGACGCTGTCAACCGGCCCGCGTCAGCATGCGCATGGAGCTTGTGCGCGGTCTCGCACGGTGAGCTTGCGGTAGTTGCTGACCAGGGTGCTCCCACCGCGGCGGCCAGCTGCTCGCCGCCTACGCTGTCGACGAACACGTCGATGCCGTCCGGTGCGACCTTGGCGAACAGGTCGGCGGCGGGCCCGTCGTGGTAGTCGAAGACGGCGTCATGCCGACTCCCGCGTGAGACGGTGGGCCTTCGCTGCCGAGCCCGCGCTGCCCACGAGCCGTCCGGCGCCGAGCAGCCGCGCGAACCGCCCGGTCGCCGTGCCGACACGAGGGGAAGTGCTCGGCGGTGGGAAAGTCATGGAGGCGGGCAATCTGATGCACGGTGAGTGCGGTCTCGTTCATGAGTCGGACCGTAGGGCGGGAATGCGCCTGGTGGGCAGCAGTTCTCATACGTTGAGGTGAGCGCCCTGTGGCCCGCACGTCCGACGCCGACCTCGCCCCGCACGAGCTGCGCGACCTGCGCCTGCTGGACGTCCTGACCACCGAGGCGCGCGGTGCGGCCGGGCCCGACGCGGCGCAGGGGCCGCTGCGGATCGCGGCCTTCCGCAGCGCGGCTCTCCACCTGCTGCCGTCCGTCCTTCAGCGGCTGCGCGTCCGGCATCCCGGGATCGAGCCGCGGGTGCGGATCGTTGAGAACTGTGGCTCGTACCCCCGCGACTGGTGGGCTGCGCAGGACTGGATCCCGAAGCCGACCGTCGAGGCCGAGGACGATGGAACGGTGCTCTCCTTGGTCGGAGCACCGAACTCGGTCGCCATCGCCGATCTCGGTCCCAAGCGCCCGCCACGCCAGGTCGGCTACGTCACCACCTCCGAACTGACAGCATCCGCTGTCGTCCGCGCCCTGGTGAGGGAACTGCGGGTCACGGTGGCCAAGGTGTGACCGGTAGCCGTGGACAGCCCCCTTGCTCTATGCGCTCAACCCCACGACGCACCAGCTCCGCCGGGCGGCCTCGTTCAGCACGTTCCCCCACTCCTCCAGCAGGTCCGTGGACTCGCGCGGTTCCCGCACGCTGTCCGGTGTCCGTGCGAGCAGCACGCCGTAATAACCGGGGCCGTCGCTGAAGAGCCCAGGATCGGCGTGCTCGGCCTCTCCGTCCATCCCGTCCCAGACCAACCCGAGCAGCAGAGTGTCCAACTCTGCACGCAGAAGAGGATCAACGTGGTCAGCAGCCGCTTCCCACCGCTGCCGGGCCCAGAAGTGCGCCTTGAACGAGCCGCTGGTGTGGAGAAACTCGTACACCCCTAAGAAGGCACTGTTGGGTCCGGGTCCCCGCGGCCAGTCCCAGTCCCCCTTGACCGTGGGCGCGCCGTTCCCATCCCAGAGGCCCGTCTCGTCGTCGTACCAGGCATTGCTCAGCCGGGGCAGCCGCTCCCCGGGCGGGCCCCTCATGGCGGGCGAGCACACCGCAGGGCGACGCGCCAGCCGGAGACGCGCCTACTGCCCAGCGAGGCACATACGCCGGTGCGTCGGTTTCACTGCGGTGAGCCGACGACCCGGACGCCGAGGGCATCCAGTAGTGCTGCGCAGACCATGCACGGTGCTGTGGGCTTGCCATGATCCGGGTTGCCTGGTCCGCGCACCATGCGGGACGTCATGGCGGACCCCGAGAAGTGGGAAGCCGCCTCGACGATGGTGCTGCTACGGCCGTCTGTGCGCCCGACGTCGAGCTTCCACAACTGGTCCGAGATCAGTGCAGACTCGGCACACCGGCCAGTGAAGGACCTCCGCCGGTCGGCCGGCAGAGAGTCGACGAAAGCCCAGACAGCCGGGTGGAGGTTGGGGCGGCCGTCTCCGACCAGGCTGGTATGGCTGACAATCGCTCCGTTGATCAGCAGGGACGAGGCGACTGCTGGGAATGTCTCAGACAAAGTAGCCCTCCGCGTCAGGGGCCTCAGCACCACTCAGGAAGCGGGAGAACGCGTCGTATTCGTCTGCTCCCAGGAAATACCCTCCAGTATGGTGGAGATGGAACCAGCGCCCCGTCTCGTCCACGAGGATGAGGCCACGCTCGGATTCTTCGTAACCTACGGGGAAAAGGCCTACTCCGAGCCCGCTCGCCAATTCTCTGATGAGCGCGGCATCGCCTTCATAGCCCAGCGTCGGCTTCATCACCCAGGTCTCGCCCGCCGCCTTCGGATGGGTGAGGCGGAGCAAGCCGTAGGCGTGGATGACGCGGATGGCAGCAGGGGACGGGGACAAGGCGACACCCTGCCTTTCGGCGTCCCGCACACGCACCTCGACAAGCTCCACTGCGCGCTCTCCGATGTCGCGGCTAGGAGTCCAGCCATTCGCGGTCAGCCAGGCGATCACTTCCGGAGCCGGCTGATTGAAAGCCATGGATAGGTCCGTTCTGTGAGCTGAACATTAGGAATGCACGCGAATACCCAACTGGGGCAGTACGTGCTTACAAGTATTGCAGGGTGGCAGGAAGTCATTGTGCGAGCTGATGACCTGGCCGGTCTCGCGGTCGATGACATCCCCGATCTGCCGGGTGTGCATGACGCCGCCTTCCAGCGCGGCGCGCGCGTCATGTACGGTGAGAATTGCGGTTCCCGTCGGATCGAGTTGATGCAACCTGTCACTGATCAGGGAGACTTCCGCGCACTTCCCGTGCCCAAGGCCCGTCTTAGCCCCATTGGCCGCCGCTTGGTCGCTGATTTCCTTCAGAATGTCCTTCAGGACCTGATGGGTCTGTGGAAGCTTCTGGCCATGCATCTTGGTGGTGCTGGTGTGCACGGTGATGACGTTATCGTGCAGGAAGCTGCCAGCGCAGCCGGACTCAAGGCGGTTCTTACCCGCAGGAGCTGCCCCAGCAGGCGCGTTGTTCGCCTCGTCCGCGAGTGCCTTGGCCTCGCGCTCCAGGAGAGCAAGCTGCTGTTCGGGGGGCAGGTGGCTCACATCGAGTGCGGGCCGCCGGTAGTGCCGCATCTGGTCTGCACTCTGGCCGTGCCACCCCGGCTGCGGATCCACCGGGTTCCCGTGGGACGGCTGCACAGCGTCGTTGCCGTACGGCGGAGGGTTGTGGCCACCATCACCGTAGTGTCCACCATCGTCCGTGTGGCCGCCTCGGGGAGCACCCTCGTCAGCGGAGCCGCTGCTCGCAAACGATTCCTTACCGTCGGCATGGTGGGCAGCGTCGTGAGCATGATTGTTCGGCGTCGGGCCATCGCCGGTGTGCGACGAGGAGGAGTCTCGTGGTCCGCTTGGCGGTTCGTGACTCGCGTGGGCACCCTTGGTGAGGTCGTCGGCTCGGCCGCCGGGGAGGTTGTCCGCGGTGCCGCCGGGGAGGTGGGCGGCTGGGGTGACGGGGACGTCCTCGCCTACGCGGCCGACGTCGCCCAGGTCGTCGAGGCCGTTGCCGAGGCGGATGTGCTGGGCGGCGTTGTCGGCGGTGTGGGCTGCCGCGCCCGCCATCGCAGGCTCGCGGACTGGGGAGTCCACGCGGGGTACGTCG
>NZ_JAHUXH010000070.1 GCF_019219825.1 Streptomyces sp. TRM70350 | reverse complement strand
CTAGGTGCCGTGACTCGCCTGTTTCTTGGTGTAGAAGCGCAGCGACGTGGGAGAACGCGAGGTTCATCGCCGGATGGCGCAGTTTCGCGATTCCCGGGCCGCTGAGCCTTGTAGACAGGTGAGTAGCGGCTCTTTGACACGCCTCGAGAGTACGGGCGTCGCGGCGGTAGCGGAACCATTCATAGAGTCCGAGGACACAGTGGTAGTGCCCCCAGACATCCCAGTTGTCGCCGAAGAGCCGGTCATCTCCGTCGAATGGACCCAGGTAGCCATCGGCACCTTGGTGTCCGGTCAAGCCTTGTACGACGCCTGCGACAGCGGACTCGAGCTGCCTGTCGCGTGACATGCGCAGATCTTGAACCGCAGAGATGAGGTACTTGCCGACGAACTCCCCAGACCACGGCAGGTACGGTGCACCGGGTCGAGGAACGAGCGTGTGATCGAACATTGTCACCATCGCCGGATTCGCGATGGGGACGGCGAGGAGCCAATTGCGCCGATTGGCGAGGAGACGCGTCCCGATGGCCCCATCGAAGGAGGCTGATGCAAGGTTTGGTCGCTCGTACCCCATGGACTATCCCTACACTCGGTCTTAGCTCGGTCCGCCTCAGTCCGTCGGCGATCCACCGAACCCTGAGCGGCGTGTAGGCCCCAATGTCGAGTTATTGTCCTTCGATCGATTGACTTGCACTCCTGCTTGTGGCTACGTCAACCGCCTTTACACCAGCAAAGCTGATATCGCCACTCAGGGTGACTGTAATCAAGGCTTTGAACACCCCACTTCCATCGGCTGCGACTGCTTTTTGACCTGATGTGGTTGTGGTCGGTGAGCCTCCGCTCTTGATATGATAGTTAAGCTCAACAGTCCCGGCAGGCGTGAACCCACGGCCAGCAACCTCGATGAACCGGCCCTCACCTGGCCGGGTGACCGCCCCCAATGTAATAAAGGGGCGCGGGCTGCCGATCACGACATAGTTGAAGCTGTTTTCGGCGCTGTGAGGGCCTCCGTCAGCCGGGCACCTTCCTCGGAAAGGGCCAAAGAATAGGCCTTGGCATTTCGGGCAGGAACGCCACTCGGGCTGAGAGCCCGGCTGCGGGGGAACATCGAAACTGAGAGCGTAGGCGAAGCTGCCCGTCTGCTCGTGTGGGCCACCGGCCGGGCAGACCCCCTTGAAATCAGGAAACCCTGCGAAGTGGAGACCTTGACACTTCGGGCAGGAAGCCCAGCCGTGTTGAACATTGGCCTCTTCCGGTACGTCGAAGTCGATCTCGTAGGCGAAGCTTCCTGTCTGCTCGTGTGGGCCGCCGTCAGCCGGGCAGACCCCCTTGAAATTATGGAATCCTGCGAAGTGGAGACCTTGGCACTTCGGGCAGGAAGCCCAGCCGTGTTGCCTAGTCATGTCGATAGATCCTTTCGAATGGCGCCGATCTACAGAGGGAGGTGATGACACCGATGTCGATTTAGTATTTTCTGGTGATGGTGTCCGAATGTAATCTTGACCTTTGCACTGTAGATTTCAGGAAGGGGCGGCCTCGGCTGGATCAACACCCACCCCGACGGCACCCCGCAGGACCCGAGCCCGGCCGAGGCCCACCTGCCCGCCCCCGGTCCCGCGCCGGCCGCCCAGCCCTCCCCGTGGGACCGCCTTGGCCCCCTGCAACACGCTTTAGGTGGTGTCTCGAAAAATCCCACACAGCACCCACGGCGCTGGTCAAGTCGCGTGCTGTGCCGCCGAGTGCCAGCAACCGTCCCGCTCGCACGTCGTCTCGTCACGGCCCTGGTACTGCGGACAGACGCACTTGTGGCACGGGCTCCGGAAGAAGTCGTCGCTGAAATCCGCCGCTCCCGCTCGCGTCAGCAGGGTGGCTGCTTCCGCGCGCGCCGATGACCAGCAGCGCGGCCTTCTGCAGCGTCTCCAACTGGTCGCCGGTGAGCTGCTCCAGAAGCTCGTCCAAAGGCGGTACGCGCAGCGTCCCTCTGGCGTTGTGAGGTGGGGTGAACTGGTCGTTGTGCGCGGCCGCGGCCTCATCTGAATCCTGTGGCGTCTCGAATGCGCCCAGGTCGTACAGGACGCCTCCGTCTTCCGGGCACCACACCTCCCAATAGGTGTTGGCTTGTCGCGCCCGGGCCTGTGGCTCGTCAACGTTCGTCATCACGGCACCCCCATGCCGAAGGAACCCCGAGCTACCACAATCCAGGGTCCGCCTGCCGACGCGGGCTCGCCACCCGAGTGGTCAGCCGATGGTGGTGCCGTCGGGACGCCCGACAGGGCCTGAACTGCCGGGCCCGTCGCCCCTTCGGAAAGGAGTAGCCGCAGCCCGCAGTCCTTGGTCAGCAGGGGGTGGGAACGGCGGTGGCCGTGGCGCCTCGGGCTCTGGGCAGGGTGATGCCCTGCTCCTGGCCGACCTCCCCGCCAGTCCCGCATCCGCCCACGGGCCCGGGCCGCAGCACCACGTCCCCGGTGCCGTCCGGCGCGCACGCACCCTCACCACGGGAGCGCTGTCCGCGCCGGGCGGTGCCGGGGCAGCGGGGGCCCGGGGGCCGACGAAGGCCCCCGGCAGCCACCGGCCCCAGCCCCGAGGGCGGCACCGAAGGAGACCCGCAGACCATGTATCACCCCAACCCGCCAGCCGATCCGCCCGCACTGATCGAGGCCCTGGCCGTCTGGGGGTGGGCCGTCGAGCCCGCGTGCGTGGCCGCGCACAGCGCCGAGAGCTTTGAGCGCCGGCGAGCCCTGGCCGAGGAGTCGTTCACCGCTGAGCAGCGCAGGCGCGTCCTGGAACTGGTCGCGGCCGAGACTCCCGTCCCCGAGGCCGCACAGAAGGCCGGGGTGACGCTCCACCAGGTCTATGGCCGGGCGAACTGGGATGCCGAGTTCGCCGAGGCACTGGACGAGGCCGCGTGGTCCTTGTGCGTGCTCGGCCAGGAGCACCCGCAGTGCAGCACGCCGAGTGGATACCGGGGCAACGAACGCGGATCGGCGTCACGTCCGCCCTGCCGGGGAACCGGCTGTAGGGAGTGGCGCCGCGGAATGGCCCAGCAGGAACGCGCGGCCGCCGTCTAGCTCGCCGACGGAGTGGTGCAGCCGGAGTCGGGGCCGACTGGCCGGTGATCGCGCGGTCTTCGCGCCCTGGGCTGGCTGCTCGCAACCATGATGCTGACCGTCGTACGGCGAAACCGAGCCCCGTCACCCGTCGATCATGCCGAGCTCGGTGTCGGGCCTGCACACCGCGCAGGCCTCGACCTGGTCGGCCAGGGCCCGCCGGGCGGCCTGTTCGGACGCCCCTGCCGCGCCCTTGCCGGCGAGCACGCACGTGCCGAGGTGGACCGCCACGGGGGTGCGGGTGGCGTCCAGGCCGCGCTGGATCCGGTACGGCGGCGGAGGCGGCGGAGCGGTTCGCTGCTGGATCGCGCGGCGCCGGGCTTCGGCCGCGCGTGCCTGGCGGACGTACATGAGCTGCACGGTCAGGTACGTCTCGATGTCGGCCAGCCGCTCGTCATCAGGCGGGTACGGGGGCGGCAGCGGGTCGGACACGGTGTCGGTCCTGTCGGGATCGTCGTAGGAGGGGGCGGGTGGTCAGGCGGCTTCTGTGATGTCCAGGGCCGCCGTGGCCGCCGCCCGCGTGACCTGCTTCAGCTCCGAGCGCGCCTGCGCGAGCTTCTCCGTCTCGACTTCTCTCCAGAAGGGGTGGCCGCTGACTTCCAGGGACAGCTCCAGGCACCGCGCACGGAGCCGGGCGACGGCGTCCTTCTCCTCCTGGGTCCAGCCGGGGCTGGCCTCGCGGCCGCCGGTGACCTCATCGGTGTGCGGGTGCTTCGTGCCGGGCCAGCCGGGCAGCGGCTCCACACTCCACGGGAGCCGGCCGCTCGCCCGGGCCGCCGAGACGCCGGCGGCGCCGGTGGAGCTGGAGGCGACCATCGACTCCCTGCGCTCCACCGCGAAGGGGGTACGGGAGACGGGGGAGCGGATGCAGCTCCTCGCCCGCGTGGCCGACGGCGACGTGACGCTCGCCAAGGTCTTCCGGGACACCGGCGATCCGTAGGGAGTGGCGGCCCGCGACACCGATCGGCAGGCCTACGGCGGACCGGCGATCATCCCGACGCAGTGGCAGCTCATCAAGCTGGCCCGGGACGCCGAGCGGGCCGCAGAGCGCGGCGTGGAGACCACCACGTTCCCCGAGGCGATGCAGGGCATCGGGATCGGCTGGGAGTCCAAGGCCGCCGCAGCCCGCAGGCGCCGGGAGCGGGACGCGGCGGTCGCCGTCGAGGTGCTGCGCACCCCGTGCGCGACGTGCGAGGCCGGGGACGGCGAGCAGTGCCGCACCAAGAAGGGCTGGGTGGCCGAACAGCCGCACGTCGGCCGCCAACGCGAGGCCGAGGCGACGGTCGACGCCCGTCTCGGCTACCTGGACATCAACCCGGTCGCCGTCCCCGACGCCTGACGGGCGCGGCGGACCCTGATCCCGGTCACGGTCAGACTGCGAGGAAGGGCGGTCACCTCCGACGAGGTGACCGCCCTTCTCAGCCTGTCGGCCCCGGCTCGAAGCGCGGGGTGTCGGCGGGCGACAGCTCCGGGCGTATCCGGTGCCAGCGCGCCGGGTGGCGCCAGCGTCCGGCACTGTCGCGTGCGACGTCGACGCCGACCTCCACCACCAGCTCCGGCACCACGAGAGTGACGTGCAGGCTCTCGCGCGAGCCCCATCCTGCGCTGAAGGTCCAGCCCGCCCACGGATGGTCTCCGGCCGGGGTGAGGGACCCGGCGACCGCAGGGCGGCGCGGCGGGCCTGGCGTACCTCGGAGGTCGAGGGCACCTGCTCCGCCTGGAGCGGTCGTTCGTCCTCCCATGTGAACCTCCGTAGTGTGTCCGAGGTTTGCCCAGCCTGGCTGGCCGGGCCTTCACCTCATGTGAGTGCTCCGTCACAAGTGGTGAAGTGCGAGTGGACTCCTGCGGAGGAACGGGACTAA
>NZ_JAHUXH010000007.1 GCF_019219825.1 Streptomyces sp. TRM70350 | reverse complement strand
AATTGTTGAAGAAAACCCCGCATCTTCGGATGCGGGGTTTTCTGCGTTTCACGCCGATACTACGGTGTGGCCATGAGCATTGGCGCCGAAGAGCGGTACGTCGTCCGGTCCCTGCGTGCCGAGGAATGGCCGGCTGCGAGGGAGTTGCGGCTTGCCGCGCTACGGGATCCGGTGGCGCGGATCGCCTTTCTGGAGACGTACGAGGAGGCCATGGACCGGCCGGAGTCGTACTGGCGGGAGCGGGCGGCGCGGGCCGCGGAGGGGGCGGTCGGGGCTCAGCAGGTCGTCGCCGAGGGGCCGGACGGGGCGTTGGTCGGGACGCTGACCGTGTTCGTTGAGGAGCCGGGGACGACGGACTGGGCCGGGTTTCCCGTCGAGCGGCGGCAGGGGCACGTGGTGGGTGTGTACATGCGGCCCGAGCATCGGGGGTGCGGGCTGACCGAGCTGCTCTTCGACGAGGCGCTGGAATGGTGCTGGACGCGGGGGCTGGAGCGGGTGCGGCTCATCGTGCACGAGGAGAACGGGCGGGCGCAGGCCTTCTACCGGAAGGTGGGGTTCGAGGCCAGCGGGGTGACGGTGCCCCTGGCCGGGCAAACGGGCGCCCTTGAGCGGGAGTTCGTCATCGAACGAGGGTGACGTCAGACCGGCAGTTCGTCGTGCGGCCAGCGGGTGCGGGCCTGTTCGCGGGAGCGGAGCAGGGCCAGGGTGGGCAGGCCCTGGTCGGCTCCGGAGGCCAGCAGCCAGGGGAGTTGGGGCAGCGGGGCCACCGCCGCGATGTCGTCGAGGACGAGGGTGAGTGGTGGGTCGAGGCGACCGGAGGATGACCGTTCGGCCATGCGCCGGCCGCGCTCGACCACGCTGGACACGAGCGCGGTGAGCAGGGGCATCGCGCCCGGGTTCGTCCGGGGGTCCTCGATGGATTCACCGACCACATAAAGCGTGCCCCCTTCGTGGACGAAGGAATCCAGGGCGAGGGTGTCGGGTCGGCTGGGTGTGCAGGACTCGCGGATGTTGACGGTGAAGAGTGAGGACAGGGCGCGGGCGGTCAGCTCGTGGGCCATGTCGCGGCGGTCGGGGTGTGCGGTGAGGGCCGCTTCGAGTTCGCCCGCGGCGCCGGGGGCCGCCTTGGGGTGGGTACGGAGGATGCGTACCGCTTCCTGGATCTGGGTGCCCTGGGACCAGCGGTGGACGTGGCGGATGGTGCGGTTGTCCAGGGCTGCGGCGTGGAGGTAGCTGCGCAGGATTGTCTCGGCGGTGTCGCTGACGGCTTGGTCGAGCCGGGAGGTGGGGCGGACCGGGGTGAGGAGGGCGGCGGCTCTTGCTGCCGCCGCTTCCTTGGTCTCGCAGTGGGTGGTGGGGGTCCAGTGGAGGCGGGCGGGGGTGTCGCAGGTGTGGGTGGGGTCGTAGAGGAGGACCGGGCCCAGCTTTGCTCGGGCGTCTTTTGTCTCCTGCCAGATGGTGGGGTTCGAGGTGACGACGAGGGCGGGGCCGTCCGCGTCTCGGATTGCCTCGGCTGCGGTGCTCTGGCGGCTTTCCCTGGTCGTGATGTGGATTCTTTCCCACCCGCCCACTCGTTCACCGCCGAACAGGGAGGCGGCGGGCTCCTGCTCCGGCTCGCTCGCTCGGAGTGGTTCCGTCGGGTCCGGGGCCGCCGCTGCCTCGGTCGGGTCCGGGTTCCTGGGCGTCGGGACCTCGTAGGAGGGGGGAGACACAGGGGCCGGTGCCTGCTTCGCGGCCGCCCGGCGTCTGACCTTCCCCGCCTTCCACCGCGCCACCGTCCCCATCACGAACATGGTCAGCACGAACAGCACCATCAACTGCCCGATGAACAGCCCCCAGAACAGCCCGTACCCCGAGAGCTGTGCTCGCGGGGTGTGCGGCCAGGCGCCGGTGATGTCGTGCGGCTCGGCGATGAGGTGGCGCATGGCCAGGGGTGTACGGGGGAACGTCACGCCCTGCGGCCACGCCCCGTGCGCGAACCAGCCCGCCAGGCCCGTGGCCGACCAGACCAGCAGGGTCATGCCGAGCAGAAACGCGAGTATGCCGATCAGCAGGCCGTCGGGGATGCCGCCCTGGGCTTCCCGCCGGTGGTCGTCCGCTCTCACGCCCTCCCCTTACGCCACCGTCGACTCGGAGTCGCCGAGGTGCTGTTCCATGAACGCCGCCGCCCGCTCCTCCGCCTCCAGCTCGGCGGCGCGCAGGGCGTCGTCGGCGAGGTCGGAGGCGGACTCGGTCATCGCGCGGTCGGTGAAGACCAGGGGGCGTTCCGTCTCCGTGACCAGGTGTTTGACGACCTGGACGTTGCCGTTGACGTCCCACACCGCGATGCCCGGTGTCAGCGTGGGGATGATTTCCACTGCCCACCTGGGCAAACCCAGCACCCGGCCGGTCGCCCGTGCCTCGTCCGCCTTCTGGGCGTAGATGGTCCTGGTCGACGCCATCTTCAGGATCGCCGCGGCCTCCTTCGCCGCCGCGCCGTCGACGACGTCCGACAGGTGGTGGACCACCGCCACGAACGACAGACCCAGCCGTCGGCCGAACTTCAGCAGGCGCTGGAACAGCTGTGCCACGAACGGACTGTTGATGATGTGCCAGGCCTCCTCGACCAGGAAGATGCGCTTCTTCCGGTCGGGACGGATCCAGGTGTGTTCCAGCCAGACACCGACGATCGCCATCAGGATCGGCATGGCGATGGAGTTGCGGTCGATGTGGGAGAGGTCGAAGACGATCAGCGGGGCGTCGAGGTCGATGCCGACCGTCGTGGGTCCGTCGAACATGCCCCTCAGGTCACCGTCGACCAGACGGTCCAGCACCAGGGCCACGTCCAGGCCCCACGCCCGTACGTCGTCGATGTCGACGTTCATCGACTCGGCCGACTCCGGCTCGGGATGCCGTAGCTGCTCCACGATGTCCGAAAGGACCGGTTGCCGCTCCACGATCGTCTCGTTGACGTAGGCGTGCGCGACCTTCAGGGCGAAGCCGGAACGCTCGTCCAGCCCGTGCCCCATCGCGACCTCGATGATGGTCCGCAGGAGGGCCAGCTGGCCGGTGGTGGTGATCGCGGGGTCCAGCGGGTTCAGGCGGATGCCGTGGTCCAGGGCCGCCATCGGGTCCAGGCGGATGGGTGTTATCCCCAGCTCCTGGGCGATGAGGTTCCACTCGCCGACGCCGTCCTCGCCCTGGGCGTCGAGGACGACGACCTGGCGGTCGCGGAAGCGGAGCTGGCGCAGGACGTACGTCTTCTCCAGGGCCGACTTGCCGTTGCCGGACTCGCCGAGGACCAGCCAGTGCGGGGCCGGGAGCTGCTGGCCGTACAGCTGGAAGGGGTCGTAGATGTAGCCCTTTCCGGAGTAGACCTCGCGGCCGATGATGACGCCGGAGTCGCCGAGGCCGGGGGCGGCGGTGGGCAGGTAGACCGCCTGGGCCTGGCCCGTGGAGGTGCGCACCGGCAGCCGGGTGGTCTCCACCTTCCCGAACAGGAAGGATGTGAAGGCTTCGGTGATGGCGGAGAGCGGGTCCCGCATCAGGGCATCAACCCCTACCTTCGGATTCCGGTGGCGAACGGGAGGGTGTTCACGAAGGCCCGGTGGTGCTCGCGGTCGCACCACTCCAGCTTCAGATACGACTTTCCGGCCGACGCCCTTATCGTGCGCTTGTCGCGGGCCAGTGCCTCCGGGGAGCGGGAGGAGACGGTGATGTAGCCGACCAGGTTGACGCCCGCGGCGCCGCTCGCGAGATCCTCGCCGCGCTGGTCGAGGCGGTTGTGGGCGGCGATGTCGCGGGGGTCGACGGTGCGGTTCATCTTGGCGGCGCGGGAGGCCTCGGCCTCGTCGTTGGTCTTCTCGGTCAACATACGTTCGATGGCTACCTCGGTGGGTTCGAGATCCATCGTCACGGCGACCGTTCGGATGACGTCCGGGGTGTGGACGAGGAGGGGGGCCAGGAAGTTGACGCCGACGGGGGTCATCGGCCACTCCTTGACCCAGGCGGTGGCGTGGCACCAGGGGGCGCGGGTCGAGGATTCCCGGGTCTTGGCCTGGAGGAAGGTGGGCTCCGTGGCGTCCAGCTCGGCCGGCCAGGCGTTGCGTTTCGTCATCGCCTGGATGTGGTCGATCGGGTGGTCCGGGTCGTACATCGAGTGGATGAGCGAGGCGAGCCGCCCCTGGCCGAGGGGCTGGCGTACGCGGATGTCGGCTTCCTGGAGCCGGGAGCAGATGTCGGTCAGCTCGCGGGCCATGACGACCGCGAGGCCGGCGTCGCGGTCCACCTTGCCGCCGTGCGGGCGGGCCGCGCGGGCCATGGCGTGGGCCTCGGCGGCGAGTTCGCGGTTGTAGTGCATGCAGGCGACGAGGTACGCGCGGTGCTGTTCGCTGCTCGTCGACACCATCGACTGCAGCTGGTCGTACGACTGCTGCAGCCACGCCGGTGCCCGGTCGTCGCCGCGTACGGCGACGTCCTTGGCGTGCGCGTCGGGGTCGGCGGGGAGGGTGCGGGCGAGCATCTGCAGGCGGGTGACGAAGCCGTCGCCGTTCGCCACGTGCTTCAGGAGGGTGCCGAAGCGGTCGACGAGGGCTTCCTGGTCCTCGCTGTCGCGCAGGCCGACGCCGGGGCCCTCGATCTCGATGGCGGCGGTGACGGTCTTGCGGTCGGCGTGCAGCAGTACGGCGATCTCGTCGGGGCCGAAGGGCGCGGCGAGCCAGGTGATACGGCCGATGCCCGGGGGCGGGCCGATCTCGACCTCGCGTCCGTCGAGCCGCGTGCCCGCCTCCATGGCGGTGGAGCGGTAGGTGGCGTTGTGGCGGAGGGTGCGCTTGTAACTGCGGTTGATCTCGAACCACTTGTAGAACGTCCGGTGCTTGTACGGCACGTAGACCGCGGCCAGCGCGAGCAGCGGGAAGCCCATGAGCAGGACGATCCGCAGGGACAGCACCGGGACGAGGAGACCGCACATCATGCCGAGGAACGCGCCCGCGATGATCAGCGCGATCTCGCCGGTCTCGCGATTGCGGCCGACGATCGCGTTCGGCCGGGCGCGGCCGATCAGATATGTACGGCGGGGCGTGACCGGATGGGACAGATGGGACTCGGTCGTCAACGCCCGTCACCTCCTGAGCGGTTGCTGCTGCTGTTGCGGGTGTTGCTGGCGTGGGGTGTGTTGACCGGGCTGGAGGAGCGCGGCGCGGGTGCGGCGGAGGGGACGGGTCCGCCGCCACCGGTCGAGGCGCGGGAGCTGTGGGCGGCCATGCCGCCGGAGGTCTGGTGGGCGGGGCGGGGGGTGGCGCTTGCCGTGGCCTGGCCCGCGCCGTTGTTGTCGGCGCGGGTGCTGTGCGTCTTGATGCCCTGGGCGACGAGGGTCGCGGGGGAGCTGATGACCGCGGCGGCCTTGCCCTCGGCGCTCTGCATGATGCGGTTGGTGCGGGAACCCGCGATCTCGTCGCCGAAGCCGGGGACGAAGCGGTAGATCATCGCGGACGCGAAGATGGCGAGCAGGATGATCGCGAGGCCGGAGACGACGGCGGAGAAGGCGTCGGGGCCGTCGTCGGCGCTGAGCGCGCCGGCCAGGCCGAGGACGATGACGATGACCGGCTTCACGAGAATGACCGCGATCATGATCCCGGCCCAACGGCGCACGTGGCCCCACAGGTTCTTGTCGACCAGGCCGGCGTAGACGACGGTGCCGAGGAGGGCGCCGACGTAGAGCAGGGCGGCGCGGATGACGAGTTCCAGCCACAGGATGCCGGCGGCGAGGATGCTGACCAGGGAGACGACGATCAGCATGATCGGGCCGCCGCCGATGTCCTCGCCCTTCGCCAGGGCGCCGGAGAAGTTGCCGAAGAAGGCGTCCGTCTGGTCGCCGGTGGCCCTGGCGAGGACGTCGGAGACGCCGTCGGTGGCGGAGACGACCGTGTAGAGGATCAGGGGGGTGAAGGCGGAGGCCAGGACGGTGAGCCAGAGGAAGCCGATGGCTTCGCCGATGGCGGTGGTGAGGGGGACGCCTCTGACGGCTCGCTTGGCCACGGCCAGGAGCCACAGGAGGAGCGTGAGGATCGTGGACGCGGCGAAGACGACGGCGTACTGCTGGAGGAACTTCTCGTTCGTGAAGTCGACGGTCGCGGTGTCCTTGACGGCGGCGCTGAGCTTGTCGATGGTCCAGGAGGCGGCGTCCGCGCAGCCCTTGGCGAGGGACGAGAGGGGGTCGAGGGTGGTGGTGGGGTCGAGGGAGGGACTGGTGCCGCTGTTGTCGCCCGTGTCGCTTTCGCACAACTCCCTGGTCTGGCCCGAAAGGAGGTCGCAGTTGTCGTTGGACGGAGTGGGCGTGGGAGAGGGCGTGGGGGTGGGCGTGGGCGTCGGCGTGGGTGCCGCGACGGCCCGTGTGGCCCACAGGACAACGGCGGTCTGTACGGCGGTGACGGTGGCGGCGACTTTGAGCGCGCGGCGCTGGCTACCGGGCATAGGTGAAGCCTCCGTACTCCTCGACGGCCTTGGCCATCTCGTCGGCGCTGGACGCCCTGTCGTCGCTGGGAACGGGCGCGGGGCCATCCTGCTGGGAGAAGCTCTCGATCTTCCAGTCACCGTCCGTCCAGCGCAGCTGAAGCGTCATGGTGAACCAGTCGCTGGTGACCGGGTTGGTCGAGCGTTCACCTGTGGTGCCGAACACTCCCGTGCACCAGACCTCGACCGTTGCCCTGGTGTCCGAGTAGGTCGTGACCTTGGTGCCGATCGGCATGGTGCGCGAGACGTAGGTGTTGCCCGCGGTCGCGTTGCCCTTCTCGTCCAGCCCGACGCTCTTCAGGAACGCCTTGGAGTACGCCTGGTTGAACTTGCTCTCCAGGGCGGCCTGCTTGTCGGCGACGAAGACCTGCCGGACGATTTCGGTACGCCGGGTGGGTTTGAGGATGTCGGCGGAAACCAGTACCACCGCGTAGTTCGCCGCCGCACTCTCCGCGCCCTGCCGGTCCTGGGCGAACCCGGCCGGGATTCCCGCGGACCTGGTCTCCACCGGCCGCTCCCCGCTCGCCGCCGTGGGCGCCGCCTCCGGGCCCGAGCCGCCCCCGGCCGTTGAAGTGGAGTCGTCTCCTCCGCGGTTGGCGAATGCGATGGCGGCGATCAGGAGGACCACCACGCCGACCACCGTGACCAGGCTCCGCGAGGAGTTGCGGCCGCGTCGGCCGCCGTACGGTTCGCTGTCCGGCAGCCGGGTACGGGTGTGCCCGGTGCCGGCGTAACCGCCGGCGGCCTCGTGCTCGTCCCCGGGACTCATGCCGCGCCCGCCCCCTCGGTGTCGTAGCGGAGACCGTCGTACCCAACGACCGTGTAGGTGTACGACGGTAGCCGCGACGGTTCCCGCGCGGGCGCGGTGTGGTGACTCGACATCAGGGACATCAGGGAAACGCAACCTCAGCCGGTGGGCACGACGGGCGGGTGGGGTAGGGGAGACCGGGCGCGCCCGGAGAGGACGTGGTGGGGCTTACACCGCCATGCCGTACACGATGGTGAAGAGCGTGCCGAGGGAGCCGATGATGAAGACTCCGGTGAGGCCGGCGATGATGAGGCCCTTGCCCTGTTCTGCGCTGAAGGTGTCCCGGAGGGCCGTCGCGCCGATGCGCTGTTTGGCGGCCCCCCAGATGGCGATGCCGAGGCAGATGAGGATGGCGACCGCCATCACCACCTCGATCATCACCCTGGCCTCGTTGCCCAGGCTGCCGAAGGGGCCCCAGTCCGGAGCGATCCCGCCGATGATGGTGTTGATGTCTCCCTCGTCGGCCGCAAAGATCATGTAAGTCACCGCCCCTGTTGGGTAGTTCCGCAGTCCCCTGCGGTGCGCAGAGGTCAGGCCTCATTCTCGCCGACGATGGCGCCGTCGTATGTCGACTTGGCGTCATTGCTTGGCGGGTTTCGTGCGAATACCACGTTTGGTCACTCTGTGTATCACGGCAGGTCACGCCGGGCAACGATGCGGGAGCGGAACCTGCGATGTGGTGCCGTCGTTGAGCCTCTTTACGGCCGGGCCCGCTTCGGGTGGTGGGTGGGGTGAGGGGTCGTGCCGATGTTCTCCGGGTTCTCCGGGTTCTCCGGGTGAAGGCTATAGCCGTAGGACCGTCGGGTGGTGACGAGGGGTCAGCGCGGGCGCAGGCCGTGCAGCAGGTGGTGGACGACGTCGCCGATGCTGTCGAGCGCCTCCTGCGGCGGGAAGGTGCCGTTGGCGGTGAAGGCGGCGATGCCGTGCAGGCCGGCGCCCGCGAGGAGGGTGATGCGTTCGGGATCGCCCGGGACGATCTCGCCGCGCTGCTGGGCGTCCGCGATCAGGTGGAGGAACGGCGTGATGGTGCGTTCCACCGCGGCGGCGAGCTGCTCGGAGACGTCCGGGTCGTGCTTGCGGGCGTACATGAGCTCCACCAGCGCGGCGTTGTCGATGGCGAAGCCGAGGTAGGCGCGGGCGAGCGCGGTGAGCCGCTCCTCGATGGGCAGGGCGGGGTCGTCCGCGGCCTCCAGGGTGTGGGTCAGGCGCTCGAAGCCGGTGAGGGCGAGGGCGTCGAGCAGGGCCTGCTTGTCCTTGAAGTGCCGGCCCGGGGCGGCGTGGCTGACGCCGGTCTCGCGGGCGAGCTCACGCAGGGACAGTGCGGCGGCGCCCTTCGCCCGCAGGGTGCGTTCCGCTCCGGCGAGCAGGGCGGCGCGCAGGTCTCCGTGGTGGTAGGGGCGGGTCTCGGGCATGCGCATCATCGTATCTCGATGTTGACGTCGTCAGCTTTGTTGGCGTTGCCATCTTTGTTGTCATTGACAGCATTGTTGTCGATGCCTACATTGAGGCCATGGCTACCAAGAGGAACGCGAGTAAGTGGAACGTGAGCCGGCTTCCCGACCTCACCGGCCGGACGGCTGTCGTCACGGGCGCCAACAGCGGTATCGGCCTCGCGGCCGCCGACGCGCTGGCGGGTGCGGGAGCGCATGTCGTCTTCGCGGTGCGGGATCCGCAGCGCGGGCGGACGGCGGCCGCGACCGTGCGCGGCAGTACGGAGGTCCGGCGGCTGGACCTCGCCGACCTGGCGTCGGTGCGGGAGTTCGCGCAGGGCTGGGGCGACCGTCCGCTGGATCTGCTCATCAACAACGCGGGCGTGATGATGCTGCCCGAGCAGCGGACCAAGGACGGCTTCGAGATGCAGTTCGGCACGAACCATCTCGGTCACTTCGCGCTGACGAACCTGCTGCTGCCGTACGTCACCGACCGCGTCGTGACCGTGTCGTCGGGCGCCCATCGCTTCGGCACCGGTGTCATCGACTTCGACGACCTGAACCTGACGAAGGGGTACACCCCGGTCCGCGCCTATGCCCAGTCCAAGCTGGCGAACCTGCTGTTCACCCTGGAACTCCAGCGCCGGTTGACGGAGACCGGCTCACGGGTCCGCGCCCTCGCCGTCCACCCCGGCTACGCGGCCACCAACCTGCAGAGCCACGCGGCCAACCCCGTGTCCCGCGCCGTCATGCAGCTCGGCAACAAGCTCTTCGCCCAGGACGACAGGGCCGGCGCCCTGCCGACGCTGTACGCGGCGGTCATGGACCTGCCGGGTGCGAGCTTCGTGGGCCCGGACGGCCTCGGCGAAATGCGCGGCGCCCCCACGCTGGCGGGGCGCTCGGCAGCGGCGAGCGATCCGGAGGCGGCTCGGCGACTTTGGGCGGCGTCGGAGGAACTGACGGACGCGCGTTTTCCGTTTCCCCTGGCGGATGCGGCGCGGGCCTGAGGGAGGGGACCGTGCGTACCCGGTCGGCGCGTCGCTGCGGGCGGTCGGCCTCCTCGTGGTAGGCGCAGTCGGGGTCGCGCATGACCCAGCGCGAAGGGAGCGAGGTGCCTCGACGGACACTATGTAACACCTGACCTCGTCGCCTTGCCCACGGAATGGGAGGAGGACGACGACTGGCTCGCCTCGCCGGCGGACACCGCGCTGGCCGTCGAGGTCATCTCCCAGTCGGAGAAGTCCCGCGCAATCCGGGACTGGCCGACTGGTATGCGGTCGCTCGTGTCCCCATCCTCCTCGTCATCGACCCCCGGAACGGCACCTGGGCCCTGCACACCCATCCGGACAACGGCGCCTACCGGGACGTACTTCCGGGGAGGTTCGGGGAGTCCGTGCGGTTGCCGGAGCCGTGGGACGTCGAGATTCTCACCGATGGTCTTCCGGTCTACGGCCCTTCGCCCCGTGTGGCTCAGGAGAGCGACCGCACCGGATGACGGGGAAGCAGACCCCCTCCGTTTCTCCTTCCGCGTGAACACCCCCGTAGCCGACCCCCCGCCTCTACACTGACCCGGGCGTACTCCCAGTCGGTGAGGAGCGGTTGACGGTGCGTAAGGCGTGGGTCGTGGCGGTCGCCGTAGCGGGTGCCGGGGTCGCGTTTGTGATGGTGCTCGTCGTCGGGGTGTACGTCGTCGCCGGGGACCTCGTCAACGGAGTCACCGGGGCCGGGCGGAAGCTGGCCAAGGGGTCTGTGCCCGCCGCCTATCAGGCGCTCGTGCAGAAGTGGGGCAATCTGTGCCCGGCCATCAATCCGGCGTTGCTCGCCGCGCAGTTGTACCAGGAGAGCGGGTTCAATCCGAGGGCGCAGAGTCCGGCGCGGGCGCAGGGGATAGCGCAGTTCATCCCGGGGACCTGGGCCACGCACGGCATCGACGGGGACGGGGACGGGGACCGGGATGTGTGGGACCCCAACGACGCCATTCCGTCGGCCGCTTCGTACGACTGCACGCTCGCGAAGTACGTGAAGCACGTGCCGGGGGACGCGACGAAGAACATGCTCGCCGCGTACAACGCGGGGGCGTACGCCGTCATCAAGTACGGGGGCGTGCCGCCGTACAAGGAGACCCAGAACTACGTCCGGGTCATCACCACCCTGGAGAAGAGCTTCGCCGCGCCCGTCGGGCGGGTCGATCCGTCCGAGCAGGCCGCCGGGGCCATTCACTACGCGCAGGAGAAGCTCGGGACGCCGTATCTGTGGGGCGGCAACGGTACGCCGGAGCAGGGCGGTCGGTTCGACTGCTCGGGGCTGACCAAGGCGGCGTACGAGAGTGTGGGGATCACCCTGCCCCGGGTCGCCAATGACCAGTACAACGCCGGGCCGCATCCGGATCGGGACGAGCTGCTGCCCGGGGATCTGGTGTTCTTTTCGGACGACCTCACCAACTCCCGGGCCATCCGGCATGTGGGGATTTATGTCGGTGGCGGGTACATGATCAACGCGCCTCGGCCGGGTGCCGTGATCCGGTTCGACCCGATTGACACCCCCGACTACTTCGGTGCCACCCGGGTCACGGAAGATGGCGCGAAAGCGCTGCCCTCGGCGGTCTGAGGAGGAGTGGGGCAGAGCGTGAACCCCACCCCTGAGCTGCGGCGATGTGTCTCTCTTCGATAACGTCTACGTGATCATTCAGTGGAATGTGGAACGTAGTGACGGAGGCCGTGCGTTCCTGTTGACGTAGCCGGACACGGATCTACGGACCACGGGGGTGGCGGAGCGGCGCATGCACGGATGCGCCCGACAGACGACGAAGGGGCCGCTGCATCATGGCTGGACTCGCGCAATCCGGGTCGAACCCCGACGTCGAGCTGCTCTACGACATCAATGGCCTGGCCAAGGACGCACCGCGGTGGTTCGACCGGGGTGTGGAGTTCGTCGGGGAGTACGGGCTGCTGCTCGCCATGGTGCTGCTGGTGCTGTGGTGCTGGTGGACCGTGCGGCGGCGCCGCGGGATCTCCGGCGAGGAGGCGGCGGGGTCCGTCGCCGCGCTCGTGTGGGCGCCGCTGGCCGCGGGCATCGCGGTGCTGGTGAACGTGCCGATACGGGGGTTCGTGGAGCGGCCCCGCCCCTTCCTTCAGCATGAGGGGCTGGAGGTCCTGATCTCCGGGAAGACCGACTTCTCGTTCGTGAGCGATCACGCGACCATCGCGATGGCGCTCGGCGTGGGGTTGTTCGTCGCCCATCGGACCTTCGGGCTCGTGGGGATCGCTCTGGCGCTGGTCGAGGGGTTCTGCCGGGTGTACATGGGTGTGCACTACCCGACGGACGTCGTGGGCGGGTTCGCGCTGGGTACGGCGGTCGCGCTGTTGCTGTCGCCGGTGGCCATGGCCTTGCTGACGCCGATGATGAAGGCCGTGGAGCGCTCGCCCCGGGCGGGGTGGCTGGTGCGGCGGCGGTCGGTGGCCGAGGGGCGGGAACCTCTGATTCCGGGGGCTCGGAAGGAGTCCACGGGGGCTGAGGGGTCCACGGGGCCCGAGGACTCCACGGGGGCCGAGGAGCGGGATCTGGCGGCGTAGGCGCGGCTCCCGCGTTACAGGGCCTGTGGGTAGGTGAACACCCGGCTGGGGTCGTAGACCCGCTTGAGCTGTGTCAGGCGTGCGGCCGCGTCCCCGTAGTACGCCGTCCGCCAGTTCTTCAGCGTGGGGTCCGTGTAGTTCTGGTACGCCGCTCCCGACGCGTACGGGCGCATCGCGCCGTGGGCCGAGGTCAGCCAGGACTGGGCCGTGGTGCCGGACGTGCCCGCTCGCCAGGACGCGAGGTACTGGGCCAGCATGCGGGAGCGGCGGTGGACGAAGGCCGTGGCCGTGGGGGAGACCCGGTTGATCGCGCCGCCCAGCGCCGTGAAGGCGATGCTGCCCGCGCCGCCGCGTACCGACGTCATCTGGGCCAGCAGGGTGCGGATGCCGGCCGCCGGGAGTGAGCGGTCGAAGAAGTCGGAGCGGGCGGCGTACGTCTCGCGGCCCAGGGCGCCCGCGGGCGAGCGGCCGGGGGTCGTGCCGGGGAGGTGGCACTGGGCGTCGGTGGCGAAGGAGGAGCACCCGGCGTAGACCTCCATCGACTCCTCGTACGAGCGGCGCCTGAGCGAGACGTGGGAGGCCGAGGAGCCGACTCGGGCGGCCAGGCGGTCCACGGCGTTCTGGAGTTCGCGGTAGGTGCCCAGGGAGAAGGCGGCGACCGAGACGGTGGGGGTGCCGCCGGCCGCGCTCGCCAGGTGCAGGGACGACCAGATCTCGTCGGGCTGCGCCGGCCCCCACTCCTGCCAGGCCTTCACCACCGCGGCGGCCTTGCTCCACGGCCAGGTCAGATACGCCGAGACCGCCTGCGGGGCCGGGTGGGTGCGGAAGTGCAGTTCCGTCACGACGCCGAAGTTGCCGTTGCCCGCGCCGCGCAGCGCCCAGAAGAGGTCCTTGTGCGTGGCGGCGTCGGCGGTGATCCGCTTGCCGTTCGCCGTGACCAGGGTGGCCTGGGTGAGGCTGTCGCAGGTCAGGCCGTACGCCCGGGAGACGACCCCGTGGCCGCCGCCGAGCACCAGGCCGGAGACGCCGACCGTCGGGCAGGAGCCGGCGGGGATGGTGACGCCCTTGGCGGCGAGGGATCGGTAGACGTCGATCAGCTTGGCGCCGGCGCCCACGACGGCGGTGGTGCCACTGGCGCGGACGCGGTTGAGCCGGGAGACGTCGATGATCAGGCGGCCGTTCCCGGACGACCAGCCGGCGTAGGAGTGACCGCCGTTGCGGATCGCGACGCGGATGCCGTGGGCGCGGGCGTGGGCGAGGGTGGTGCTGATGTCGTCCGGGTGGGCGACGTAGGCGACGGCGGCGGGCTTCAGCGTGTCGAAGCGGGTGTTGTAGAGCCGGCGGGCGGTCGGCCAGGCGGCGTCGCCGGGGCGGACCAGGGTGCCGTCGAGGTCGCGGGCGAGTGCCGACCAGTTGGCGGCGGCCGTGGCGGCGGTCGTACGGCCCCCGGGGCCCGTCGCCGAGGTGCCTCGGCCTGCGGTGGGAGTGGCCGTGGCGGTGCCGGAACCGCCGCCGCACGCCACCGCCGACGCGATCCCCACGACCGCGGCGGCCCCGCCCCCGATGAACGTACGCCGTTCCATGCGTGCCTCCCGCTCCCACCGTTTACGTGAGACGAGACGGCTCCTGAAGGGCGCGGGTTCCGCACTCGGGGCCAGGGTGCGAGGAAGTCGGTCAGCGCGGGGTGGTGCAGCGGGACGTCGGCGGTGCTGGTGCGGTCGGCGGGCGTGAAGATGCAAAAGTGGTCATTTGCGGTCACTGTGGGACAGGGCCGGGCCGGTTACCGGCCGATCCATGCCGAGCATCGGACTAGCCGAAGGAAACGTGATGGCCGTAGCTTCAGACATGCTCGTTCCGGCACTGCGCGAGGTCCGCAAGACCGAAGTAGCGCTGGCCAACCGCTTCAACGCCCACCTCGCAGGCACGCCCGCCGGGGAGTACCGGGAACTCCTGGAGCGCCGCGCCGGCGACGCCCGGGGGCACATCTACCGCATCGACGAACGACTCGGAAGCCTGTACTCCCCCGGGCTGATGCAGAGCGTTCTGGGAAACGCCTGGCGCCTGACCGGGCAAGCCGCCCGGCTGCCCCTCATCGTGACCATGGCCGTCCCCAGCGCCGTGTTCCGGGGCCGGGGACCGGCAACGGAGCACCAGCTGCTGAAGAACGTCGAGGACGAGTACGCGATCACCGCGTACTCCGTTGCCATCTGCCGAGCCGCCGAGCGGATCGCCCAGGAGGCCCATGACGCCGCCAGCTCGGAGCTGCTCAGTTCCATCCGCCGCGACCACGAGGAGGCGCTGGAAGAGCTCGGCGACAGCCTTGAGCAGCGCGCCGAGGCAGCGGTGGTGGCCGCCCAGACCGCCGACGGCCGGAACACGGGCGCCGCCCAGGGAGTGCGCGCCTGGAGCAGCTGGCTGCGGGAGACGGCCGAACGCATGCCGGGTGCGGACCGGCTCCAGGGACCGCCCGAGGGAGCCCTCATCAGGGACTTCGAGTTGCCGATCCCCGACTACCGCAGGCTCAGCACCAGGACGATCCTGGAGCGCCTCCCGCACCTCGCTCAGCGGGACCTGGCCACGGTCGGCGCCTATGAGCGTGCCCACGCCGCCCGCCCCGCGATTCTGAGCCGGATCACCGACCTGCTCGGTCCGGAGCCCTGGCCCGGCTACGACAGCATGGACGAGGACGAGATCGTCAAGCGGCTCGGTGACGCGGAGGAGAGCCTCACCCGGCGGGTGCTGACCTACGAGCGTCGCCACCAGGCCCGCTCCAGCATCCTCTCCGCCGCCGAACGCATCCCCGCCTGACCGGCCCTTTCAGGGCCGCTGCCACACCCCGGCCTCGCGCGGCCGACCGCGCGAGGCGGGGTGTCGGCACTGATAGGTCCACAACCGGTCGACGAGGGTGAAGCCGAAGGAGTCGAAGAGCCGGGGCGCGGCCTGACTGTCCCGGCCGGGGTGCGGGGGGTCGTCGACCACGAGAGCGACCTCGGTGGCACCTTGCTCGGCCAGCAGGGCAAGGGCCTGGCCGAGCAGTTCGTGGCCCAGGCCGCGGTGGCGGTGGTCGGGCAGGGTCTCGATCCAGTACACCGTCGCGGTGCGGTCGGGTCCCGCGCTCACCACGGCCTCTGCGACCGGCTCGGCCGCCTCGCGGACGATCAGCCGCTGCCCCGGTGGGAAGTCGCAGCGGACGACGTCGGCGACCGGCTCGGCCGGCGGGAGCCCGGCAGACAGCGCGCAGTACAAGTAGCGGCCCTGGCAGCGGCCGGTGAAGCCGCTGCGCAGCAGAGCGTCATGGGTGGCGCCGCGGTGGGCGCGGGGCAGACCACCCGGTCCCAGCGGACCTGGCGGACCGCTGACGAAGGCCTCGATCAGCGGGCAGCGGCCGAGCGCGCCCCGGACGTGCCCGATCAGGGCACGCAGGGCGGGCGGATCCTCGTGGGCATGGGCCCAGCAGATCACCCCGGTGTGCGCATCGGCCCACGACAGATAGGCGATGACCCCCTGCGGGCGACCCCCGGCACCGGCCAGCACACTGATCTGCGGCCGAGCCGGTACCGCCCACCCGGCCGGGGGAACAAGGCCGTGCCGCGCGGCGGCCAGCCTCTCCGGGGTGCAGGGCGGCTGTCCGGGCAGCCGGTCGGCATCGATCAGTGCGCGCACCCCGGGTTCGTCGTCGGGACGATACGGGCGTACCGTCGCCCCGCTCCCGGGGCTGGACGAAGAGACCATGGGCGTCCGTCCGCACAGGTGCTGACGTCTTTACCGGCTCTCCTTCAGAGTCCTCCCCTTTGCCCTCGCTGTCACGGGAAACGGCGGTGGTGCCGCGGGCGACCGACCCACCCCGCTACGGAGAGTCGCCGTCGGGGGGACATACGGCGAACGTGACCTGGGCCGCGGCCAGCAGCGCGCGGATCTCGTTGACCACCGGCCGGTGCAGGGGCAGCGTCAGGTGGCCGACGCCCGGCACCAGCACGTTGCGGGCCCTGAGGTCCGGATGGTCGATGCGGCCCCTGGCGGCGGGGATGACGGCCTCGTCCAGGTCGCTGTAGAAGGCCACGAACCGCGTGCCGCATCCCGCGGCGGGCTCGGCGAGTTCGGCCAGCAGCCCGCTTCCCGGCCGTAGCTGGCGCAGCAGCGGATGGGCCGGGGCCAGCAGGGCGGTGGCGGTCCCGCCGTGCGGCGTGGCGAGCGTGATCACCAGCGGCACGTACGCGTCACCGCCGAGCCGCTGCACGTAGTAGCGGGCGATCAACCCTCCCAGGCTGTACCCGATCACGACCGCGGCCCGCCCCGCGCCGTTCGCACACGCCGGCTCGACCTGGTCGCCCAGCGACCGGGCCGCCGTGCGGATGTCCGGACCGAACGCGTTGCAGGCGACCGGGATGAAGGGGCCCACGCCGTCGCCGCGCAGCTCGCGCTCCAGCGGCGGGACGACCGATGCGCCGTCGGCCAACCCGTGCACCAACAGCACCGGAATCCCCGAATCGGCGGGCAGCGGATCGGCCGGGCCCGTCGGCCGCCCGTGCAGGGCACGGCCGACCAGCCCGGTCAGCTGCCCGACGCTCTCCGCGGCCAGGTCGAGCGGGAGCCGGGCCAGACGGACGACCGCCCGGCTCGCCTCGACACCCACGCCGCGTGCCGGTGACAGCCCTGGCACCGTCAGCTGCGGCCGGAGAGGAATGCCCGTAGCCGTTCACCTTCCCTGCACGAACCGCGCCTGTCCTGCCCGAAGCCGGGAAGAAACAGACGTACAGCACTAAATGGGGAACATTGCGTAAGTCGGCTCAATTCCACCATTCGCTACGTTCACTTTGACCGATCCAGGTCACAGATGCACATCGGCCCCCGCCCGATCGCGGCGACGGCCGCGCAGGCGCGAGCGGTGCCTCGGTCCTACGGTGGTTCTGAGAGGGTCGTCGAACCGACCCGCGTCGTGGAGGAGGCTGCGATGGATGAGCACTTCGTCTGGGTGACGACACGCCGCCTTCGGCCGGGCAGCCTGGAGGAGTTCGAGAACGCATGGCGCCCCGATCCCTACCCGCAGGGTCTGCGCCGCGCCTTCGCCTACTGGTCCGAGGACGGGCAGGAGATCACCGGTGTGTCGTTCTGGGACTCCAAGGAGGTGTGCGACTCCTGGCGGGACTCCGAGCCGGAGGAGCAGCGGCGTGCGGCCATGGCCCCGTACGTCGTCGAGGAGCGGGAGGGCTTCTACCGCGGCCGTGAACTCGCCGTCCCCCAGCGATAGCTCGGGAGAAAGCAGATGATCTCCGACTTGGTCCTGGTGCCCGCGAGCGGGGCCCCGCTCGCCGGTGATCTGGTGGTCCCCGGCCCGGTGCGGTCAGTGGTTGTCATCGCCGAGGGCAGCAGCAGCTCCCGGGGCAGCTCGCGCGACCGCGCGCTCGCCGACGCGCTCCACCGGGCAGGAATGGGCACGCTCCTCCTCGATCTCCTCACCGAACTGGAGAAGCGGGCAGACGCACGCTCGGCCTGGCATCTCTTCGACGTCCCGTTCCTGGCCCAGCGGCTGGTGGCCGCCATCGACTGGCTGGACCAGCGGCCGGAGACGGCCGGCGTACCGGTGGGTCTGTTCGGCGCCGACGCGTCGGCTCTCCTGGCAGCTGCCGAGCGGCCTCAACGCGTCTCGGCCGTGGTCGTCCGAGGCGGGCGTGCGGACCTGACGTACGACGCGCTGCAGCGCGTCCGGGCCCCCGTGCTGTTCATCATCGGCGGCGACGACGAGACGGACCCGCGCATCAGCCAGGAAGGGGCCGCGCAGCTCAGCGCCCCGAGCGAGGTCCACGTCGTGCGGGGCGCCACGCATCTCTTCCATGAGCCAGGGGCCCTTGAGGAGATCGCCGCTGCGGCTCGGCACTGGTTCGCCTCCCACCTGGGGAGCGGACACCGGTCGGTCTGAACGATCGACCCTCACCACGCGCAGCCGACGTCCAGCACTTCGATCACGTCGCCGTGGACGGTGTAGACGAGCCAGCACCACCCGCCGAACGCTGCGGCCAGGTTCGGGGCCCGGGTCTGCGCGTCCCTGGTGACCGCGTCGATGAGCGTGATGATCTCCTCGTGCATCTCGTCCGGCACGTCGAAGAGCACGTTGGCGGCCCGTTGGATCAGTTCGACTCGCATGGCGGCCCCCGAAGATCGGGACAGGAACCGAACAGATTCATGACCACCATAAATCCTGTGGTCGCCCCTGTCGTCCATCCGGGTTGCCCCGTACAGTTGCGGTCCGTGTAACTTCATTCGGGATGCCGTATATGTTCGTCCCTGGCGGGGTTCCCGGGAGTGGCCGATGATGCGCGCGCCGGTGCGGGCCTCGGCCGGGACCTGCGCGTGTTCTCCCCGTAAGCATTCCGTGACCTAACCATGCCGACCGCAGGGGTTCACCCTCCGTTCACTTTCGGCCATAGGCGGCTTCACCTGATCTGCCTAATTTCGGCCTTACCGATGACGGGCGTGCTCGCATGCGCGCCCGCATCGACCGAACTTCGCACGCCGCCGATCAGGACGGCGGCTCCTGGAAGGAATTCCCGAAAGTGAAGCTTCAGCGCATGAACCGGCGGGCCCTCACCCTCGGTGCTCTCGCCGTCTCCGGCGCCCTGGCCCTCACGGCGTGCGGCTCCGACGACACCGGCAGCAACGGTGGCGGCGGCGCCACCAACAGCGCGCAGGCCGGTTCCATCGACTGCATGGACGCCAAGGGTCAGATCCTCTCGGACGGCTCGTCCGCGCAGAAGAACGCGATCGACGCCTGGGTCAAGAACTTCACGGCCGCGTGCCCGGACATCCAGATCAACTACAAGGCCGGCGGCTCCGGCGCCGGTGTCACCGCGTTCACGCAGGGCCAGGTTCCCTTCGCCGGTTCGGATTCCGCGCTGGACTCCGAGGAGGTCGCAGCCACCAAGGGCACGGCCTGCGCCGACGGCGGTCAGGGCATCAACCTGCCGATGGTCGGTGGCCCGGTCGCCATCGGATTCAACATCTCCGGTGTCGACAGCCTCGTCCTCGACGCGCCGACCCTCGCCAAGATCTTCGACAGCAAGATCACCAACTGGAACGACCCGGCGATCAAGAAGCTGAACCCGGACGTCGACCTGCCCGACCTCAAGATCCAGGCCTTCCACCGCTCGGACGACTCCGGCACCACGGACAACTTCACCGCGTACCTGAAGGCCGCCGCCCCCAGCGACTGGAAGTACGAGGGCGGCAAGACCTGGCAGGCCAAGGGCGGCCAGGCCGCCGCGCAGTCCTCCGGCGTCGCCCAGCAGGTGAAGCAGACCAACGGCGCCATCGGCTACTTCGAGCTGTCGTACGCCAAGGACGGCATCAAGACGGTCGCCATCGACAACGGCTCCGGCACGCCGGTCGAGGCCACCGTCGAGAACGCCACCAAGGCCATCGCCGACGCCAAGGTCGTCGGCACCGGCAAGGACATGGCGATGGAGCTCAACTACGCGACCAAGGCCGAGGGCGCCTACCCGATCACCCTGGTCACGTACGAGATCGTCTGCGACAAGGGCAACAAGGCGGACACCCTGCCCGCCACCAAGGCCTTCCTGAGCTACATCGCCAGCGAGGAGGGGCAGCAGATCCTCGCTGAGAACGACTACGCCCCGATGCCCGAGGACATCATCACCAAGATCCGCGAGACCATCGCGGGCCTGAGCTGAGCTGAGGTGCGGTCCGGTCCCGCCCCGCGCGGGACCGGACCGCACCGTCCGGTGCACCGCCGCCAGGAGCCGTACACGATGTACGGCTCCGCAGACCGGAGAACTCGATGGACATAACTACCAAGAGCACTGACGCCTCACCCCCCACACCGCAGCCCACCGTCACCGAGCAGAAGCGCGCGGCTCGTGGCGCCACCCGGCCCGGGGACCGGATCTTCCTCGGTCTCTCCCGTGGGTCGGGCATCCTGCTGCTGGCGATCATGGGCGCGATCGCCGTCTTCCTCACCTGGCGTGCCGCCCTCGCCATCAGCCAGGACGAGGGCAACTTCCTGACCACCTTCGAGTGGAACACCAACGCCAACCCGCCGGTCTTCGGCATCGCCGTCCTGGCGTTCGGCACCGTGGTGTCCTCGATCATCGCCATGGTCATCGCGGTTCCGGTCGCGGTCGCCATCGCGCTCTTCCTCACCCACTACGCCCCGCGCCGGCTGAGCGGTCCCATCGCCTACGTGATCGACCTGCTCGCCGCCGTGCCGTCCATCGTGTACGGCCTGTGGGGTGCCCTGATCCTCGTACCGCACATGAACGGCCTCTTCGGCTGGCTCGACCAGTACCTGGGCTGGACCGGCATCTTCTCCTGGGAGGGCGGCGCCCCCCGGTCGATGCTCACCGTGGGCATCCTGCTCGCGATCATGATCCTGCCGATCATCACCAACGTGAGCCGCGAGGTCTTCCGCCAGGTCCCGCAGACGCACGAGGAGGCGGCCCTCGCCCTCGGCGCCACGCGCTGGGAGGTCATCCGGATGGCCGTGCTGCCGTTCGGCCGCTCCGGCGTGATCTCCGCCTCGATGCTCGGCCTCGGCCGCGCGCTCGGCGAGACGATGGCCGTCGCGACCGTGCTCTCCCCGACCTACGTCATCCAGTTGAGCCTCCTCGACCCGGGCGGCGGTACGTTCGCCCAGAACATCGCCAGCAAGTTCGGTGAGGCGACGGAGTTCGGCCGGGACGCGCTGATCGCCTCCGGTCTGGTCCTGTTCGTCATCACCCTGCTGGTCAACGGCGCGGCCCGGGCGATCATCGCCCGCCGCAAGGAGTACTCGGGGGCCAACGCATGAGCATCGTCACCGAAGCGCGTACCAGCACCCTGCGCGGCGCCAGCCTTCCCAAGTGGGCCCCGTGGGCGATCGCCGGTGGCTCCCTGGCCCTCGCGGTGGGCATCGGCCTCGTCGGCGGCCTCCACAGCAGGGTCCAGTGGGGCCTGATCGCCGCCATCATCTACGTCCTCGCCACGTTCGTCGTCTCGTCGAGCGTCGAGGGCAGGCGGCAGGCCAAGGACCGCCTCGCGACCTCCTTCGTCTGGGTCGCCTTCCTGCTCGCCGTGATTCCGCTCGCCTCCCTGGTCTACGAGACCGTGAAGCGTGGCGTGAAGGTCCTGGACGGCTACTTCCTGACCCACTCGATGGGCCTGGTCGCCGACTCCGAGCCCGGCGGCGGTATCTACCACGCGATCATCGGCAGCCTTGAGCAGGTCGGTCTGGCCACGCTCATCGCGGCGCCGATCGGTGTGCTCACCGCGATCTACCTCGTGGAGTACGGGCGCGGCAACCTGGCCCGGGCCGTCACCTTCTTCGTCGACGTCATGACGGGTATCCCGTCGATCGTCGCCGGTCTGTTCATCCTCAGCGTGATGCTGTTCTTCGAGATGCAGCCCTTCGGTTTCGCGGGCTCGTGCGCGCTGGCGATCCTGATGATGCCGGTCGTCGTGCGCTCGACGGAGGAGATGCTCAAGCTCGTCCCGAACGAGCTGCGCGAGGCGTCCCTGGCGCTCGGCGTGCCCAAGTGGCGCACGATCCTCAAGGTGGTCCTGCCGACCTCCCTCGGCGGCATCACCACCGGCATCATGCTGGCGATCGCCCGTATCGCGGGTGAGACGGCCCCGGTGCTGCTGCTGGTGTGGGGTACCTCCTTCATCAACAACAACCCCTTCGAGGGCCCGCAGCAGGCACTGCCGCTGTACATCTACCAGCAGTACGCGAACAGCGCGGGTTACGGTGCGGCGTACGACCGCGCCTGGGCGGCGTCCCTCACGCTGATCGCGTTCGTGATGATCCTGAACCTCGCGGCCCGCGGCATCGCCCGCTGGAAGTCCCCGAAGACCGGTCGCTGACGCGGCCACTCAGCGACCGATTTCTGAAAGAAGCAGTGATTTCACACATGGCCAAGCGCATTGATGTCAGCGGCCTCAGCGCCTACTACGGTTCGTTCCGGGCCATCGAGGACATCTCGATGACCATTGAGCCCCGTTCGGTCACGGCCTTCATCGGGCCGTCCGGATGTGGCAAGTCCACCTTCCTGCGCACGCTCAACCGGATGCACGAGGTGACGCCGGGCGGGCGGGTCGAGGGCAAGGTCATGCTCGACGACGAGAACCTGTACGGGGCGGGGGTCGACCCCGTGTCCGTGCGGCGTGAGGTCGGCATGGTGTTCCAGCGGCCGAACCCGTTCCCGACGATGTCGGTGTACGACAACGTGGCGGCGGGGCTGAAGCTGCTGGGGTCGTACAAGAAGTCCGAGCTGGACGACGTCGTGGAGAGGTCGCTCAAGGGGGCGAACCTCTGGAACGAGGTCAAGGACCGGCTGAACAAGCCCGGGTCCGGGCTGTCCGGTGGTCAGCAGCAGCGGCTGTGCATCGCGCGGGCGATCGCGGTTGAGCCCAATGTGCTGCTGATGGACGAGCCGTGTTCCGCGCTCGACCCGATTTCGACGCTGGCGATCGAGGATCTGATCGGGGAGCTGAAGGAGCGCTTCACGATCGTCATCGTGACGCACAACATGCAGCAGGCTGCGCGTGTGTCCGATCGGACGGCGTTCTTCAACCTTGCTGCGGTGGGGCAGCCGGGGAAGCTGATCGAGATCGACGACACGGAGCGGATCTTCTCCAACCCGTCGGTGCAGGCGACGGAGGACTACATCTCCGGTCGCTTCGGCTGACGCATCGACTCCTCGCGGTGCTGCATGGCGGTGCCACCGCGAGGACCCAAAGGGCCCGCCCCTGGCTCCCGGGGGCGGGCCCCCGTCGTTGGCTGTCTCCGGGTGCCTGGCGGGTGCCTGCGTGCCTGCGTGCCTGCGTGCCTGCGTGCCTGCGGGTGCCTGCGGCGGCCTGTGCCTGTTCGGTGGGGGTGCGCGTAGCGCCTGGTGCCGGGTGGTGGGTCGGGGCCGCGCCGGGGGGTGTCCGTCCTCGGAACGGCGCGGAATCGGTCTCTTATCAACTCACCCGTGTTGACGCGCCAACCGCTGCGGGCGGACACCCCCCGACACGTCCCCTTCCGTCCGTGCGCGAGTGCGGCTGTCGCCGTGGCGTGCGTGGCTTGCGTGGCGGCGTGGTGTGGCGTGGCGGCGTGGTGTGGCGTGGCGTGCGTGGTGGCGTGGCCTACGTGCGGCTGTCGCGGTGGCGCGCGTGGTGGCTGCTGCAGCATGCGTGCCTGCGCAGCTGGCGGGTCCGCGCTGCCGCGTGATCCGGGTGTGCACGCTGCCGCGCAATCCGCGGGCATTCGTGCCGCCCAGGGCGGCATGGGTGGCAACCCCGCAACGCCGGGCTGCGTAACGCTAGGGCCAGGTGCAGCGGCGGGCAGGGGCTACAGGAACGCCAGGTGTACGAGCCCGAATGCGCACGCCGCTACCGCTGCCGCTGCGGGCATTGTGATGAACCAGCCGAGGATGATGTTCTTGGCCACGCCCCAGCGGACCGCGTTCACGCGCTTGGTCGCGCCGACGCCCATGATGGCCGACGTGATGGCGTGGGTCGTGGA
This sequence comes from Streptomyces sp. TRM70350, assembly GCF_019219825.1. Taxonomy (GTDB): domain Bacteria; phylum Actinomycetota; class Actinomycetes; order Streptomycetales; family Streptomycetaceae; genus Streptomyces. The sequence continues at coordinate 321,987 of NZ_JAHUXH010000007.1, read as the reverse complement.
GATCGGGGCCCTGAAGATGAACGCCGTGGTGAACATGATCGCCGCGCCGGTTGTCTCGGCGGCGAAGCCCTGCGGCGGGTCGAGTTCGATGATGCGGCGGCCCAGTGTGCGCATGATGCGCCAGCCGCCGGCGTAGGTGCCGAGGGAGAGCATGAGGGCGGAAGCGATCTTGACCCAGAGAGGGATCGGGTCGCCGTAGTCCTCCACGTCGGCTATGACCAGGGCCATGACGACGACGCCCATCGTCTTCTGGGCGTCCTGGAGGCCGTGGCCCAGGGCCATGCCGGCCGCGGAGACGGTTTGCGCTATGCGAAAGCCGCGCTTGGTCTTGTGCGGGTTGGCCCGGCGGAAGATCCACATGATCGCCGTCATCACCAGGTAGCCGACGATCAGGCCGACGACGGGGGAGACGAACATGGGGATGATGATCTTGTCCAGGACGCCGTCCCAGTAGACCTGCGTGCCGCCGGCCAGGGCCGCGCCCACCATGCCGCCGAAGAGGGCGTGCGAGGAGGAGGACGGGAGGCCGAAGTACCAGGTGACGAGGTTCCAGGTGATGGCGCCGAGGAGGGCGGCGAAGAGGATGCCCATGCCCGTGGAGCCCTGGGGCGTTTCGATCAGGCCCTCGCTGACCGTTCTGGCCACGCCGCTGCCGAGGAACGCGCCGACCAGGTTCATGACCGCGGCCATGGTGAGGGCGGCCTTCGGTGTCAGGGCGCGCGTCGACACGGACGTGGCGATCGCGTTCGCCGAGTCGTGAAAGCCGTTGGTGTAGGTGAAGAAGAGGGCGACCAGGATGGTCACGACCAGGGCGAGGGTGTCCATGGACGGGTCAGGACTCCTTGACGGCGATGGTCTCCACCGTGTTCGCCACGTGCTCGAACGCGTCGGCCGCTTCCTCCAGTACGTCCACGATCTGCTTGAGCTTGAGGACCTCGATCGCGTCGTACTTGCCGTTGAAGAGATGGGCGAGCAGCTTGCGGTGGATCTGGTCGGCCTGGTTCTCCAGGCGGTTGACCTCGATCCAGTACTCGGTCAGGTTGTCCAGGGTGCGCAGGTGGGGCATCGCCTCGGCCGTCAGTTCGGCGGCGCGGGCGAGGACCTCGATCTGCTGCTCGACGCCCTTGGGGAGTTCCTCGACGTTGTAGAGGACGACGAGGTCGACGGCCTCCTCCATAAAGTCCATGATGTCGTCGAGGGAGGACGCGAGGGAGTAGATGTCCTCGCGGTCGAAGGGCGTGATGAACGAGGAGTTCAGCTGGTGGAAGATCGCGTGTGTGGCGTCGTCACCGGCGTGTTCCGCTGCCCGCATACGCTCTGCGATCTCGGCCCGGGCGGAAGCGTCCGCCCCGAGCAGTTCCATCAGGAGTTTCGAGCCGGTGACGATGTTGTCCGCGGATGCGGCGAACATGTCGTAGAAGCTCGTCTCCCTGGGGGTCAGACGAAAGCGCACGTGGGGTCCTCGGGGTGCTTCGGTGTCGGACAGGCTGATGCTAGGCGCATCATCCGGCCACGGCTAATGGGCCGTCCTCCAGTGTCACCCATGAATTCCGTGCATCTGTACGGGGGCGGTTCGGTGGCCGGCTCCGGGCGGGGGCCAAGGGGCCCATACCCGGCAAAGTTCGGTACGATATACCCAGTAGGGGTATGTGGATGGAGGGTGCGTGATGACGACCACCGAGGCCGGCGAGGGCGTGGTGACCGACCATGACCGGGGCATCCACGGGTACCACAAGCAGAAGGACGAGCATCTGAAGCGGCTGCGCAGGATCGAGGGGCAGATCCGTGGGTTGCAGAGGATGGTCGATGAGGATGTCTACTGCATCGACATACTCACGCAGGTGTCCGCGTCCACGAAGGCCCTGCAGTCCTTCGCCCTGCAGTTGCTGGAGGAGCATCTGCGGCACTGCGTCGCCGATGCCGCGCTGAAGGGCGGGGACGAGATCGACGCCAAGGTCGAGGAGGCGACGAAGGCGATCGGGCGGTTGTTGCGCACGTGATCACGTGCCGGGGGAGTCGTTCCCGCGTTCTTCGGCCACCCTCAGGACCTCGTCGATGCTCTCCAGGCTCAGTCGGTCCTCGTCCGCCGCGGAGGCCGCGATGATCAGCTCTCCGCACAGCTCGATCTCGGCGAGGGCCACGTGGTCCTGAACTGCCGTACCGCCGACCGGAGCCACGTGCATCACCTCTTCTCTGCCGTCACCGGCTTCCTAGAGTAGGGAGTGGCCTACACGGCGCGCATGGCACGGACGGGCTAGTTCGCGCCGGTCACTCCTCGGCGATCCGGCCCGCGTAGATGTCCTCCTCAGGCGGCAGGCGTACGTCGACGGGGGCGCCGAAGTCGTAGAGCAGGGTCGTCGACGCGACCGCCACGGTGGCCTGCTGCCGGCCGTTGACGAAGCTGAAGCGGTGCCTGACCTTGCGGATGCGGCCCTCGTCGTCGAGGAACACGTCGAACGGGACCTCGGCCGTGGCGAACCCTTTCGCCGCCGCCGCGAGCGAGGCCCGGCCCCCCGGGGACGCGGTCCTGGCGGCCTGGGCGAGGTCGGCGGTGCCCCGGTAGTGGTTCACCTCGGTGCCCGCGATCTCGGTACGGCCGACGTACTGCGCGGTGCGGGTGCCGCGCAGCACCTCGGCGGCGGCGTAGGGGTCCGTGGCGCCGCCGGTGACCAGGTTTCCGTCCGAGAGGGTCGAGGTGTCGACGCGCACCCATTTGTCCGCGGGGACCCCGGCGCCTCGGTTCTTCATGTAGAGGGCGCCCGGCGCGAGGAGTTCGGTGATCGGACGGTGCTCGCTCTGGCCGGACGGGTCCTGGGGGAGCATGACCTTCAGTCGGCCGCGCTGGCGGGTGTAGTCGTAGACGCCCTCGCCGCGGATGGTGACGCGGGTGCCGCCGGTCGCCATCTCCATCGACGTCCGGGCCTTGGACGTGCCCGCGTCGACCAGTGTGTCGGCGGCGCGGTGCAGGGTGCGGACCGGGTCGGCCGGGCGGGCGTCCTCGGCGGCGGCGCCGCCCGTGCATCCGGAGGCGAGAAGGCAGACGCAGGCCGTCAGTCCTGCCGCCACGACCGTTCCGCCCGTCCTGCCGTACTGCTCCGCCATCGTCTGCCTACCCCCAGCCGTACGTTCGTCTCGGGCCCCCTGTTGTTCCGGTTAACGACGGGTAGGTAGAGCCGTCACGCGGGGCCCGGGGTGGTGGAGGCGTGCGCGGGGAGTGCTCTGCGCCGGGTTCGCGGGGGAGCTCGGGCGGGCGTGTGGAATACGCTTACTACGGCCTGGCCGGCTGTTCACCTGGCCTCGGTAACGTCGTCGGGGTGACAGAGCAGGATCGGTTGTCCCCAGGCCAGGACCGTCCGGCGCATCGCACCAGCACCGTCGAGCAGGGGCCCTTCTGTGTGGCCCGCTGCGTCTGCGGCTGGCGTGGGCCCGCGCGCCGGGCGCGGAGTCTGGCCCGGACCGACGCGGCGGGGCATGTGGCCGGATCCTGACCGTCCCGCCGGTTCTCAGGCGTGGCGCATGGTCGCCAGCAGTTCGTCCACCAGTTCGCGGTCGCGGGGCTGGGTCAGGCGCGGCCGGGCCGCCGTGGGGGAGAGCCACAGGATGCGGTCGACCTCGGTGCTCGGTGTGAAGCCGCCCGAGGTGGCCTCGGCCGCCCAGTAACGGACCTGCTTCGGGCGGCCGTTCGCCAGGTAGTGCAGGGTGGGCAGCTCGGCGCCGGGCGCCGCGGTGTAGCCGGTCTCCTCCTCGACCTCCCGCAGCGCGCCCGCCAGCGGGTCCTCACCGTGCTTCAGCTTGCCCTTGGGGTGGGACCAGTCGTCGTACTTCGGGCGGTGGACCAGACAGACCTCCAGTCCCCCGTCGACGGGGGAACGGCGCCACAGGACGCACCCGGCCGCCTGGACCGGGGTGTCCTTCGTACCGGTCAACGGCTGTTCACCGCCCCCTCGTGCGCTCAGGACGTGCCTACCGTCTGCTTCTGCCAGGACTGCTGGAACTCGAACCGGGCCGCCTCCACCTCGTGCCGCTGGTCGGCGTGGAGCACGCCGAGCGCGTACGCCGTCGCCGGTGCGATGCGCGGCGTACGGGCCGCTGCCGCGGCTGCCGCCGCCGCCTCGGAGGCGTCGCGGTGCCGGTTGAGGGCCTGTCCCGCGGCCAGCAGGCGGACGTCGACCGGCGCGTTCTCGCCGTGGAGGACCTCGCGGGCGTAGCGGTGCAGCCGCAGCAGGAGGCGGACCTGGTGCCAGGGGGCGTCCTGCGGGTGCGGGGCGGGGTCCGGGGAGAGGCCGTGGATCAGGGCCTCCGCGTTGTACGGGTGGCCCGCGATGACCAGGGGCAGGGCGGCCACCGCGTCGGTGAGGCGCTCCTCGGCCGCCGCGGCGTGCGGACGCAGGTCGGCGGTGGCCGCGGCGGGGGTGAGCGGGACCTCGCTGGCCAGGACGGCGACCTTGTCGGCGACCGCGTGGAAGCGGGAGGAGCCGAGCGCCTGCAGGGCGCTGGAGTGGGCCCGGGTCCGGGCGAGGGTGAGCTGGCGTTCTAGCAGGGCGCCCGCTTTGGCCGCGCCCACGGTGAGGTTGCCGCGCTCCGGGGCCGCCGGGGGACCGGCGGTGGGAGGTGCCGCCGGGCCGGCCTTCGCCGCGCCGGTGGCCCGGTTGCCCGCGGCCACGCCTGCCGCCGCCGTGGTCACCGACTGGGACGGGAACGTCGCCCCCGACAACCGGTGCAGGGCCTGCAGCAGCCGCTCCAGGCGGGCCGCGTAGGCGTGTTCCAGGGCCAAAGTCCCCGAGAGCCAGGCCAGTTCCGGGCGCATGCCCTCCGACCAGTCGGTGTCCAGCAGCGGACGGAACGTGTGCAGGCTGCCGCTGATGCGGCGGGCCGAGCGGCGCAGGGCTCGGGCCGCGTCGACGGTCTCCTCCGTGCCGTTGTGGTGGTTGGCTCCGACACCGTTCTCCCGGTGCTGCCGGAGCGCACGGAGGAACTCCGTGGCCTGGGCGCGCAGGTAGCCCGCGAGGGCGTCTCCTGTCACCGGCCCGGCCATCGGGTCCGTCGGGTCAAGGTGTTGCTGTGCCACGCCGGCGCCTCCGGGCGTCTATGAGCATCTCCTGGATGTTGCGCAGGGGTTGGCCGTCCGCGTCCACCGCGTGCCGGGTCCACTCGCCTTCCGGGCCCAGGTGCCAGGAGGCGGTGGAGTCGGCCATGCCGGTCTCCAGGAGCCGGTTGAGCGCGGCGCGGTGCGCCGGGTCGACGACGCGGACCAGGGCCTCGATACGGCGGTCGAGGTTGCGGTGCATCATGTCGGCGCTGCCGATCCACACCTCGGGTTCGCCGCCGTTGCCGAAGGCGAAGATCCGGGAGTGTTCGAGGAAGCGGCCGAGCACCGAGCGGACCCGGACGTTCTCCGACAGGCCCGTCACACCCGGCCGGATCGCGCAGATGCCGCGCACCCAGATGTCGACCGGCACGCCCGCCATGGACGCGCGGTACAGGGCGTCGACGATCGCCTCGTCGACCATCGAGTTGACCTTGATGCGGACGTAGGCGGGACGTCCGGCACGGTGGTGCTGGGCCTCCTTGTCGATCCGCGCTATCAGGCCGTCGCGCAGGGACTTGGGGGCGACCAGCAGCCGGCGGTAGGTCTCCCGTCGGGAGTAGCCGGACAGCCGGTTGAACAGGTCGGACAGGTCCGCGCCGACCTGCGGGTCGGCGGTGAGCAGGCCGAGGTCCTCGTAGAGGCGGGCCGTCTTCGGGTGGTAGTTGCCGGTGCCGACGTGGCTGTAGCGCCGGAGCGTGTCGCCCTCCTGGCGGACCACCAGCGACAGCTTGGAGTGGGTCTTCAGGCCGACCAGGCCGTAGACCACGTGGCAGCCGGCCTCCTCCAGCTTGCGCGCCCACTTGATGTTGGCGTGCTCGTCGAAGCGGGCCTTGATCTCGACCAGGACGAGGACCTGCTTGCCGGACTCGGCGGCGTCTATCAGCGCGTCCACGATGGGCGAGTCGCCGGAGGTCCGGTACAGGGTCTGCTTGATGGCGAGGACGTCCGGGTCGGACGCCGCCTGCTCCAGGAACGCCTGCACGGAGGTGGAGAAGGAGTCGTACGGGTGGTGCAGCAGGACGTCCCTGGCGCGCAGCGCGGCGAAGATGTCGGGCGCGGACGCGGACTCGACCTCGGCCAGGTCGCGGTGGGTGCCGGCGATGAACTTCGGGTACTTCAGCTCGGGCCGGTCCAGGCTGTGGATGCGGAACAGGCCGGTGAGGTCGAGCGGGCCGGGCAGCGGATAGACCTCGGCCTCGCTGATCTTCAGCTCGCGCACCAGCAGGTCCAGCACCTCGCGGTCGATGGACTCCTCGACCTCCAGGCGGACCGGCGGGCCGAACCGGCGCCGCATGAGCTCCTTCTCCAGCGCCTGGAGCAGGTTCTCGGCGTCGTCCTCCTCGACCTCCAGGTCCTCGTTCCTGGTCAGCCGGAAGGCGTGGTGCTCCAGCACCTCCATGCCCGGGAAGAGCTCTTCCAGGTGCGCGGCGATGACGTCCTCCAGCGGGACGTACCGGCCGGGGGCGGCCTCCAGGAAGCGGGAGAGCAGCGGGGGCACCTTGACGCGGGCGAAGTGCTTGTGGCCGCTGACCGGGTTGCGGACCACGACGGCCAGGTTCAGGGACAGGCCGGAGATGTAGGGGAACGGGTGCGCGGGGTCCACGGCCAGCGGGGTCAGCACCGGGAAGATCTGGTGCCGGAAGAGCGTGAACAGGCGGGCCTGTTCCTTCTCGGTCAGCTCGCTCCAGCGGACCAGGTGGATGCCCTCCTCGGCCAGCGCGGGGGCGACGTCCTCGTGGTAGCAGGCGGCGTGCCGGGCCATCAGCTCGCGCGAGCGGGCCCAGATCATCTCCAGCACCTGCATCGGCTGCAGTCCGGAGGCGGAGCGGGTGGCCACGCCGGTGGCGATACGGCGCTTCAGGCCCGCCACCCGGACCATGAAGAACTCGTCCAGGTTGCTGGCGAAGATCGCGAGGAAGTTGGCGCGCTCCAGCAGGGGCGTGTTCGGGTCCTCGGCGAGCTCCAGGACCCGCTCGTTGAACGCCAGCCAGCTGCGCTCCCGGTCGAGGAACCGGCCCTGCGGCAGCTGGACGCCGTCGACCTGCGCGTCCTCGTACGCGTCGAGGTCGGCATCGATGTCGGGTTCCAGGTCGGAGACCGTGGCCGAGACCGTGTGGGGGCGGTGCGCGGCGATGGAGCCCACGGAGGGCTGTACGTGCTGGACCTCTGCCGGGGCGTTCTGCTGGCTCATGGCCCCATTGTTCCGCGCCTGGGGCGAAACGGGCGCGTCGGACCGAGCGGGCGGGATCGTCGCGGCCCCGTTCCCCGCGAGGCCCCCGGGGGGCGGCGAAGGCTCTGGCACAGCGGGCGTCATTGGCCGAGCGTCGCAAGCCTGGCTGAATCAATGGTTACGGCGACATGACGTGCGGGATAGCGGGGGGCGGCTCCCCGGCGTCATCGCCGACGGGGACGGCGTACTCGCACCCTCAGAGTGCGCCGCCCGCCCGCCCGCCGCTCACCTGGTGCGGCGGCGCAGCAGCTGGAAGGCGGCCAGGACCGCGAGGGCGGTCACGGCGAGGACGATGCCGGTCTCCACCAGCTGCAGTGGCCAGAAGTGGGACGTGGGGTGGTGGTCGCGGTAGAAGCCGACGATGTCGTGGTCGGCGAGGCACTTTGCGTCGTCGATGCACAGCGGGTCCCGGACGCGGGCGCCGGTGGCGGTGAGGGCGCCCTCGTCGACGAGTGCTCCGCCGATCGCGGGGTAGCCGGTGGTGCCGGTCACCGTCTCGGTCGGCCACAGCCGCGGGCGCAGCTCGGACACGGCCACCGTCAGGGTCAGCAGGCCCAGCACGCCGACGCCGAGTCCCGCCGTGGTGCGGCGCGTGAGCAGACCGGCGAGCGCGCCGACGGCCAGCGCGAGCAGGGCGTAGGCGGTGGCGAGGGTGCCGTTGGCGGTGAAGGTGACGCTGCCGTACCAGTCGCGTGTGCCGGTCGCCGCGCGCAGGGTCCCGTCCGCCGACCACAGCAGCCGGTGCAGCAGGGTCAGGAGCAGGGTGCCCGCGGTGATCAGGGCGGCGGGGACGGCGAGCTTCGCCGCCAGCCAGCGGACCGGTGTCACGGACTGGGTCCAGGCCAGCCGGGCGGTGCCCTGCTCCAGCTCGCGGCCGATCAGTGAGCCGCCCGCCCAGGCGGCGATGAGGACCGGCGCCACGGTGAGCAGGCCGCTGCCGACGGTGGCGGCGAGTTCGTAGCGCTGGAAGGCGGAGACGCTCGTGTCGCACTGCCCGAGGCCGCAGTCCAGCTTCCGGTACGCCTCCTCGGCCGCGGCCACGCCGGGCCCGTACGCCCACAGCAGGGCGCCCGCGGCGACGGCCACCAGCATCACCCAGAACCACAGCGCCGAGCGGTGCAGGCAGAACATCGCCCAGGTCAGGCCGTGCAGGCGGCCACTGCGCGCGGGGACGGTCACGGCGGTCATGCGGCGGCCTCCTCGGGGGCGTCGAGGCGGAGCTCCGGCGCCTCGGGGGAACGCAGATGGGACAGCACCAGCTCCTCCAGGGACGGCTCGGCCGTCTCCCAGTCGCCGCCGACCGGGCCCCGCGGCCGGACCAGGGCGGTGAGCTGGCGGCCGGTCGTGCGGGACTCGACGACGGTGTGCGGGCCGAGGTCGCCGGTCGCCGGGCCGGTGACGAGGGTGTGCGCGGCGAGCAGGTCGTCCAGCGGGCCGGACAGGCGGACCCGGCCCCCGCCGAGCAGGAGCAGGTGGTCGCAGGAGCCCTCCAGCTCGGCGACGACGTGCGAGGACATCACGACCGTGGTGCCGCGCTCGGCGGCGTCGGCCAGCAGCGTGCCCATCAGCTGGTGCCGGGCGAGCGGGTCGAGGTCGGCCATCGGTTCGTCGAGCAGCAGCAGTTCGGGCCGCTTGCCCAGCGCGAGGGCGAGCGCGACCCGGCTGCGCTGGCCGCCGGACAGGGCGCGGATCCTGGCGTCCGGGTCCAGCTCGCCGCCCGCGACGACCCGCTCGGCGACGGCCGCGTCCCAGACCCGGGGGTTGAGCTCGCGGCCCAGGCGCAGGGTCTCGCCGACGGTGAGCTGCGGGTGCAGGGGCTTGTCCTGGGCGACGTACGCCAGGCGCTCGCGGGCCTGCGAGGGGGTGCCGCCGAGGACGGTGAGGGTGCCCTCGGTGGGGGCGATCAGCCCGGTGGCCAGGGCGAGGAGGGTCGACTTGCCGGCGCCGTTGGGGCCGACGACGGCGCAGACGGCGCCGGTGGGGAGGCGGAAGGTGCAGGAGTCCAGCGCCCGCCGTCCCCGCCGTCGGAACCTCTTGCCCAGCGCGGCCGCCTCGATGGCGGTGTCGGTCATGCCTGGTCCCCCTTGTGTCCCTGGTGCTGCGTGAACTGCTCATCGAGCGCGAACTGCTCATCGAGTACGGCGGCGAAGAGCGCGGCCACGTCCTCCCGCTCCAGCCCCGCCCCGCGCGCCCGCACCGCCCACGCCACCAGCTCCGCCCGCAGCGGGGAGTCGGCCGGGGCGGCGCCCAGCGACCGCCGGACGAACGTGCCGAGGCCGCGCCGCGCCTCGACCAGGCCCTCGCGTTCCAGCTCGCGGTAGGCCTTGAGGACGGTGTTCGGATTGATGGCGGTGGCCTCGACGACCTCACGGGCCGTGGGCAGCTTGTCGCCGGGCTGCAGCAGGCCCAGCCGCAGGGCCTGCTTGGTCTGCTGGACGATCTGGACGTAGGTGGCGACGCCGCTGCGCCGGTCGATGCGGTACTCGACCACTCGGACACCACCCTTTCACTAATTGAGTAGTGAAAGGGTGGTGCAAGGAGGGGGGCGGCGTCAAGACGGCCGCCCTCATCGCCCTTTCATGTGCGGATATGTCTCACGTCTCGGTGCGGTACATCAGATCCGTCTCGTACGTCGTGAAGCCCATCCGCTCGTACACGCTCACCGCCGCCTTGTTGTCGGCGTCGACGTACAGCATCGCCGTCGGCAGCGCCTGCGCCGCCAGATGCCGCAGGCCGATCGAGGTGAGCGCCTTGCCGAGCCCGGTCCCCTGCGCGCCCGGCGCGACCCCGAGCACGTACACCTCGCCGAGCTGCTCCTCGGCGTGCACCTTCGTCCAGTGGAAGCCGACGAGTTCGTCGCCGCGGAAGGCGAGGAAGAAGCCCTCCGGGTCGAACCACGGCTCGGCCTTGCGGTCGTCGAGGTCCCGCTGGGTGAGCGAGCCCTGCTCGGGATGGTGGGCGAAGGCGGCGGCGTTGACGGCGAGCCAGGCCGCGTCGTCCTGCCCCGGCACGAAGGTGCGCACGGTCACGCCCTCCGGAAGTGCCGGTTCCGGCAGGTCCAGTCCGGCCAACGGGCGCCGCATCTGGCGCAGTTCGCGGAACAGGGTGAGGCCGAGCACCTGGGCCAGGTGCCGGGCGGCGGCGTGGCCGCCGTGGGCCCACACCCGCAGCCGCTTGCCGGACGCGGCGAGCAGGGCGGAGCCGAGGGCGCGGCCGTGTCCGTGGCCGCGGTGCGCGGGGTGGACGACCAGTTCGGCGGCCGGCGCCTCCACCGGGTCGGTGTCCTCCAGCTGGGCGTAGCCGACGAGTTGGTCGGCGACGGTGAGCAGCAGATGGGCCACGCCCTCACGGGCGCCGCCGCGGATCTGGAGCCGGCCCTGCTCGGACACCGCCTGCTGGCCGTCGCCCCGCGCGGCCGTCGCGAGCAGGTCGAGGACGGCCTCGGTCTGCTCCGGGGTGAGCGCGGCGCAGGTCTCGATGGAGCGGGAGAGGGGGCCGCCGGGCCGTGCGCTGTCGTCGCTGGTCATGCCTATGAGGGTACGGGGCGGGGGCGGCAAAGTGGCGGTACGGGGAGCGCGGGGGGAAACCGGTGCGAAAGCCCGTGCGGATACCAGGATGTAACCAGGAACCCCCTGTCGCGCTACGCGCGTTGACCTTAGGCTGCGGCCGGACAGAGCCACGTCCCATGAACCTCAGCTGACCCACCAGGGGGGCACATGCCGGCCACTTCGCAGCCGCACCCGCACCGCAGACGCCGTACCACCCGGCTGCTCGCCGCAGCCGCCGGACTCACCACCGTCGGCGCGCTGGCGGCCGCGCTGCCGTCGACCGCGAGCGCCGACGACCACCGCGGTGGCCACCGGCCGAGCCGCTACCAGGACGTGCAGTTGCTGTCCTTCAACGACCTGCACGGCAACCTGGAGCCCCCGACCGGTTCCTCCGGCCGGGTCACGCACGTGCACGAGGACGGCACGTCCGAGACGATCGACGCGGGCGGCGTCGAGTACCTGGCCACGCACCTGCGTGAGGCGCGCAAGGGCAACAAGTACTCGATCACCGCGGCCGGCGGCGACATGGTCGGCGCCTCCCCGCTGATCTCGGGCCTGTTCCACGACGAGCCCACCATCGAGGCGCTGAACAAGCTCGACCTCGATGTCACGGCGGTCGGCAACCACGAGTTCGACGAGGGCGCCAGGGAACTGGCCCGGCTTCAGTACGGCGGCTGCCACCCCACCGACGGCTGCTACACCGACAAGAAGTTCAAGGGCGCCGACTTCCCCTACCTCGCCGCCAACGTCCTCGACGAGAAGACCAAGAGGCCCATCCTCAAGCCCTACTGGGTGTGGAAGAAGCACGGCGTCAAGGTCGGCTTCATCGGCGTGACCCTGGAGGGCACCCCCGACATCGTCTCCGCCGAGGGCGTGAAGGGCCTGGTGTTCAAGGACGAGGTCGAGACGATCAACAAGTACGCCAAGGTCCTCCAGCGGCAGGGCGTGAAGTCGATCGTCGCCCTGGTCCACGAGGGCGGCTTCCCGGCCTCCTCGGCGTACAACTACGACTGTGACTCGCCGGGCGCGGGCGACGGCATCTCCGGCCCGATCGTCGACATCGCCAAGAACGTCACCCCGCAGGTCGACGCGCTGGTCACCGGCCACACCCACGCGGCGTACGTGTGCACCGTCAACGACCCGTCGGGCAAGCCCCGTATGGTCACCTCCGCGGCCTCCTTCGGCCGCCTCTACACCGACACCACCCTGACGTACGACCGGTGGACGGGTGACATCGCCCGTACGGCCGTGAAGTCGGCGAACCACGTGGTCACCCGGGACGTCCCCAAGGCGCCGGACATGACCGAGCTGATCAGCAAGTGGAACACCCTCGCCGCCCCCATCGGCAACCGCGCCATCGGCCACATCTCCGCCGACATCACCAACACCGGCACGGAGTCCCCCCTCGGTGACCTGATCGCCGACGCGCAGCTCGCGTACGGCAAGGAACTGGACCCGGAGACGGATCTGGCGCTGATGAACCCGGGCGGCATCCGGGCTCCGCTCACCTACGCGGCCAAGGCCGGTGAGGGCGACGGTGTGGTGACGTACGCGGAGGGCTTCACGGTCCAGCCGTTCGCCAACACGGTCAACCTGCAGGACTTCACCGGGGCCCAGCTGATCCAGGTCCTCAAGGAGCAGGTGAGCGGCGCCAACGCGGCCGCGCCGAAGGTGCTTCAGCCGTCCGCCGGACTGACGTACACCCTGGACCTGACGAAGACGGGCGCGGACCGGGTGCTCGCGGACTCGGTGAGGCTGAACGGCGCGCCGATCGACCCGTCGGCGGTGTACCGCGTCGTGACCAACAGCTTCCTCGCGGGCGGCGGCGACGGCTTCCCGACGCTGGGTCAGGGCACGAACGACCTCGTCGGCGGGGACGACCTGGCGGCGCTGGAGAAGTACCTGACGGCGAACTCGTCGGCCACGAACCCGATCGCGCCGCCGAAGGCGGACCGGATCACGGTCGTGCGCTGACGGTTGCTTTGGCCTGACCCGAAGCGGGGCTCCGGAGCGGATCCGGGGCTCCGCTTTTCGCTAACTCCGCTTCGGCCCGGTGATCGCCTCATCGATCACGAATCCCTTGGCGGGGCCTTCGGAGATCGTGACCTCGGTGCCGTAGGGGACGCGGTGGACTCCGACCCAGTCGGCCTTGTCGGGCTCAGGTTCGGTGAGAACGGTGACGGTGCCGTGACTGTCGTAGTCGTCGATGATGACGTAGACGGGGACAGCGGCGCGTGCGTACTCGCGACGCTTCTTCACCCGGTCCCGTTCCTGGTTCCGCCCTCCCGGAGAGACGACTTCGACGATGACGTGGACCGCGGAAGCCTTGATACCGAGGCCGTCCTCCGCCTCGATCAGCTCAGCGTCCCGGGGGGCTACGAGCCCATCCGGAATCCACGCCCTGCGCGCGTGGATGACATTCGTGTCGTTCCAGGCGCCGTACTCACTGTCCTGCAGAAAGATCGCCAGCGCGTCCCGCAGACGGTTGACGACCTGGGCATGCGAAAAGCGACCGGTGGGCGACACCTCGATGGCTCCCTCGATGATCTCAGCGCGGTAGCCCTCGGGGAGTTCCATGGCCTTCCACGCCTGCCACAGGACCTCGTCCAGGTCGGGTACGTTCATGGGTTCTGCCTGAACCTCGGACATGGTCTCGGGCCTCTCATGTGCGAGAGCGGTCACGGCGGCACCTCCTCCTCAAGTCTGGGCTGGGTGTGCTCGGGGCACAAGCAACGCGATCACGGTAGATACGGCGACAGGGCTGACCAGGGGCGATGGCCTCGGATCACTCGATCGGGATGTCGTGAGGGGGTCACTGTTCGCCCACCTCGATGCGCGCACCCCGGCTGACCGCGACCCGGAGTACGTCCTCCAGGGACTCGGTGGCCCGCGTGAGCGCGAACCGCACCGCGCGCTCGCCCGCCTTCTGGTCGGAGAGGACGGCCCTGGCGCCGGCCAACACCTGCTCACCGGAGCTGATCTGAGCGTCCTCGATGTCATCGGCCAGCCGGGAGAGGAGTCCGCGGTCGCGGTCGGGGCTGAGGTAGCAGGGCTTGCCTTCGGGGGTGGTCCAGGGGAGGAGGCGGAGGGGGTGGGGCATGGGGAGTCCTTTGGGTCACGGCGGCTTTGACGAGCGGTGATTACCGATCGTGCCCCGATCGTCACTGCTTGCCCGTACGCTTCGGAAGGGGGCGAGGGTTGTCTGCGGGCCCTGGGCAACGAGGAGGGGTGACGTGGCCGAAGTGGTTGACGGGGAGCGGCAGTCGGGGCGGGCCGTACTGGGGCGGACGTTGAAGTTCCTCCGGGAGAAGGCCGGGAAGTCGCTGGGGCAACTGGCCGAGGAGACGGGATACGACAAGAGCTACCTGAGCCGCCTGGAGTCGGGTGAGCGGCTGTCCAAGGTGACGGTCATGGAGGACTTGGACGGGTACTACGGGGCCGGGGATCTGCTGGTCAGGCATTGGAGGATCGCGCGGCTGGATGCGTTCAAGGACCAGTACAAGGAGTTCATGAAGCTGGAGGCGACGGCGCGCATCATGTGGATGTTCACGCCGGGTGTGCCGGGACTTCTGCAGACCGAGGACTTCGCCCGGGAGGCGTTGTCCGGCCCCCAGACAACACTGGAGGACGACGACTGGGGCGAGGAGCAGGTGGCGGCTCGCATCGGACGGCAATACGTGCTGCAGCAGAAGCCGGAGCCCAACGTCCGCATCATCATGGACGAGTACGCGTTCCGCCGCCCCGCTGCCCTACCCAAGACCTGGGAGGACCAGCTGCTGCGCATCGAGGCCGTGGCGATGTGGCCGAACGTGACGCTCCAGGTGCTGCCCTTCGCCGCCGGGGTCCATCACCACATGCATGGATCGCTGACCCTGCTGTGGCAGAAGGACGGAGGTGGTGTTGCCTACGTTGAGGGCAACACCCGGGGTGAGTTGACCGAGGAACCGGACGGCGTCCTGCGGCACCGACTGTCCTACGATCGGCTCCGGGACCTGGCATTGTCCCCGTCGGACTCGCTCGCGTTCGTCAGGGACGTACTGGAGGAGCACAGATCATGAAGCACACCCCCGATCTCAGCGCCGCCGTATGGCGCAAGTCGAGCTACAGCGACGGGGGGGCCAACAACTGCGTCGAGGTGGCCGACGGCTACCCCGGCATAGTTCCCGTCCGGGACAGTAAGGCCCCGGACGGCCCGTTGATCGTGTTCGGGGCAGCCTCGTGGACGGCGTTCGTGACGGACATGAGGACCGACTGAGCCTCACCCTCTGAGTGGCTGGATCCGGCCAACTCCCCCTGTAATCGCGTTGCGTTTGCAACTCCTTGCGCGACAGTATGTTCGAGATCGCGGGGGATTAATGATGCACGGGGGGTTGCATTGACTGGCTGGGACGTCAGTCCGTCCGGCGTCGCGACCGTGGTCTCCCATGTGGGGGACGTCATGACGGTCCTGGAGGAGATCGCCCAGGCGTACGCGGACGACATGGAAGGTGCGGCCACGTCGGCCGGGACGCTTGCTCCGGGTGGGGCGAGCGGCGAGTACGCGAGTCAGGGCGGGCTGGTGGCGGCCGCGCTCGCGGAGTTCATGGCGGGCACGGCCGACGAGCTGCAGTTCGTCGGTGTGCGCGTCGGCCGGTCGGATCGGCGGCAGCGGTGGCCAAAAATGAGGAAACGGTTCATGGCGACGAGGATTTCCCGGCCGACCGAAGCGGTTGGCCACCCGGATCCGAACCGGCTTCGGCAAGAGCTCAACGACAGAGTCGTCAAGGACATCGATGAGCTTGAGGAGTGGCCGGACAGCTTCGGCATGACCTTCAGCGGTGCTCTGCACACCGCCAAACTCCAGTGCTCCCTCGACCCCACCGCCGAACTCCTGGAAACCTGGGAAGCCTGGACCACGGCCATGCAGGTCGGCTCGGCGCTTTTTGCCTCGGCGACCGCTCCCGAAGGGTCGACCGTCGAGTGCGTGATCGCTCACAAGGTGCGCACCTTCCCGGCCGTGGGGATCCGGCACTTCGTGGACGCGGGGACCTGGCTGGACGCTTTCTGGCTCGCGGTGATCTGTCGTGACCAGGGCCGGATGACCCAGCTGTGCCAGGTGCCGGTCGAGACGCTGCGTGCCTCGGGTGCGGTGTTCGAGGAGTACATCTACGACTGGGTCGATGCCCTCCAGACGTACTGGCTGGAGCGCCCCGGGCTGGGCGAGAAGCTGGTCGCCGCTTTCGACAAGACGGATCCCGACCAGCTTCGCTTCGTCGACAGGGAGCTGATGCTCAAGGTCCTTTATCCGCCGATCAACGTGTTCTACCGCTTCATCAGCCAGGATCACGGGAGGTTCAGCGAGGCCCTCGTGCAGGCCGTACGACTGCACAAGGAGTACTGGACGGCGGATGTCGAGGAGCGCCAGGAGACGAGTGACGGCGATGTCGCCCTCGCCTGCCTCGCCTACGACGCTGGTCGTCCTGTCGAGGTCGATTCGGAGTATCTGCCCCTGCACTTGCTGAAGCGGAGCTGGTTGGGCGAATTCCCGACATGACGGCCCAGGACTACGACAGCCAACTCCTTGAGTCCGTCACCGTACGCCGCCGTCACCTCCGCGACGCGCCGACCGAAGCCGCCGAAGAGGCCCTGTGACCAAGGACGTCATCGCCCTCACCCCCACGATGCCGGACGTGCGCGCGCTGCTGGCGGGCCTGTACGCCGGTGGCCCCGACCTGGGCGTGCACACCCTCGCCGACGGCGCCGTCGTCCAGCTCTGCGACCCCAACGGCCGTCCCCTCGTCTCCGTGGAGGCCCCCATCCTGGTCCAGGTTCCGGGCGAGACGTCCCGCCTGCTGGACGGTGTGGACGGTGCCGGGCAGGCTGGGCCGGTGTGGTGGACCGAGGCTCGTGCCTCCACGGCCGTCCCGGAGGCCGGACGCCTCGCGGGCTCCTTCGCCGGGCGTCTGGTCACCGCCCTGGGCGGCACGGTCTGGCCGGCCGAGGCCGCCACCACCGAGGTCGTCCCCCTGACCACGGACGTCTCCGCCGCCGCGGCGCCCGCCACCGGCGGCCCCGCCATCGACGTCCTCACCCCGAGAACTGCCGTGGTCATCCAGGACCGCCCCCTGGTCCCCCTGACCAGCTGGCTCTCCGACGCCCTGCGCACGGCGACCGAGAGCGACCGCGCCCTGCAGATCGTCACCCCGCCCACCGCACGTCTCACCCTGCCCAACCGCACCGCGTTGCGCGGCCTGCCCAACCGCTGGGTCGTCCAGGACCCCGACCACGGCTACTACGACGGGTTGTCCGGTGCCGTGCTGCACTGGAAGGGCGGCATCTTCACCCCCGTACGCGATGAGCAGGGCACCACGCCGGTCGCCGGGGCCTTCACGGTCGGTGCCGGGACGGGTGAGCGCCAGCTGCTGCTGACTCTTCGCACCCGTCACCCCGCCGACCCGGACCTGGTCCTCGGCCGCGCGCTGGAGACCTGTTTCCGCCACCTGACGGGCACCGCGCCCACCGGGTGGAGTACCGCCGAACCGGTCAACGTGCCTTGGTCGACAAGGGGGTTGACAGACCTGGCCCGGTCCCGCGCACCCCGGCCCACCTGGCTGATCGCCGTCGGGCACTCCGATCGCCCGGCCCTGGCCACGGTCCGGGTGCGGCGCACACCGGCGGGCGTCGAGGAGGACATCGCCGTCGCGCTCGGATACGGCGAGGACGAGCCGCCGCCCCTGCACGCCATGGAGGGGCTCGCCGCCGAACTCGACGTCGGCCACGGTCTCGTCACACTGCTCACGTCCCTGCGCGCGGGCCGCCGCGACCTCACCGTTCCCGCGCACGCCGAGGCGCCGCCGGTGCCCGTCACCTTCACGCTCGGCCGTGACGAGGCCCGGCGGGTCGGCCGGTCGCATGCCGAGTGCCCGCCTCACGGCCCCACGCCCGTGCCGCTCGGTCACGCCGCCGAACCCGCCCTGCACTACCGGTTGGGCGACGGGACGCTCCCTCAGGCGTGGGGCCGGTTCCGGGCACTTGTCGGTCATCTGCGCCCGGCGGACGGGTCCGTCAGGACGCCGTAGGTGTCCAGTCGCCCAGCCAGTCGGTGACCTCCTGGCCGGTGGCCTGGGCGTCGGTGAGCTGCGGGCGGTCGGTGCTGGCGGATCCGGCGCCGGGGCCGGTGTTCCGGTACTCGGCGAACCGGTCGTTCTTCCAGGAGAAGCCGCCCATGTCGGACCACGGCGTGGACTTGATCGCGGCGCTCAGGGTGCTGTTGCGGACCGTGGTCTGCGGGCGGAGCGACGCGTCGCCCCCGGCGTGCCAGTTGCGGCCGAGGTAGAAGCTCGCGGCGGAGACGTCGCCGTTCACGGTCGAACGGTTGATGAGGAAGCCCTTGCGGTCGGCCGCGGTGCTCGGCGCGGTGATGTACCCGGCGGAGGTCCCGTTCCACCGCTTCTTCAGCGTGAGGACGGACCGGTCGATGACGGCGGTGGCCCTCCCGAAGACGAAGTCCACGTTCCCGGTGACGTAGGAGTTGGTCATGTAGACCCGGCCGAGCCGGTCCTTGGCGGCGGTGTCGAGCAGGAGGGTGTCCTGGTCGCCGTTGACGATGATGCTGTCCAGGAACACCTTGTCGGCGGCGGTGCGCAGTGCGACGGCCTGATGCCCGCTGAGGCCCTGGTTCGCCCTCTCGTCGAAGTCGTTGGTGATGGTCAGGTTGCGGGCCTGGAAGTCGTCGGCCTCGACCGCGACGGTGGCGCTGCCGCTGGTGCCGTACGTACCCGAACCGTCGGGCCTGGGCGTCCCGGCGGCGTTGTCGTGGACGATGACGGTGTCCTTACGGCTGCCGCCGGTGCCCTGGATGGTGACGTGCGGCTTGTTGGACGGCACCTTGACGGTCTCGCGGTACGTGCCCGGCTTGACGGCGATGACGACGCGGGAGGGGTTGTTCGCGGGGACGGCGTTGACGGCGGCCTGGACGGTGGAGTACTGGCCGGAGCCGTCCTTGGCGACGGTGAGGGTGGTGGCGGCCGCTGCCCTGGTGGTCGTACCGATGGACGTACGAGGGCCGGCGCCGGACCTGAGAAGCGCGGGGACGTCGGAGGCGTTGTCGAGGCGGTAGCCGTAGTAACGCTTCGGATCGAAGCCACTGCCGCCGCCGCTCTCGTTGCGGCCGCTGGTGCCGGAGAAGACGTTGCCGCGCTGGACGAGGGTGGCGGTGCTGTCCCTGATGACGGGGTTCCTGAAGCGCTGGAAGTAGGAGTTCTCCAGGACCATGTTGGTCTTCCCGCGGGCGTAGTTGCCGTAGGAGGAGGCGATGGTGGTGCCCGCCGTGTCCTCCAGGAAGTTGTTGTAGAGGTGGGCGTGGGCGGCGTTGTCGGTGGACGGGTTGCGCTGCTCGGTCTCGCGGATCCAGTTGTGGTGGATCGTGATGTCGGTGACGACGTTCTGGGTCCAGCCGATGCCGAAGGCCTTGTTGTTGTCGCTCAGCTTGTTCCAGGAGACGGTGATGTTGGTGCTGTCCTTGCGGACGTCGATGAGGCCGTCGGCCATGTGCCGAAGGTCGTTGTGATCGATCCAGACGTGGTGGGCGCCGTCCATCTGGATGGCGTCGAAGTCGTGGTCCTTGTCGTTCCAGACGCCTTGGTACGAGTCCCGGATGGTCAGATTCCGGATGATCACGTTGTGAACGCCGTTGCCGAGGAAGAACCCACCGCCGACGATGTGCCCGGCGGTCCCGGCCCCGACGATGGTCTTGTCGGAGGCGACCTTGATCTCCTTGCCGACGGGGGACATGTTGATGGTCCCGGCGACGACGATCACGTAGGGCTCGGCGGCGGTGGCGTACTTCTCCAGCTCGGCCGGCGTCCGCACGGTGACGGTCCTGCCGTCGCGCCCGCCGTAAGTACCGTTCTGACCCAGGCTGTTGACGGAGGCGAACCCGTCGGCGGTGGCGGTGGCCCAGGACGGGGCGGCGGCCTGCGCGGTGGTCTGCACGTCGTCGCCGAACACGCCGAAGACGGTGCCGTAGGCGAGGGTCGCGGCGGCGGCGAGTGCGGCGGGGACGCCGATCAGGAGGGCGTTTCTGCGCCGACGGTGACGGTGACGGGGCTTGCGGCGGAGCTCACTCATGCGCGGGTCCGTTCCGTGGGAGGGGCTGGTCGCTGGTGAGTTGCCGCTGGGAGGTGGATGGTTGCCGGGGGCGGCAAAAACGTGGATGGCGGAAGGCGACGCGAAGCGCCCTTGTTGCCCACGCTGCGGATCGTGAGGCTGACGGGGCTCGCGCCGAGCTGGTCACCGCCAAGGACCCGTACTTCCGTGGGATCGATGCCGATCACGATCTACCGGAGAGCATGTGCGTCGAACCAGTATGAGATCGTCTGGCAGGCGACCGACCCGCCTACATCCTCTCCGGCGGCGGAGTAGGCGCCCCCGGCAGTCGTACGGTGGCCACCGTGCCGTCACCGTCCGCCCGGGCCAGCGTGACCTCGCCGCCCGCCTGCTGGACCGTACGCGCCACGATGGACAGGCCGAGGCCGGAGCCCGGCAGGGCGCGGGCGCTCGGTGAGCGCCAGAAGCGGTCGAAGACGTGGGGGAGTTCGTCGGCGGGGATGCCGGGGCCGTGGTCGCGGACGGTCAAGGTGCCGTCGTTCAACACGACCTCGATCGTGCCGCTGACCGGGCTGAACTTCACCGCGTTGTCCAGGATGTTGACCACCGCCCGCTCCAGCGCCGACGGCTCCGCGCGTACGTACCACGGCTGCACGTCCGCCGTGATCGTCAGCTCCGGGCCGCGCAGGCGGGCGCGGCGCAGGGCCGACTCGACGGCGTCGTGGAAGGCGATCACCTGTGTCCTGCCCGTCTGCTGGGCCGTGTCGGGGCGGGACAGCTCCTGCAAGTCGCCGATCAGCGCGGCCAGTTCCGTCATCTGGGCCTTCACCGAGGCGAGCAGCGCCTTGCGGTCGGCCTCGGGGATGGGGCGGCCGGTTTCCTCGCTTCGGGTGAGGAGTTCGATGTTGGTCCGCAAGGACGTCAGAGGGGTGCGGAGTTCGTGGCCGGCGTCCGCGATGAGTTGCTGTTGCAGGTCGCGGGAGCTGGCCAGCGCCGATGTCATCGAGTTGAAGGAGTGCGAGAGGCGGGCGACCTCGTCCTCGCTGTCGTCCTCCACCGGGATGCGGACGTTCAGGTCCTCGGTACGGGCCACGTGTTCGACGGCCTCCGTGAGCCTGTCGACGGGGCGCAGGCCCGCGCGGGCGACCGCGAGACCGGCGGCTCCGGCGCCGACGACACCGACGCCGGAGACGAGGAGGAGGATCAGGGCGAGGTCGTTGAGGGTCTTCTGGGTGCTCTTCAGGGATACGGCGACGACGAGTCCGACGTTGGGCCCGGCCTCCCCGGTGGCGGTGGTGGTGGCGCCCAGTGGCCGGGTCAGCACACGCACATCGGTGCCGTCCCCCGCCGTGCCGTTGCGGAAGTAGATGTCGCCGGTGTTCCCGTTCTTGATCTCGTCGGTGTCGGCCCGGGTGACCTTCACCGTTGCCGCGGAGTCCTGCAGGACGCAGACGGTGCCGTCCTCCTGGACCAGCTGGGAGTAGGTGTTCCGGAAGACGCCGGAGCCGTACGGGGTCTCGGTGCAGTTGTCGAGGGCGTCCTGGAGCTGCCCGGGCATCCTGATCGACGCCTTCTTGAGGTCGTCGTCGACCTGCCCGTACAGCTTCCCCTGCACAATGAACCAGCACGTCACCGAAACCGCCGCCACCGCGAACGCCACCGCCGCCGCCACCAGCAACGCCAGCCGGGAGCGGATCGGAAGGGCGCGGAACCGGCGGGAAAGCCCGTTCACTCCGCGCCGCCCTGCCGCAGGACGTACCCCACGCCCCGCACGGTGTGCACGAGCCGCGGCTCGCCGCCCGCCTCCGTCTTGCGGCGCAGGTACATCACGTACACGTCCAGCGAGTTCGACGACGGCTCGAAGTCGAAGCCCCACACCGCCTTCAGGATCTGCTCCCGCGTGAGCACCTGGCGCGGGTGCGCCATGAACATCTCCAGCAGGGTGAACTCCGTGCGCGTCAGCTCCACCGGCCGCCCGCCCCGCGTCACCTCCCGCGTCGCGAGGTCCATGCGCAGGTCGGCGAAGACCAGCGCCTCGTCCTGCTGTGCCTCGGCTGCCGCCACCGCCGCCGCGTACGAGCTGCGCCGCAGCAGGGCGCGGATACGGGCGAACAGCTCGTCCAGTTCGAAGGGCTTGACCAGGTAGTCGTCCGCCCCGGCGTCCAGTCCCGTCACCCGGTCGCCGACCGTGTCGCGGGCCGTCAGCATCAGGATGGGCGTCGTGTCGCCGGCGCCGCGGATGCGGCGCGCGGCGGTCAGGCCGTCCATGCGGGGCATCTGGATGTCGAGGACGACCAGGTCGGGCTGGTACGCGGTCGCCTTCTCCAGGGCGTCCGCGCCGTCGACCGCGACCTCCGTGGCGTACCCCTCGAAGGCGAGGCTGCGCTGGAGTGCTTCGCGCACCGCCGGCTCGTCGTCGACGATGAGGATGCGCTGGGGGTCACGGTCGCCTTCGGCGGGGCTCATGCTCGGGTTCCTCGGATGCGGTGGAGGGGAGTCTGACGGTGTCAGCCTCGCATGTTTGCGGGCGGTGCCGGAAAGGGTCAGGGCCTGTCCGGCGGATCATGCCGCAGACGCGGGGCGTGGCACGCCCACCTGCGGCGTTGTCGCCGGTCGCCGACGCTTCCCTGCGACCTGATCCGCCGGACAGGCCCTAGCCGCGGGCGGTGACGCGGCGGCGGGCGGAGGCACGGCGCCCGGCGCCGGGGCCGGGCGCCACCTCCTGGGCCCGGGTCACCGACTGAGGGGCGTGCCGTTCGGACGCCACCTCAAGGGCCAGTCCGAGGTCCGTCGCGCCCACGCCGGGCACCTCGTGGAACACCTGCTTGATCATGCCGTCCTCCTACTCGGTCGAACCCGCCCGCAGCGTCGCCAGATCGGCCTTGACGGTGTTGATCGGAATCGCGAACCCGAGCCCCACGCTGCCCGCGTCGGACGACGAGTCCGCCGCCGAGTACATCGCGGAGTTGATCCCGATGATGTTGCCGTTCATGTCGATCAGCGCGCCGCCGGAGTTGCCAGGGTTGAGGGAGGCGTCGGTCTGGATCGCCTTGTACGTCGTCGTGGAGGACCCGGTGTCGCCGTTGAACTGCTGGCCGCCGAACTCGAACGGCCAGCCGCCGCCCTGCTGCCACTGCTGCTGACCCTGGCTCTCGTCGGTCGAGACGGTCACGTCACGGTTCAGGGCGGAGACGATGCCGCTGGTGACGGTGCCGGTCAGGCCCTCGGGTGAGCCGATCGCCACGACCTCGTCGCCGACCTGCACGCCGTCGGAGTCGCCGAGGGTGGCCGCCTTCAGGCCGGAGGCGTCCTCCAGCTTGATCAGCGCGAGGTCCTTCTTGCTGTCCGTGCCGACGACCTTGGCGGTGTACGACTTTCCGTCGCTGGTCGTCACCTTGATCCGGGAGGCACCGGAGATCACGTGGTTGTTGGTGATGATCTCGCCGTCACTGGTGATGATCACGCCGGAACCGGTGGACGAACCGGCGTTCGAGGTGGCGTTGATCTCGACGATGCTCGGGCTGACCGCCCTGGCGACCCCGGCGACCGTGCCCTTCTGGCTGGACGGCACGACGTTCGTGCTGGTGCTGGAGGAGGCCACCGTGTCGGTGCCGGTCAGCTCCTGGATGCCGTACGCCGTGCCGCCGCCCACGGCCGCGGCGACGATCGCCACGGCGGCGAGCAGCGCGACCGGTCCCCGGTTGCGCTTCCTCGCCCTGGGCGGCGCGGCCACGGGCTCCGTCGGCTGGTGCGGCGGCGGCGGGGGCGGCCACTCGGGGTTGACAGGAGAGGAGGCGTGCTGCTGCCCGCCCTGGTACGGGTTTTCACGGTTCTCGTACTCGCCGTCGCGGCGGAAGCTCTCGGTCATGTCCATGAGCTTGTCGCCCGACCATGAGAGCTCCCTGAGTGCCGCCTGAGAAGCCCGGCAGAACCTCGTATGCCCGATATAAAGCCGCTTCTCGCAGGTCGGCGGCGTCTCTCAGGGACGCCTCATACAGCCTCGTACAGCGGTCACGTGCACCCGCACGACCGCCGCACCACCAGCCGCGACGGGAACACCTTCAGCCGCTCCCGCCGCGACCCCGCCACCCGCAGCCCGTCGTCGAGGACGAGGTCCACCGCCGCGCGCGCCATCGCCGACCGGTCCGAGGCGATCGTGGTCAGCGGCGGATCCGCCAGCGCCGCCTCCTTGATGTCGTCGAAGCCGGCCACGGCCAGCTCCCCGGGCACGTCGATCCGCAGCTCGCGTGCCGCGCGCAGCAGGCCGATGGCCTGGTCGTCGGTGGAGCAGAAGATGGCGGGCGGGCGATCCGGGCCCGACAGAATCTCCAGGGCCACCCGGTACGCGTCGTAGCGGTTGTACGGCGCCTCGAACAGCCGTCCCTCGGTGGGCAGCCCGGCCTCGGCCATGGCGCGCCGCCAGCCCTCGACGTGGTCGGAGACCGGGTCACCGACGGCCGGGGTCTGCGCGGTGCCGCCCATACAGGCGACGTACTCGTAGCCGTGTTCCAGCAGGTGGCGTACGGCGAGCCGGGCGCCGCCCAGGTCGTCCGTCACGACGGCGACGTCGTCGATGGCCTCGGGGCGTTCGTGCAGCAGGACGACCCGGGCGTCCCAGGCCTCGATCTCGGCGGCGGCCAGGTCGTTCAGCGCGTGGCTGACCAGGATCAGCCCGGAGACCCGCATCCCGAGGAACGCCCGCAGGTAGTGGACCTCGCGCTCGCCGACGTAGTCGGAGTTCCCTACGAGCACCATCTTCCCGCGCTCGGCCGCGGCCCATTCCACCGCGTGCGCCATCTCGCCGAAGAACGGCTGGCGGGCGTCCGGGACGATCAGGCCTATGAGGTCGGTGCGCCGGGAGGCCATCGCCTGGGCGACCCGGTCGGGCCGGTAGCCCAGCTCCTTGATGGCGGCGAGGACACGCTCGCGCGTGGCCGGGGCGACCGGCCGGGGTCCGTTGTTGATGACGTAGCTGACCACCGCGGTGGAGGTCCCCGCCAGCCGCGCCACATCATCCCGAGTCACCTTGGCCACGCGCGGAGTCTACGCGGATGGACCGGCTCTGGGCAGGGCGTACGGCGCCTTCTGCCCGCCCGCGCGCGAGCGGGCGCACCCCTTGAGGAGCGCCCGCGCGGGCGCTACGCGTCGGCCGGGACCTCAGCGGCGCCCAGCGGGGCCGTCTCGTCCGCATCCTCCGGCTTTGGCCGGGCGGCCTTGGCCTTGGCTTCGTCCGCGGCGCGGTCCACCTTCTCCGGCGTAACGAATCGATAACCGACGTTGCGGACGGTTCCGATCAGCGACTCGTGCTCGGGGCCGAGCTTGGCGCGCAGCCGTCGTACATGGACGTCGACCGTTCGGGTGCCGCCGAAGTAGTCGTAGCCCCAGACCTCCTGGAGCAGCTGGGCGCGGGTGAAGACGCGGCCCGGGTGCTGGGCGAGGTACTTCAGGAGCTCGAACTCCTTGAAGGTGAGGTCGAGGACGCGCCCCTTGAGCTTGGCGCTGTACGTCGCCTCGTCCACGGACAGGTCGCCGTTGCGGATCTCCATCGGGGAGTCGTCGTTGACGATCTGCTGCCGGCCCATGGCGAGGCGCAGGCGTGCCTCCACCTCGGCGGGTCCGGCGGTGTCGAGGAGGACGTCGTCGATGCCCCAGTCGGCGGTGACGGCGGCGAGGCCGCCCTCGGTCACCACGAGGATGAGGGGGCAGCCGGGGCCGGTGGAGCGGAGCAGCTGGCAGAGGCTGCGTACCTGCGGGAGGTCACGCCGGCCGTCGACGAGGATGACGTCGGCGCCCGGGGTGTCGACGAGGGCGGGTCCCTCCGCCGGTGCCACGCGCACGTTGTGCAGCAGCAGACCGAGGGCGGGGAGCACCTCCGTCGACGGCTGGAGGGCGTTGGTCAGGAGCAGCAGAGAACTCATACGTCTGGTTCCTCCTCGGTCCCTGCGAGGACGTTTGTGCGGTGCGGCACTGCTCTGCGTTCCCGGGGCCCGTACACCTGCGGTCACCTGCGGTGTTCCGCCTCGTATACAACGC
Organism: Streptomyces sp. TRM70350; assembly: GCF_019219825.1. Taxonomy (GTDB): domain Bacteria; phylum Actinomycetota; class Actinomycetes; order Streptomycetales; family Streptomycetaceae; genus Streptomyces. Next base: position 296,000 of record NZ_JAHUXH010000007.1, on the reverse strand, counting down.
TTCCGAAAGCACAAAAGGACCCGGGGGCTACGCTGCCCGAGTCCTCTGCCCAGCAGAATAGCCCACATGAGCAACGGTCCGGCAGGCCAAGTGGCACGATCCACCACCGTTCGTCCGAAGTATGAGACGCCCGGGGCGAGCAGACCCGCACCATTGCGGACGTTTCTGCACACCGCAGACGGTGTGCGGATCGACGCCGTATACGAACCGGGTGCGGCCGTATACGAAACCCTGACGCCGCCCTCCGGCCATCCGGCGTTCGTCGTGGCGCACGGTTTCACCGGCGATGTGGACAAGCCGCACGTACGACGGGTCGCCAGGGCGTTCGCGCGGTACGGCGCCGTGATCACGTTCTCCTTCCGGGGCCACGGGGCGTCCGGCGGGCGCTCCACCGTCGGCGACCGTGAGGTCTTCGACCTGGCGGCGGCGGTGGCGTGGGCGCGGGAACAGGGGCACGCGCGCGTGGTGACCGTCGGCTTCTCCATGGGGGGCTCGGTGGTGCTCCGGCACGCGGCCCTGCACGGCCGGCAGGCCGAGGCGGTGGTGTCGGTGAGCGCCCCGGCCCGCTGGTACTACCGGGGTACGGCCCCCATGCGCCGCGTCCACTGGCTGGTGACCCGCCCCGAGGGCCGCCTGCTGGGCCGCTACGGCTTGCGCACCCGGATCCACCACCGGGGCTGGAACGCCGTCCCGCTCTCGCCGGTCGAGGCGGTCCCCCGGATCGCGCCGACGCCGCTGCTCATCGTCCACGGCGACCGCGACGGCTACTTCCCCGTCGACCACCCCCACATGCTGGCCGCGGCCGCCGGTGACCACGGCGAACTCTGGCTGGAGCCCGGCATGGGCCACGCCGAACACGCGGCCACCGACGAACTCCTGGACCGGATCGGGGACTGGGCTGTCGGTGCGGCGGGCTAGCCTGGCGTTCATCACAGCCGGTTCTGCCGACTGACCAGAGCGATGGACCAATGGACTAGAGGACGAGATGGCAAAGGTCACGGTGCGCTACTGGGCGGCCGCGAAGGCCGCGGCCGGAATCGCCGAGGAGCCGTTCGACGCGGCCACGCTCGCCGAGGCGCTCGACGCCGTGCGCGAGCGACACCCCGGGGAACTGGTGCGCGTCCTGCAGCGATGCTCGTTCCTCGTCGACGGTGACCCCGTGGGAACCCGCGGGCATGAGACGGTACGGCTGGCCGAGGGCGGCACGGTCGAGGTGCTCCCGCCGTTCGCAGGAGGGTGACCACACCGATGAGCAACCAGCCGTACGAGGGCATGTACGACGGCGGATACGACCCGTACCAGCAGGGACAGCCCCCGCACCAGCAGACCCCGCAGTACCAGCAGGGACAGCCCCCGCACCAGCAGACCCCGCAGTACCAGCAGGGACACCCCCAGTACCAGCAGGGACACCCCCCGTACCAGCAGCCGTACGCCGCCGCCCAGTACACCCAGCAGTGGGAGGGCCAGACCTGGGACACGCAGGCCCAGCCGACCCCGGCGTACGTCCCGCGGCAGCCCCCGGAGAGCGGGCAGTGGGCGCGGCAGTCGTACGAGGAGGAGCCCCAGCCGGTCCCTGAGGCGCCGCTCACGGCCGCTCAGCGGGCCCGTCTCGAAGGGCGCTCCCCGATCATCGAGCCCGGGCTGCGGCCCGCCGCGCTCACCGCGGTGCTCGGCCTGCTGCTGGCCGGTGGCGCGGCCCTCGGCTCGTACGCCCTGCTCGTCCCGCTGGTCCTGCTGCAGGCCGTCACGGCCGCGGGCTGGTTCCGGCTGAACGGCATGTGGCCGGCCCGGCAGGGCATCGCGCTGGCGTTCGCGGGCGCGCTGACCGCCGACGTGGCGCTGCTGGTCGCCGGGCGCGAGCAGGCGCCCGCCGCGATCCTCGGCACGCTCGGGGTGTGGGTGCTGCTGACGCTCGTGCTGCAACTGCGCTCGCACGCCGACCCGGACACGCGGATGTACGGCCTGATGGCGACGGTCGTCTCGGCCGCGCTGGCCATCATCGCGACCGGCCATCTGGCCGCCGAGCCGGACGCGGTCACCGTCGGCGCCGCCGCGGTCGCCGTGGCGGTCCTGGCCCGGGCGCTGCCGCTGCCCACACCGGCCTCCGTGGTCGTCGCGCTGCTCGCGGCGGCCGGGGCGGGCATCGCGGTGGGCGGCATGACCGGCGTGGGCAACGGCGGTGCGCTGCTCGGCGCGGCGGCCGGGGCCTGTGCGCTGATCGGGCACCGGGTGGCGAGCTACGACTACCCGTCCCGGTTCGTCCACTTCACGGCGGGTGTGGCCCTGCCGTTGAGCGTGGCGGCGCCGGTGCTGTGGGTGCTGGGGCGCGCGCTGGTCTGACGTATCGCCTGTCACAGGTGATCGACAATGTGTCGGCGGGTGTTCCCTTTGGCGTTACGGTGACCGTCGTCCGTGACTGACCGCCTGGGTAGGGAAACATGCGCGCGCTGCGAATACTTCTGATCGTCGTCGTGATCCTGGGCGGACTGTTCGTGGCCGCCGACCGGCTCGCGGTCAACTTCGCCGAGGGCGAGGTCGCGGACCGGCTGCGCACCACCGAGGGCCTGTCCGCCACGCCCGAGGTGTCCATCAACGGCTTCCCGTTCCTCACCCAGGTCGCCGGCGGCACGCTGGACGACGTCGAGGTGGGCATCCAGGACTACGAGGCCGCCGCGGGCGACGGTGAGCGGATCCGGATCGACGACCTGCGGGCGAACATGAAGGGCGTCGACTTCTCCGGCGACTTCAGTTCCGCCACGGCCGCCTCCGCGACCGGCACGGCGACCATCGCCTACGACGAGCTGCTCAAGGCCGCCAAGTCCGAGCCCACGGAGGTCGCCCCCGGCATCACCGCCCGCGTGGTGAGCCTGTCCGACGGCGGCAACGGCAAGATCAAGGTCGGGCTGGAGGCCGAGGCGCCCGTCATCGGCACCCGGCAGATGTCCGTGCTCAGCACGGTCAGCGTCAAGGGCGACACCGTCGAGGTGCGCACCGACTCCCTGCCGGACCTGGCGGGCCTGGACCTCGCCGAGAGCTCGGTCCGTGAGATCACCGACTTCCAGCAGGCCATCGACGACCTCCCCGGCGGCGTCCAGCTGGACAAGGTCGAGGCGGCGCAGAACGGGGTGGAGATCTCGGTGCGGGGTTCGAACGTGCGGCTGGCCGGGTAGGACCGGGCCGGACACCAAGCCGTCTGTCCGACAGGCGAGACACCCCCGTCCGTACCGCAGATGTGACGGCGTACGCAAGCGCCCGGAGGCCGTGCCACGGCGTGCCGGGCGCTTTGCGTTCCCATATCCCGGACGATTACGTCTCACCATTCGACACACCGGTGACACGCCCGCCCAACCGTCCCTAAGCTCGACGCCATGAAGCGACAGGCGGATCTCACGAAGCGGCGGGCAGTAGACCTGTGCCGCGTTGCCGCCATGCTCTGTCGCCCCTTCTGAGCGGAAGCCCTCGACTTCCGCATTTCACCCCCTGCCCTGCTGAGGGCACTCGTGCGCCGCGTCGGCCGTACCGGCACCAGCGCACCCTCGCACTCGCACGCCCCGCCGCAACTGCCCCGGAGGAGAAAGCATGAGCCGCAGCGACGTCCTGGTAGACGCCGACTGGCTGCAGGAGCACCTGGACGACCCGAACATCGCCATTGTCGAGGTCGACGAGGACACCACCGCGTACGAGAAGAACCACATCAAGAACGCCATCCGGATCGACTGGACCAAGGACCTCCAGGACCCGGTCCGCCGCGACTTCATCGACCAGGCCGGCTTCGAGAAGCTGCTGTCGGAGAAGGGCATCGCCAACGACACGCTGGTGATCCTCTACGGCGGCAACAACAACTGGTTCGCCTCGTACGCCTACTGGTACTTCAAGCTCTACGGCCACGAGAACGTCAAGCTGCTCGACGGTGGCCGCAAGAAGTGGGAGCTGGACGCCCGGGAGCTGGTCGAGGAGGTGCCGGAGCGGGCCAGGACCGAGTACAGGGCCAAGCCGCAGGACACCTCGATCCGCGCCTTCCGTGACGACGTGGTCGCCGCCATCGGTTCGCAGAACCTGGTCGACGTCCGCTCGCCCGACGAGTTCTCCGGCAAGCTGCTCGCCCCGGCGCACCTGCCGCAGGAGCAGTCGCAGCGCCCGGGTCACGTCCCGACCGCCCGCAACATCCCGTGGTCGAAGAACGCCAACGACGACGGCACGTTCAAGTCGGACGAGGAGCTGAAGGCCCTCTACGCCGAGGAGAACGTGGACCTGGCCAAGGACACCATCGCCTACTGCCGTATCGGTGAGCGCTCCGCGCTGACCTGGTTCGTGCTGCACGAGCTGCTCGGCGTGGAGAACGTCAAGAACTACGACGGCTCCTGGACCGAGTACGGCTCCCTCGTCGGCGTGCCGATCGAGCTCGGCGCCAACAAGTAATCCATCCCGACCGACCTTCCGGTCAGACCCCTTCTGGAGAAAGACATGTGTGGAGCGAAGGCCGGCGGCCCCGACGCCTCGACGATCAAGCCCGGTGAGACCACGATCCAGGGTCAGGTGACCCGCGACGGCGAGCCGGTGACGGGCTATGTCCGTCTGCTGGACTCGACCGGCGAGTTCACGGCGGAGGTGCCGACCTCCGCGACGGGCCAGTTCCGCTTCTACGCGGCCGAGGGCACCTGGACCGTCCGCGCCCTGGTGCCCGGTGGCGCCACCGCCGACCGCACGGTCGTCGCCCAGAAGGGCGGCTTGGCGGAGGTCGCGATCGCGGTCTGACGACCCGGCGCCGAACAGCTGAGCAGAAGGGCCGCGTCCCGCGGGTTGGACACCTGGGACGCGGCCCTTCCGTGTGCGCGGACCTACGCTGGAGACATGTACGCGCGGCGACGGCACGTCTACTTCGCCATGATGGGCACCTGCATCGCGCTGTTCGTCCTGGCCTGGGGAGTCGTACGGCTGTGGTCGACACCGGTGGCCGTCGGCATGTGCGTGGTCGCGATGGTGATCCCGCCCGTCGCCGCGGTGATCGCCAACCGCCGGGGCCCGGAGGACCGCTGGTGGGACGACCCCTCCGGTGACCCCCAGTCGGACGAGTGGTGGGACGAACTGGACGGCAAGAAGAAGCCGCGGTGACGCCGATGGCCGCTGGGGCTGCCGGTCAGTAGACGAGCGCCTGTGTGTCCTCCCCCAGCGCCTCCTGTACGAACACCTGCGCCCCGGCGATCCGCACGCCCTCGATCACGTCCTTCTCCGTGATGTCGCGGCGGGCCGCGCACTGGGTGCACAGGGTGAGGCGGCCGGCGGCGAGGACCGACTCGATCAGGTCGGGCAGCGGAGCGGCGTGCGGCAGTTCGAACTCGGCCGCCCGGCCCGGCAGGGCGAACCAGGCGGACTCGCCGGTCAGCCAGACCGAGACGTCCACGCCGCTCGCCACGGCCACCGCCGCGACCGTGAACGCCTGCGAGCAGCGTTCGGGGGCGTCCGCCCCCGCCGTCACCTTGATCACGAGCTTCTTCGCCATGATGGAATCGTAATCAAGATCCATCGGGTCGCCGTCGTCGGCCGGGAGGTCGGCAGCTCGTACGGGCTGAGGGCGTACCTCACACAGAGGGCCGTGCCCCCGCCGCGTAAGCTGGAGCACGGCCTTGTGCACCACGCACCCCGCTCACCAAGGAGCACCCCGTGATCCTCTTCTTCGAAATTCTGCTGGTCCTGGTCTGCGTCGGCGTCCTCGCCTTCACCGGTCTGGCCGTGAAGAAGCTGTACCAGGGCCAGCGCTGACCCACGCCCACACCCGCACCGAGACGTCTGAGCTGCTCATGATCGAGATCCCGTCCGACCTCCACAAGGACCTCGTCCCCCTCGCCTTCCTGCTCGGCAACTGGGCGGGCGCGGGCGTGCACGACTTCCCCGGCGCCGAGAAGTGCAACTTCGGGCAGGAGGTCTCCTTCACGCACGACGGCCGGGACTTCCTGGAGTACCACTCCCGGACCTGGGTGCTCGACAAGGACGGCAACAAGGTCAGGCCGCTGGAGTCCGAGCACGGCTTCTGGCGCATCGACGCCGACCGCAAGGTCGAGGTCACGATGACCCGCGACGACGGTGTCATCGAGATCTGGTACGGCGAGCTGGCCCACCAGAAGCCGCAGATCGACCTGGCCACGGACGCCGTCGCGCGCACTGCCGCCTCCCGCCCGTACAGCGGCGGCAAGCGGCTGTACGGCTACGTCAAGAGCGACCTGATGTGGGTCGGCGAGAAGCAGACCCCCCAAGTCGAGCTGCGGCCGTACATGTCGGCCCAGCTGAAGAAGGTCGTCACCCCGGAGGACGTCGAGCGCTGGGCGAAGGCACTGCCGGACGACCTCCCGGACGACGGGATCGCTTTCTTCAAGTAGGTCTCCGGGTGGCCCTAGACTCGGGGTGTGGTGAGCACCGACTGGAAGAGTGACCTCAGGCAGCGCGGCTACCGGCTGACGCCGCAGCGGCAGCTCGTGCTCGAAGCCGTGGACACCCTGGAGCACGCGACCCCCGACGACATCCTCGTGGAAGTGAGGAAGACGGCGTCGGGGGTCAATATTTCGACGGTGTACCGCACGCTGGAGCTGCTGGAGGAGCTGGGGCTGGTCAGCCACGCGCACCTGGGCCACGGGGCGCCGACGTACCACCTCGCCGACCGCCACCACCACCTGCACCTGGTGTGCCGGGACTGCGAGAACGTCATCGAGGCCGACGTGGACGTGGCCGCGGAGTTCACGGCCAAGCTGCGCCGGCAGTTCGGTTTCGACACCGACATGAAGCACTTCGCGATCTTCGGCCGGTGCCAGGACTGTTCCCTGAAGGGTTCAAGTACCACGTCGTAGGCTTGCCGTATGAAAAGCCCCCTGCTGTCCCTGCCCGGCGCCGTCCCCGCCGAAGGGGTGGACGAAGGCGTCGCCGCCCACTACGGCGACCTGTTCCGCGAGCAGCGCGCCCTCGCCGACGGCACCGGTTTCGTCGACCTCTCCCACCGCGGCGTCGTCACCGTCTCCGGCGAGGACCGGCTGAGCTGGCTGCATCTGCTGCTCACCCAGCACGTCAGCGAGCTGCCCCCGGGTGAGGCCACCGAGGCGCTGATCCTGTCCGCGCACGGCCACATCGAGCACGCGCTCTACCTCGTGGACGACGGCACGACCGTCTGGGCCCACGTCGAACCGGGCACCCAGGACGCGCTGATCGCGTACCTGGAGTCCATGAAGTTCTTCTACAGGGTCGAGGTCACCGACCGCACCGCCGACTTCGCCGTCGTCCACCTGCCCGCCGGTTCCATCGCCGAGGTGCCGGAGGGAGTCGTCGTACGGGAGACGGCGTACGGCCGTGATCTCTTCCTCCCGCGCGCCGACCTGGAGGCGTACGCCGCGCAGGCCGGGCCCGCGGTCGGGATCCTGGCGTACGAGGCGCTGCGCGTCGAGCAGCACCGGCCCCGGCTCGGCTTCGAGACCGACCACCGCACCATCCCGCACGAACTGGGCTGGATCGGCACCGCCGTGCATCTGCAGAAGGGCTGCTACCGGGGGCAGGAGACCGTCGCCCGGGTGCAGAACCTGGGCAAGCCGCCGCGCCGGCTGGTCTTCCTCCACCTCGACGGCAGCGAGGTGCACCTGCCGACGCACGGCACCGAGCTGCGGCTCGCGGACGAGGGCCCGGACGGCCGCAAGATCGGCTTTGTGACGACGTCCGTACGGCACCACGAGCTCGGCCCGGTGGCGCTGGCGCTGGTGAAGCGGAACGTGCCGGTGGACGCGCCGCTGGTGGCGGACACGACGGCCGCGGCCCAGGAAGTCGTCGTAGAACCCTGAAGTCCCCCTGGATCGGTCCTAGATCTCCAGCAGGACGGTGAACGGGCCGTCGTTCGTCAGCGACACCCGCATCCGCGCGCCGAACCGGCCCGTCTGCACCGTCGCGCCCAACGCGCGCAGCTGCGCGACCACCTCGTCGACCAGCGGCTCGGCCACGTCGCCGGGCGCGGCCGCGTTCCAGGTGGGGCGGCGGCCCTTACGCGCGTCGCCGTACAGGGTGAACTGGCTGATCACGAGGAGCGGGGCGTCGATGTCGCTGCACGACTTCTCGTCGTGCAGCATCCGCAGCGACCACAGCTTGCGGGCGAGCTGCGCCGCCTTCTCCTTGGTGTCCTCGTGCGTCACGCCGACCAGGACGCACAGCCCCTCACCGATGATCTCCCCGACGGTCTCGCCGTCAACAACGACGCTCGCGCCGTCCACCCTCTGCACCACTGCACGCATACGACCATCATGCCGGGCGATATCACCGGGCTTCGCAGGCGGTCCGTACCAGCATTCTTTGGTCCGTACCAGCATTCTTTTTGATCCCTAAGCCCCCATCTGGGGCTGTTCGGGGGCACTCGGTCACATAGCGGCCACTTGGGGTGGCACGATGTTGCCACAGCCGGTCGAGGGGACGGTAGAGGCACATGAGAACACCGAGTACCGGGCAGCCGCCTGGGGCTGTCTCGTTGACCCACACGGGAGCGCAGGAATCACTCCGGCCACCCGTGCAACGCACCGACAGCCCACAGCTGCCGCCCGATCCGCCCGCGCCCGATCTGACCGCGCTGAGCCTGGCCGAACTGCGCACCCTGCGCCGGGACGCCCAGCGCGACGAGGCGGATCTCAGTTATGTACGACGGCTGCTCCAGGGGCGGATCGACATCCTGCGGGCGGAGCTGGCGCGCCGGGGCCCGGCGTCCCCGGTGGACCCGGACACGGCCGAGCCGTCGGTGGTCGAGCGGCTGCCGGAGATCCTCACGGACGCCCCGGCCCGGCACCGCTCCTCCGCGCGCCATGTCACGCTGGGCACCCCGCACAACGAGGAGTACCGGCGGCTGGCCGCGGACATGCTGGCCGAGGTCGAGCTGTCCGCGCTGGACGCGCGTACCGACCTGGAGCTGACCACCGCGATGGGGCGGCTCGTGCGGTACGAGCAGCAGGTCTCCCGGCGGCGGCAGCGGCTGCAGCGGACCACGGACCAGTGCAGTGCGGAGATCGCGCGGCGGTATCGGGAGGGGGAGGCGCAGGTCGACGACCTGTTGGTGTGACGGCTTGGTGTGACGGCTTGGTGTGACGGCTTGGTGTGACGGACTGGTGTGACGGCTTGTGACGGCTTGATGTGACGGCTTGATGCGGTGGGGCCGGGGCGGGAGAAAACCCCGCGACACCCGCCCCGTCGCATGCCTACCGTGCACTCATGACGCGTCGCGACGAGCTGCCCGTACGCCCGATCACCGAAGCCGAGTTCAAGGACTGGCATCGCGCCATGAACGTCGGGTTCCTGCGCGAGCCCACGCTGACCGAGGAGCAGGTGGAGGCACGGCGCCCCCAGTTCGTGCCGGGGCGGCTGCTGGGGGCGTTCGACGGGGACCGGTGTGTGGCGACGTTCCGTTCCTTCGCGCAGGAGATCACGGCCGTGGGCGGCGCCTTCGTGCCCGCCGACGCCGTCTCCAACGTCACCGTCAGCCCGACGCACCGCCGCCGTGGCCTGCTCAGCCGCATGATGACCCAGGACCTGACGGCGGCGAAGGAGCGCGGCGACGTCGTCGCGACGCTGATCGCCGCCGAGTACCCGATCTACGGCCGCTACGGCTTCGGCCCGGCCACCTGGGCCGCCGAGTGGACCGTCGACGTGACCCGCACCGGCCTCGACCGCCGCTGGTCGGGCCCGGCGGACGGCGGGCGGATCGACCTCGTGGACGCCGAGGACGTCCGCAAGCTCGGCCCCGAACTGCACGAGCGCCTGCGCCGGGCCCAGCCAGGCGCGGTCAGCCGCGACGAGCTGTGGTGGCGGGTCAACACCGGCGCCGTACGCCTCGGCGGCTCCTGGACCGAGCCCTACTACGCCCTGTACCGCTCGGCCACCGGCGAGGTCGAGGGTCTGGTCTCCTACGAGTCGGACGACAACTGGCACAGGAAACAGCCGCACAACACGGCCGACGTGAACTGGCTGATCGCGGTGACACCGGCCGCCGAGCGCGCCCTGTGGCACTTCCTGTGCTCCATCGACTGGATCACGCAGGTGAAGTCGGGCTGGCGGGCCCCGGACGACCTGCTGCCGCTGCTCCTGCCGGACCCGCGGGCCGCCCGGCTGACCGTGCAGTCCGACTGGCTGTGGGTGCGGGTGCTGGACGTCGTACGGGCGCTTCAGGCGCGGACGTACGAGGGCTCGGGGTCGCTGGTGCTGGAGGTCGTCGACGCGGGAGGGCTCTCGGGTGGGCGGTACCGGCTTCAGGCGTCGGCGCAGGGCGCGTCCTGCGCGCCGAGCACCGAGAGCGCCGACCTCACGCTGGACGTCGCCGATCTGGCGGCGCTGTGGCTGGGCGACGAGTCGGCGGTGCGGCTGGCGGCGCTGGGCCGGGTGCGGGAAGAACGAGCGGGCGCCGCCCGTTCGGCCGACGCCCTGCTGCGCACGTCCAGGCGGCCTTGGTGCCCGGACCTGTTCTGAGTGCTCCTTCCTGCCGGGGGGCGGGTGGGTGTTTTCCGTGTTTCCGCTATCCGTAGCGTGCTCTTCGGTTGTGGCTGTGCACTCTGCTTGTTCAGTTGTCGCTGTGCAGTTGTGACTGTGCCGAGCGACCGAACTCCCGGCTCCCCTCCGGAAGGGAGCCCGGTCAGCCCGCCGATCATGGTGTTCCTGGTCTCCGCCCTGGTGGCCAACCTTCGGGATTCTTGACCACGTTGCCGAAGTTGGTGACCAACTCCACTGTACGTATCTCCACTTGGAAGCGACTCATAACCACCCACCTCTGAACTGCCACAAGATGGCGGGAAGTTGTAGTGTTTGGTTGTGGACCGGGAACACGTCTCCGTCAGTGGACGGAAGAGGCCACAGCCGCCACAGATGTCACACCGCGAGGTGGCCGACGTGCTGCGCGCCCGGATCAGGGACCGGGTCCTGCAGCCGGGCCGGCGCATGCCCACCCAGGCCCAGCTGGCCGAGGAGTTCGGCGTGGATCGCGGGACGGTCCGCCAGGCCCTGCGCATCCTGCAGGAGGAGCGGCTGCTCACCAACGTGTCCAAAGGGAGCCCGGCGACGGTGGCCCCCGACCCCGAGCGGGCGCCGGCCGGTCCGGAAGCCCCGCCGCAGCCCACCACCGTGGCGCTCGCCCCGCGGATAGCGGCCGCCTTCGCGGCCCCGCACGTGGCGATCGAGGCCCTCTGCCTGACCTCGATATCGCTCACGCTCTCGATGGGCGAGCCGCTGCGCCGGATCCACGCGGGTGAGCTGAAACCGGCCAAGGTCGACGTACGGGTCCTGCTGCCCAGCCGGGACATCGACCTCGCCTTCCCGGCAGCGGTGGACCCGGCGGACGCCGACCGGCTGCACCGGCGGTGGCTCGCGATGCGCAACGCCCAGGGGCAGGTGCTCCAGCACAATCTGCTGGCGCTGCGCTCCACGCACGGGATCGACGTGCGGGTCTCCTTTCGCGCCCTGCCGTTCACACCGCCGGTGAAGCTGTACCTGCTCAACGGCACGGAGGCGCTGTTCGCGTACTACACGCTCAGGCGCCGCGAGGAGGAGATCGATCACGAGCAGCTCCAGCTGTACGACGCCGAGGGCACCCGGTCGATGCTGTTCGCCTTCGAGCAGGGCGCCGGGCTGCGCGACGCGGCGTTCGTCGAGCAGTCGCACCTCTGGTTCAACGCACTGTGGGAGACGATCAGTTCGGAGTTGGTGCTCATGAACTGACGTCTCCCGGAGGTGCGGGTCGTTCACCTGGCGGGGCCGGTCACGAGGAGAGCGAGCACGACCGCCCCGATGGAGCTGACGGCCGGGCTCTTCGCCTTGATTCCTACGGTGAGCAGGAGCAGGCCGACCACGCCGGTCGCGCCGTACTGCCATGCGACGATCTGCTCGAAGCCGACGACGAAGACCGCGGAGAGGAGAGCGAGGGCTGGCATGGTGTGTCCCCCTTCTGGCTGCCGGGGAGGCAAAGCTTCCGCCAACTCGGGCGAGTTGCCGGGAAGTTGGCAACCAACTTTGATTAAGTTGTCCCCACTTGGCAGATGTCCATAAACAACTCTCAGGCAACTGCCATCAGATGGTTTTGAGTTGTAGCGTTTGGTCGTGACCCAGGAGAACGTGGCAGTGAACGGCGGCAGAAGGCTCTCCCCCCGGGAGATCGCCGACACCCTGCGGGACCGTATCCGCAGCGGCGACCTGAAGGCGGGCGACCGCCTGCCCACCCAGGCCGAGCTGGCCGAGGAGTTCGGCGTGGAACGCGGCACCGTCCGCCAGGCCCTGCGCGCCCTCCAGGAGGACGGCCTGCTCAGCAACGTCAGCAAGGGCAGCCCGCCGCGCATCGCGGAACCCGCCGTGGCGAGCAGCGGCGAGCCCCAGCCCACGATGGTCGGCCTCGCGCCCCGGCTGACGGCGGCCTTCGCCGCCCCCCACGTCCGCGTCGACGCCGCCTGCCTGACCGCCGAGACCCTGATGCTGGCGCTGAGCGAGCCGGTCCGCGCGATCCACGAGGGCCGCGTCCACCCGCAGTCGATCGACGTACGCATCCTGCTGCCGTCCCGGGAGATCAACCTCGCCTTCCCCATCTCGGTCGAGGGCGGCGGCGACGACGAGGACCCCGTCCACAGGCGCTGGCTCGCCCAGCGCAACGCCCAGGGCCATGTCCTCCAGCACAACCTCCGCGCCCTGCGCACCTCGCACGGCATCGACGTACGCGTGACCTTCCGCGCGCTGCCGTTCACGCCGCCGGTGAAGCTGTACCTGCTCAACGGCACGGAGGCGCTGATGGCGTACTACATGGTCACGCGCCGCGCGGAGGACGACCCGAGCGGCACCCTGGACATGTACGACGTCCTGGGCACCGAGTCCCTGCTGTTCTCCTTCGAGCGGCAGGCGGGCCGGCGGGACGCGGCGTTCGTGGAGCAGTCGCAGCTGTGGTTCGACGCCCTCTGGGAAACCATCACGACGGACCTGACACTCTCCTAGTGACTTCTGATACGACCCAGACTGATCAGGTGACATCGGCGACCTCACGGACCCGCGACGACACCGAAGGACTGCGGGCCCTCATCGCACACGCGCGCGTAGTCCTGTGGGACTTCGACGGCCCGATCTGCCGGCTCTTCGCCGGCCACTCGGCGGAGGGCGTGGCGAGCGACCTCGTGGAGTGGCTGGAGGGGAGGGGGTTGCGGGGGCTGCTGACGGAGCGGGAGCGGCAGTCCCTGGACCCGCACGCCGTGCTGCGCGCCGTCGACCGGCGACAGCGCGGCAGTGACCTGGTGGCCGAGCTGGAGGAACGTCTCACCAAAGAGGAACTGAAGGCCGCGCCCCTGGCGATGCCCACCGCCTACGCCGACCCGCTGATACGCACCTGGACGGCGGTGGGCTCCCGGCTGGCGATCACCACCAACAACTCCCCCCGCGTGGTCCGCGCGTACCTGACGAGCCGCGGCCTCCTCGCCTGCTTCGCGCCGCACGTCTACGGCCGCACCCAGGACCTCCACCACCTCAAGCCCCACCCGCACTGCCTCAACCGCGCGCTGCACGCCCTCGGCGCGGCTCCCTCGGCCGCGCTGATGATCGGCGACACACCCTCCGACCTTCAGGCCGCGCGGAAGGCCGGCGTCCCGTTTCTCGGCTACGCGCGTAACAAGGCCAAGGAGAAGCTGCTGCGCGACGCCGGTGCCACAGAAGTCGTCGGCTCGTTGCAGACGGTGCTGGAGGCGGTCCGGGGTCAGGCCTGAGTCATCAGCAGTGCCAGCACCACGACGGCCCCCACGGCCAGTCCGCTGTGGCGCGCGCGTATGCCCACGCCGATCACGAACAGGAGCGCCACACCCACCACGCCGAGCCGTGCCTGTGCCAGCAGACCGACGCCGACTTCCAGGAGTCCCCGCAGTGTCTGGAACAGAAGCATCCACACCCCATCCACCTCCCATCCGCTTCCAGTGAATCGATCAACTGGCAGTCCAATTGGACTGGTTGCTTGGTGAGGGTCTCCCCGCCCCGCCTGATCGCTTAACCAACCCCCCGCTCCACCCGACCAGTTGACCGAAATTGGTGGGCTGGTGGACGGAATGCGGCAGGCGGTACGGTCGGGTCGTGAGCGTTCGGCAGCCCCGAGCGGGCGACGGCGGTGGCAGGGAGTTCCAGCGGGTCTCCGACGAACTGCGGGCCCGGATGACCGACGGGACGTACCCCCTGCGCTCCTTCCTGCCCTCGCAGCGCAACCTCGCGGACGAGTTCGGGGTCTCGCGGGACACCGTCCAGCGGGCCCTGCGGGATCTCGCCGACGAGGGCTGGATCGAGTCCAAGCAGGGCAGCGGGTCGCGGGTCGTGAAGACCCAGCGCATACAGTCCTCGACGGCCAGGGCGACCAGGTCGCGCCGGGGCGTCACACTCGGCCCGCTCATCAGCGAGGCCTTCGAACAGCCGCAGGTGTCGATGGACGTCTACACCTTGACGTCCGAGACCCTGGACGCGCACATCCGGCTGCAGGCGGAGCGGATCCGCGGCGGCTTCATCGCCCCCCAGCGCATCGCCCTGCGTATGCTCCTGCCCTCCAGGACGCTGCCGCTGCCCTATCCGCGGGTCAAGGGCGACAAGGACGACCCACGCATGCGGGCACGCCTGAACTCCATCACGGAGCAGCACACCGCGTCACTGCAGGGCGTGCTGGCGGAGCTGAGTACGGAGGGGCTGGTGCCGTCCGTCGACGTGCAGATCCGCCACGTACCCCTGACGCCGGCGTTCAAGCTGTATCTCTTCAACGGCTCCGAGGCACTGCACGGCCCGTACGAGGTGAAAGAGCGTCAGCTGGACCTGGGGGACGGTCAGAAGGTCACCGCCCTGGACGTCCTCGGCCTCGGCGCCACGCTGACCCACCACGTGAAGGACGCGGCTCCGGACTCGCCGGGATCAGTGTTCGTGGGCAGCATGCAGGCGTGGTTCGACTCGGTGTGGGACCTCCTCACCGAGGAGAGCTGAGCGGTGCGCTAGCATGCCCGCACCGTATGAGCAATCGCTCCCGTGCATCCGTAGGGCAGGGCGAACCCGCCCGCCGGAACGGCCTCCCGCAGACGAGCGGCACACCACCCGTTGTGACCACTCGACCCGTGGCCCAGGTCGTACGGATGTCAGCCGACCTCTAGCGTTTGCCGTACCCGTCCATCCTGTGAACGATCCCCGGAGCGGCCAGTGGGCGCACCTCCTCATCCTCGTACCGCGCAGGGGGAGCGCTCACCCGACGCCGCCGTCACGGAGCTCCTGGCGTACGCCGAGGCGCACGGGCAGATGATCAGCGGGCACCACAACCGCAACTACCTGGTGCCGTTGCCGGAGAAGCTGGCGGCGCTGCTGGACCGCGAGGCCGGCACGCCCGTGACGGTACGCGTCCGGCGCCGCGACGCGCTGCCGGTGGTGATCAGGACCTGGCAGGACGAGGCGCAGATTCTCGGCGCCATCCGAGGGGTTCTGCCGCATGTGCCGGAGTGCCTGGCCCGGGGGGAGGGCTTCGCGATCCACAGCTTTGTGGAGGGCGTGCCGCTCTCCAGCGTCTGCGGAAACGACAAGCCTGTCGACGCGCTGCTCATAAGAGAGCTGGCGCGGCTGGTCGCGCAGACCGCTCAGGTGCGGCGCGGCGCGCTGCCGCCGTTGCCGGGGCACTGGCCCGGCAACGACACGGACAGCCAGGCCTTCCTGCAGACCCTCGTCCACCTCGCGGACCGGCAGATCAGGCAGCCCAATTGGACTGCCTTCGGTGGGCTGTTCAAGGCCCTCGGCATCCCGGAGGACGCCCTGATCCGGCTGGGCGAGCGGGTGCCGGCCATGGCGCGGCGGCCCTACAGCCTGCTCCACGCGGACCTCCACCGTGACAACCTGATCGTGTCGTACGACGGGGACCCGCCGCTCATCTGCGTCGACTGGGAGCTGGCCAGCTACGGCGACCCCCTGCACGACCTCGCGACCCATCTCGTGCGCATGCGGTACCCGGCCTTCCAGTGGGACGAGGTGATCGACGCGTGGGCCGCGGCCATGGGGGCGGTCCGCCCGGCGGCCGTCAACGGCCTGGCCAAGGACCTGCGCCACTACGTCGACTTCGAACGCGCGCAGTCCGTCTACCCGGACGTGATGCGTGCCGTGAACGGGCTCGAAGACTCGTTCGACCAGAAGAGCCTGGACGATGCGACCGCGGCGGTGCACCGGGCCCTGACGGCGGCTGCCGAACCGCTGCGGCTCACCAACCTGCCGGGCGTCGGTGAGATCGAGTCCGTCCTCTACCGGTGGCGCGCCTCCCGCCGCGGCCGGGGACGGGTGCCGAAGGCCTTCCGCTGGGAGCCGGACGAGCGGGTGCCGGAGCGAGCCGACTTCCCTCGCGAGGCGGTGGCGGAGGCCCTGCGCGAGGAGGGCGCGGCGCCGGCCGGGCGGGTGTTCAAGGGCACCGCGCACCTCAACTCCGTGGTCCTGGTGGACGGCGTCGACTTCCCCGTCGTGGTGCGCCGCAAGGTGGCGAACGTGTGCCCGCGGGAGCCCCGCTACCTCAGCGAGCACGCCGTGCTGCGGGCCATCGAGGAGTCGCGGGTCCAGGTGGCGGCCCCGAGGGCCCTCGCGCTCGGCCGGGACCACCAAGGAGAACGCTTCACCATCCACACCTACGTCGGTTCGCACGGCATCGACGAGCCGCCCCGGCACCCGGAGCACGGCCTGCTGCCGCACGAGGCGGACGGGCTCGTCGACCAGCTCTGCGAGCTGACCCGGGTGGACTACAAGCGGGTCGACCCGCTGGCCGGTGAGGGAGCGTTCCACTCCTGGCTGTGCGAGTCGCTCGTCGCGCTGGTGCGCGACCTGCCGAAGGAGTTGCGCCGGCTCGCCAGGGAGCTGGGCCTGCCCGAGGCCTCCCGCCTCCGCGAGATCCTCGCCCGCAACCAAGTGACGCCCCGGGAGCCCGCGCTGCTGCACGGGGACCTGAACCCGTGGAATCTCGTACGCCGGCCCGACGGGCTGGCGCTGACGATCATCGACTGGGAGATGGCGCTGGTCGGCGACCCGCTGTACGACCTGGTCCGGCACATGCATCTCACCCGCACCCGTCCGGAGATCCGGGACCGCATGTTCCGCCGCTGGGAGCGCCGCCTGCCCTCGCAGTACACCCGTGACTGGCGCAAGGACTGGCGGGTCTACCGGTGGATCGAGATCGTGCGGTCGGCGTACGTGGATCTGGACCGCCTGGTGACCGGCGCGAGCCTGGACGCCCCGAACGTCCGCCGTGCGGTGGACTCGTACGCGATGACCCTGGAGGCGGCAACGGGTTCGCTCGGGCTGCCGAAAGCCAACCCCCTTCTCGTGAGTGCCCTGGCGGGCCCCGGACGACGCCGACGCCCGGGGACCGGCCCGTAGGCTCGACCCATGGCGGAGCTCGGGCTGCGGGAACGCAAGAAGCAGCGGATGTACCAGGTGGTGTCGGACCTCGCGATCGGGCTGTTCCTGGAGAAGGGGTTCGACGCGGTGTCCGTCGCCGAGATCGCCGCGGCGGCCGAGATCTCCAAGCCGACCCTGTTCCGGTACTTCCCGGCCAAGGAGGACCTCGTCCTGCACCGCATCGCCGAGCACGAGGGGGAGGCGGCGCGGGTGGTCGCCGCGGCGGCCGGGGCGCCGCTCGTCGCGCTGCGGCAGCACTTTCTGGACGGGCTGGAGCGGTTCGACCCGATCACCGGGCTGAACGACGAGCCGGACGTGCTCGCCTTCCACTCGCTGCTGTACGGGACGCCGGCCCTGGTCGCGCGCCTGTACCCGTACCTGGAGCGCTCGGAGGACGCCCTGGCCGAGGCCCTCGGCGGCCATCTCGACGCCCGGCTCGCCGCCGGGCAGATCGTCGCCGTGCAGCGGGTGCTCGCGCGGGAGAACTGGCGGCGGATGGCGGCGGGGGAGCGGGCCGTGGCGGTGCGGGGGGATGCCGTCGCGGCGGCGGAGCGGGCGTTCGGGCTGCTGGCGGCCGGGTTGCCGTGGCTTGCGACGCCCGAAGGGGCGCGTGGCTGAAGGGTCGCGCGACTGAAGAGTCTGGCGACTGAAGAGTTTCGCAACTCGATAAAAGATTTAACTCGGTTACGTCATTCCGGTACGCTCGCCGGAATGACGGCACTCGACCACGCCCTCCACCAGGAACGCGCCCACCACGACACCTGCCGCGCCACCCTCGCCGCCATGATCGACGGCGCCCACGGCCACGTCGTCACCGGCGAGGACGTCTCCGCGTCCGGCGCCGACGCCGAAGTCCTCGGTCACCGGCTGCGCAGCCGGGCAAAGGAACTGCGGGAACTGCCCGAGGGGCCGTTGTTCTTCGGCCGGCTGGACTTCGACGGACGCGGCGACGACCGGCGCCCGGAGCCCGATCGGCAGCCGCTGCACATCGGTCGGCTGCGCATCACCGAGCACCCCGCCGCCCCACCCCTGGTCGTCGACTGGCGCGCCCCCGTCTCCCGCGCCTTCTACCAGGCGAGCGCCCGCGACCCCCAGGGCGTCGCCGTCCGCCGCCGCTTCGGCTGGGCGCCCGGCAGCCGGGGCGACTCCGCCGACCTCACCTCCCTGGAGGACGAGCACCTCGGCCGCGGCGAGGCCCCGGCCAGTGCCATCGTCGCCCGGGAGATCGAACGGCCCCGCGTCGGCCCCATGCGGGACATCGCCGCGACCATCCAGCCCGAGCAGGACGATCTCGTACGAGGTGACCTGGGCCTCTCCGTGTGCGTGCAGGGCGCTCCCGGCACCGGCAAGACCGCCGTCGGCCTGCACCGCGCCGCCTACCTGCTCTACACCCACCCCCAGCGCATCCGGCGCGGCGGCCTGCTGATCCTCGGCCCCAACCGCACCTTCCTGTCGTACGTCTCGGAGGTCCTCCCGGCCCTGGGGGAGACCGGCGTACGGCAGTCGACCCTCGCCGAGGAGATCGCGCGGCACCCGGTCACCGGCGCCGACGACCTGAGCACGGCCGTCGTGAAACACGACGTGCGCATGGCCGAGGTGCTGCGACGCGCGCTGTACGCGCGCGTGCGGGTCGACGGCGACGACGGTCTTGCCGTACCGGACGGCTCGTACCGGTGGCGGGTCGCCGCCGACGAACTGCGGGCGATCGTGGGTGGCGTGCGGGGCGAGGAGCCGCCGTACGAGGTCGGCAGGGAGCGGCTTCGGGCGCGCGTGGTGGCGTGTGTGCGGGCGCGGGCCGAGCGACGCGGCGGTCCCCGTACGAACGCCTGGGTGCGGAAGATCGAACGATCACGAACGATCGGGGCGTACCTCGACGCCGTGTGGCCGCGCGTGCGGCCGGAGGAGGTCGTCGCCGAACTGCTCACCGACCCGGAGGCGTTGGCCCGGGCCGCCGACGGGGTGCTCGACGGCGACGAGCAGAAGGCGCTGCTGTGGGCGAGGCCGCCGCGGTCGTGGAAGTCGGCGCGCTGGTCGGCCGCCGACCTCGTCCTCCTCGACGAGGTGGCCGGGCTCCTCGCACACCCCGAGGGGTACGGCCATGTCGTCGTCGACGAGGCACAGGACCTCTCCCCGATGGAGTGCCGCGCCATCGCCCGCCGCTCGTCCTTCGGCTCGCTGACCGTCCTCGGCGACCTCGCGCAGGGCACCACGCCGTGGGCGGCGCGCGGGTGGGACGTACCACTGCGGCATCTGGGGAAGCCGGACGCGGTGGTGGTGCCGCTGACGACCGGGTTCCGGGTACCGGCGGTGGTGGCCGGGCTCGCGAACCGGCTGCTGCGGCGGCTGGACGTGGACGTACCGGAGACACGCTCGCTGCGCGCGGACGGGGAGCTGCGGATACGGGAGGCCGCGGGTGACCTGCGCGGGGCGGTCGTGGCGGCCGTGCGGGACGCGCTGGGGCGGGAGGGGTCGGTGGGGGTCGTCGCGGCGGACGCGGACGCCGGGTGGGTGCGGGAGGTGCTCACGGTGGCCGGGATCGGGGCGGCCGGGCCGGAGGAGATCGGCGCGCGGGTGACGGTGGTGCCGGCGAGTGTCGTCAAGGGGCTGGAGTACGACCATGTCGTCGCCGTCGAGCCCGCGGCGATCGTGGCGGGGGAGCGGGCGGAGGGGCGGGGGCTGCACCGGCTGTATGTGGTGGTGACGCGGGCGGTGTCGCGGCTGGAGGTGGTGCACGCGCGTGTGCTGCCGTTCTGACGGGCGCACGCGCGCGTGCCCCAGGGGGTGATGTCAGGTAGCGGCGTCGAGCAGCGGGATCAACTGCTCCTCCTCGTACGTCAGATGCGCCTCCAGCTCCGCGGTGAGGCGCTCGACCTCGGTGCGGGCGGTGGCCGGGTCCTCCGTCGCGATCGCCGCGCGCAGGTCCTCGACCAGGGCGGCGATGCGGTCGTGCTCCTCGCGGAGGCGTTCGAGGGCGGGGGCGGCCGTGGGGTGGCGGTCGGCGAGGAAGGGGAACAGGCCGAGGCCCTCGCCGGTGTGGTGGTTGTGCAGGCCGTGGCAGAAGGTGAGGCAGTTGACGCGCAGCTGAGCGGCGAGGGAGCCGCCGCCTTGCGTCGCTTTGTCCATCTCCTGCCGGATGAGCGCGAGTTCACGCCGGAAAGCATCATGAACAACCTTGATCGCTTCGCCCATGGAACCCGCGTTGATGTCCCCGGGGCCGTCGCCCGCGATGCTGTACAGCGCCACGACCGGTATCACCCGCCCCGCCTTCTCCTGGTACGCCGCCCAGCCCGCGTCCGTCTCGACGGCCCGTGCGAAGGCCTGGTCGCGCTCCTCGCCCTCCAGCACCACGGCCCGCGCCCGGTAGGTGAACGCGCCGCTCTCCACGGTGACCTCGGGATGCGCGAGGAGGTTGTGGTACCAGGCCGGGTGCCTGGGGGCGCCGCCCGCGGAGGCGATGACCAGGATGCGCTCGGCGCCGTCGGGGAGGTAGGCGACGGGGGTGGTGTGCTCGGCGCCCGAGCGGGCGCCGGTGGTGGTGAGGAGGATGAGCCGGGCGCCCTCGAAGGGGCCGCCGACGCGGCCTCGGTTGGCGCGGAACTCCTCGATGATCTGTTGGTTGAAGGTGCTGATGACGTCGTTGGGCATGCTCGTGGTTCTCTTCTCTCTCTGGCCGCTCTGACGGCTCTGGCCGCTCGGGCGGTGATCGTCACTGGTGGTCGTGAACGAACGCGCAAACGCGCGGAGAGAGATCGGCGGGCCCCGGGCCCGCCACAGCCTCATTCAGAGGCCGGGCACCCAACTCGCTGGCGGCACTTGGCCGCTAACCCGGCAGTCATGCGGGCCACAGTAGCCTAGGCGGGATGCTCCTGTTCCTGGATATCGACGGGACACTGCTCCCGTTCGGGTCGGTGGATCCGTATCCGGCGTACGAGACGCCCTTCGAGCGGGGCGCCACGCACCCGTTGCTGACCAGGGTCGATCCGGCCCTGGGCCCCCGACTGCTGGCGCTGGGCTGCGAGTTGGTGTGGGCCACCACCTGGCGGGACGAGGCGAACGAGGTCATGGCGCAGGCGCGGTCGTAGGGCGGCTAGAACCGGGCTAAGACCGTCAAGCCTGTCGCCGAGAGGTAGACGGGAATCCCCTTCCTGAGCTTGCGAAGGGAGGGGAGAACTTCAACCCCTGACCGACTTCGGCCGCGAACTCTCCGAGGCACTGACCCCCCTCTCCCACTGGGGCCGCCGCCGTCTGGAGCCGCTCACCGTGACGTCGTCGGCCGCCTGACCACCTGCGATCAGCCTCTCGCCGGGGGTGCGTGGTGCCAAGTACCCACAAAAAAGTGGGTATGCGGGGGTGGCGGCGGTCGTACAGCACGGGGGCCCTACGCCATCGGTACGCCGTACCCGCTGCGCTGCGCTGCGCGCCGTGCGCCTGTACGCCCGTGGCGACGCCGCCTGTCCCGTGCCGAGGTGTCCTTGAGGAGGAAGCCGGAGGCTCCCGCACGCGCGCGTGCCGCCTTCCGGTGTCACGCGCCTCGGCCGGCCTCCCGAGCCGCACGTTCCAGCCGTTCGCGATGGTCCTCCCACCACGCCGAGTCGCCCGACGGCATCGCGGTGTTGTCCTCCCGCATCCCCACGGCACCGTCGATGAGTTCCCGGACGATGTCGGCGTGCCCGGCGTGCCGCTGTGTGTCGGCGATCACGCGCACCACGGCGTGATGCAACGTCACCTCGTCCTTGCCCTCGGACCACCACGGCACCCTGCCCACGGTGTCCAGCGGCAGCGCGTCGATCGTCGCGTCCGCGTGCGCCCACGCCCGGCGGTAGAGCTCCACGACGAACGCGCGGGACTCGTCGGCGGTGGCCCACATGTCCGCATTGGTCTCGGCACCCTCGTCGAGCCAGGGCAGCGGCTCACCGGACGGCCGCCCGAAGGTGTCGCCGAGATACCCCAACTCCACACTGGCCACGTGTTTCACCAGCCCCAGGAGGTTGGTGCCCGTGGGCGTCAGGGGGCGGCGGATGTCGTACTCCGAGAGCCCTTCCAGCTTCCACAGCAGGGCATCGCGGGCGGACTGCAGGTAGAAGTGGAGATCGGCTTTGGCGTCTTTGGCGTCCGTTGCTGTCATGGGGTCAGTGTGGAGGTCACCGCCGGTTCGGCGCACGCGAAGTCGTACGCAGCCCAGTCGGTGAGCGTGCGATAGCCGAGGCGCTGGTACAGGGCGTTGCTGGTGGGGTTGGACAGGTCCGCGAACAGTACGACCTCCCTCGCGCCCGCGGCCAGCGCGGCCCGGCTCACCTCCGCCGTCACGGCGCCCGCGTAGCCACGGCCGCGCAGGTGGGGCGGGGTGTAGACGATGTCCACCTGGATCTGTCCACCGATCAACGGGTTCATGCCCGCGATGGAGACGGGAGTGCCGTCCGGGGTCTCCCAGAGCGTGTAGCGCTTGTCGGCGAAGCGTGTGCTGGCCCAGGAGCCGGCGTCAAGGGAGACGACCTCCCCGACGGCCTTGGCGAACTCGCCGCACCAGAACATGACGTGCTCAAGGTCCTGCTCGCCCAGGACGCGGCCCCGGCCCGCCGGCGGCGGCTCCGGTGGGGTGAGCGTGCCGAGGCGGTACAGACGCAGCCGGGTGTCGCGGAGTCTCGGCGTCGCGCCGGTGTGCCGTTGCCAGGCCTCGGCGAAGGCGGTGGCGGTGGCGTGGTCCGCGCTGACGGAGGGAAGGAGGTGCCCGAGGGCGGCCAGATGGGCGGCGAGGGTGTCGGCCTGCTCCGGCGTGAGCGGGGTGAGGCACAGCGCGCGGGGTGGGAGGCGGTAGAAGGTGGCGTGGACTTCGCCCGCTCGCTCCAGCACGCCGAAGACGGGGGCTTCGGTGCCGAACGCGTCCGCCCCACGTGCTCGCACTCTCGCGGCCCACGTCAGCGGCATGACGTGCAGGCCGGGCCGCGAGCGCAGGAAGTCTCCGGCTTGGAGGAGGAAGTCGTCGACGTCTTCGGTGAGGTACCAACCGTCCGATCGCATGCTTCATGATTCCCCGTGCTGGAGAAGTGCCCAACGGTTTTCCGCCAGGGCGAGGAGTCAGATGGCGGGCCTCGGCGAGCGTCTGTGAACTGGGTCAGCGGGTGTGGCGGTTTCTGGGCTGCCAGGTGGCGGGGGTCCAGATCGTGGCTTCGTGGGCGGAACAAGGCGTGGCCGGTCCGGTGTGGCGGGAAGCCGGTCCGGCCCGAGAAGTGGGACCGGCGCCTGGTCCTGGACGTGATCTTCTCCCTGGTCCGCGGTGGGATCGCCTGGCGGCCCTGCCGACCCTTCGCCGTGCGGGCCAACGCCCACCGACCGAGCGCGCGGGCGGACCCTCGCAGCATCCGGAGGTATCGCCCGGCACCTCACACCTCTGCCACGCCGTCGACGAAGGCGCCTCAGTGGTGGTGGCCGTGCCGGCCGAGGGTCTCCACGGGGGTCGCGCCGGGGCGGGTCCACTGCGGCACGGGACGGCTGGTCGGGCCCCAGGTGGCGTTCCCGTCCGCGTCCGAGCGCCAGTACCAGCAGGCCTGGCGGCGCTCGGACGGGGACCCCTCGCGGACATCGCCGGTCACGGGCCGGCCCTCGGGGTTGTCCTCCCACGCCTCGCCGCGGCCGTAGGGCGTCATGTCGAGCAGGCCCAAGGACCCGTTGACCGGCTCGTTGCCACGGCCCGTCGTGGAGTAGGTGAGGAACACGCGGTCGCCGTCGCGCAGGAAGCAGGCGATGTGGCCCATTCCTCCGCCGACCGGCTCCTCCACGCCCCGCACCGAGTACCAGGGCTGGGTGTACCCCATGAACTCGACGTACGGCGCCACCTCGTCCCACGGGCCCGAGGTCAGGATGGCGAACGAAACGCCCCGGGCGTTGAGGTAGACGGCGTCCTTCATGTGCCATGCCGTGGTGGTGCAGCCCTCGCACTGTCCCTGGTGCGGCGCGCCGTCGTACCACATGTGCTGGTAGACCACGAGCTCGTCGCGGCCCTGGAACAGGTTCAGGAACGGGACCGGGCCGTCGGGTCCGACGACCTCGACCGTCCCGTCGAACTCCACCATCGGCAGTCGGCGGCGGGCCGCGGCGATGGCGTCGCCCTCCCGGGTGTGGGCCTTCTCGCGGACCAGCAGCTCGTCACGGGCGGTCTGCCAGGTGGCCAGGTCCACGACGGGCGGGCGGCCGGGCAGCGCGGTGGTCGGGTCGTCCGGTGGGGTCGTCATGGTGTCCTCCTGGTGCCTCGTACCGGGCAGCGGGTACGGCGTCCTACGACGGTCACCAGAACAGACTCGCGACCCGACCGGAACTCATCGCGGCCCCGGGCAATGGGTTCGCTGGGGCAGAAATTTCCAACGCCGCGATGGTGCAGACAGGGAAAACCGCTGGCCGCGACCGAATGTGGCGGGGAGATGGCTGCCTGGCGGAGGGCAGGTTGCTGCGCGGTTGTCCCGTCTCGCTGAAGACGCGGCAGGGTAGCGCTCTGACCTGGAGGCCTCAGGTTGAGCGAGATGCCCCTGGGCTGGTGTACGACACCCCGTCGAACGCGCTCTGAGGGTGTGGTTTCGGCGTCTGCCGGTGCGGGCCGATGCTCAGCTCAGGCGGGCTCGCAGGAGGCAGAACTCGTTGCCTTCGGGGTCGGCCAGGACATGCCATTGCTCCTCGCCGCTCTGGCCGATGTCGGCCGGGCGCGCCCCGAGCTTCAGGAGGCGTTCGAGTTCGGCGTCCTGGTCGCGGTCGGTGGGGTTGACATCGAAGTGCATCCGCAGCTTGCCGGACTTGGGCTCGGTGGCGGGGACGAAGATCAGGGTCGGCTGCAATCCGCCGAACCCTTCCTGCGGTCCGATCTCCACCGCGCCGTCGTCATCGGGGTCGAGCACGATGAAGTCCAGCACCTCGCACCAGAACGCCGCCAGCCGTTGCGGATCCCGGCAAGGGATTATCAGTTCGGAGATACGACACGCCATGGTCGGCACCCTACGGGCCATCAACCGCACGCAGCCAGTCCCGCGCGACGCAGGCCCGGCAGTGTTCCGGGAACGTGGTGGTGCAGGCGGAGTGTGGCCTCCATCGCCGCCACCAGGCCCTGCGTCGTCAGGCTCGATGAGCTCATCCGGGCGCACGTCCATCACCACGGCCGTGCCGTCCCGGCGTCGCACGAAGCATTCCGGCGTGTGCCTCACCCTGCAGCCCCGGCCGCCGTACCACCACGACAGCCGGAACGGCTGCGAGACGATCGCCGACACCTCCAGGTTGAGCGCCCGGCTGTCGCGTCGGGTATGCGCCGGGTTCCACGGTTCCGGTGGGCTGGTGCTGCTCGCAGGGAGGGAAGCGTGCTGGTCCGGCCCTACCGGGTCAGGCAGCCCCATGTATGCCACCGTCCAGTTCTGACGGGACTGAGCAGGAGGAACGGGACACAAACCCCTCATGTGAGTGACTGGCGCCTCCACGGGCCAGAGCACCTGATACTCCGTTGCTTGTTGGAAAACCGGTTCGACAGCATGGCGCCATGCAACGCCATGAGCATCTCGGACCCGCAGCACTGCGCGCCATGCAGAGCCTGGCCACCCGCACCTTTCCGAGGACCGGTCACCACCACATCGGCGACCTCACCTGGAACTGGTGCCTCGCCCTCGACCGCGCCGACCAGTGCCCGACAGCCGTCTGGACCCAGGACGAACAGACGCTGGCCTGGGGCTGGTTGGAACTGCCCGACACCTTGATGCTCCAGGTCGACCCGGAGCACCCGGAACTGGCTCACGAAGTCCTCGCCTGGGCCGAACACACGGCATCAGGCCCGCTGAGCATCGGTGTCACCGAGACCGAACCACACCTGGTCAAGGCACTGGAAGAGCGCGGATACACACGGAACACCGAGGGACCGTTCATGACGTGCCTGGGCCGCCCCCTCACCGACCTGCCGGACATCCCGCACCTGCCGGACGGCTACTCGATCCACCCCCAGCGCGACCATGCCGACGTGGCAGGCCGGGCGGCAGCACACCGCGCCGCCTTCGGATCGACCCGGATCACCACCGAACGACACGCCCGCATGAGGGACACCTGGCCCTACCGGCCCGAACACGACCTCATCGTGACCTCGCCAACGGGTGAAGTCGTCGCCTACTGCCAAGGCTGGTACGACCCGGCCAACGGAATCGGCGAGTTCGAACCCGTCGGCACCCACCCCGATCACCGCCGCCTTGGCCTCGCCCGAGCCGTCTGCACCGCGGTGCTGCACGCCTTCGCCGACGCCGGCGGCCACCGCGCCACCGTCTACTCGCGCGGCGACGCCGCCTATCCCGTCCCCGAGCGGCTCTACGAGTCATTGGGCTTCACCGCGTACACCCGCACCCACACCTACGCCGGCGCACCGACCGGCTGAGGCGCCGACTGGTTCCTATCGATCAGAACCACCGGGACCCGTTCACTTCGCCGATCAGATCGAGCGGGAACCGCACGGGCTGCCGGGTGCGTATCGGATGGCCGTCAGAGCTGCGTTGCCGTGGTCGAGACCCATCCAGCGCCACTCGGGCGCGTCGAGGACAGCCCGGATCAGCCAGCCGATGAGGAAGTTGTGCGTGACAACCAGTTCATGGCGGGGGCGATCTCCCTCGACGGGACCTGTGAACTCTGCAAGTGCTTCCCGGGCCAGTGCTGGACCACGGTTGCGCTCCTCTTCGGGAACCTGAGAGGAAGCTGAGCATTGAAGCGTGTGCTGCCCGACGGCGTGCGTCGTCTGGTCCGTCGTGCCCTGCGCTGATCTTTGGTAGTCGTGGTGGTTTGCGCGCTGCCCGAGGGCTCTTCACGGCGAGTCTCATGGGATGGGGATTCGTACCGGAGGTAGGTCGGGTCGCGCTTCGCGCCAGGCGCCTGTCAACAGGACGGCAAGTGTGTAGACGTGCCAGACCTGGTTCGACCAAGCCTTCGGCACTGTGTCGAAGTGTTCTTTGATCTTGGCTTTGTCGACGATGTCGAACAGTTCATTCGGCGTGTTCATGACCTCGTCGCGAAGAAGGGCGAGGAACGCCTCATCGAAGGATTTGCGCCAATTAAATCCCGAGGTCCGGCCGTTGGGGACGAAGGCTGCACGCCGCAGCCAGGCGGGCCACTCGATCAGGTGACGCGGTCGATCGCTCTCGAACCTCCATCGCTTGCCCTCTGGCGGGATGCCCGCGATTTCAGGCGCGAGGGTCTGGATCAGGCGGTAGACGACCTCTTCACTCCATCGCCAGTCCGCGGGCAGCGCCAGCGCTTCCCGGACCACCTGGTTGTCGAGGAAGGGGTGATAGTAAGGGGAGTTCATCAGCGTGGCAGTATGCGCACCTACCAACCAGCGGCCAGACCGATAGAAGAGGTAAAGCTGGTCCAGAACGTTGAACCCATCCGTCTGCGCTCGCTCCGACCATGTCCTGTAGTCCTCAAGCGCCCGTTCATTGGCCCGTCGGGTAAGGAAAGCTTCGGCTGCCATGAAGATTTTCCTTACCCTTTTTTGGATTCCCGCTGGGCTCGTATCATCCTGGTTGTAGAGGAATCCGCCACGCAGTGTTTCTCCGCCCGACCCGGATGTTCTGGGGGTCATTTCATAAGGAGCCCAGCGGTTGACTTCCTCGTACGCCGATGTCATTCCTTCACACATGCGGATGATATCGTATGTCCTCAGGAAGGGATGCGTGACGACGATTGCCTCCTTCTTTTCCCCGGTTACGGCCAAAGACACTCGGTGCTCGATGCCCAGCCGCTTCGCAATCCGGGTGGCAAGCACGACATCCGGGTCATCAGCGAATCCATGAGTTGTCGCCACCATCGGAACTTTCGCAGCTTTGAGGACCGCAGCCATGAGCCGGCTGTCGCGTCCACCGGAGAGCGCCAGCCGGACCGGTTCACCATGCCGAGCGATCGGGGCCGCAGCCCTGATCAGGGCCTCGGCCAAGCCCTCGACCCGTTCGCGAGCCCGCTTGGCGTTGGTCGGCGCGGGCTCGGCAGTCGGCATGGGACTCTTCCTGAGATGCACGCCTTCGGACCGCCTGACGGTCAGCACCGCAGCAGCCGGCAGTGCCCGCACACCACGAAACGGCGTCTCGTCATTGGCGAAGAAACCATGCCGGACCATAGGCTGTAGAGCCAAGATGTCCAAGTCAACCGTCGGTCGCATCATCCCGGTGGCCGCCGCCCGTGCGACAAGGTGCACCAGCAGGGCTCGGCTCCCCATGAGGTAGGTCTCACCGGCGTCCGCACAATAGACCGGGCACACTCTGGAAATCGATGTAGCCGCCTCGATCCCACTCTCCCGTGCACGGAAAACCGAAAAGCAGCCACCCAGTGACTCAGTCACCGTCCCCAGGTTGTCCGTGGTGACCAGCCTCCGCTCATCAACGGCCGGCTTCCCAAGGTAGCCGCAGTAGCCGAGTGCTAGCGTGCCAGATCCGATCAAAGGTTTCGGGAGGAGCTCGTGCTCAGGTTCGTTGGACCAAGCCAGCAGTGCCACGCCACGATCGCCAGAGATCCATTGTGTACTGCAGATCTCCCTTTTAGGCGCAGGAATCGCCTCGAACGCGGCGCTATGGGCGGCATCCAGGACGTGCTGAGGAATTTGGTCGTGAAGTGCCAGAGCTGCGATTGCAAGGTAGGTGCGCACAGTGATCCTTCAAGAAGAGGCCGCGGGCTTGGAAAGCCTGCTGTCCTCCAGGACAAGAGGTCGACCGCCCATTCGCCCTGGCTGCAGTTCCTGCACGTCCACGCCCGTTGACATTTCTCGATTCCGCACGGGTGGCGTCGCCTTGGCTGTCCCAGCCGCGGTCCATCGCAGCGAGGGCGGCGATCGCCCCGGCCGTGACGGCCGGGCACGCACTGCCCCATGTCCGTGCTCACACCGACACCATCCCAACGGGCGGCGCATGCTTCGGTGGCGGCACACGGGTTGGACTAGTGTTATGACCGGAATGGCTCAGCTTGAACACCGGGTAGACGGCGTCGAGTGGGCGGCTTTGCCATCGGGCCATGCCAAGGACAGTCCAGCAAGACGTCAGTCAGTGACCGGGTCACGGCCACCGGGGACCCGCGTATCACTATGACTGTCGGTGATGGTGGAGATGGTCAGTGAGGTGCTGAGCACGGTGAAACCCTCCGACGCCAGCATGTGTCCCAGCAGCACGACGCTGGCGGCCTGGGCGTCATCGGCCAGCCGCACCGACGTGCCGTGCAGGGCGGCAACCGTGTGCTCCCGCCCGTCGTAGCGGACCCTGTCACCCAGCGACAACAGCCGCGGACGCGTCGGCATCCCCTCCCACCTCCTTCGCGACCACGGGCACCGGGCGAACCTGCGTGGCCGCCGACAGCAGACCGGCCTCCAGATCCACCGCCAGTTCCCGGCGCCGGATCAGATGGAAGAGCACCGGCAGCACGGCGATCGGGTCACCCACCGCACGGACCCCCGCCAACAAACCCCGAGGCCGGGCGAATGCCGCCCGTAACTCCACCGCCACCGAATCTCGTCGCACCCGCGGATGCCGGTAGCCCGACAACCAGCGCAGATTCGCCGCCAGCACCGGATCGAGCACACCAACCCGCTCAGAGCCCCAGTCCACCCGTGCGCAGGCCGCTGCCGTGGCCTGGAACTTCACCGCTCCTCGGGATCGATCCGATCGTCGGGACGCACGTCCAGCACTTCACCGGTGCCGTCCCGACGGCGCACGAAGTAGTCCGGCGTATGGCTGCTCCGCCGAGCCCGGCCACCGGACCGCCACGAGAGCCGGAACGGCTGCGACGCCATCGCCACCACGCCCGGATCGCAGTCCAGCCGCATCAGCTGACCGAGCTCCACCCACGACTCATAACCCACCAACTCGGCACCTGCAGCAGCCCAGTACCAGCCGGCGAAATTGCGCTGACCCCGGTACGACGGGAACGTCCGCGCCTGCCCGGCCGCCTCGAAACGCGCCGACCACATCACCTCAAGCGGCCCCTCATGCAGGTCACCGCGAGCGTCGACGTACTCCAGCCAGAAGTCCTCAGCCTCCACCAGCCACCCCCACCCGGCGCTGACCATGTACGACCGTAGACAGCCAGGCGCGGCAGCGGCTCAGAACGAGCGAGACAGAACAGCAGATGGCCAAGGTTGACCGAGGCACGCAGCCAGATGGCTCGCACAGACCGAGATTGGCCCGCCTTCAGCGAGACAGGTCAACACTTCCACCGGGACCGGACAACAACCGCCGCGAGGCACACCCTGCCGTACGGGTGGCGTGGCGCACTATTGCAAGCAGGTGCTTGCAATAGTTAGCGGAGCGCGGCATGGTGGACGTATGGCATCGCTCAACGTCGGCAATCTCGGTGAGTACCTGCGCGAACAGCGGCGCAACGCGCAGCTGTCGCTCAGGCAGCTCGCCGACGCCGCCGGGGTGTCCAATCCGTATCTGAGCCAGATCGAGCGCGGGCTGCGCAAGCCGAGCGCGGAGGTGTTGCAGCAGGTCGCCAAGGCGCTGCGGATCTCCGCGGAAACGCTGTACGTGCGGGCCGGGATCCTCGATGCCGAGCGGGACCGGGACGAGGTCGAGACGCGCGCCGTCATCCTCGCCGATCCCACGCTGAACGAGCGGCAGAAGCAGGTGCTGCTCCAGGTCTACGAGTCGTTCCGCAAGGAGAACGGCTTCGAGGCCGACAAGGCGAGCGCGGCGCAGGACGGTGACCGCAGCGACAGCAGCGACAGTAGTGACATCAGCGATCTCAGCGGCGTAAGAGACGGCGACGGCAGCAGCGGTGGGGGCGACAGCGTCGTACGCGACCCCCGCGCCGCCGACGGCGGCGACGCCGACCCCCAGCAGCGATCCGCTGGTTGAGCCGGGCGGACGCGGCGGGACCCAAAACCCTCACAGAAAGCCACCGGGAGGACCAGCACCATGGCCATCACCGACGACCTGCGCAAGACCCTCACCGACCCGCGGCCGCTCTACTTCGCCGCCGGCACCGCCGACCTGGCTTTCCAGCAGGCCAAGAAGGTGCCGAGCATGGTCGAGCAGCTGCGCGCCGAGGCGCCGGCCCGCATCGACGCCGTCCGCAACACCGACCCCAAGGCCGTCCAGGAGAAGGCCACCGCCCGCGTCAAGGAGACGCAGGAGACCGTCCAGAGCAAGGTCAACGAGTTCCTCGGTTCTCTCGACTCCGACCTGAAGAAGTTGGGTGAGACCGCCCAGGACCTCGCCCTGCGCGGTGTCGGCATGGCCGCCGAGTACGCCGTGAAGGCCCGGGAGACCTACGAGAAGGTCGCCGAGCACGGCGAGCAGACCGTGCGCAGCTGGCGGGGCGAGGCGGCCGAGGAGATCGAGGAGCTGGCCATCGCCGTCGAGCCGGACACCAAGCCGGCCGAGGCCGAGGAGGACAAGCCCGCCACTGCTTCGACCGAGGCCGCCCCGGCGAAGAAGCCCGCGGCGAAGAAGGCCCCGGCCGCTCGCAAGGCGACCACGGCGAAGAAGACGACGCCTTCGAGCAAGTGACACCGACCGCGGACACCGTCCGTGGACCCGTCCGCGGTCACGCTGAGTAACACGAACGGGTGATCGGTAACGGGACGGGCACTCCTGGAGTGCCCGTCCCGTTTCATCGGGTGACGGGCAGGCGGTTGCGGGTACGGTGACCGCGTAGGGACTAGCCGATACGGGTGGTGGACGTTGTGCTGATGCAGGGGTTCGTCGGGTTCATGTGGCTGCTGAGCATGGCCCTGATCCTTTTCAGTGGCTTCGCACTGATCGACGCCGCCACCCGACGCGAGGATGCCTACCGCGCGGCCGGCAAGCAGACCAAGCCCTTCTGGCTGATCATCCTCGGGCTCGCCTTCGTGGTGAACCTGATCTTCGACATCCTGTCGCTCCTGCCGATCATCGGCCTCATCGCGACGATCGTGTACATGGTCGACGTACGCCCGGCCCTGCGCGGCCTCCCTGGCGGCGGCCGCGCCCACCGGGGTTCGAGCAGCGACGGCCCGTACGGGCCGTACAACGGCGGTCGGTGAGCCGCCGCCGCGTACGCCTCAGCCGCCGCGTAACCTCAGGCGCCGCGACGGCACTCGTGCCGCGGATGGCACCCGCGCGACGACGGCACTCCCCCCGGCGATGGCACTCGCCCCGCGACGGCACCCGCACCGCGGATGGCACTCGCCCCGCGACCGGACCCGCGCCGCGACGGCCCCGCCCCGCTACGGCACCCGGTCCAGCAGCAGCACCGCCACATCGTCGGTCAGTTCGCCCCCGTTGAGCTCACGGACCTCGTTGACCGCCGCCCGCAGCAACTGCTCGCCGCGCAGGCCCTGGGCCAGCTGGCGGCTGATCATCTCGACCATGCCGTCCTGGCCGAGCCGCTCGCGGCCCGCGCCGATGTGGCCCTCGATCAGGCCGTCGGTGTAGAGCATCAGGCTCCACTCCCGGCCCAGCTCCACCTGCATCCGCGGCCAACGGGCGCCCGGCAGCAGGCCGAGGGCGGGGCCGTTGTTGTCGTACGGCAGCAGGCGTGGCGCCCGGCCGGGGCGGGCGATCAGCGGGGCCGGGTGACCGGCCAGGCACAGGCCCGCACGGCGGCCGTCCGGCGCGATGTCGACCGTGCACAGGGTCGCGAAGATCTCGTCGTCCGAGCGTTCGTGCTCCAGCACCTGCTGCAGCGTGTTCAGCAGCTGGTCGCCGCACAGGCCCGCCAGCGTCAGCGCACGCCACGCGATGCGCAGCTCCACGCCGAGCGCCGCCTCGTCGGGACCGTGCCCGCAGACGTCGCCGATCATGGCGTGCACGGTGCCGTCCGGGGTGCGGACCACGTCGTAGAAGTCGCCGCCGAGCAGCGCGCGCGAGCGGCCGGGGCGGTAGCGGGCGGCGAAGCGCAGCGGGGAGCCGTGCAGGAGCGGCGTGGGCAGCAGTCCGCGCTCCAGCCGGCGGTTCTCCTGGGCACGCAGGCGGCCCTCGGCGAGCCGCCGCTCCGCTGTGTCGGAACGTTTCCGCTCCACGGCGTAGCGGATCGCACGGCTCAGCAGCCGGCCGTCCAGCTCGTCGCGGAACAGGTAGTCCTGGGCGCCCACGCGGACAGCATCGGCGCCGCGCTCGGCGTCGCCGGACGCGGTGAGGGCGAGGACGGCGTGCCGGGGCGCGAGCTCCAGTACGTGCCGCAGGACGGACAGCTCGTCGTCGCTGTCGTCGGCCCGGCCGGGGGCGGGCAGTGCGAGGTCCAGCAGGATGCAGTGGACGTCGTCGGTCAGCAGCCGCTCGGCCTCGGTGAGGTTGCGGGCGGTGCGGATCCGGATCGGCTTGCCGGCCTGGTCGAGCAGTTCGGGCACGATCGGGGAGCCGCCGGGGTCGTCCTCTATCAGCAGCAGTGTGAGGTTGGTGTCAGTGGTGGTGCTGGTGGTGGTCTTCTCGGCCTTCTCTTCCTTGTGCGCTTCCTTGCGCGGAGCCTCAGTACCGGGAGCACCGGATGCACCGGAGAGGCCGCGGACTGCGGGCGCGGCCTGCGCCTGACCACTCTCCACGGCCGGGATCGCTCTCTGCCGCGGTACGGGTACGGGCATTGTCCTGGGTTCCTTCCCTCCCCCCGAGGGCATGGCGGGTGCGAGGGACCTCGACCCACCGACGGGGACCATAGCGGGTGTCGGCGCCGCAACGGAATGGTGTGAGGCACGCCGCTCGGCGGTCGGCCACTGTCATATGCCGCGTTCCGTACCGCAGTTGGACAGGACGCCGCGCGGTTCGGGATGACGAAGGTCACGTCGGCGGGGGGTTTGGCGGCCAGGGAGCGTGGGGTGGGTCACGTGGCCCAGGTCACCGGAGTCCTCGGGGCCGTGTCCCCGGACTCCTCAAGGTCGTGTCCCCGGACTCCTCAGGGCCGTATCCCCGGACTCCTCAGGGTCGTATCCCCCGAGTCCTCATGCCGTGCGGCAGGGGCACTTCAGCCCGCCTCCGGGCGTACGACCCCCAGGATCGGCATCGAACCCGCACCCGCGATCGTGATCGTCCGCCCCGGCCGCGGGGCGTGCACCATCGCGCCGTCGCCCACGTACATCCCGACGTGGCTGGCGTCGTCGAAGTAGATGATCAGGTCGCCGGGGCGCATGTCCTTGATGTCGACGCGCTCCAGCTGCTTCCACTGCTCCTGCGAGGTGCGCGGGATGACGCTGCCGGCCGCCGCCCAGGCCTGGGAGGTCAGACCGGAGCAGTCGTACGTCTTCGGGCCCTCGGCGCCCCACTCGTACGGCTTGCCGATCTGCTCGGTCGCGAACTTCACGGCCTTCTTGCCCCGCTCGGTGGCCGTGCCGTCGATCTCGTCGAGGACGCCGGAGTCCAGCCAGGCGGTCTGCGCCTGGTAGGCGGCCTCCTCCTCCAGCTGGGCCAGGCGCTCCTTCTCCTCCTTCTCCAGCTGGGACTCCAGCTTCTTGGCCGCCTCGATCCGCTGCTCGATCTTCTTCTGGGCGGCGGCCTTCGCCTTGCGGATCGCCTCCAGCTTCTCCCACTGGGCGGAGGCGTCCTTGGCGTACTGCTCCAAGTCCTGCTGGGTGCGGGTCATTTCCTGAAGCAGATGCTTGGTGGCGCGCTGGCCCTGGAGGATGCGGCCGGTGCCGTCGAGGAACTCGCCCGGGTCGTCGCTGAGCATCAGATGGGCCTCGGGCGGGAGGCCGCCGGTGCGGTACTGGGCGGCGGCCGCGGCTCCGGCGCGCTGCTTCAACTCGGCGAGCCTCTCCTTGCCTTCGACGATCCGCTTGGCCAGCGCGACGATCTCGGCGGACTGCCGCTCGGCCTTCTCCTCCGCCGCGTTGTAGGCGTCGGTGGCGGCGGCGGCCTCGCGGTAGAGGGTGTCGAGCTGCTTGCGGACGGCTTCGAGTTCCTCGTTCGTGGCGGGAGCCGAGCCGGGAGCCGAACCGGGAGCCGAACCGGGGGTCGCGGACGGGGCGGGGGTCGGTGCGGGTGCCGCGAACGCCGTGCCGGGTGCCGCCAGCACGGTGACCGCGCAGACCACGGTCACGGCCGCCGCGATCAGGCCGCGCTTGCCCCTGGTCATACCCTTACCCCCCAAACTGATTGCCCGTCAGTAACATCGAACTGCCCGGGTGATCGTGCCATGCCGAGGCGCAAAACGACAGAGGCAGTGACTCCCTCCCCCATTCCGGCCGCGTACGGCGATCCCCCCGCCTTTGTGACGAACGACTCACGGAGATCGTTCCCCGCGCTCCGAGCCCGGGAGAACGAGGGGCGAAGGCCGAACGTCCGGCACGCCAACGCCGTTGGGGGCGATGTTCACGCGCGCGGCGCCAACGCCCCCCAGCCCACGGTCACTTCCCCCTGCCGCCACCGCGCCGGACCGTCCGTCACCGGCCAGTCGGCCGTCAGGTCCCGTACGGCCCGGATCCAGCGCTGACGGGCGCCGTACGCCGCGTAGGGCGCGGCGGCGGCCCAGGCGCGGTCGAAGTCGCGCAGGAAGGCGTGCACCGGCTCACCGGGGACGTTGCGGTGGATCAGCGCCTTGGGCAGGCGTTCCGCCAGGTCCGAGGGGCGCTCCAGGGAGCCCAGCCGGGTCGCGAAGGTCACCGTGCGCGGGCCCTCCGGGCCGAGCGCGACCCACACGTGCCGCCGCCCGATCTCGTCGCAGGTCCCCTCGACCAGCAGCCCGCCCCGCGAGCCGCGCGCCGGATCGGCCGGCGTGAGCCGCGCGCACAGCCGTTCCCACACTCCGGCGACCTCCGCTTCGTCGTACTGCCGCAGGACGTTGGCCGCGCGGATGAGATGCGGCCGCTGGGGGAGCGGGATCTCGAAGCCGCCGTGCCGGAAGGCGAGCCCCTCGCGCGCGTACGGCTGCGCGGCGGCCACGCGCGCGGGTTCGATCTCGACGCCGACCACGCGCGCGTGCGGCGCGGTCGCGCGCAGGCGGGTGAGGAGTTCGACGGCGGTCCAGGGGGCGGCGCCGTAGCCGAGGTCGACCGCGACCGGCTCGGCGGCGCGGCGCAGTTCGCGGCCGTGCACGGCGGCGATCCAGCGGTCCATGCGCCGCAGCCGGTTCGGATGCGTCGTCCCGCGCGTCACCGTTCCCACGGGGCGGGTTCCTGCGCGGGCTGTCACACGTACGAGGGTATGGGCGCCCAGGGCATGCTCCTGACCGCCGCCGCACACCCGCATCCTCGAACGGCCGCACCCCGCATCCTCGAACGGTTGAGCGGCCTGCAGTAATGATTCGGCAAAAAACCATCCGCCGGAAATGGAGCGTCTCCCTCCGGTGTTGCACCCCGGTGGAGGGCCCGGCGTCCTCCGGCAGGTATGCCCGCGGCAGGGAGGAACGGCACGTGAGCCACTACGTCAGCAGGCTCGGTCGCCGCTCCCCGGCGGCCCCCTCACGGCTGCGCCTGGGCCACCGCCGCCCGCGCCGCGTCGCCATGCTCTCTGTGCACACCTCCCCGCTCCACCAGCCCGGCACCGGCGACGCCGGCGGCATGAACGTCTACATCGTGGAGCTCGCGCAGCGCCTCGCCGCGATCAACATCGAGGTCGAGATCTTCACGCGCTCCACCACCGCCGCCCTCCCGCCCGCCGTGGAACTCGCCCCCGGCGTGCTCGTCCGGCACGTCGACGCGGGCCCCTACGAGGGCCTCGCCAAGGAGGACCTCCCGGCCCAGCTGTGCGCGTTCACGCACGGCGTGATGCAGGCCTGGGCCGGTCACCGCCCCGGCCACTACGACCTCGTGCACTCGCACTACTGGCTCTCCGGCCACGTCGGCTGGCTCGCCGCCCAGCGCTGGGGCGTCCCCCTGGTGCACGCCATGCACACCATGGCCAAGGTCAAGAACGCCAACCTCGCCGACGGCGACACCCCCGAGCCCGCCGCCCGGGTCATCGGCGAGACGCAGATCGTGGCCGCGGCGGACCGGCTGATCGCCAACACCGCCGAGGAGGCCGACGAGCTGGTACAGCACTACGCCGCCCCCCGCGCCAAGGTCGCCGTGGTCCACCCCGGCGTCAACCTCGACCGCTTCCACCCGGCCGACGGCCGCGCCGCCGCCCGCGCCCGCCTCGGCCTGCCGCAGGACGCGCTGATCCCCCTCTTCGCGGGCCGCATCCAGCCCCTGAAGGCCCCCGACGTGCTGCTGCGCGCGGTCGCCGTCCTGCTCGACGAGCGGCCCGACCTGCGCTCCCGCCTGGTCGTCCCGGTCGTCGGCGGCCCCAGCGGCAGCGGCCTCGCCAAGCCGGAGGGCCTGCAGAAGCTGGCCGCGCGGCTGGGCATCGCCGATGTCGTACGGTTCCGCCCGCCTGTCGGCCAGGACCAGCTCGCGGACTGGTTCCGGGCCGCGTCCGTGCTGGTCATGCCGTCGTACAGCGAGTCGTTCGGGCTGGTCGCCATAGAGGCGCAGGCGTCCGGTACGCCGGTGCTGGCCGCCGCGGTCGGCGGTCTGCCGGTCGCCGTACGGGACGGACGGACCGGCTTCCTCGTCCAGGGGCACGATCCGGCGGCGTACGCGCGCGTGCTGCGCGATTTCGCCGACGACCAGCAGCTGTCCGCCCGGCTGGGCACGGCCGCCGCCCACCACGCCCGCTCCTTCGGCTGGGACGCCTCGGCCGCCGCCACGGCGGAGGTCTACACGGCGGCCCTGCAGTCCCACCGCCGCCGCTCCCGGGCCCCCCACGGCTGACGTACGCTGCCGCCATGGGCGATGCAGAGCAGCGGGCGGCGCAGGTCATCGAGGACGTGTTCAAGGACGCGGAGCTGGAGTGGGAGAGCCCCACACCCGGCCACTACGTCGTCAAGCTCCCCGGCACCCGCAAGCTGTCGACGACGGTCTCCCTGATCGTGGGCCGCCACTCCCTGTCGCTGAACGCCTTCGTGATCCGCCACCCCGACGAGAACGAACCCGGCGTCCACCGCTGGCTGCTGGAGCACAACCTCAAGCTGTACGGCGTGAGTTACGCCGTCGACCCGCTCGGCGACATCTATGTCACCGGCAAGCTGCCGCTCGCCGCCGTCACCGCGGACGAGCTGGACCGGCTGCTCGGGCAGATCCTCCAGGCCGCCGACGGCGCCTTCAACACCCTTCTGGAGATGGGTTTCGCCTCCGCGATCCGCAAGGAGTACGCGTGGCGCGTCTCGCGCGGCGAGTCGACCCGCAACCTGGAGGCGTTCGCGCACCTGATCCAGCGCGACGGACCGGAGATTCAGCGCGACGGGCCGGACATTCAGCGCGACGGACCCGAGGGCGGCGAGCCGTCCCGGTAGCGCCCCGGGGTCACCCCCACCAGCCGCCGGAAGTGCCGGGTGAGATGGGCCTGGTCGTAGAACCCGGTCGCGGCCGCCGCCTCGGCGGGGCGGACACCGGCCAGCAGCAGCCGCCGGGCGCGTTCGACGCGCCGGGAGTTCAGGTACTGGTGCGGCGCGATGCCGTACGCCCCGCTGAACGCCCGTACGAGATGGGCCGGATGAGCCTGGAGGAGCGAGCCCGCCTCGCCCAGCGACAGGCCGTGGACAACCCGTTCGTCGAGGAGTTCACGGAGTTGGCGGGCCAGGGCGGGGTCGGTGCGCGGGCCGGTGGTGGCGAGCCGTGGCCGCAGATGGGCGCGCAGCCGGTCCCCGACGAGCGTCAACCGGCTCTCGGCCTCCAACTCGTCACCGGGGGCGGCGAGCGCGCCGTGCAACTGCCCCACGCGCCGCCGCAACACCGGATCGCGCACGTCGGGCGCGTCGACGGCGGGCCCGATCAGGTCGTCGGTGAGCAGCGAACCGTCCAGGTACAGCACCCGCTTGCGGAAGCCGTGCGGGGTGGCGGCGAAGCCGTTGTGGGGGACGTGCGGCGGCAGCAGGGTCACCGTGTCGTGCGGGGTGCCGTGCTCGTGCCGGTCGAGGTCGTACCGTACGGCGCCGTCGTCCACGATCAGCAGCGTCCACGCCTCGTGGACGTGCATCGGGTAGGCGTACTCGGTGAAGTGGGCGTGAAAGACCTCGACGACGCCCGGGACGGGCGGCCGCCAGGCGGAGACCTCCCGCTGCTGGGCCATGCAAAGAACGTACAAGACCGGGCCGTACGACGGTCGGCACGCTGGTCCCATGAACGATTCCGCACCTGTCCGCGCCGACCGCTTCGACACCAAGATCGCCGTTCTGCTCCGTGAGGACCTGGAGACCTGGCAGCGCCTGAACGTCACCGCCTTCCTGGTCAGCGGCCTCGGCAGGGAGGTCCCCGAGGTGATCGGCGAGCCGTACGAGGACGCCGACGGCGTGCCCTATCTGCCGATGTTCCGTCAGCCGGTGCTGGTCTTCGAGGGCACGAAGGAGACGCTGACCGCGTCCCACGCGCGCGTGCTCTCCCGTGCCCTCCCGCGCGCGGTGTTCACCTCGGACCTGTTCGCGACGGGCAACGACCGCGACAACCGGGCGGCCGTGCGGGCCGTGCGGACGGCGGAGCTGGACCTGGTGGGGCTCGCCGTCCACGGCCCGCGCAATGCCGTGGACAAGGCCCTCAAGGGTGCGCGGATGCACCCCTAGGGCTTTCCGTCAGGTGGTGCTGACCTCGGGCTTCGCCGGGGCCGGCGGCGCGGCGGCCAGCGGCTCCTGCCGCGGCAGGCGGCGCATCAGGACGCCGTACCCGATCGCCGCTCCCGTGCCGACCACCGCGCACAGCCCCCACAGCCACTCCGCCCCGAACCGGTCGATGACGAAGCCGGACATCAGGGGTGCGACCAGACCGGCGACGGACCAGGACATGGTGTGCATGCCCTGGTAGCGGCCGCGGCCGTGCTCCGGGGAGAGGGCGACGACGAGGCCGGTCTGGGTGGGCGCCTGAACGATCTCGGCGAGGGTCCACACGCAGACGGTGAGGGCGAAGAGGCCGACCGACCCGGCGAAGGCGGTGAGGCCGAAGCCGTACCCGGCGAGCAGCGACGAGATGATCAGCAGCCGCCGGGGATCGCGGTGTTCGATGAAGCGGGTGACCGGGATCTGGAGCGCGACGATCAGTACGCCGTTGACGGCGATGGCCATGCCGTAGTCGGCGGGCGTGAACCCGGCCTCGCCCATCGCGATCGGCAGCCCGACGGAGCCCTGCTGGAAGATCAGCGCGCACAGGAAGGACAGCCCGACGACGCCCATGAAGCGCCCGTCCCGCAGGACGGTGCCCAGGGAGACCGGCTCGGCCTGCTTCGCCGTGGCCGCCCGGACGGGCCTCGACTCCGGCAGTTTCACGAACACGACGATCGCGCAGGCCATGGTCATACCGGCCTCGATCAGGAAACCGACGCGGTAGCTGACCTCGGCGATGAAACCGGCGGCGGTGGAGGAGATCGCGAAGCCGAGGTTGATCGCCCAGTAGTTCAGGGAGAAGGCGCGGACGCGGTCCTCGGGCCGGATGATGTCGGCCATCATCGCCTGCACGGCGGGCCGGGAGGCGTTGGAGGCGGCGCCCACCAGGAAGGCGACGGCGGCGATGGCCACCGGGTGCTGCACGAACCCGAGCAGCGCGACGGACACCGCGGTGGACGCCTGGGCGACGAGCAGCGTCGGCCGCCGCCCGAGCCGGTCGGCCAGCACGCCGCCGCCGAGGGAGAGGACGACGCCGCCGAGGCCGTACAGCGCCGCGACCAGACCGGCGTACGTGGCGGAGTGGCCGCGGTCCATGGTCAGGTACATGGCCATGAAGGTGGCCACGAACCCGCCGAGCCGGTTGATGAGCGTGCTGGTCCACAGCCACCAGAACTCGCGGGGGAGCCCGGAGACACTCTCCCGGACGGCACGTCTCAGGGTGGCTGGTGACATCGCGGATCCCCCACAGCTGTAAGTGGCCCTAGCGGCGCTCACAACTTACGAACGGGATCCGTGGATCCGCCACTCAATTAACAGGGAGCGTCAATCGTGTCGGCTGTTTGGGGATGACCCGTGGCATCCGTTCGAAGCGGCTGGGGAACGGATACTTCCGCTCCAGGAAGGCGTGGATGGCCGCCTGGGCCGCCGCCCGGTCCGCCGGGGCGGTGTCCACGTCGTTGAGGCAGAAGAAGTCGATGTCCTCGCCGGCCTCCAGGCGGGCCAGCCGCCGCCGCATGTCCGGGCTGCCCAGCTGCACATACCGGAAGCGGTAGTCGGCCGGGACGGCCCGCCCGGTCGCGATCGCCCAGTGGTGGTGCAGCGTGGACGCCGGGGCCAGGTCGGTGGTGGCGCGGAAGCGCGAGTACGAGGTCCGCTCCAGCTCCTCGATGCCCCGGCTCTCCATCTCCCGCATCACCGACAGCAGTTGCGGATGCGGGGTGTGCAGCGACTTGTGCGTGATCTGCCGGCCGTGGAACCGCCGGATCACCTCGCGGGTGTTCTTCCCGGCGGAGTTCGGGGCCGGCTCCATCGGGTGCGGGTCGCCGATCCCGAGCTTCAGCGGGGACAGCGGGATGCGGGCGACGCCGTTGCCGTGGAAGAAGTGCTCCGCCCGCACCGGGCGGTTGATGAAGACGTCGTCGTTGAAGTAGAGGTAGTGCTCCGACAGGCCCGGGATGTGGTGCAGCCGGCTCTCGATGGCGTGCGAGTTGAAGACGGGGAGCGCGTCGGCCGGGAGGATGT
This sequence comes from Streptomyces sp. TRM70350, assembly GCF_019219825.1. Taxonomy (GTDB): domain Bacteria; phylum Actinomycetota; class Actinomycetes; order Streptomycetales; family Streptomycetaceae; genus Streptomyces. The sequence continues at coordinate 254,054 of NZ_JAHUXH010000007.1, read as the reverse complement.
CCCGGTGGTCGACCACCGTCAGGCCCTTCGCGTCCGGATCCAGCCAGGCGGGGATCTGCGCGTCGGTGACGAGGTAGACATGCCGGACGAACCCGGCGTACATCTCCAGCGAGCGGAGCGCGTACTTCAGTTCGTCATGGCTGGTGTAGCGGGAGGCGCCGGTCTCGCGCGGGGCGATGTCGTTGCCGGAGGCCGCCTGGTGGGCGCGGCGCTTCGCGGCCAGCGCCGGGTCGTCCCCGTCGACCCAGGTGTACACCGCGTCGACGGGGAAGCTCACCTCGTCGATGCCCGGCTCGGCGAACGGCGCGAACGTCGGGACCCTGCGGCGGGGGCCGTCCACCATGGCCGGTCGCTGCGCCGACGCCGGAAGCACCTCGGACACCGGGTTGCGGCGCGGCGCGACGAGCGCCGACTCGAAGACGTCCGGCAGCTGGACGCCGGGCACGGTGAGATGGGAGGGGTCGGCGCCCAGGCCCCGGCCGTGCCGCCAGAACTCGATGTCGCACCCCGTCTCCAGACCGCCGAGCACCTGACCCGCCGGGCCGAGGCGCACCTCGCCGGTGCGCAGCACCGCCGCCCGCCGCAGCGCCCGCGGCAGCCGCCCGTCGGCCCACAGCACCGCCCTGGTCACGCCGCCGTCCGAACCGACGGCACCGACATACGCGGGGGTGCGGGCGAAGTGCCGCGCCGCCTGCGCCAGGACCGTGCCGCGGTACGTCTCCGAAACGCCGATCACCTGCCGGGGACCGTCGGAGGGGACCAGGAAGTACGGGGCACCGGCCGCGTCCAGCAGGGCGCACACCTGCTCCAGGTCGGCGGCGGCGGCGTCCGCGGTGGTGTAGCCGGTGACGGTACGCCCGTACAGTCGCGTCGGCCCGCAGGCGACCCGGCGCAGCCCGGGGACGACGGCCCGCAGACGGCGGCGGGCCGGGGTGGCGCGCAGCGCCCAGAGCCGGGCCCACAGCCAGAGCCCCAGGCGCACCAGGAGGTCCCGGGCGGCGCGTAGGCCCGGGGCCGTCGTGAGGCGGTGACGGATGTCCATGGCCGCGGCCCTGTCAGCTCTGCTGCTCGGAGGGAAGGACGGACTTCTCGGTCGGCTTCCCGGGCTGCTTCCCGGTCGGCTTCTCGGGCTGCTGCTTCTCGTACGGGCTTGGGAACGGGAAGTAGTTCTCCAGGAACCCGTGCATCCGGACGCTGACCTGCTCCCGGTCCTCCGGCGGCACGTCGACGTCGTTGAGGCAGAAGAAGTCGAAGCGGCGGTTGTCGCGCAGGTCGGCCAGGCGGTCGTCGGCGTCCGGGCGGCTGATGTTCACGTACCGGAAGCTGAACCTGCCCGGCACGCCCCGGCCGGTCATCAGCGCGTACTGGTACAGCAGCGGGGCCGTCATGGCGATGTCCGTCGGTGAGCGGAAGCGGGACGCCGTGGTGCGGGCGATCTCCTCCGGGAACAGCTCCTCCAGCGCCAGCAGCGTCTCGCGCTGCTGCGGCAGCGGGGTGTGCATGAAGTTGTTCGTCGTCATCCGGCCGAACTTCTCCAGCAGCAGCCGGCGGACGTTCTTGCTGGCGGAGTTGGTCGCCGTCTCCTCGGCGTGCGGCTTGCCGACGCCGATCTTCAGCGGGGAGACCGGGATCCTCATCAGGCCGCTGCCGTGGAAGAAGTGCTCGGGGGTGATCCGGCGGCCGACGAACACGTCGTCGTTGAAGTACAGGTAGTGCTCGGACAGGCCGGGGATGTGGTGCAGCCGGGTCTCGATCGCGTGCGAGTTGAAGACGGGCAGGACGCCCTCGGGGAAGATGTCGCGATGGTCGACGACCGTGATCCCCTCGGCCGTGTCGTCGAGCCAGTGCGGCTTCTGGCCGTCGGTGACGAGGTAGATGTGCCGGACGAAGTCGGCGTACATCGCAAGCGAGCGCAGCGAGTACTTCAGCTCGTCATGGCTGGTGTAGCGGGAGGCGTTGATCTCCTTGTCCAGGATCTCGGCCGTGCCGCGCTCCTGGTAGCGGGCCCGCTTGGCCCGCATCTGGGGCTCCTCGCCGTCGACCCAGGTGTAGACGATGTCCACGGGGAAGGTGACGCGATTCACGGTCGGCAGGGTGAGCGGCGCGAAGCTCGGCAGCTCCCGGTCGCCGACCCGCACGGTGGCGGGCTTCTGCTCGGCGACGGGCAGGACGTCGGTGACGCCGTTGTTGCGGGGTGCGACGAGGGACTCGCGGAAGACGTCCTCGGACGCCTGCGGCTGCACCTTCCCCAGCCGCTGCTCCCCCTGCTCGGAGGCGAGCACCGCGGCCCCGTCCTCCCAGAACTCCACGTCGCAGGCCAGCTCGGGCCCCGCGAGCAGCTGGCCGGCGGGGCCGAGGTGGTTCTCGCCTATCCGCAGCACCGGGGCTGTGCGCAGCGCGTTCGGCAGCACACCGTCCATGAACATCGCGGGGTTCTCCAGCTGTCCACCGGGCAGCGGCCGCCCGATGAACACGGCCTTCCCGGCGTTCCGCGCCTGAAGAGCGGCGAGGAACCGCTGCCGGTCGACGGCGTTCACCCCCACGGTGTGACGGGTGCGGGAGGCCGGCACGAGGAAGTAGGAGATGCCTTCCTGCTCCAGCGCGGCGACCACCAGATCGAGGTTGGCGGCGGCGGCCTCGGCAGCGGTGAACCGGGTCACGACGCGGCCGTAGAGCTGCTGGCCGCGCACCGTCACCGGGCGCAGGACCGGGTCGCCGACCGCTGCTCTGCGGCGGCGCCGCATCGTCCGCAGCTGCCAGACCCGCTCAGCGGCCTTCCGCTCGACTCGCGGTCGCATCCGCCGTGCAAAGGAACGCACCGTCACGTTCTGAGCTCCTCTTTTTCCTGGACACCTACACAGGCCTGGGACAGCCAGACGCACCAACGTCGTCGAAGGTTGGGGGGGAATCTACTTGAAATTAAACAAGCGGGGGAACCGTGGCATGGGCATGCCCCGGCAGCCCGCTCGGGCCGCTCGGGGCTTAGGTAGGCTCGAAGCCATGGCCGACGCACCGTACAAGCTGATCCTCCTCCGCCACGGCGAGAGCGAGTGGAACGAGAAGAACCTGTTCACCGGCTGGGTGGACGTCAACCTCACGGCGAAGGGCGAGAAGGAGGCGACGCGCGGCGGCGAGCTGCTGAAGGACGCCGGCCTGCTGCCCGATGTGGTCCACACCTCACTGCAGAAGCGCGCGATCCGCACCGCGCAGCTCGCCCTGGAGGCCGCCGACCGCCTCTGGATCCCGGTCCACCGCTCGTGGCGCCTGAACGAACGCCACTACGGCGCCCTGCAGGGCAAGGACAAGGCGCAGACCCTCGCCGAGTTCGGCGAGGAGCAGTTCATGCTGTGGCGCCGGTCCTACGACACCCCGCCGCCGCCGCTGGACCGCGACGCCGAGTACTCCCAGTTCTCCGACCCGCGCTACGCGACCCTCCCGCCGGAGCTGCGCCCGCAGACGGAGTGCCTGAAGGACGTCGTCGTCCGCATGCTCCCGTACTGGTTCGACGCCATCGTCCCCGACCTCCTGACCGGCCGCACGGTCCTGATCGCCGCCCACGGCAACTCCCTGCGCGCCCTGGTCAAGCACCTCGACGGCATCTCCGACGCCGACATCGCGGGCCTGAACATCCCGACGGGCATCCCGCTGTCCTACGAACTGGACGCCGACTTCAAGCCGGTCGTGCCGGGCGGCACGTACCTGGATCCGGAGGCGGCTGCGGCGGCTATTGAGGCGGTCAAGAACCAGGGCAAGAAGAAGTAAGCCCAACTGATCAAGCCAGGAGCGACCCCCTGTCGACGCCGTGTTCGCGGCAGGGGGCCGCAGCTCGGACGGCGTGTCAGATCGTCAACGGCACCGGATGGATCTCGTCCGCCTTGTGCCCCGCGCGCTCGTGGATGCGCTGCACCGCCTCCGCCGAGGGCGCCTCGGAGAGGCAGTAGACGATTCCGGAGTCCGGGTCCGCCCAGGCCTGCTTGAAGTGCACGCCCTCTTCCTTCTCTATGGCGAGGTCGGCCTGGTGGGCCTCGTGGAGCTGGTCCGCCGTGATGCCCCGCATGCCGCGGTGGACGTCCATGAACTGGGTCATGGCCCGCACCTCCTTCCCGTGCTGCCCGGTCGGTCGCTTCCTCCTCCATCTCCATGCTGCGCCCCGACGCCCCCCGCGGCGACGCGAAGGGCCCCCGGCCATCGCGCTGGGGGCCCTTCACCGTCGCAAGGACGTAAGAAATCCGGTCAGCCGCACTGACAGGGATTCCCCTGCTGGCACCCACACGTGCACCCCGAGCCGCAGCCGCACGCGCCGATCAGCGTCAGGCTCCTGATGTCGGCGGGCTGCTCGGTGGGGCGTTCCTGCGTGGGCTCGGGCGTCGTCGTACGGGGCGTGCTGGGGGATTCGGCCATGGGTCCCTCCTCAAGGCACTGTGCCTGTGCCCATTTCATGCCCGCTTCGCCGGGCGCATCAACGGCGCACGGAGGCGGAAACGCGCCCCTACCGGTACCCGGGGGTGCCCGCTCAGGCCCCGTCCACCCCCGGCACCATGTCCGCCTGCAGCTCGTCCGCGTGCTCACCGGTCACCAGGAACACCACGCGCTTGGCCACCGCCACCGCGTGGTCCGCGAACCGCTCGTAGTAGCGGCCGAGCAGCGTCACGTCCACGGCCGTCTCGATGCCGTGCTTCCAGCGGTCGTCCATCAGGTGCTGGAAGAGGGTGCGGTGCAGCAGGTCCATCTCGTCGTCGTCATGTTCGAGCTGCATCGCCAGGTCGATGTCCTTGGTCACGATGACCTCGGCCGTCTTCGCCATCAGGCGCTGCGCGAGCTGGCCCATCTCCAGGATCGTCGCGTGCAGGTCGTGCGGGACGGCGCGCTGGGGGAAGCGCAGCCGGGCGAGCTTGGCGACGTGCTGGGCGAGGTCGCCGGACCGTTCCAGGTCGGCGCTCATCCGCAGCGACGTGACCACGATCCGCAGGTCCGTCGCCACCGGCTGCTGGCGGGCCAGCAGGGCTATCGCCCGGGCCTCCAGGTCGTGCTGGAGGTCGTCGACCTTCTTGTCGGCCTCGATGACGCTCTCGGCCAGCTTCAGGTCGGCGTCGAGCATGGCCGTCGTGGCGCGTCCGATCGCCGACCCGACCAGCCGGGCCATCTCGACCAGGCCGTCGCCGATCGAGTCAAGTTCCTCGTGGTACGCGTCCCGCATCAGGGCTCCCTCTCGTGCGATCTTCTTCGGGGATTCAGGGGGTTCATGGGGCCTGCAGGAGCGCCGCGCGTGTCCGCCGGGACCCCGTCGTGAACCGGTGTTACGAACCCCACGCTCCCACGTTCCGGGCCCTACGCGTCCGTTTCGGCCACCCCAAATGAATCAACACTGGCTCCAAGGTGAACTCTGGGCGACGAGTGTTCGAGCCGGTACTCGGACGGCTGTGGGCAAGGGGTAGTGCATGCCTAACCTGGGTGCATGGACGTGAACGCGGCGGTCGCCGCAGCGGCAGCGATCGCCGGTGTGCTCACCGGCGTCATCGCCATGCTGGCGTTCCGCTGGAGCGAACGCGACCTGAAGCGGCCCACCCGCACCTCCCTGCACACCGACCCGGTGCTGCCACCGGGCGTGGACACCGTGCTGTCCGTACTGCGCTCCTCGGCCGTCGTCCTCGACGAGGCCGACGCCGTCGTCAAGGCCAGCTCCGCCGCCTACGCCCTCGGGCTGGTGCGCGGCGGCAAGCTCGCCGTCGACCCCATGCTCCAGATGGCCCGCGACACCCGGCGCGACGGCGAGATACGCCAGGTGGAGCTGGATCTGCCCCGGCGCGGCTCCGGCCGCGGCGAGGCCCTCGCGGTCTCCGCCCGGGTCGCCCCGCTGGGCTCCCGGCTGGTGCTGCTGCTGGTCGAGGACCTCACCGAGGCCCGCCGGATAGAGGCGGTACGACGCGACTTCGTCGCCAACGTCAGCCACGAGCTGAAGACTCCCGTCGGCGCGCTCTCCCTCCTGTCCGAGGCCGTCATGGACGCCTCCGACGATCCGGAGGCCGTGGAGCGTTTCGCCGGACGGATGCAGATCGAGGCGACCCGGCTGACGAACCTGGTGCAGGAACTCATCGACCTCTCCCGGGTGCAGAACGACGACCCGCTGGAGGACGCCGAACCGGTCCGGGTGGACGAACTGGTCGCCGAGGCCATGGACCGCTGCCGCCACCAGGCGGGCACCAAGCAGATCACCATGGCCTCGAACGTAGGGGCGCCCGAAGGGCTCGATCAGGGTGGTGGGCGACGGGCGGACGGCACCGCCGACCTGCACGTCTGGGGCAACCGCAGCCAGCTGGCCGCGGCCCTGGGCAACCTGGTGGAGAACGCCGTCAACTACTCCCCCGCCCGCACCCGCGTCGGCATCGCCGCCCGCCGGGTCAGCGGCTCCGGCGGGGACATCATCGAGATCGCCGTGACCGACCAGGGCATCGGCATCTCCGACAAGGACAAGGAGCGCATCTTCGAGCGCTTCTACCGCGTCGACCCCGCCCGCTCCCGTGCCACCGGTGGTACGGGCCTCGGGCTCGCCATCGTCAAGCACGTGGCCGCCTCGCACGGCGGGGAGGTCACGGTGTGGAGCTCCGAGGGACAGGGCTCCACGTTCACGCTGCGGCTGCCGGAGGCGGGTCCGGCCCGCGACCGGGCGCACCAGCACCCCGCCCTCGACGACGAGGCCGGGCAGTCCGCCGACTCGTCCCCCGCAACACCCCCGTACGAATCGCTTCCCGCCCCGGAGGTCCTTCCGTGACCCGTGTGCTCGTCGTCGAGGACGAGGAGTCCTTCTCCGACGCCCTGTCGTACATGCTCCGCAAGGAGGGCTTCGAGGTCGCCGTCGCGACCACCGGGCCCGACGGACTCGACGAGTTCGAGCGCAACGGCGCCGACCTCGTCCTCCTCGACCTGATGCTGCCCGGGCTGCCGGGCACCGAGGTCTGCCGCCAGCTGCGCGGCCGCTCCAACGTCCCCGTCATCATGGTGACCGCCAAGGACAGCGAGATCGACAAGGTCGTCGGGCTGGAAATAGGAGCCGACGACTACGTCACCAAGCCGTTCTCCTCGCGCGAGCTGGTCGCCCGTATCCGGGCCGTCCTGCGCCGCCGCGGCGAGCCGGAGGAGGTGGCCCCGGCGGCCCTGGAGGCCGGCCCGGTCCGGATGGACGTCGACCGCCACGTGGTCACCGTCGGCGGTTCCAAGGTCGACCTCCCCCTGAAGGAGTTCGACCTGCTGGAGATGCTGCTGCGCAACGCCGGCCGCGTCCTGACCCGCATGCAGCTCATCGACCGCGTCTGGGGCGCCGACTACGTCGGTGACACCAAGACCCTCGACGTCCACGTCAAGCGCCTGCGCGCCAAGATCGAGCCGGACCCGGGCGCGCCGCGGTATCTGGTGACGGTGCGGGGTCTGGGCTACAAGTTCGAGCCGTAAACCGCGACCCCGAGCAAGCACTGAAGGGCGGGACCTCCTGGCGAGGTCCCGCCCTTCTTTGTTACGGCCTTGTCCGCGGACTTTCGTACGACGCTCAGTGCCCGGCAGTGTCGCCCGCCGCCGACTCCGTGGCCGACGCGGACGCCGGGTCGGTCGGCGTGCCGGAGGCGGCCCCGGCCTCGTCGCCCGTCGCGCCGCCCTCGCCGTGCTCGCCGCCCGCCTCACCGGTCTCGCCGGCCTCACCGGTCGGCGAAGGGCTCGCCGCCGGGCTGCCGCTCGGGCCCCACGCGGCGTAGTAGCCCTCGGCCGGGACGATGAACGCCCGCAGGCTCACGTCGCCGGTCTCGCTGAAGGAGAAGGTGACCTTGTGGGCGTCGCCGTCGGTGAGGGACTCGGCGTTCTGCAGGACCGCCGACGCGTTCCCCTCACCGCCGATGACGACCGAGCCGCCGGCCGGGACGGTCAGCTCGCCCTTGCCCGACGCGGGGGAGAGCTGGACCTGCTGGGCGCCGTCGAGCTTGATCGACTCAAGCGTCTGGGGACGGTCACTGGAGTTGAAGACGGTGGCGGAGACGACGGCCGGGCCGGTCGCCTGCGGGTCGGCCTGGGTGATGACCACCGCGTTCTGGATCTTGATGTCGCCGACGCTGGTGGCCGCGTTGTCCGGCCTGATCTGCAGCGTCTGCGCGTTGTTGCCGGCGCCGCAGGCGGCGAGCGAGGCGATCGAGAAAGCGATGGCGGTGGCGGCGAGGGCGCCGCGTCGAAGGCTGCTGCTCACGGCGGCGGCAACTCCTTGGAACGCAGGGGCGGCTGTCCTGGTAAAGCCGCCCTAAGTGGCTGTCAGCGGGCCTTAGGTTACCGAGCCGTTCCCGGACGGCCGCACCCGACCCTCCCCCGCGCCCGCCCGGCTTCCCTCAGCGGGGGGTACACAGGGCCTCCCTGTTCGGCGCGTCCGGCGCTCGTACGGCATTCACATAAGCCTTCGCGAAATTTAGGTGAAGGAATGCGCGGGCGACCCGGAAATTGATCACGGTGTGTCGGCCCCGGGGTGACGTGATCAATTCCGGAAACGTCTCGTACCGGCCGCCAGGCGCCGAACGGAGTAGCGGAAGTCGAGCGTTTGGAACCGGACATTTAGGGACGTTCGGCCGTCTGGCGGGGTCGCCGGATGTGCGTAACGTGCACGTTTCACTCGGCCCGAAGAGCCGCTCCGACCTGCGAATACCTTGTTCCGAGGGTTGGGCGAAGCACGTTCCTGTTGCTGTTGTCAAGCCCCGAGATATGCCCTGACCTGCGAAAACGCCATTCAGAACCCGCCGTTTCCGTGTTACCCTGGATAGCCACGGAAGGGGTACCTGTCACATGACGTTCAAGGTTGGCGACACCGTGGTCTATCCCCATCACGGGGCCGCGCTGATCGAGGCCATCGAAACTCGCCAGATCAAAGGCGTGGACAAGACCTACTTGGTGCTGAAGGTCGCCCAGGGTGACCTGACGGTACGTGTGCCAGCGGACAATGCGGAGTTCGTCGGCGTGCGTGATGTGGTCGGTCAGGACGGGCTGGACCGGGTCTTCGAGGTGCTGCGCGCGCCGTACGCCGAGGAGCCCACGAACTGGTCGCGTCGTTACAAGGCAAACCTGGAGAAGCTCGCCTCCGGCGATGTCATCAAGGTCGCGGAAGTCGTGCGTGACCTGTGGCGTCGCGAGCGTGAGCGTGGACTCTCCGCCGGTGAGAAGCGCATGCTCGCCAAGGCCCGCCAGATCCTGGTGAGCGAACTCGCCCTCGCGGAGAACACGAACGAGGACAAGGCCGAGGCTCTGCTCGACGAGGTGCTCGCCTCCTGACGCGAGGCAGGCCCGCTCCGCTCAGCACATCGAAATGCCGTGGTGCCCGATGACAGATACCAGTCGCCGGGCGCTGCGGCATGTTCGTACCCGAACGTGCATGGTCGTATGTCAGCCATCCGCGTCCCATCGGATGGCCGCCCATACGTCCGTCGTACGCCGAGGAAATCCCCCCGGTACTGTGCGTGCCGTGCCCGGGCGGCCGGCTCGACCAGGGTCACGGAAGGGTCCGGTCGAAAGCGGTGCGCGCCCGCACGCTTGCACGCTGAGGCCATACCCACGTAGGCCGAGCACACAAACCTGACAGGAACCGATGTCTGACGTTTCGCGCCCTTCGCCCGCAGGAGTCCGTACCGCCGCGGTCATCCCGGCCGCCGGCCGGGGCGTACGCCTCGGACCGGGCGCCCCCAAGGCGCTCCGCGCGCTGAACGGCACGCCCATGCTGATCCACGCCGTACGCGCGCTGGCCGCATCCCGTGCCGTCTCCCTCGTGGTCGTCGTCGCCCCGCCCGACGGAACCGCCGAGGTCAAGTCCCTGCTCGACACACACGCCCTGCCCGAGCGCACCGACTTCCTGGTCGTCCCCGGCGGCAGGTCGAGGCAGGAGTCGGTCAAGCTCGGCCTCGACGCGCTCCCCCCCGGCTACGACATCGTGCTGGTGCACGACGCCGCCCGGCCGCTCGTCCCCGTCGACACCGTGGACGCGGTGATCGGCGCGGTCCGCGAGGGCGCGCCCGCCGTGGTGCCGGCGCTGCCGCTGGCGGACACCGTCAAGGAGGTCGAGCCCGCGCGCACGCCGGGCGAGCCGGAGCCCGTGCTGGCCACGCCGGAGCGGGCGCGGCTGCGCGCCGTGCAGACCCCGCAGGGTTTCGACCGCGCGACCCTCGTACGCGCGCACGAGACCGTCACCGGCAACGTCACCGACGACGCCGGCATGGTCGAGCAGCTCGGTCTCACGGTGGTCGTCGTGCCCGGGCACGAGGAGGCCTTCAAGGTCACCCGGCCGCTGGACCTGGTGCTCGCCGAGGCCGTCCTCGCCCGCAGGAGGCTGAACGATGGCTTCTGAGACACCGCTTCCGCAGGTCGGCATCGGCACCGACATCCACGCCTTCGCCGAGGGCCGCGAGCTGTGGTGCGCCGGCCTGAAGTGGGAGGGCGAGGGACCGGGCCTGGCCGGGCACTCCGACGCGGACGTCGTGGCGCACGCCGCGTGCAACGCGCTGTTCTCCGCCGCCGGGCTGGGTGACCTGGGACAGCACTTCGGCACCGGGCGGCCGGAGTGGTCCGGCGCGTCGGGCGTGGCGCTGCTCACCGAGGCCGCGCGCATCGTGCGCGAGGCGGGCTTCCGGATCGGCAACATCGCGGTGCAGGTCGTCGGACCCCGCCCGAAGATCGGCAAGCGCCGGGACGAGGCCCAGAAGATCCTGTCCGAGGCGGCCGGGGCCCCGGTCTCCGTCTCCGGCGCCACCACGGACGGGCTCGGCTTCCCGGGCCGCGAGGAAGGCCTGATGGCGGTGGCGACGGCGCTGGTGGTGCGCGCCGGCTGACGGCGGCGCGAAGGTGACGACACGCAACAGGCGCAGCTTGTCCACAAGGGGCACGAGGCATCGCCCGCGGCCCACTACCCTGGAGTGGTGACCATTCGCCTGTACGACACCAGCGCCCGGCAGATCCGTGACTTCACCCCGCTCCAGCCGGGTTGTGTCTCGATCTACCTGTGTGGTGCCACCGTGCAGGCGGCCCCGCACATCGGGCACATCCGCTCCGGGCTCAACTTCGACATCCTGCGCCGCTGGTTCGAGTACCGCGGCTACGAGGTGACGTTCGTCCGGAACGTCACCGACATCGACGACAAGATCATCCAGAAGGCGGCCGAGCAGAACCGCCCCTGGTGGTCCATCGGGTACGACAACGAGCGCGCCTTCGACGACGGTTACCGCGCGCTCGGCTGCCTGCCCCCGACGTACGAGCCGCGCGCCACCGGCCACATCACCGAGATGGTCGAGATGATGCGCGGCCTGATCGAGCGCGGGCACGCCTACGAGGCCGACGGCAGCGTCTACTTCGACGTACGGTCCTGGCCCGCCTACCTGGAGCTGTCCCGGCAGGAGCTGGAAGAGATGCGCCAGCCCGCCGAGGAGGGCATCACCGGCAAGCGCGACCCGCGCGACTTCGCCATGTGGAAGGCCTCCAAGCCCGGCGAGCCCGACTGGGAGACCCCGTGGGGCCGCGGGCGCCCCGGCTGGCACCTGGAGTGCTCGGCCATGGCGCACAAGTACCTGGGCAGCGCCTTCGACATCCACGGCGGCGGCCTGGACCTGGTCTTCCCGCACCACGAGAACGAGATCGCCCAGGCCAAGGCCTACGGCGACGACTTCGCCCAGTACTGGCTGCACAACGCCTGGGTCACCATGAGCGGCGAGAAGATGTCCAAGTCGCTGGGCAACTCGGTGCTGGTGTCCGAGATGGTCAAGCAGTGGCGCCCGATCGTGCTGCGCTACTACCTCGGTACGCCGCACTACCGCTCGACCATCGAGTACAGCGAGGACGCCCTGCGCGAGGCCGAGTCCGCGTTCGCGCGGATCGAGGGGTTCGTGCAGCGCGTGGTGGAGCTGGCCGGCGGTCCGGTCGAGCCCGCCGCCGAGGTGCCGCCCGCGTTCGCCGAGGCGATGGACGACGACCTGGGCGTGCCGCAGGCCCTGGCGGTCGTGCACAACACCGTCCGGCAGGGCAACAGCGCCCTGGCCGCCGACGACAAGGAGAGCGCGGTCGCCCGCCTCGCCGAGGTGCGGGCCATGCTCGGCGTCCTCGGCCTGGACCCGCTGGACGCGCACTGGGCCGGTGACGGCGACCGCAGCGACGATCTGCACGGCGTGGTCGACAGCCTCGTACGCCTCGTCCTGGACCAGCGTGAGGCGGCCCGCGCGCGGAAGGACTGGGCCACCGCGGACGCCATCCGCGACCAGCTCAAGCAGTCCGGGCTCGTCATCGAGGACAGCCCGCACGGTCCGCGCTGGAGCCTCGGCCCGCGCTGAGCGGCTGAGGCGACAGCACACCGATGTGCCGCCCGCAGATCCGGGCGGCACACTTCATAGACGTACGTACTCCCACAGACAGGTAGGTCATGGCCGCGAACAACCGCCGCATGTCCGGCAAGAAGGGCGCGCAGGTCGGCAGCGGCGGCAAGCGGCGCCGGTCCCTTGAGGGCAAGGGGCCGACGCCCCCCGCCGAGATGCGCAAGGGCCACGCCAAGCAGCGTGCCGCCGCCGCCAAGACGCGGCGTGCCCAGGGCCGTGCCCCCCAGCGCCGGGGCGGCAAGGGGACGTCCGAGCTGGTCGTCGGGCGCAACCCGGTCGTCGAGGCGCTGCGCGAGGGCGTGCCCGCGTCCACGCTGTACGTCCAGCAGTTCATCGACAACGACGAGCGGGTCCGCGAGGCGCTCCAGCTCGCCGCCGAGCGTGGCGGCATCAACCTCATGGAGGCGCCGCGCCCCGAGCTCGACCGGATGACCAACGGGCTGAACCACCAGGGGCTCGTGCTCCAGGTGCCGCCGTACGAGTACGCGCACCCCGAGGACCTCGCCGACGCCGCCGCCGAGGAGGGCGAGGACCCGCTGATCGTCGCTCTGGACGGGGTGACCGACCCGCGCAACCTCGGCGCGGTCGTGCGGTCCGTGTCCGCGTTCGGCGGTCACGGTGTCGTCGTACCCGAGCGGCGCGCGGCCGGGATGACCGCCGGTGCGTGGAAGACGTCCGCCGGTACGGCCGCCCGCACGCCGGTCGCGCGTGCCACCAACCTCACGCGCGCGCTGGAGGCGTACAAGAAGGCCGGGATCATCGTGGTCGGGCTCGCAGCCGACGGCGAGGTCGAACTCGGGGAGCTGCAGGCCCTGGAGGGGCCGGTCGTCGTCGTGGTCGGCAGCGAGGGCAAGGGTCTTTCGCGGCTGGTCGGGGAGACCTGTGACGTCCGGGTGCGCATTCCGATGCCGGGCGGGGCGGAGTCGCTCAACGCCGGTGTGGCGGCGGGGATCGTGCTGTACGAGGCGGCACGACGGCGGGCCTGAACGGTCGTTCGACACGGTCACCCACTCGCGGTATTCCGGGCCGTCCGGGCAAGCTTGACGCGGTCCGGACAGATCCGGCGGGGTCAAAGCAGTGTCCTAACCACACGTCACTCTGTTAGATGAGTGTGGACACCAGAACACCCCGCACACCCACGGGGGACCGCTCGTCGGGATTCGACGACGCTCCCGCGCTGAGCATGGTGAAGGTGCCGAGCGACCCGGCGCAGATCATCGTCAATCACGCCAGCTTCCGCGTGCAGTTGGGCGCCTCCTCGCGCCGCGCCCAGTCGCCGCGGGTCGCACGGCACTTGAGCGCCACCGAGGACACCGCCCGCGTGCCGGTCGTCGGTACGGCGGGCGCAGCCGCCCAGTCCGGCGAGGCCCGCCGCCGCCCGGTGGTGTGGAGCGGCCGGTCCGCCCCCGACGACACCGGCGCCCACCGCCTGCTCCAGGCCGTGCGCGGTGCGGGCGTCCGCCACCCGGAGGAACCGCCCGCCGACGTCGGAGCCACCCAGGTCATCCCGCGCGTCGACGTCGACGCCGATTACGGCCGCTACGACGGCTACGGCGACTACGACGACCTCGACCGGACCGTCGAGACCCCCGTCGTCGGCGCCCAGCGCACCCCCGAGGGCGCCGGTACCCGGCTGCTGCCGTCGATGCGGACCGTCGAGGGCGCGTACGACCGACCCGCCTACGCCGGGGAGCGGTTCGACGGTTACGCCGACGACGCGGAGCTCGCCGACCCGGAGGACGAGGGCACCGGGCCACGCTCCCGGCGGCAGAGCGACGATCCCGCGCGGCACGCCTACTACCCCGGGCGCCGGATGAACCTCGGCGTCGTCCTGCTCCCGCTGCGCGTCTTCCTCGGCGCCATCTCCATCTACGCCGGCATGGGCAAGCTCTGCGACCCCGTCTACTTCGACGGCGGCGAACGCGGCTCCATGGTCAAGTGGCTCAACACCCTGCATCCCTGGGAAGTCGCCGAGCCACTGCGCCAGTTCGCGCTCCAGCACCCCGTCGGCTCCGGGCTCGTGATCGCCTTCGCGCAGGTCATCGTGGGCGTGCTCACGGTCCTGGGCTGCTGGCAGCGGGTCGCCGCGGTGGGCGGTGCGCTGCTCTCCGCCGCGCTGCTCGTCACTGTCAGCTGGAAGAGCGTCCCCGCGTACGACGCCCCCGACATCATCTACCTCGCCGCCTGGTCGCCGCTGATCATCGCCGGGGCGCCCGTCTACTCCATCGACGGGCGGCTGGCCGGGCTCGCCTGGCGGCGCCTCGGTCCGCGCTCCGACATCTGGGAGCTGCGGCGGTACGTACTGCGCCGGGGCGCCCTCGTCACCGCGATCGTCACCGGGGTCACCCTGCTGGTGGGCTCGCTGCTCGGCGGTGCCGTACGGGACTCCGACCGGGTGGTCGTCCCGGGTCCCGGCGAGGCACCGCGCAACGAACTCCCGGGCTCTCCGCTGCCGTCGAAGCCCGGCGAGGACCGCGGGGAGAGCAGCACGCCGTCGGCCACGGTGACCTCGCCGACGCAGGGCGAGACCTCGGCCGCGCCCACCGCGGGAGCCGCGACCACGCCGGGTGCGACCCAGGACACCGGCACGGCCACCGGCGGCTCGCCGAGCCAGACGCAGGGGACGGGGCAGGCGCCACCGCAGCAGTCGTCGCCGGTGGAACAGGCCCCGAGCACCAGCGCCGGTCCCACGTCCGGGGGCGGCGGAGGCAGCTCGACGGGCGGCGGTACGGGCTCCACGGGCGGCACGGGATCCGGCGACGGGGATTCGCAGCCCGGGCTGGTCGGGGGTCTGCTGGGCTAGGAGCGCCGTTTCCGGTACGACGACGGGGTCCCGCCCGGGTGAGATGCGGGGCCCCGTCGTCGTACCGGCGTGTGCCGGGGGCGCTCAACGGCCCAGCGCGGCCAGTTCCTTCGCGGCCTCCGTGAGGTCCTTCGCGGTGTCGATGGCGCGCCAGTACGCGCCCTGGGGGATCGGAAAGCCGGCCAGGCGGTGTTCGCGGGCCAGGTGCGGGAACGTGGTGCGTTCGTGGTCGCCGCGTTCGGGGAGCATCGCGGCGAACCCGGGGGAGAAGACGTAGACGCCCGCGTTGATCTCGAAGGTGGACGGCGGGGCCTCGATGAAGTCCGTGATGTGGCCGAAGCCGTCGGTCTGGACGGCGCCCCACGGGATGCGGGGGCGGGCGAGGGCGAGGGTGGCTATGGCGTCGCGCTCGGTGTGGAAGTCGGCCATGTCCCGCAGCGAGAAGCGGGTCCAGATGTCGCCGTTGGTGGCGTACCAGGCGCGGTCGGGGTGGGGGAGGTGGGCGGCGGCGTACTTCAGGCCGCCGCCTCGGCCGAGGGGTTCCTTCTCGACGACGGTGGTGACGCGCGTCGGCAGGTCGGCGGAGTCCAGCCACTCCTGCAGGACCTCGGCGAGGTGGCCGCAGCTGATCACGACGTCGGTGACGCCCTCCTCGGCGAGCCAGGAGAGCTGGTGGCCGATGATCGGCGTGCCCGTGCCGGGGATCTCGACCATCGGCTTGGGACGGTCGTCGGTGTAGGGGCGCAGCCGGGAGCCCTGGCCTCCGGCCAGGATGACGGCCTGGACGGGGCGTGAGGCGGCGTTCGGATCGGTCATGGCGGCACTGTACGCGGCGCCGGGCCCGGTGGTACCGGGGGCCGGTGAGTGCCCGGCTTTGTGGCTGAGAGGCGGGTCGCGCAGCCCGGCGCGGGTGAGGTGCCGACGGTGTCGTGGCGACGCGTGAAGCCCCGCCTGGGGCCGCTGGGGCGTGTTGAGAGTCCCGTCGCACGGCGCCTTGCTGCGTTGTCGGGATCGAACACGCCCCAGGGGCCGGGGCGGGGCTCACGCGTGGTTTCTGTCCCCGGGGGTCAGCCGTGGGCTGCCAGGACGCCCGAGGCGAACGAGGTGTCGCAGACGGGGCGGGCGTAGGATTGGGCGCGGGTCGGGCCGTAGATGCGGACCGCCGCGCGGCCCAGGGCGCGGGCGATGGAGGTGCAGTGGCGGGCCAGCAGGGTGGGGCGCTCGTCCACGGCCTGCTGGAGGTGGGTCAGGGCGGTGCCCGGGTCGTTTTTCTGGAGCTCGGTCAGGAGCTGGTCGAGCAGCACCTCGTGCGGTGCGCGGTGCGCGGTGCGGGCGCTGGTGCCGGATGACGAGACGTCCGCTGCGGTGAGCACCGAGCTCTCGGGGTTTCCCGACCAGTTGACCCGCGTGACCGCGAGAGTCCCGGAGAGCACCAGGACGACGGGCAGAACGAGGGCGAGGGAGCGGCCGATCCGGCGGGCGGGGCCCTGGCCGCGTCGCGTCTGTGAGGTGGTGGAGTGCTTCACGCGAGTGAGGGTAGCGCCCGGTAATGATTTGGCGACATTTGGTCACCGGTTCGGGTGATGAAGTGGCGGGCTTTTCTGGGTACGGGGTTGACGCACGTTGCTCGAAATGGCCCAGTGCGCCGGGGTATTTGTCGACAGGAAAAAGGGCCCCGCGGCCAGGCTGCGGGGCCCTTTTCGTCAACCTGGGTGAATTACCCGGGTTGGGTGTTTCGTCAGTCGACCCTCAGTCGGAGAGCCGCTCGCCGGTCGACGTCGAGAAGACGTGGGACTCGCCGGGGCGCGGGACGACGTGCAGCGTGCTGCCCTTCTCCGGGACGTCACGGCCGCTGACCCGGACCACCAGGTCCTTGGAGTTGTCGCCGAGCTTGGCGGTGCCGTAGACGTACGCGTCGGCGCCGAGCTCCTCGACGACGTTCACGGTGACCGCGAGGCCCAGGTCGGAGCCCGCGCCGGCCACGTCGAAGTGCTCGGGGCGGACGCCGACGGTGACCGTCTTGTCGGTGGTGGCGGAGAGCGCGTCCCGGTCGACCGGCACGACGCTGTTGCCGAACTTCACACCGCCGTCGGTGATCGGCACCTCGACGAGGTTCATCGCGGGGGAGCCGATGAATCCGGCGACGAAGAGGTTCGCCGGGCGGTCGTACATGTTGCGCGGGGAGTCGATCTGCTGGAGCAGGCCGTCCTTCAGCACGGCCACCCGGTCGCCCATGGTCATGGCCTCGACCTGGTCGTGGGTGACGTAGACCGTGGTGATGCCGAGGCGGCGCTGCAGCGAGGCGATCTGCGTACGGGTGGAGACGCGGAGCTTGGCGTCCAGGTTGGACAGCGGCTCGTCCATGAGGAAGACCTGCGGCTCACGCACGATCGCGCGGCCCATGGCGACACGCTGGCGCTGACCACCGGAGAGCGCCTTCGGCTTGCGGTCCAGGTAGTCGGTGAGGTCGAGGATCTTCGCGGCCTCCTCGACCTTCTGCCGGATCTCCGCCTTGTTGACGCCGGCGATCTTGAGCGCGAAGCCCATGTTGTCGGCGACGGTCATGTGCGGGTAGAGGGCGTAGTTCTGGAACACCATGGCGATGTCCCGGTCCTTCGGCGGCAGGTGTGTCACATCGCGGTCGCCGATGCGGATGGCGCCGGAGTTCACGTCCTCCAGGCCGGCCAGCATCCGCAGGGAGGTGGACTTGCCGCAGCCGGACGGGCCGACCAGAACGAGGAACTCCCCGTCCTCGATCTCGATGTCGAGTGCGTCGACGGCGGGCTTGTCGGAACCCGGGTAGATCCGGGTCGCCTTGTCGAACGAGACAGTGGCCATGGTGAATGGGCCCCCTTCTACCGGCAGGAACGTGCCGGACGATCCGTTGTAGGAAGGTGGTTGGTTTAGTCCACACGTGTGAACTGGGTCAGGACGGTACCCCGCGTTCACCTGTTCTGTCAGTACTCCGCCCGCTGTGAACTTCGCGGAAATTTTCGACAGGGTGGGGCCGGGACCTGGGTACACTGCACGGGCACGCACGCACTCACGCGCGCGTGCAGGCCTCCTTAGCTCAGCTGGTCAGAGCGCCGCTCTTGTAAAGCGAAGGTCGTCGGTTCGAATCCGACAGGGGGCTCTCAACGATCAGTGCCTCCCGGCCACCCGGTCCGCCAGTCGCGCCAGCCGGGAGGACCCGGCGCTGTGTGTGGTGACTTCGCGGCGGTCGGCGGTGCGGTACGTGGCGTACATGCCGTGGACGCCCAGCCAGCGCAGCGGCTCCGGCTCCCACTTGCGGACCTTGTGGCCGACCCAGGGCAGGTCCGTCAGCTCCGTGCGGGTGCCCTGGCCGGAGTCCAGCTGGACGAGGTCGCGCAGGGTGCGGGCGGCGAGGTTGGCGGTGGCGACGCCGGAGCCGACGTAGCCGCCCGCCCAGCCGAGGCCCGTGGCGCGGTCCAGGGTGACCGTGGCGCACCAGTCGCGGGGCACGCCGAGCACGCCCGACCAGGCGTGTGCGATGCGGACGCCGGTCAGGGACGGGAAGAAACGCTCCAGGATCTCCCGCAGCGCCTCCATCGTCGTCTCCTGGGTGCGGCCGTCGTTGTCGGTGCGGGAGCCGAAGCGGTACGGCACTCCGCGCCCGCCGAGCGCGATGCGGCCGTCGGCGGTGCGCTGGGCGTACATGTAGGCGTGGGCCATGTCGCCGAGCGTCTCGCGGCCTTCCCAGCCCACCGACTCCCACTGCTGCTCGGTGAGCGGTTCGGTCGCGATCACCGAGGAGTTCAGGGGCAGCCAGGTGCGCCTGTGGCCCTTCAGGGACGCCGTGAAGCCCTCGGTGCAGCGCAGGACGTAGGGCGCGCGGACCGTGCCGTACGGGGTGACCGCGTGCTTCGGGCGGATCTCCGTCACCGGCGTCGACTCGTGGACGGTCACGCCGAGGGCCTCCACGGCCCGCGCGAGGCCCGTCACCAGCTTCACCGGGTGGATGCGGGCTCCGTGCGGGGTCCAGGAGGAGCCGACCGCGTGGGCCACCCTGATCCGCTCGGCGGTCTCGCGGGCGCCGTACAGCTGCCGGTCCTTCTCGCCGTAGGACAGCTCGTGCTCGTGGAAGGCCTTCAAACGGGCCAGCTGGGCCGGTGTGCAGGCGACTTCGAGGACGCCGCCCTTGTGGATGTCGGCCTCGATGCCCTCCTCCCGGGCGGCCCCGATGACCTCGTCGACGGTGTCGTTCATGGCCCGCTGGAGGCGTACGGCGGCCTCGTGGCCGTGCACGCGCGCGTACCGGTCGCGGCCCGCGATGCCGTTGTACAGCCAGCCGCCGTTGCGGCCGGAGGCGCCGTAGCCGCAGAACTTCTGCTCCAGGACGGTGATGCGGAGGAAGGGGGCGGCCTTCTTCAGGTAGTACGCCGTCCACAGTCCCGTGTAGCCGCCGCCGACGATCACGACGTCCGCGGACGCGTCACCGGAGAGGGGCTCCCTTGGGGCGGGGAAGCCTTCCTGGGCGTACCAGAAGGAGACGCCGCCGTTCACGACGCCGCTTGCCGAGCTGCTCATGGCCGGGACGTTACCCGTGGCCGCGGGGGCTGTCTCCTTCGGATTTCGTCGTTCTGGCGGGGGGAGGCGACCGGAAGCGCGCCCGCGTGGCCATTGGGTCGAGTGGGCGCGCATACGCCCATAGGGTCCCGTATGTGATCGAGATTCCGGAGGGACTCGCGGCGTCCCAGGCGCTGTACAACGGCGAGGAGGGGCGCGCCTTCATCGCCGGGCTGCCGCGGCTGGTGGACGGGTTCCTGGACCGCTGGGAGCTGCGGATCGACGGGCCGTCGATGTACGGCGTGTGCGCGCTGGTCCTGCCGGTCGTCCGGGCGGACGGCACGCGCGCGGCGCTGAAGCTGCAGCCGCTCGACGACGAGAGCGAGGGCGAGCCGGTCGCCCTGCGCGTGTGGGACGGCGACGGGGCGGTACGGCTGCTGGACCACGACCTGGACACCGGCACGATGCTCCTCGAACGCCTCGACCCCGCCCGGATGCTGTCCCACGTGCCCGACTCCCGCGAGGCCGTGCTGGTCATCGCCCGTCTGCTGGCCCATCTGACCTCCGTACCGGCCCCTGCGGGCATGCGCCGGCTCGGTGACATCGCGCGGGCGATGCTTCAGCGGACGCCGTGGGCGCTGGAGCGGGTGGCGGACCCCGAGGCCCGCCGTCTGCTCGCCGACTGCGCCGCCGCCGTACGGGAGGTCGTGGACGAGCCGGGGGACCGGCTCCTGCACTGGGACCTGCACTTCGACAACGTCCTCGCCGCCGACCGCGCCCCCTGGCTCGCCATCGACCCCAAGCCGCTCGCCGGTGACCCCGGATTCGAGCTGTGGCCCGCCCTCGCCAACCGCTTCGACGCCGAGGAGGTCCGGTGGCGCTTCGACGCGATGATCGACGTCATGGGTCTGGACCGGGAACGGGCACGGGCGTGGACCCTCGGGCGACTGCTGCAGAACGCCCTGTGGGACATCGAGGACGGCCGACCGCTGGACGACGAGCAGGTGGAGATGGCGCGGCGGTTGCGGGCCGGCCTGCCCTGGTGATCCGTACCGCCACACCTGTACGTACCGCCCACGCGCGCGGGCGGGGCGGTCATGGCAAGGCGCTGCTGCGGGGCCGAGGGGTGGCTGCACGCGGCCTCCAGGCGCCGTTAGGCGACCGGCTCCGTCACCGGCTCCTTCGCTGGCGCCGCGTGTTTCGGGGCCCGGGCCGTGACCAGCAGGGCCGTGGCCAGGCCGGCCAGGAGCATGAGGGCGGTGGCGCACCAGAGGGCGACCGTGTAGCCGTGGACGACGGCCTCGCGGGTCACCACCGCGGGCCGGGCGGAGTGGGCGAGGTAGCCCGCGGTGCTGGTGGTGGCGAGGGTGTTCAGCAGGGCCGTACCGATGGAACCGCCCACCTGCTGGGAGGTGTTGAGGGTCGCCGAGGTGACGCCCGAGTCCCGCGGGGCGACGCCGGCCGTCACCGTGGCGAACACCGGCATGTAGGTCAGGCCCATGCCGACGCCCACCAGGAGCAGGCCGGGCAGGATGTCGGCGGCGTACGAGGAGTCGACGGTGAGCCGGGTGAGGAGCGCCATTCCGCACGCGCCCAGGAGCATGCCGGGGGCCATCAGGGCGCGCGGTGGGACGTGGTGCAGCAGACGGGCCGCGAACTGGGTGGAAACGGTGACGGTCGCGAGGGTGATCGGGACGAAGGCCAGTCCGGTCCGCGCCGGCGAGTAGCCCAGGACGACCTGGAAGTAGTAGGTCATGAAGAGGAACAGGCCGAACATGCCCATGATGGCCAGCATCATCGTCAGGAAGCAGCCCGCGCGGTCGCGGTCCTTGACGATGTGCAGCGGGAGCAGCGGCAGGGGTGCCCTGGCCTGCCACCACACGAAGGCCGCCAGCAGGACGGCACCTCCCGTGAGCAGTCCGAGGACGAACGCGTCGGACCAGCCGTGGGACTCGGCCTCGTTGAAGCCGTAGACGATCGCGACCAGGCCGCCGCAGCCGAGCAGCACGCCGGGCACGTCGAGGCGGGCGCCCGCCCGGGCGGGGCGGTCGCGCAGGACCGCGAAGGCGCCGAGCAGCGCGAGGACCGCGATGGGGGTGTTGACGTACAGGCACCAGCGCCAGTTGAGGTACTCGGTGAGCAGCCCGCCGACGATGAAGCCCATGACGGAGCCGCTGCCGGCGAGGGCGCCGAAGACGCCGAAGGCCTTGCCGCGCTCCCTGGGGTCGGTGAACGTGGTGGCGAGCAGGCTCAGCGCGGTCGGGGCGAGCACGGCCGCGAAGGCGCCCTGGAGCGCGCGGGCGCCGAACAGCATGCCCGGGCTGACGGCGGCGCCGCCCAGCGCGGAGGCGGCGGCGAAGCCGATCAGCCCGATGACGAAGGTGCGTTTGCGGCCGACCAGGTCGGCGATCCGGCCGCCGAGCAGCAGCAGACCGCCGAAGGCGAGGGTGTAGGCGGTGATCACCCATGTTCGGTCGCCGTCGGTCATCCCCAGCTCGTCCTGGGCGGACGGGAGTGCGACGTTCACGATCGTCGAGTCGAGGACGACCATCAGCTGGGCGAGGGCGATCACCACCAGCCCCCACCAGCGGTGGGGGTCGGTGTTCACGGGAGCCACGGGGTCACCAGTCCTGGGCGCGTTCATCGGGACAGAAGAACACGAATCAGGGCGTACTGCCGGTGATGCCACGCCCCACCTGGTCAGGTCTTTGCGGTCGCATTCCCCCGGTCAGGGCTCCAGGACGACCTTGCCGGTCGTGCCGCGGTTCTCCAGAGCGTGGTGGGCGGCCGCGGCCTCGGTGAGCGGAAAGCGGTGGACGGCGGGGGTCAGCCGACCCGCGGCGGCCTCGGCGAGGGCGCGGAGTTCCAGGGCGCGCAGGGGGTTCGGGCCGCCCGCCTTCTCCAGCATCACCGGGCCCAGGACCTGCACGGTGACGCCCTCGACGACCAGCGGCTCGCCGCCCTGGATGCCCTCGGCGGACCAGCCGAACACGACGTGCCTGCCGCCGGGGGCGAGCAGGCCGACGGCCGTACGGGCGGGGTCGCCGCCGACACCGTCGTACACGATCGTGACCTTGCCGTCGTAGGCCCGGACCTGCTCCGGCCAGGCGGGGTCGCGGTAGTCGACGGCGAGGTCGGCGCCGTTCGCGGCGACCCGCTGCGTCTTCTCCGGGCCGCCGGCCAGGCCGATGACGGTGGCGCCCGCGTTCTTGGCGTACTGCACGAGGAGGGTGCCGATACCGCCGGCCGCTGCCGGGATCAGGACCACGTCACCCGGGCCCGGCTCGGCGAACTGCACGATCCCCATCGCTGTGCGCCCCGTGCCGATCATGGCGACGGCCTCGGCGAAGTCCAGGCCCGCAGGGATCTCGTGCAGACGTTCGGCGTCGGTGACGGCGAGTTCGGCGTAACCGCCGGGGACGAAGCCGAGGTGCGCGACGGCGCGCTTGCCGAGCCACGCCTCGTCGGTTCCCTCGCCGAGCGACTCGACGACTCCGGCGACCTCGCGGCCGGGGACGGTGGGCAGCGCGGGCGCGGGGCCGGGGCCCGGGTGACCGGCGCGGATGGCCGTGTCGAGCAGGTGTACTCCGGCGGCTGCGACGGCGATACGGACCTGGCCGGGGGCGGGTACGGGGTCGTCGACCTCCTCGGGGGCGAGGTTCTCGGCGGGGCCGAAGGTGTGGAGGCGGATGGCGCGCATTGGGGTCTCCCCGTGGCTGTGGGCTCTGCGGCCGTTGCTGTGGGTGGCGGCCGTCGTACGGCCGCCTCGGCTGCGGTACGGCCCCACCCTTCAACCTCAAGCATGCTTGAGGTCAAGCGCGCGCGAGCCGGGCCGCCCGAGCGCCAGCGATACGGCGGTCAGCGCGCTGTTGAAGGACACCTCCGACAGCACACCTGGCGCGGCGACCTGGTCCCCGGCCAGGTACACGCCGTCGCCGCGGTCCACGGCGGGCCGGTCGCGCCAGGTCGTGCCGGGCAGGTCCACGGCGCCGGTACGGCCGCCCGCGACCGCCGCGCGCCGCCAGGTGACGCGCTCCCGCCAGCCGTCGAACGCGAGATCGAGCAGCTGCTCGGCGCGGGCGACGCCGTCGCCCCGGGACTCGTGCGGGGCGATCGGGATCTGGCCCTGGATGAGCTGCTCGCCGACCGGGGCGAGGGTGCGGTCCTGCGCCGTGAAGCGTTCGAGCCAGCCGGGCGCGTCCAGGTCGGAGACGACGAAGGGGTCGCCGCGCCGGGTGCGTACGGCCAGGTCGATCAGGGCCGTACGACCGCTCGGCCAGGTCAGCGAGTCGTCGCCGAGGAGTCGGCGGGCGGCGTCGAGGGAGGTGGCGACGATGACGGGCGTGCCGGTGGGGAGGGTGTCGACGCGGGACAGCGTCTCGATGCGGACGCCCAGATTCCAGGCGCGGGCGGCCATCCGGTCGACGACGCTCGCCCAGCCGCCGCGCGGATAGTGCGCCTCGGGCGGCACCTTGGTGGCCCGGCGCAGCCGTTCCTGCACGAACGCGGCGGACAGGGCGCCGGGGGCGTGGTGGAAGAGGGCGACGGCGGAGTAGTGCGCGGCGGCCCGTGCGCCCGCCTCGCCCACCTGCCCGGTCGCCCAGGTCAGGAAGTCGACGTCGACGGGGGCCTGCCGGGCGGTGCGGCGCAGCAGCCTGAGCATGGCGAAGGGCGGGATGCGGCGCAGGGCGCCCTGGTGGCGCAGCCGGAGCCGGGCGGCTTCCAGGGGCGGGATGGGGGCGAGGGGGCCGATCAGGTCGCGCTGCTTGAGCCAGGTCCAGTGCGGGCCGCCGTTGTAGAGGGCGTGCGGGCCCTCGTTCGTCCGGTATGGGCCCTCGGCGGTGCGCGCCCGCCCGCCGAGGGTGTGGTGGGCTTCGTGGAGGGTGACCTTGGCGCCCGCTTCGGCGGCGGCGACGGCGGCGGTGAGGCCGGCGAAGCCGCCGCCGATGACGGTGAGGTGGGGCATGGGGTTCGGACTCCTTTGGCTCGGGCTCGCCTTCTGGGAATTGGCTCGGGTTCGCCTTCTGGGAGTACGACTGGCTGGGCGCGCGGAATGTGACATCGGGGGGTGGATGTGGGTGTTTTTGCAGGTCACCGGCAGTGTCAGTGGTGGGGTGCAGGATAGGGGCACGGCTGGGCGAGCGGTGGGTGTGATGGGTGAGACGGGTGTGGTGGTGTGATGGGCGCGTTGGGCGCGGGCGGGGCAGCGGGTGCGGCGGGCGGCGTGAAGGCGGCACGGCGACCGGAGGTGCGGCTGCCGGAGCTGGCTGAGTACGGAGGGGGTGGACTGGAGCCGGACGGGGACTACGACGGGCTGGAGTTCGGGGACGCCGAGCTGGGTGGGCAGGACGGCGGGGGCGCCCGCTTCATGGACTGCGCGTTGACGGGGTGCGCGCTGGACGAGACGCGACTGCACCGGGCGCGCATCCTGGACTCGGTCCTCACTGCCCCGCGCGGCGTCGGCACGAACCTCGCCGAGGCCACCCTGCGCGACGTCGAACTGCGCGACGCCCGCCTGGGCGGCACGCAACTGCACGGTGCCGCACTGGAACGCGTCCTGATCCGGGGCGGCAAGCTCGACTGCCCGAACCTGCGAGGGGCCCGGCTGAAGGACGTGGTCTTCGAGGGATGCGTCCTGGTGGAGCCGGACTTCGGGGGCGCGTCGCTGGAGCGCGTCGCGTTCAAGGACTGCGCGCTGAAGGGGGCGGACTTCAGCGGGGCGACGCTGGCGGACGTGGACCTGCGGGGGGCGGCCCCGCTGGAGATCATGCGGGGGGTCGACCGGCTGTCGGGGGCGGTGATCAGCGCGGGGCAGTTGGTGGAGCTGGCGCCGGTGTTGGCGGGGGCGTTGGGGATCAGGGTGGAAGGGGGATGACGGTGACCGCCTGTGTGTGGGGGGACAGTGCCCCAGTGTCAGTCCCGCGTGTCAGTCCCGCGTGTCAGTCCCCCCGCGTCACGGCACCCGCGGAAACCGTGCCTGCAGTGACCAGATCGCCGGGTTCTCCGCCAGGTCGTCGTGCAGATCGCACAGGTCCGCGATCAGGTCGTGCAGGAAGTCGCGGGCCTCGCGGCGGAGTTCGGTGTGGGAGAAGGTGAGCGGGGGGTCCTCGGCCGGTTGCCAGTCGGACTCGATGTCGACCCAGCCGAAGCGGCGCTCGAAGAGCAGACGGTCGGTGGACTCGGTGAAGTCCAGCTCCGCGTGCTGGGGACGGGCGGCGCGGGAGCCCGCCGGGTCGCGGTCCAGCTGCTCGACGATGTCGCACAGCGCCCACGCGAAGTCGAGCACCGGCACCCATCCCCAGGCTGTGGACAGCTCCCGGTCCGTCTCGGTGTCGGCGAGGTAGACGTCACCGCAGAACAGGTCGTGCCGCAGGGCGTGCACGTCCGCGCGGCGGTAGTCGGTCTGGGGCGGGTCCGGGAAGCGGTTGGAGAGGGCGTAGCCGATGTCGAGCACGTACGTGATGGTGTCATGCGCTCGTAGGATCTCGGACGTGTCCCGTTTCGCACCGGTCGTCCCTGTCGCCGCTCTGCTCGCCCTCGCTCTCACCGCGTGTTCGGGCACCGGCGTCGAGGGCACCCCGGGCGGCTCCGGCGTACGCGACCCGTACTTCCCGAAGGCGGGCAACGGCGGCTACGACGTCACCCACTACGACCTGGCCCTGTCCTACACCCCCGACACCCGGCACCTCACCGCCCGCACGACGATCACCGCCCGCGCCGGTCAGGACCTCTCCGCCTTCAACCTCGACCTCCAGGGTCTGAACGTCGGGACGGTCACCGTCGACGGCACCGCCGCCCGCTGGAACCGCGCCGGCCAGGAGCTGACCGTCCGCCCCCGCGACGACCTCGCCGAGGGCCGGACCTTCCGCGTGACGGTCCGCTACTCCGGCACCCCGGCCACCCTCACGGACCCGGACGGCTCGCGGGAGGGCTGGCTGCCCACCGACGACGGCGCGCTCGCCCTGGGCCAGCCGGTCGGCTCCATGGCCTGGTACCCCGGCAACCACCACCCCTCCGACAAGGCGACGTACGACATCAGGGTCACCGTGCCGGAGGGCCTGCGGGCCGTGTCGAACGGGGAGTTGAGGAACGAGAGCACCACCGACGGCCGCACGACCACCACCTGGCACACCGGCCAGCCGATGGCGAGCTACCTCACCACCCTCGCCATCGGCCGCTACGACATCAGCCGCACGGTGACCCCGGACCGCCTGCCCGTGTACACCGCCGTCGACCCGACCGAGGCCGCCGCAAGTCGCGAGGTCCTGGCCCGTATCCCCGAGGTCCTCGCCTGGGCGGAGGACCTCTTCGGGCCGTACCCCTTCACCGCCACCGGCGCGATCGTCGACCGCACCGGCGACGCCGCCTACGCCCTGGAGACCCAGACCCGCCCCGTCTTCCCCGGCGCCCCCGACATCCGGCTCCTCGTCCACGAACTCGCCCACCAGTGGTACGGCAACTCCGTCACCCCCAGGTCCTGGCGGGACATGTGGCTCAACGAGGGCTTCGCGACGTACGCGGAGTGGCTGTGGCAGGAGGACCACGGCGGCGACACCGCCCAGCACACCTTCGACGCGCTCTACGACGGCACCCACTACGCCGTCCCCGAGGACAACAAGGCCGTCTGGTCCTTCCCACCCGCGCATCCGCCCGACGCCGCCCACATCTCCGGCCGCCCCGTCTACGACCGCGGCGCGATGGTCCTCCACAAGATCCGCCAGACCCTCGCCGACGACACCGCCTTCCGCGACCTCCTGCGCGGCTGGGCCACCACCCACCGCCACGCCAACGCGAGCACCGAGGACTTCACGGCGTACGTCGAACAGCGAGCGCCGGAGAAGGACTTCGACGGCGTCTGGGAGGAGTGGCTGTACGGGGAGGGGAGGCCGGGGAGGCGGTGACGCCTGCCACCCATGCGGCGGGCCCCCCAACGCGGTGTTGAGGGGCCCGGTGTTCAAGCCACTGGAGTCGCCCGTCGCTCAGACGTTCACGCCGAAGTCCTGGGCGATGCCGACCAGGCCCGAGGCGTAGCCCTGGCCGACGGCGCGGAACTTCCACTCGGCGCCGTTGCGGTAGAGCTCGCCGAAGACCATGGCGGTCTCGGTGGCGGCGTCCTCCGACAGGTCGTAGCGGGCGATCTCGGTGCCGCCGGCCTGGTTGATGATGCGGATGTAGGCGTTGCGGACCTGGCCGAAGTTCTGCGAGCGGTTCTCCGCGTCGTAGATCGAGACCGGGAAGACGATCTTGTCGATGTCGGCGGGGAGCCCGGCCAGGTTGACGTTGATCTGCTCGTCGTCGCCCTCGCCCTCACCCGTGCGGTTGTCACCGGTGTGGACGATCGTGCTGTCCGGCGTCTGCTTGTTGTTGAAGAAGACGAAGTGGGCGTCCGAGTAGACCTTGCCCTGCGTGTTGACCGCGATCGCCGACGCGTCGAGGTCGAAGTCGGTGCCGGTGGTGGTGCGGACGTCCCAGCCGAGGCCTACGGTGACGGCGGTCAGGCCCGGAGCCTCCTTGGTGAGCGAGACGTTGCCACCCTTGGACAGGCTTACAGCCATGGTCGGGAGTTCCTTCCCTCGATGCGTGCGCTATGCGTGTGCGGTACTGAAGCTACAGCTACCCCTATGAACGTCGAGGGTGGTGCCACGGGTTCCCCGCGCTTTACTTTCTTTACCCGGCAGCCTGGTCCGGCGATATTCGGGTGACTCCCACTCCGCCCAGGCGGGAACATGTCAGTCATGTCCGGTCGTCCTCACGTCATCCGCGGCTCCGTCTCACTCCCCGAGGCCGAGCTCCAGTGGCGTTTCTCCCGCTCCTCCGGGCCGGGCGGCCAGCACGTCAACACCAGCGACACCAGCGTGGAGCTGCGGTTCGACCTCGCCGCCACCGAGGCCCTGCCCGAGGTGTGGAAGCGACGCGCCCTGGAGCGGCTGGCGGGCCGCCTCGTCGACGGCGTCGTCACCGTCCGTTCCTCCGAACACCGGTCCCAGTGGCGCAACCGCGAGGCCGCCGCCGTACGCCTCGCCGCGCTCCTCGCCGAGGCCACCGCACCCCCGCCCAAGCCCCGCAGGCCGACCCGCATCCCACGCGGCATCAACGAGCGCCGGTTGCGGGAGAAGAAGCAGCGGTCCGAGACCAAGCGGGGGCGGTCCGGTCGCGACTGGCGGTAGCGGCCCACGCGAGTCCAGCGGCTCCTGTCACATCGCCCGTCCCCCATCCGTCACAGTCCTGACGGCATCCACGACGAGGGCTGGTGACGGGACACATGAGCGACCAGGACTTCCCTGCCGAGCGCTTCGAGGCGCACCGCAGGCACCTGCGTGCCGTCGCCCCCCGCATGCTCGGCTCCCGCGCCGAGGCCGACGACGCCGTGCAGGAGGCCTGGTTCCGGCGACCAGTCCCTGGACGCGGGCGCACCCGTCCCGGCCGCCACCACCGCCCCGACCCCGAGCACGGCGCCCTCCTCGTGCGCCGACGGCGGCGCGGCGGCGAGTGCAGGGCGCGCCGGCGCCGGACGCGGATCTGGCGCGGCGGCGGGAGGTCGTCGACGCCTTCCTGGCCGCCGCGCGGGCCAGGCGACTTCGACGGGCTCCTCCAGGTGCTCGCCCCGGATGTCGTGGCCCGGGACGGAGGCCACTGTGACCACCGGTGCGACCGCGGTCGCCTCCGGCGCGCCGCGCGCGCTGCCCACGTCGCCTCCGGCGCCACGCGCGCCGCCCACCTCGCCCGCGCCTCGCGCCCGGCCCTGGTCGACGGGGTGCCGGGGCCGGGCATGTTCTGGCGACGACGGGCAGCGGCTGGTGTGGGTGCAGCGGTTCACACTCACGCTGCTCATAGTGCAAGGACCCCTTAGGGGGCGGCCTCACCTCAGGTGCCGGTACCTCCCCTTGAAGTACAGCAACGGCCCCCCGTCCGCACTCGGCACCCGAGCCGTCAGCACCCGCCCGACCACCAGCGTGTGGTCCCCGGCCGTCACCCGCTGCTCGGTCCGGCACTCCAGGGTCGCCAGCGCGCCGCCCACGAGCGGCGCGCCGGACGCCTCGCCGCGGACGTAGGGGATGTCCTCGAAGAGCAGGCGGTCGCTGATGCGGCCCTTCATGGCGAACCGGCCGGCGATGTGCCGCTGGCTCTCGGAGAGGACGGAGACCGCCCACAGGGGCTGTTCGGCGAGCAGGTCGTCCATGCGGGCGCCCTCGCGCAGGCTGACCAGGACGAGGGGCGGGTCGAGGGAGACGGACATGAAGGCCGTCGCCGTCATGCCGACGTCCTCGCCGGCCGGCGCCTGCGGGTCGTCCGGGTCGAGTGCCGGCTCACGCGCGGTCACCAGGACCACTCCTGCGGCCAGCCGGGACATCGCGGCACGGAACTCGTCGTCGGTCACCCCCACAGCATGCCCAAAGGGCGATGCCGGGGAGTGCTGGGCGGGCACGGTGACGGGCGGTGCGGATGCGTGTGTGTTCGGCACATACGGAACGCTAATCTCCGTGCGTGCGTGCCGCATCGGACCTCGGCCCGAAGGTGGTCCTAGGACCTGCGGCGGACCCGCACAAACTCTGCGTTCGGTGAACGCACGGGAAAACCGCAGAATCCCCACTCAATTGTTCACGTTTATCTGTGACTTGAGTCACAAGGGGCACTAATTGTTGACCCTGTGTACCGAGTGGGCAGCGGGCTGTGATTCAGTGGCGGGAGATGTAAGGCACCACGTAAGGGCACTTGATTCGCTGCGAGGTCTCGGGGGGAGGGCGAGCATGGAGACCGAGTCGGAGCCGTACGTCCGCCTTGCGTCCCTGCGACAACTGCACCAGGTCATGGCCGAGATGAACACGGCCCGCAGCCTGGCGGACACACTGCAGACGGTCGCGGACGGGGTCGTCACCGCCCTCGGCTACGAGCTGGCGTGCGTCAACCTCGTACGCCCGGACGGCGACCTCGTCGTCGCCGCGTTCTCCGGCAACCCCGCCGCCGAGGCCCTGATCACCGGCCGCGTCGGCTCCCGCGAGTCCTGGGAGCGGCGCCTCGCCATGGGCGAGCAGTGGGGCGACCTCGTCTTCATACCGCACACCGAGGGCTGGATCCTCGACGACGACGACGTCCCGCAGTGGTACACCGAGGGGCCCGCGCCGCGCTTCGAGGACGAGTGGCACCCCTCCGACCGGCTCTTCGCGCCGATGTACGCCCCCGGAGCGCAGGGCGGTCCCGCCTCCGGCGAGCTGATCGGCGTGCTCTCCGTGGACCGGCCTCGCAACGGGCGGCGGCCGGGCGCGTGGGGCCGCGAGGCGCTCCAGATGTACGCCTTCCAGGCGGCCATCGCCATCAGCAACGCGCGTCTACGCGCGAATATGCAGCGGGCACTGGTCCGCCTGGAGCGCGAGCAGCAGGCCCTGCGCGCCAGTGAGGAAAGCTTCCGGCAGGCCTTCGAGTACGCCCCCTCCGGCATGGCCATCGCCGAGATGGGCGGCGACCAGCACGGCCGCATACTCCGCACCAACGACGCCCTGTGCCGCCTGCTCGGCCGCCCCGCCTCCGCGATGCGCCGCTACTCCTTCTCCGACCTCGTCCACCCCGAGGACATAGGCACGCTCCTGCGCACCTCCGCCGAGGGCGGCCGGGCCGAGCTGCGCCTCGGGCGCCGGGACGGCAGCTACGTCTGGGTCAGCCTGCGCAACTCCGTCGTCGCCGACGCCGCCGACGGACCCCGCTTCCTGCTCACCCACGTCGAGGACATCGAGGAACGCAAGCGCCGCGAGCTCCAGCTCGCCCACCGCGCCTCCCACGACTCCCTCACCGGCCTGCCGAACTCCGCCGAGCTGCGCTCCCGCCTCTCCGCCCGGCTCTGCCAGCGCCCGCAGACCGGCTACCCCGGCGCCTTCGACTCCCAGGACGCTGCCTACGGCCGCCCCGTCCACGACGTCGGCGGGCACGGCTTCGACTTCGTGCAGGGCGGCGCGGACACGTACGACGTCTACGACCACCATGTGCACACCATCGCCCCCGAGGGCGATCACGACGACGGCACCAAGGGACTCGCGGTGCTCTTCTGCGACCTCGACGGCTTCAAGTCGATCAACGACCGGTTCGGGCACAACGCCGGCGACGCCGTGCTCATCGAGGTCGCCCGGCGGCTCAGCAACGGCGTCCGGGACGGCGACACGGTCGCCCGGCTCGGCGGCGACGAGTTCGTGATCCTCGCCGACGGGCTCGGCCGGGCCGACGCCCAGGACCTCGCCGTGCGGCTGCGCAACGAGATCATCCAGCCGATCCGCGCCGAGGGCCGGGCCGTCCGGGTCGGGGCCAGTTTCGGCATCGGCTGGGCGCACTGCGGCATGACCGCGGACGAGGTGCTGAAATCCGCCGACGAACGGATGTACGTGGAGAAACGGTCTCGTCCCAAACAACACCGACGCGCGGGATGATCCGCAGGTCGGTGGGGTGATGCGACCCGGGTCACCCGTTTGGGCCACTGGAAGCGGGTAGGCTCGCCATCCTCACCACCCGTACCGCATCCGTTCCGCACCTGTTGAGGAGTACCTAGGGATGACGCCCGGCAACAACGGCGCGAGCACGCCCGAGGACGACGACCCGTTCGGCTACCTGTACGCCGATGGTCAGGCCAATGGCGCCCAGCCGCCGTCCGGCGGCTACGGCTACCCGAACTCGGTCAGCAGGGTGCGTACGGTCGGCGAGCGGCCGTACGGTCAGCAGGCGTACGGCCAGCCGGGCGTGCCGCAGCAGCAGGGCGCGTACGGCAGGCCGAACGCCTCCTACGCCGCCCCCGAGACGTTCCCGGGCAGCGCGCCGACCACCCAGCAGCCGATGCCCGGGTACGGGTCCGGCGGGGGCGGCGGCCGGGGCCGCGGGCCCAACACCAAGGGCCTGCTGATCGGCGCGATCGCGGTGGTCGCCGCGGTCGTCATCGGTATCAGCGTGGCCATGCTGGGCGGCGGCGACAAGGACGCGGCCGGCGGACAGGCCTCCCCCGCCCCGTCCGTCTCGCAGAGCGCGGAGCCGACCCCGTCGGGGGAGAGCAGCGCGGACAGCGAGGCCGAGCTGCCGAAGATCGACGCCAAGGCCCTCCAGCTCGGCGGCGGCGCCACCACCGCGTCCGACATCGAGGGCGCCCAGGCGGACGGCGGCGTCTATGTGACCGGCTTCAACGCCGTCGGCGCCTCGGTCACCTGGACCGTCAACGGCATCCCCGAGTCCGGCAAGTACACCCTGTACGTCGGCTACGGCGTGCCCGGCAAGGACGCCAACGCCACCCTCACGGTCAACGGCACCGCCTCGACCACGCCGGTCAACATGAAGAACTACGCGGGGGCGGCCGAGGGCGACTACGCCAAGGGCTGGACGCGCACGTACAACTACGTCCAGCTCAACAAGGGCACGAACACCATCAAGGTCTCCTGCGAGCAGGGCAACCAGTGCGACGCCAACCTCGACCAGATGTGGCTCGTCAAGGGCTGGGTCGAGTAGAGCGGCCGGCGTTCAGGCCGCGCTGACCTCGCCGGTCACCGCGACCCGCCCCAGCAGTTCCTCGTACGTCCTCCGGTCGAACTCGCCCGCGACCGGGGCGTGCACCGTGGCCGTCGCCAGTGCGACCGCGCGGGTCAGGCGCTCCGGCCACGGCCGGTGCTCCGCCAGTGCGGCCAGCAGGCCCGCCGTCGCGGAGTCGCCGGCGCCGGTCGGGTTGCCGTGCACACGGCCGGGCGGGGTGGCGCGCCAGACGCCCTCCGGGGTGGCCGCCAGCAGGCCCTGAGGGCCCAGTGAGGCGACGACCGCGTGCGCGCCCCGGCGGCGGGCGGCGTGGGTGGCGCGCAACGGCTCGTGGGAGCCGGTGAGTTCGGCCAGCTCGTCGGTGTTGGGCGTGACGATGTCGGGGCGGGCGGCGACCCCGCGGCGCAGCGGCTCACCGCTGGTGTCCAGCAGCACGGGTACGCCCGCCGCGCGGGCGGTGCGTATCAGGCCCGCGTACGCGCCCACCGGCACCCCCGGCGGCAGGCTGCCGCACAGGGCGACCGCCGAGGCCGGCGCGAGCAGATCCGCGTAGGCCTCCTGGAAGGCGGACCACTCGGGCGGCGTGATCGCCGGGCCGGGTTCGTTGAGCTGGGTCGTGTCGCCGGTGCGCTCGTCGACCACGGCTATCGTGCGCCGGGTCGCGCCGCCGATCGGGACCAGCGCGTCGACCACGCCGGGTGTGGCCGTGAGCCGGTCCTGCACGATCCGCCCGGTACCGCCGCCGGCGAACCCGGTGACCGTCACCTCGTGGCCGAGCGCGGCCAGCACACGGGCCACGTTGACGCCCTTGCCGCCGGGGCGTTCGGTCACCTCGGACACCCGGT
Source organism: Streptomyces sp. TRM70350 (assembly GCF_019219825.1). Taxonomy (GTDB): domain Bacteria; phylum Actinomycetota; class Actinomycetes; order Streptomycetales; family Streptomycetaceae; genus Streptomyces. The sequence continues at coordinate 220,017 of NZ_JAHUXH010000007.1, read as the reverse complement.
GGGTGGCGTGGGGCTGCAGGGACCGTACGCGGTACGTGATGTCGAGAGCGGTGTTCAGCGTGACCGTGAGGATCACCTGGCCCGACCTCCCCCGAGGGTGCGTTTCTCGAATTCCGGAGGGTCGATCATGCCAAAGAGACGGCGGTCGGCCTAGGGGCTGCCCGGCGGATCAGGCCGGGGAGTGCCCCGCGTCTCCGCAGGATCCGCCGGCAGCCCCTAGGTCCTCGGGTCGGCCACCGTCTCTCGACGGGCGCTGTACTGGCGGATATTTCAGTCCAGTCGGGGATCGACCACCCATTCACCTCGGCGCATCACGCCCTTGAGGTCGAAGTGCGCGTCGAGGACCACCAGGTCGGCGTCCTTGCCGGGCTCCAGGGAGCCGATCCGGTCGTCCATGCCGAGCAGGCGTGCCGGGTTGGCGGACAGGGCCTTGACGACGTCCTCGACCGGGAGCCGGTCGATGGTCACCGCCCGCTTGAAGGCACGGTCCAGGGTGAGCGTGGAGCCGGCGATCGAGCCGCCCTCCACCAGCCGGGCCACACCCTCGCTGACCTCGACCTCCAGCGGGCCCAGCATGTACCGGCCGTCCCCGAAACCGGCCGCGTCCATCGCGTCCGTGATGAACGCGACCCGCGCCGGGCCCGCGTGACGGAACGCCAGCTCCAGGGCGGCCGGATGCAGATGCGTACCGTCGTTGATCAGCTCGACCGTGACGCGCTCGTCCTCCAGGAGGGCCGCGATCGGGCCGGGGGAGCGGTGGCCGAGCGCGGGCATCGCGTTGAAGAGATGCGTGGCGACCGTCGCGCCCGCGTCGATCGCCTCGACGGTCTGCTCGTACGTCGCGTCCGTGTGGCCCACGGCCGCGATCACGCCGTGCTCCACCAGCAGGCGTACGGAGTCGATGCCGCCCGGCAGTTCGGTGGCGAGCGTCAGCATCCTGGCCCGGCCGCGCGCCGCGTCGATCAACTTGCGCACCTGAGCCGGTTCCGGGTCGCGCAGGAGTTCCTCGGAGTGCGCGCCCTTGCGGCACGGGGAGATGAACGGGCCCTCGAAGTGGATGCCGGCGATCTCCCCCTGCTCGGCGAGCTCGGAGAGCAGGCCGGCGCGGTGAGCGAGGAGGTCCAGGTCGCCGGTGACCGTGGAGGCGACCAGGGTGGTGGTGCCGTGGAGGCGGTGGGTGTGGATGCCCCTGAGGACGTCTTCGACGGTGCCGGAGGTGAAGGAGGCTCCGCCGCCGCCGTGGTTGTGGATGTCCACGAAGCCGGGGACCACGTAGTGGCCGGTGAGGTCGAGGACCGGGGCGTTCTCCGGGGCGGTGGCGGCGATGCGGGTGCCGTCGACGATCACTCGGCCGTCTTTGACGGTTCCCGTGGGCATGACCACGTTGCCACCGGCGAGCACCGTGGGGGTTCCGGCCGTCGCGGGCTGCGGGTGGTGTGTGGCCGGTCGCGCCCCGCGGCGGAGCCGCATATCGACGCTGTCCCGCGCCCCTGGGTGGGCTGCCATCAGGGAGTTACCTCCGTACGGTCGGTCGAGTTCAGGAGATCCCAGGCCAGTAGCCCGGCGCCGAGGCATCCCGCCGTGTCCCCGAGGGCCGCGGGGACGATCGTCGGCAGCTTCTGGAAGGTGACGCGTCGGTCGACCGCGTCCCGGAGCGGTGTGAACAAGGTTTCCCCCGCCTCCGCCAGCCCGCCACCGATGACGAGCGAGCGCGGGTCCAGCAGGGTGAGGGCGGTGACCAGGCCGTCGGCGAGGGTGCCGACGGCCTGCTGCCAGATCCGTACGGCCCGCGGGTCGCCGGACTCGACCGCCTTCGCGCAGTCCGCCGCGTCGGCCCGTACGTCCCCGGACGCGGCGGCCCACGCCTCGCTGACCGCCGACGCCGACGCGTACCGCTCCAGGCAGCCGCGCCGGCCGCAGGGGCAGGGGGTCCCTCCGGGGCGTACGACGACATGGCCGATCTCGCCCGCGAAGCCGTGCGCGCCCGGCTCCACCCGGCCGTCGATGCCGATCGCGCCCGCTATGCCGGTGCCCAGCGCCACGAACAGGAAGCGGTCGGCTCCCCGGCCCGCGCCGATCCGGCCCTCGGCGAGGCCGCCGGTGCGCACGTCGTGACCGAGGGCGACCGGGATGCCGCCGAGCCGCTCGCCGAGCAGCGCGCGCAGGGGTACGTCCCGCCAGCCGAGGTTGGCCGCGTACGCGGCGACGCCGTGCTGCTCGTCGACGATGCCGGGGACGGCGACTCCGGCGGCGCTCGCGGATGCGCCCAGGTGCTGGTCGCCGTAGGCGCGCAAGTCGGCGGCGAAGTCGAGGATGCCGTCGACCACCGCCTGCGGCCCGCGCTCGCGGCCGGTCGCGCGGCGGGCCTGGTGCAACAGGGCGCCGTCCGCCCCGACCAGGGCGGCCTTCATCGCGGTGCCGCCCACATCGAGGGCGATGACGTGTCTCACGGGGGACAGTGTGGCCCGTGGACCCGGAAGAGGTCTAGTCCACTTGCGTGGTGTAGACCTTAATCCGGAATCCGGATTGGCATGAACAACGTATGGACAGGGTGGGCAGCGTGCAGCGGCGGCGCAGGACAGGAATGATCGCGGTGACGTCCGCACTGGGCATGACGGCGGTTCTCGGCGGCTGCGGCCTCGCCGGAGGCTCCGACGACGTGACGCTCAGACTGGTCGCCGCGGACTACGGCGACAGCGCGGCGAACAGCTCCAAGAAGTACTGGGCGAAGCTGGTCGACAAGTACGAGGCCGACCACCCCGGCGTCCAGGTCGAGGTGACCGTCTACTCCTGGAACGACGTCGACCGCGAGGTCAAGGAGATGGTCGACGCCGGGAAGGCGCCCGACATGGCGCAGATCGGGGCGTACGCCGACTACGCGGCCGACGATCTGCTCTACACCGCCGACGACCTGCTCTCCATACCCGTCCAGGCCAGTTTCTCCTCCGCCCTCGCGGGGGCGGGGCAGGTCAACGGCGCGCAGTACGGCATGCCGTTCGCCGCCTCCACCCGACTGCTCTTCTACAACAAGAAGCTCTTCGAGGAGGCCGGGCTGACCCCGCCGACCACCTGGGCGGAGCTGGCCGACGCCGCCGAGGCGTTGCAGGCGGAGGGCGTGAAGTACCCCTACGCGCTGCCGCTCGGCTCGGAGGAGGCGCAGGCCGAGACCATGCAGTGGCTGCTCAGCGGGGGCGGCGGCTACACCGACACCGTCGGCACGTACACCATCGACTCCGCCGAGAACGTCGAGACCCTCACCTGGCTGCGCGACAAACTGGTCGGCAAGAAGCTCACCGGGCCGGTCGCCCCCGGCAAGCTCGACCGGGCCGACGCCTTCGCCGCGTTCGCCAAGGGCGAGGTGGGCATGCTGAACGGGCATCCGTCCCTGATGAAGATGGCCCAGAAGCAGGGCGTGGAGTTCGGCATGGTGCCGATGCCCGGCGTGGACGGCGAGTCCAAGGCCACCATGGGTGTCGCCGACTGGATGCTCGCCTTCAAGCAGAACGGCCACAAGGAGCAGGTCGGCGACTTCCTCGACTTCGTCTACAGCGAGGAGAACGTCCTCGACTTCTCCCGCGAGTACGACCTGCTGCCGGTCACCAACCCCGCCTCCGATGTGATGAGCGCGGCAGCGGAGGACCGGGACCTCAAGCCCTTCCTGGACGAACTCGCGCTCTCCGAGCTCTACCCGGTCGGCAAGACGTCCTGGGCGGCGGTCAGCGCGGAGGTCAAGAAGCGGATCGGCTCCGCCGTGGAACCGGGCGGCAGCCCGGCGGCGATCCTGAGCCAGCTGCAGTCGACGGCCACGACGGCGGAGAGCTCGGCGGCCGGGTAGGGCTGTTGTCGGTGGTGGCGGCTACCGTGCAGGCATGGACCAGGAGCAGCTCGCCCGAAGGGAACAGGACATCCTCGCCCTGGAACGCCGCGGCTTTCCGGGCCCCGGCGCCAAGGAGCGTGCGATACGCGAGGAGCTGGGACTGGCCCCGGTCCGCTACTACCAGCTGCTCAACGCCCTGCTCGACGACCCGCGCGCGCTGGCGCACGATCCGGTGACGGTGCATCGACTGCGGCGGACACGGGAGCGGCGACGGGCGGAGCGGTAGGTCGAGGACTGGTCCAGGACGGGTGGCGCGGTAGGTCGATGACGGGCGGAGCGGTACGTCGATAAGGTCGCCGTATGGGCAGCCACGAGACCGAGACCGGCAAGACTCTCCCGACGCCCGCCACCTCCGCCGGGCGGGCCGGGCTCGACGCGATCCTCGCGCGGCCCGGCAAGGCGGTGATCGCGCTCGACTTCGACGGGACCCTCGCCCCGATCGTGCCCGACCCCGAGCAGGCCCGCGCCCACCCGGACGCCGTGCCGGCGCTCGCCGCCCTCGCCTCGAAGGTGGCCGCCGTCGCGGTGATCACCGGCCGCCCGGCCGATGTCGCCGTGCGCCACGGCGGCTTCACGGGCGTTGACGGCCTGGAGCACCTCGTCGTCCTCGGCCACTACGGTGCCGAACGCTGGGACGCCGTCAGCGGCGAGGTCAGCGCCCCCGCCCCGCACCCCGGCGTCGCGGCCGTGCGTGAGGAACTGCCCGGCCTGCTCGACCGCGTCGGCGCCGGGCCCGGCACGTGGACCGAGGACAAGGGCCACGCGATCGCCGTCCACACCCGCCGCGCCACCGACCCGCAGGCCGCGTTCGAGGCCCTGCGCGAACCCCTCTCCGACCTCGCCACCCGCCACGGCCTGATCGTCGAGCCCGGCCGCATGGTTTTGGAACTGCGCCCGCCCGGCATGGACAAGGGCGTCGCCCTCCTCGAATACGTCCGGGAACTCGGCGCCGAGTCCGTCCTCTACGCCGGCGACGACCTCGGCGACCTCCCCGCGTACGCGGCGGTCGACACCCTCCGCTCCGACGGCACGCCGGGCCTGCTGGTGTGCAGCGGCAGCGACGAGGTGACCGAACTGCGCCAGCGGGCGGACGTGGTGGTCGACGGCCCGGAGGGGGTCGTCGGACTGCTCACGGGGCTCGGGGCTCGGCTGGGGGGTTGATCGCGGGCGGTGTGATCAGCTGACGGGCTGATCGCGGGGCTCGGAGTGCAGCTGGTGGGCTGATCGTGGGGCTGGGCGGTGCAGCCGGGCTGAACGTGCGAGGCGGTCAGTTGCTGGGGTGCTCGTGGGGCTCGCGGCTCGGGTGGGGGGTGATCGCGCGGTGCGGTCAGCTGCTCGGGTGCTTGTGTGGCTCGGGGCGCAGCTGGTGGCTTGATCACGCGCTGTGGTCAGCTGGTGGGCTGATCGCGGGGCTGGGCGGTGCAGTGGGGGCTGGTCGCGCGAGGCGGTCAGTTGCTCGTGGGCTCGCGGTGGAGCTGGTGGGCCGCTTCCGCGGCGCGATCAGTCGGCGGGCTGGTGGCGCAGGGCGGTCAGTTGCTGGGGTGCTCTGGGGCTCGCGGTGGAGCTGGTGGGCCGTTTCCGCGGCGCGATCAGTCGGCGGGCTGGTCGCGCAGGGCGTTCAGCTGGTCGAGGAACCACTGGGCCGGGGGAAGCGCGGTGGCGGACGCCGCCAGTCGCTTCGACCGCTCGGTGCGCTCCCCGGTCCGCATCGTCAGCGCCTCGTACAGCGCGTCGGCCGTGCCCTTGATGTCGTACGGGTTCACCCCGATCGCGTCCTCGCGCAGCTCCTCGTACGCGCCCGCCTCCCGGGACAGCACCAGCGCGCAGCCCTCGTCGGACACGATCGGCACCTCCTTGGCGACCAGGTTCATGCCGTCCCGGATCGGGTTCACCAGCGCCACGTCCGCGAGCCGGTACGCGGCCAGGGAGCGGGCGAAGTCGTCCTTCACGTGCAGGACGACCGGTGTCCAGCCCGGCGTGCCGTACCGCTCGTTGATCTCCCCGGCGACCCGTTGCACCTCGGCCGTGTAGTCGCGGTACACGGCGAGGTCCTGCCGCGAGGGGTAGGCGAAGGCGACGTGCACGACCCGCTCCCGCCAGTCGGGGTGGTCGTCGAGGAGCTGCCGGTACGCCAGCAATCCGCGCACGATGTTCTTGGACAGCTCCGTCCGGTCGACGCGGACGATCGCCTTCCGCCCCTCGCCGATCTCCGCCCGCAGCGCCGCCATCCGCTCCTCGACGTCCGCCTCGTGCGAGCGCCGCCGCAGGAAGTCGGCGTCGGCACCGAGCCCGTGCACGCCGACCCGGGTGTCCCCGAGCCCTCCGGCGAACGCCTCGCAGCACGCCGTGAAGGCATCCGCCCACCGATGGGTGAGGAACCCCAGCCGGTCCGCGCCCAGCATGCCCCGCAGCACCTGCCCGGCGACATCGTCCGGCAGCATCCGGAAGTACTCCGGCGGCGCCCACGGCGTGTGCGAGAAGTGGCCGATCCGCACGTCCGGCCGCAGCGCGCGCAGCATCCCCGGCACCAGCGTCAGGTGGTAGTCCTGCACCAGCACCGCCGCCCCCTCGGCCGCCTCCTGGGCGAGCGCCTCGGCGAACGCCCGGTTGTACGCCTCGTACGACGTCCACTGCCGCCGGAACTCCGCGTCGAAGACCGGCTCCAGCGGCGTCTGGTACAGCATGTGGTGCACGAACCACAGCACCGAGTTGGCGATCCCGTTGTACGCGTCCGCGTGCACGTCGGCCGGAATGTCCAGCATCCGCACCCCGGACTCCCCGACCCCGCGCCGCACCGCCTCACGGTCGCCGTCGCCGAGCGCGGAGCACACCCACAGCGCACCGGCGTCCGGACCGATCGCCGAGAGACCCGAGACGAGCCCGCCACCGCCGCGTTTGGCGTGCAGCGAGCCGTCGTCGCGCACCTCGTACGACACCGGGCCACGGTTGGAGGCCACCAGTACCTGCGCAGGACCGTACGTCGAAGCCATACGCCTCAACCTAGCCTTCTCCGGAACCGCTCAAACGTACGGTTCGAGCCCGGAGCGGGACCGTATACGACCGTATGCAAGGGTCAGGCCACCTTCCGGGCCGCGTACTCCGCGATCTCCACCATCGGCGGCCGCTCCTCCGTGTCCACGGAGTACGTCCGTGGCTCGAACCCGTCCTCCACCCGCTCGAACTGGGTGAGAGACGGCCGGATCATATGGCCCCGGGCCAGCCGCAGCTGGGCCGTGCGGTAGATCGCCGCCGCCATCCGGCCCAGCGCCTGCCCGTCCTGGTGCCGGTGCTTGCGCACCCCGATGTCCACCTGCGCGAGGGCGTCGAGGCCGACCAGATGCAGGGAGTCCACCAGCATGCCCAGCTCCACGCCGTATCCGACCGGGAACGGCAGCTGCTCCAGCAGCGAGCGCCGGGCCGCGTACTCCCCGCCGAGCGGCTGGACGAATCCGGCCAGCTGCGGCCAGTGCATGTTCAGCAGCGGGCGGGCCATCAGCTCGGTCACCCGGCCGCCCTGCCCGGCCGCGCCGCCCAGGGGACGGTCGTACATCCCCTTGACGAGGTCGACCTCCGGGTCGGTGAGCAGCGGGCCGACGATGCCGGTGACGAAGTCCGGGGAGAACTCCTTCAGGTCCGCGTCGATGAAGCAGACGATGTCGCCGCGGGTGACGAGCAGCGAGCGCCACAGCACCTCGCCCTTGCCGGGGACGGCCGAGATGCGCGGGAGTATCCCGTCGCGGTGCACCACCCGGGCGCCCGCCGCGGCGGCCACCTCGGAGGTGCGGTCGGTGGACCCGGAGTCGACCACGACGATCTCGTCGACCAGCGGGACCTGCTCGACGAGATCGTGCCGGATCACGGCGACGATGTCGCCGACGGTCTCCTCCTCGTTGAGCGCGGGCAGCACGACACTGACCGACTGGCCCGTGTGGCGCTTCGCGGCCAGGATCTTGTGGAGCGGGCGGTCGGTCAGCGACCAGGAGCGGGTGCTGAGCCAGCGCTCGACTTCTTCCAGCACAGTCTGCTGCTCCTTCGCGTTCTCTCGGCGAGTGGACGAGGTCTGTGATCCATCTCGCGGTTCGGACGGCTGTCTCAACTGTCCTGGCCTTCGGTTACAGTCTTGAACAACGCTGATGACCATCGCATGTCGGGGGTCGTTCGCGCTCACCACCGCACAACAACCGCATACAGCTCATCCAGAGGGGCAGAGGGACACGGCCCGGTGAAGCCCCGGCAACCCCCCTGATTCCGGACTCGTTCACGCGAGGCTCCCGGTCAGGGAAGGTGCCAATTCCGTCTCGCGGCGAGATGCGTCGTGAGGAAGATGAGGAGAAAGGGCCTCGCCTCACATGGCTGTGCAGACTGTCGAAAGCAGCACCAGCAACCCCACCGTCGACCTCGGTCCCGCCGCGGCGCTGTCCTGCCGCGAGTGCGGCCACCGCGTCCCGCTCGGCCCGGTCTTCGCGTGCGAGGAGTGTTTCGGCCCGCTGGAGATCGCGTACGACTTCTCCGCGTACGACGCCGAGGAGCTCCGTCAGCGCATCGAGGCGGGCCCGTCGAACATCTGGCGTTACGCGCCCCTGCTGCCCGTCCCCGCCGACGTGGCCGACAAGCCGAACCTGAACCCCGGCTGGACCAAGCTGGTCAAGGCCGACCACCTCGCCCGTGAACTCGGCGTCGAGCCCGGCAGGCTGTTCGTCAAGGACGACTCCGGCAACCCGACCCACTCCTTCAAGGACCGTGTGGTCGCCCAGGCCCTGGAGGCCGCGCGGGCCTTCGGCTTCACCACCCTCTCCTGCTCCTCCACCGGCAACCTCGCCGGGGCCGTCGGTGCCGCCGCCGCGCGCGCGGGGTTCCGTTCCTGCGTGTTCATCCCGCACGACCTGGAGCAGGGCAAGGTCGTCATGGCCGCGGTCTACGGCGGTGAACTCGTCGGCATCGAGGGCAACTACGACGACGTGAACCGCTTCTGCTCCGAGCTGATCGGTGATCCGGCGGGCGAGGGCTGGGGCTTCGTCAACGTCAACCTGCGGCCGTACTACGCGGAGGGGTCCAAGACCCTGGCGTACGAGATCTGCGAGCAGCTCGGCTGGCGGCTGCCCGACCAGATCGTGGTGCCGATCGCGTCCGGCTCCCAGCTGACGAAGATCGACAAGGGGCTGCAGGAGCTGATCGGGCTCGGGCTCGTCGAGGACAGGCCGTACAAGATCTTCGGGGCGCAGGCCGAGGGGTGCTCGCCGGTGTCGACCGCGTTCAAGGCGGGGCACGACGTGGTGCGGCCGCAGAAGCCGAACACCATCGCCAAGTCGCTGGCCATCGGCAACCCGGCGGACGGGCCGTACGTCCTCGACATCGCGCGCCGCACGGGCGGCTTCGTGGAGGACGTGACGGACGAGCAGGTCGTGGACGCGATCAAGGTGCTGGCGCGGACCGAGGGGATCTTCGCGGAGACGGCGGGCGGGGTGACCGTCGGGGTCACGCGCAAGCTGATCGAGAACGGTGTGCTGGATCCGACGCTGACGACCGTCGTGCTGAACACCGGGGATGGGCTGAAGACGCTGGATGCGGTGGCGGGGACGGGTCTGACGGCCACCATTCGTCCGAGCCTCGCGTCCTTCCGTGATGCTGGGCTGGCGTAACAAAGCTTTGTACATCGTCTGCGGGCCGGTTGGGGCTGGTCGCGCCCGCGCGGCGGAGCCGCACATCGAATACAGCCCCGCGCCCCTGGGGGCGTCACCTGACCGGAGGTTTCAACGTGAGCGTTACCGTTCGCATCCCCACCATCCTGCGTACCTACACCGGCGGCCAGGCCGAGGTCTCCGCCGAGGGGGCGACCCTCGGTGAGGTGATCGCCGATCTGGAGAAGAACCACACCGGGATCGCCGCCCGGGTCCTGGACGACCAGGGCAAGCTGCGGCGGTTCGTCAATGTGTACGTCAACGACGACGACGTCCGTTTCGAACAGGGGCTGGAGACGGCCACCCCGGACGGTGCCGGCGTGTCGATCATTCCGGCGGTGGCCGGCGGCTGAACCGCCCGTGCGTTACCGTGAGTAATTTCGGTTACTGCATGTTCATCGAATTGCCCCCTCCGTGAGAGAAGCGGAGGGGGCAATTCAGTGTGGTTGAGCGCGGTAGAGTTGGGGAACGCGTCGCCGCTCGGCATGCCGGACGCATATGAGTTCCGGTTCCGCTGCGATGAGAAGTAGCCAAAGTGTGTGGCTCTTTTGCGCCTTTCATTCCTTTTGTGAGGCCCGACTTGCCCTGAATCCGGGCGAATCCTCCGTAAATTACCGACCGTCCGCGCCCAGATTTCTCGTCCGATTGACCTGTTGCAGACGGCAGTTGGACAGATACATTCAGCCGCGGTCGACGCGTTCCGGCGCACGCCCCCAATCAATGGGGGGTGAGGTCTGACCCGGATCCGCGAAGTGTGGATCTGTGCAAGGGCCAGTAATAGGGGAGTTAGGCATGGCTCAGGGCACCGTCAAGTGGTTCAACGCGGAGAAGGGGTACGGCTTCATCGCGGTCGACGGTGGTGCGGACGTCTTCGTCCACTACAGCGCGATCCAGATGGACGGCTATCGGACCCTCGAAGAGGGCCAGCGGGTCGAGTTCGAGATCTCGCAGGGCCAGAAGGGCCCGCAGGCCGACATGGTTCGCGTCACCGCCTAAGCGCGCGACCACCGCATGTGACGTTTCTGTTCGAAGGGCCCGTGCCTCCCGGGGGTGCGGGCCCTTCGGCATGCCCGCCGTCTGCCGTGTTCGCGGCGGCGCAGACCCGGCCGGATCCCGGGAGCCGCTTGCACTCGGCAGGGGCGAGTGCTAATCATTGGCGTTAGCACTCTGAAGGTGAGAGTGACAAAGAAGGACCGGGTCGGTGAGGCCGCAGGCCGGGTGGGGCAAGGAACCACAAGGCAGGCGAGCCGTCCGTCGCGGGCGCGGGCGCGGTCCGAAGTAATCACCCCCAGTCCTGGAGGGACCACTTCACATGGCCAAGATCATCGCGTTCGACGAGGAGGCGCGGCGGGGCCTCGAGCGCGGCATGAACCAGCTCGCGGACGCCGTCAAGGTGACCCTCGGCCCCAAGGGCCGCAACGTCGTCCTTGAGAAGAAGTGGGGCGCCCCCACGATCACCAACGACGGTGTCTCCATCGCCAAGGAGATCGAGCTGGAGGACCCGTACGAGAAGATCGGCGCCGAGCTGGTCAAGGAAGTCGCCAAGAAGACGGACGACGTCGCCGGTGACGGTACGACCACGGCGACCGTGCTGGCCCAGGCCCTGGTCAGGGAGGGTCTGCGCAACGTAGCCGCCGGCGCCAACCCGATGGCCCTGAAGCGCGGTATCGAGAAGGCCGTCGAGGCCGTCTCCGGTGCGCTGCTCGACCAGGCCAAGGAGGTCGAGACCAAGGAGCAGATCGCCTCCACGGCCTCCATCTCCGCCGCCGACACCCAGATCGGTGAGCTGATCGCCGAGGCCATGGACAAGGTCGGCAAGGAAGGCGTCATCACCGTCGAGGAGTCCCAGACCTTCGGTCTGGAGCTGGAGCTCACCGAGGGTATGCGCTTCGACAAGGGCTACATCTCGGCGTACTTCGCCACCGACATGGAGCGCATGGAGGCGGTGCTTGAGGACCCGTACATCCTCATCGCCAACTCCAAGATCTCCAACGTCAAGGACCTGCTCCCGCTCCTGGAGAAGGTCATGCAGTCGGGCAAGCCGCTGCTGATCATCGCCGAGGACGTCGAGGGCGAGGCCCTGTCGACCCTGGTCGTCAACAAGATCCGCGGCACCTTCAAGTCCGTCGCCGTCAAGGCCCCGGGCTTCGGTGACCGCCGCAAGGCCATGCTCGGCGACATCGCCATCCTCACGGGTGGCGAGGTCATCTCCGAGGAGGTCGGCCTCAAGCTGGAGAACGCGACCCTGGACCTCCTGGGCCGCGCCCGCAAGGTCGTCATCACCAAGGACGAGACCACCATCGTCGACGGCGCCGGCTCCGCGGAGCAGGTCGCGGGCCGCGTGAACCAGATCCGCGCCGAGATCGAGAACAGCGACTCGGACTACGACCGCGAGAAGCTCCAGGAGCGCCTGGCGAAGCTGGCCGGCGGCGTGGCCGTCATCAAGGCCGGTGCCGCCACCGAGGTCGAGCTCAAGGAGCGCAAGCACCGCATCGAGGACGCCGTTCGCAACGCGAAGGCGGCCGTCGAGGAGGGCATCGTCGCCGGTGGTGGCGTGGCCCTGCTCCAGGCCTCCCAGGTGTTCGAGAAGCTGGAGCTGGAGGGCGACGAGGCGACCGGCGCCCAGGCCGTGAAGCTCGCCCTGGAAGCCCCGCTGAAGCAGATCGCGATCAACGCCGGCCTGGAGGGCGGCGTCGTGGTCGAGAAGGTGCGCAACCTGACCCCGGGCCACGGCCTGAACGCCGCGACCGGCGAGTACGTCGACCTGGTCAAGGAAGGCATCATCGACCCGGCGAAGGTGACCCGTTCCGCCCTGCAGAACGCCGCCTCCATCGCCGCGCTCTTCCTCACCACCGAGGCCGTCATCGCCGACAAGCCGGAGAAGGCCGCCGCGCCTGCCGGTGGCGGCATGCCGGGCGGTGACATGGACTTCTGATCCTCCCGAGGATCGGACCCGTCCGTACATACCGAGGGCGGCACTCCCTGGAGACAGGGGGTGCCGCCCTCGGGCGTGTCCGGGATCACATCGCAGGCCGGGAAGGGGCGGAATGCGGTGCCCGGCGAGGCAGTTCATGCTGTGCAAGTATGCATGCGCATCTACCGCCCCATCGTCGGCTACTCCGAGGAGCCCCCACGTGACCGTCACCGCGTCCTCCGTCTCCCGAGCGACCCAGGTCCTCGCCCGCCCCTTCACCGTCGGCGGTCTGACCGTCCCGAACCGCATCGTGATGGCGCCGATGACCCGCAAGTTCTCCCCGGGCGGCATCCCGGGCGCGGACGTGGCGTCGTACTACTCCCGTCGTGCCGGAGCGGGCGTCGGTCTGATCGTCACCGAGGGCACGTACGTCGGCCACCAGTCCGCGGGGGAGAGTGACGACATCCCGCGCTTCCACGGGTCGGAGCAGCTGGCCGGATGGGCGAAGGTCGCCGAGGAGGTGCACGCGGCGGGCGGGAAGATCGTGCCGCAGCTGTGGCACATCGGCATGGTGCGCCGGCAGGGCGCCCCGCCCTTCCCCGATGCCCCGGCGCTCGGCCCGTCCGGGCTGCGGCTGGACGGCACCGAGGGCACCGGCAAGGCGATGACCCGGCAGGACCTGGACGACGTCGTCGCCGCCTTCGCCGAGGCGGCCGCCGCGGCCGAGCGGATCGGATTCGACGGGGTGGAGCTGCACGGCGCCCACGGCTACCTCATCGACCAGTTCCTGTGGGCCGGAACCAACCGCCGTACGGACGCCTACGGCGGTGACCCGGTCGCCCGTACCAGGTTCGCGGCGGAGATCGTGGCCGCCGTACGCGCGGCGGTCTCCCCGGACTTCCCCGTCCTCTTCCGCTACTCGCAGTGGAAGCCGGACGCCTACGACGCGAGGCTCGCCGAGACCCCGGAGGAGCTGGAGGCGATCCTCACCCCGCTCGCGGCGGCCGGTGTCGACGCCTTCCACGCCTCCACGCGCCGCTACTGGCTGCCGGAGTTCGAGGGCTCGGACCTGAACCTCGCGGGCTGGACCAAGAAGCTCACCGGCAAGGCCGCCATCACGGTCGGGTCCGTCGGGCTGGACGGGGACTTCATCAAGGCGTTCCAGGGCGAGGGCGCCGGGGTCGGCAGCCTCGACAACCTGCTCGACCGGCTGGAGCGCGACGAGTTCGACCTGGTGGCCGTGGGGCGGGCGCTGCTGCAGGACCCCCAGTGGGCGGCGAAGGTGCTCGCGGGCCGGTTCGACGAGCTGGCGCCGTACGACGTGGCGTCGCTGGGGGCGCTGAGCTGAGCCCCGGGTGACGGGGGCGGTATCCGGACGCCACCGGTGCCGCCCTCTTTGCGTGGCCTTGACCGCGGTCGGCGCGGGAGCGGCGCTGCTCACCTTCGCGGTCGCGGCGTTGCTGCCGCGCCGGAACGCGGGCGATCAGGCGCCCGAGGCGGCCACTTCGGCGGCGCACAGGCCGCTGTCCGAATCCGCGAGGGCGTAGTCGGCGAGGGCGTAGTCCGCGAAGGCGTAGTCGGCGGAGACGTAGCCGGCGATCACAGATTCCCCATCGGCTCGATGTCGATCCTCACCGGCGTCCCCCACACCCGCAGCACCTCGTAGTCGGTGAACTCGTGCACGAGCCGATACGCCATCGCGGGCCGCGAACCGCGCCGCTGGGCCGCCAGATACAGCTCGGCCTCCCGCCGGTCCCGGCGCGGGGTGCCGCACAACTGCCACTCCTGCCCGTTCCACAGCTCCGGCAGCCACCGCTGCTGGGGCTGTGGCCGGTCACCGCGCACGCCGTACCGGGAAGGCGCCGACTCGGTGGGCTGTGCGGGCGCGGCCGGCCCGTTGAACTCGGCACGCCGGGCGGCGCGACGCCGGGTCTCGCACAGCAGACACAGGTCGGGCGCGCTCTCGTCGACGGGCCCCGTCGGATGCTCGGCGCAGCGGGTGCTGGGCGCGGCGGTGGTGACACTCTCCTCCAGCAGGTCGAGCGCCCGCCGCAGATCGGCCTTGACCTCGTGCAGCCGGGCGTCCGGGGTGTCGGCGGTGAGGGCCTCACCATGCTCGCCGAGCAGCCGGAGGGCGCGGCCCAGGGCGGTGAGCTGGGCGTGATTCATGGTCGGTCGCCTATGTTCCTTCCCGAGTGACAAGAACCTACGATCGTACGGAGCAATGGTGGACGAACCCGAGCTTGGGAACGCACAGCGTGCGCACTGGCAGGAGGTGTACGCCGCCCACCCCGGGATGTACGGCGAGCAGCCGTCCACGGCGGCACTCCACGCGGCGACAGTCTTCCGCACGGCGGGATGCCGGACGGTCCTCGAACTGGGCGCGGGCCACGGCCGGGACGCCCTGTACTTCGCCCGCGAGGGCTTCACGGTCCACGCGACGGACTTCAGCGCGACGGCCCTGGACCAGCTCCGGAAGGCCGCGCGCGAGCAGGGCGTACAGGACCGGGTGACCTGCGAAGTCCAGGACGTGAGACAACCGTTGGCTCTCCCGGACGCCTCGGTGGACGCGGTCTTCGCCCACATGCTGCTCTGCATGGCGCTGACCACGCAGGAACTCCACACCCTGCTCGCGGAGACCCGCCGGGTCCTGCGCCCGGGCGGCGCCCTCGTCTACACCGTCCGACACACCGGAGACGCCCACTACGGCACCGGAACACCCCACGGAGACGACATCTGGGAGCACGGCGGCTTCGCGGTCCACTTCTTCTCGCGCGAACTGGTGAACGCGTTGGCGGAGGGCTGGGAACTGGTGGAGGTGCACGCTTTCGAGGAGGGCGAGCTGCCGCGCAGGCTGTGGCGGGTGACGCAGCGGGTGCCGACGGACTGAGGGCGGAGGTCGGCAACGGCCTGATGCCCCACACCGCACGGCCCAGGCCACCGCACGGCGACTCAGGCGACGCTCGCCGACCCGGCCTGCCTCACCCGGAACAGCGCCCCCACCCACACACCGCAAGCCGCTCATCTCACCCGGCGTGCACGCGACACGCTGACGCGCACCCCCAACCCCGGCCGACCACCCAGCCCACCCACACGCCCCTCACCGCGGCCACCCGCCTTTCCGGGCCGCCCGCTCGCTTCTTCCCCGTGCTTCCGCGGTCCGGGTCAAGGGTCGGCCGCAGGCCGATCGCCGCCAGGCGACGCGCAGCGACAGCGAAGCGCCCTTGATGCGGGCCGTGGAAGCACGACACTGCCAAGGAAGCGGGCGGCCCCAACGGCCACTCGGAAGATGACGGGTCGACCACGCACCTCAACCGCGCCGGAGTCCGCGCTCACCCCTCCCGAGACGCACCCTCCGGCCACACCACGTCAACCGGCAGCCCCGCCTCCCGAGCCTCGATGACGGTGTCCGCCGTGCCACCCCCCCTTGCCGCTGGGCGGCTCGCCGTCCGCGAAGGCGACAACGTCTTCGAGATCGGCGCCGGCACCGGCTACAACGCCGCCCTGCTCAAGCACCTCACCGGACCGTCGGGACAGGTCACCACGTGCGACATCGACCCCGACGTGACCGCCCACGCCCGCCGGATGCTGGACGCGAACGGATACGCCGACGTTCGCGTGGTCACCAGGGACGGCGCCCTCGGCGCCCCGGAGCGCGGCCCCTACGACCGGATGATCGCCACGGTCGGCATGTGGGACCTCCCCGGAGCCTGGTGGGACCAGCTCGCCGTCGGCGGACGCCTCGTGGTCCCGCTGCGATGGCGCGGGCTCTCCAGGGCCGTGGCCTTCCGGCGCGAGAAGGACCGGATGCGGTCCGACTCCGTCAAGATGTGCGGCTTCCTCCCGGTCATCGGCCAGGACGGAGAGCGGAACGACTACATCGACGACGACCGGCTCGTCAGGCTCTACTGGGACGAGGACCAGCCCATCGCCCCGGAACTTCTGCGCGACTCCCTCACCCGACCGAAGTCGGTCGTCCGGACCGACGCTACGGTTGGCCCCGCCGAGTCGTTCGACGGCGTCTGGCTGCGGCTGAGCGCCACCGAGCGAGTGACCTGCCGCATCACCGCAAAGCCCGCAGCGATGGAGGCCGGTCTCCACCGCCCCGCCTCACCAGCCCTGAGCCCCGCCCTCGTCGAGGGCGACTCCATCGCGTACCTCACTCTGGAGCGGACCGCCGAAGACCCTGGGGCAGAGCCCCGGTTCCGGCTGGGAGCCGTCGGCTACGGCCCGGCCGGCGCCGGTCTCGCCGAGCGGATCTGCGCGCAGATCCGCGCCTGGAGCCCGGCCCGGACCGCCGAGCCGGTGGTCACCGCCTACCCCGCGGACACGCCGGACAGCGACCTCGCCGACGGAGCCGTGATCGACCGGCCCTCCGTGCGGCTTGTCATCGCCTACTGATACGGCCGCAGGCGGGCGTGGCGTCGGCAGGTGAAGTCGTGCTGGGCCCCCAACCGGCAGGCTATCCGCACCCGGTAACGCCGGCTCACCGACAACGTGCGGGGGCGATGGCCCTCAGGCGCGCAGAGCCGCGTCGAGGTCGCGCATGAGTTCTCCCACGCGCCCGCCCCCGCCAGGTGCGGCGGGCAGACGGCCGAGCACCTCGGTGACCGCCGCCGGTGCGTGATGACGCGCCCATACGAGGGTCCCCGCCGTGACCGGCTGGTCTTCGCCGGAGGCCAGCTCCTCCGCTCGGGCCGCCTGCGCGGCCGCGCCGAGAATGTGCTTCACCTGGTGACTGCTTGCCTTGGGATGAAGGTACGCGGCGGCGGCCGCATGACTCGCCGCCCGTGCCGCGTCGGCCGCAACGGGCGAAGCGGCTCCCTGTGCCGCCTTGTACGCCGCCCACGCGCTCTGCCGCAGCGCGGCCGTGCGCCGGCCGCCACCCGCGAAAGCGTCCGCGGCATCGATCGCCTCGCGAGGGCGGGTGTCGGCGGGATGACTCTGCTCGAAGAGCGACAGCACCCTGCGCGCGCAGTCAGCGGCGTAGCCCGTGATCGCACGGAGTTCGTGTTCGCTCAGCTCTATCTCGTCCGAATGGGTGCGCACGCGCTCAATCCTGCCGTACGGCACGTCCGTTGAGAGCGGGCGAGTTCGGTCAAGCGGATCGCTCGGGTGTCCGGTTGTCGGACGCGGCCTCGGCGGCAGGCGTCAGCCCCACCGCGTACGTCGTCAGGAAGCCCGCCACATACCCCGTCAGCAATCCGCCCCCGTAGACCGCCGCCGTCACCCCCAACCCCCCACTCCCCGCCAGCAGCGGAAACAGCGCCCACCCCGACGGCCCGATCGCCGTCGCGCCCACCGTGTCGCCGAGCATCGCGAACACGCCGATGAAGGCGCCGCCCGCCGCGCCGCCCACGCAGGCGGTGAGGAACGGGCGGCCGAGGGGGAGGGAGACGCCGTAGATCAACGGCTCTCCCACCCCCAGCAGCCCGGCCGGAAGCGCGGATCTGATGGTCGTGCGGATGGAGGTGTCGTGGCGCAGCCGGACGTACACCGCGACCGCCGCACCCACCTGGCCCGCGCCCGCCATGGCGAGGATGGGGAGGAGGACGGTGTGGCCCTGCTGTTCGATGAGGGTGGCGTGGATGGGGATCAGGGCCTGGTGGAGGCCCAGCATGACCAGGGGGAGGAACAGGCCGCCCAGGACCAGCCCGGCGAGGGCTCCGGTCGTGGTGAGGAGCCAGTTCGCGGCGGTGCCGATCGCCGCCGAGAGGGCGCCGGCCGCGTACATGAGGCCGTACAGGGTCGCCAGGCCCGCGAGCAGGATCGTCACGGTGGGGGTGAGGAGGACGTCCAGGGTCTGCGGGATGCGGCCGCGGCACCACTTCTCGATGTACGTCCCCAGCAGCGCCGCCGCCAGTGCGCCCAGCACGCCGCCCTGGCCGGGGGAGAGGGACAGACCGAACGCCGTCACCTCCCCCACCCCCGGATAGACCACGATCGCCGCGACCGCGCCGCCGAGGACCGGTGTGCCGCCGAACTCCTTCGCCGTGTTGTGGCCGACGAACACCGCGATCAGGGCCATGAAGGCGGACGCGATGGTGCTGAGGGCGGGGGTCACGGCGGGCAGCCAACGCGCGTTGACCAGCAGGCCGTTGACGCCCGCGAGGATTCCGCAGCCGATCAGGGCGGGGATCAGCGGGACGAAGATGTTCGCCACGCGGCGCAGCGCCAGCTTCACCGGGGTCGCGTTGCGCCGCCGCCGTTCCTCCCGCAGCGCTTGCCCTTGGCGGGCCAGTTGCTCGGCCGCCGTCCCGTTGGGGGGTGCTTCTCCTTGGGCGGTCTGTTGCTCGGCTGCTGTTCCGTTCGGTGGCGGCTTCCCTGGTTGGGCCTGTTGCTCTGCCGCCGTCCCTTTCGGCAGCGCTTCCCCTCGGCGGGTCTGTTGGTCCGCTGCCGTCCCGTTCGGCTCAACTTCCCCTCGGCGGGCCTGTTGGTCCGCTGCCGTCCCGTTCGGCAGCGGCTCCCCTCGGTGGGCCTGTTGCTCTGCCGCCGTCCCGTTCGGCAGCGGCTCCCCCCGGCGGCCCAGCTGCTCCGCCGACCCGACGCTCAGCAGCCCCTCGAATTCCGCCGTCACCCGCGCCACCACCCCCGGCCCGAGCACCACCTGGTACGAGTCGCCGTCCACGACCACCCCCAGCACACCCGGCACCGCTCGCAGCGCCTCGTCCGCCACCCGGGCCGGGTCGGTCAGGCCCAGGCGGAGGCGGGTCATGCAGTGGGCGACGGAGGTGACGTTCGTGGGGCCGCCGACCGACGACAGGATCGCGGCGGCGACTTCGGCAGGGTCAGTGCGCATGACCCGAGCGTGCGGGTCAGCGGGCCGCCGCTCCGAGCGCCGCGCGCAGATGGCCGTCGGACTCCTCCAGAAGGCGGGCGGCCGTGCCGCCGTCCACCCCGCCGACGATCGTCAGGATGGCCGCTTTCACCTCGCCGTCGGTGGCGACGAGGGCCCGTTCGATCTCCTCGTCCGACGCGCCCGTGGCCAGGGCGACGATACGACGGGACCGGGCGCGCAGCTTCTGGTTCGAGGCGCGTACGTCGACCATGAGGTTCCCGTACGTCTTGCCCAGCCGGATCATCGTGATCGTCGACAGCATGTTCAGCACCAGCTTCTGTGCCGTACCGGCCTTCAGGCGGGTGGAGCCGGTGAGCAGTTCGGGGCCGACGACGATCTCGATGCCGTGGTCGGCGGCGGCCGCGAGGGCGCTGTGGGCGTTGCAGGCCAGCCCGACGGTCAGGGCGCCGCGCGCGCGGGCGTACTCGACGGCGGTGACGGCGTACGGGGTGCGGCCGGAGGCGGAGATGCCGACCACGGTGTCGTCGGGGGTCAGCCGCAGGGCGTCCAGGTCGTGCCGGGCCAGGTCGCCGGAGTCCTCGGCGCCCTCGACCGAGCTGACCATGGCTTCCGGTCCGCCCGCGATCAGGCCCACGACCCGGGTGGGGTCGGTGTTGAAGGTGGGCGGGCACTCGGAGGCGTCCAGCACGCCCAGGCGGCCCGCGGTACCGGCACCGGCGTAGACGAGCCGACCGCCGCGGGCCATCCGGGCGGCGATGTCGTCGATCGCCGCGGCGATCTTGGGGAGGCACCGGCCGACGGCGGCGGGGACGAGGGCGTCCTCGCCGTTCATCAGCCGCGCGATCTCCACGGTGGGCAGCCGGTCGATCTCGGCGAGCTCGGGCCGGAACGCCTCGGTGGTCAGGGACTCCAACTGTGCTTGCAGATCACGGGGGTCGGACTTGGAGGTCATGAGAAGGCGGCTCTTTCCAATATGGGTTCAGGTCATGCCGGCCAGGCGCGCGGGGCTGTGTCAATGTGCGGCTCCGCCGCGTGGGCGCGATCAGCCGTCGCCGGCCCGCAGACAACACACGGCATCAAGCCCTACGGCCTACCGCGCTGCGCGCTACCGCGGCCCACTCCGATGCCGATGAGCCAACGCCTCGTACGAAGCGGCCAGCGCCCCCGCCGCCGTCTCGTACGTCCGCTGCGCCACCCCCACGAACAGACAGTCCACCACCAGCAACTGACTGGTCCGCGACGACATCGCGGCGGGCCGCAGCTCGCTCTCCCGAGCCGTGGACGTCGTCAGCACATGGTCCGCGTACTGCGCGACGGGCCCGTCCGGGCGGCCGGTGATCGCCACGGTGGTGGCTCCGTGCTCGAAGGCCACCCGCAGCGGCTCGATGACGTCGACCGTCGACCCGGAGTGCGTGATCGCGACGGCGACGTCTCCGGCCCGCAGCTGCACGGCGTTGGTGACGGCAAGGTGCGGATCGCTGTGCGCGTGGGCTATGAGCCCTATGCGCAGCAGCTTCTGGGTGAGGTCCTGCGCGACCAGCCCGGACGCGCCGATGCCGTACACGTCGGTGCGCCGGGCGGCGGCGAGCGCGGTGACCGCCGCGCCGAGCTGCGCGGTGTCGAGTCCGGCCGCCGTGTCGGCGAGGGTCTGCTGTTCGTCGTGGGCGAGCTTGGCGACGACGTCGGCGATCGGGTCGTCGACCGCGATGTCGGTCGTTATGGCGGGGGCCCGCCCGGACTGCTGCTGGGCGGCGAGGCCCGCGAGGGCGAGGCGCAGGTCGCGGTAGCCGGGGTAGCCGAGGAGGCGGGCGGTACGGACGACGGTCGCCTCGCTGGTGCCGGTGAGCTCGGCGAGGCCGGTGACCGTGAGGGCCGCGCAGCCGGCCGGGTCGTTCGCCACGGCCTCGGCGACGCGCTGCATGGAGCGGGTCATGGAGGGGACGAGCGTGCGCACCTTGGCGGCGAGGGCGGCGGGCGCGGGCGGGGTGCTCCGGGGCCCATCGGCGCTGCCCGAAGCCCTGCCCGAAGTGCCGCCCGAGGCACTGCCCGAAGCCCTGCCCGAAGCACTGTCGAAAGTTTCCTTCACGTCACGGGTCACAGTTGAAAGATATTTTCGGCTCGGCGTTGTGGTCAAGAGTGCGCACAATAGGGGCATGGACCCCATCAGCCCCCTGGAGCAGGCGTTGCACGCGGCCCGCGCCCTCGTGCTCGCCGACCTCGTCGCGGGCCGGGTCGCCGAGGCGGACGTCGTCTCGCTGGTCGAGGAGTCCGTCGTACAGCGGCGCTGGTGGGTGGAACAGTGGCCGGACGGCGCGGGGTATGTCGCCGGGCTGGTCGCCCAGGACGTGCAGGACGCCCTGCTGGAGCGCTACGGCCGCTGGCCCCTGTGCCCGGTCTGCGGCTCCGGCGACCCGCACGCCCTGGACGTCGAGCCGGAACTCGGCCCC
Source organism: Streptomyces sp. TRM70350 (assembly GCF_019219825.1). GTDB lineage: Bacteria > Actinomycetota > Actinomycetes > Streptomycetales > Streptomycetaceae > Streptomyces. Next base: position 198,302 of record NZ_JAHUXH010000007.1, on the reverse strand, counting down.
GACCCGCACTGGGTGTGCCACAAGGCCGGCGTGAAGGTCGCGGCGGTCGGCTCGCTGGGCTCCTGCTCGGCCGGGCCGCCCTCCTCGTGACCATCTACATCGACCCGCCGACCTGGCCCGGCCACGGACGCATGTGGTCCCACCTCGTCAGCGATGTCTCCTACGACGAACTCCACACGTTCGCCGAGGAGCTGGGCGTCCCCCGCCGCGCCTTCGAACGGGACCACTACGACATCCCGTCCCACCGCTACGCCGACGCGGTCGCCGCGGGCGCGGTGGAGGTCAGCAGCCGGGACGTGGTGCGGCTGTTGCAGGGGGCGGGGTTGCGGCGGCCGAAGGGGCGGTGGGCTCCGTCGGCGGGGCGGGAGTGAACCAGGTCTCGGCTTCATGACGCATGCCCATCGCCGAGGCCTTGAGGGCTACGTCCCGCAGGGACATGCCGGCTTCCAGGGCCACGGTCGCCAGGGTGACCAGCGAGATCCGTGGGTCGCGGGGAAGGGCGGGCGGCGGGGCGTCGGCCGGGGAGAGAAGAGCCGCGAGCAGTTCCTTTTCCAGACGGCGTTCCTCGGTCCACTCCTCCGTGGGCGGTACGACGGTGAAGCCCAGGTCGGTGAGGGAGGCGGCGATGTCGTCGGTGCCGTCGGGCTGGTGGGTGTGGAGGGCGACGGCGTGCAGGATCGCCGGGGAGACGGGGCCGAAGTCCTCGGGATCCGGGTAGTCACCGAAATACAGGGCCTCGGTGTCCTGTTTGCGGAACCGGGAGACCACGTCCGGGACGAAAGCGAAGCGGCATCCCAGAGAGGCGAGACGGGTGACCGCTTCCCCGGGGGAGATCTCGGTCTCCTGTGCGATGTGCGCCACTTGAATCAGGGACACGGGCCGGTGCAGGTCGGACAGCCCGGGGGCCGCGTCGAGGAAGGCGATGTCCTCCCGGGAGGGCAGCTGTTCGTCGTCGGGTACCTCGGAGACCGTGTATCCGAGCTCGCGCAGTCGTTCCGCCAGGGCGCGGGCGGGGCGGTTCAGGCGGCGGGAGGCGGCGGCCACATAGCGGAGCGGCACCTCCTGATCCACCAGGATCTGGGGTTCATGGGTGAGGAGAGCCCGGTCGTCGTCGCTGAGCTCGGGCAGCCCCGACGCGCCCTGAGGCAGGAGGAAACCGAGTTCTCCCAACAACTCCGCGACGAAGCGCAGGGTGAGACTCGTCGCATGGGCCACCGCTGTCAGCTGGGCCGCGCAGACCCGCACCGCCGCATCGGGGGAGGGCGGTGTGTCGTACGACGACCACAGCTGTTTGACGACGTTGAGCTCATCCTCGCTCCAGTGCGTCCGCTCCGGGTACGCGGCCGGGACCGTGAACCCCAGCTCCGCCAGTCGCTCGGCGGCCCGGACGGTGGAGCAGCCGGCTTGTGACGCGCTGACGCAGATCTGGGCGGCTGACAGCGCCGTCCCGGGTGCCAGCCACTTCGACAGGTCGCCCAACGGCCGGAGCAGCGGCAGGTCGGAACACTCGACGGCGGCACAGTCCGACAGTGACTCGGTGCGGTAGCCCAACTCGTTCAAACGCTCCGCGACCTCGGACGGCGGTCGCTCCACCTTGGAGCTCAACTCGAAGAGATCCGCCGTGCGCAGTGGCTGGGCCGGGTCACGCCAAGGGAGCAGCATGCCCAAGCTCATCAGACCAGTCTTGGTGAGCGGTTCGGAAGGCGGGGACATGCTGAGGAACGCGGGCGCTTGGGGGCCCCTCAGCCAACGGTCGCGTGCCAGTTCCCAGTTCGGAAACCTCGACAAGCCGTTGATCAGCAGCATGAAGTCCGAAGGACGGGCGCATTGCTCGTCAGTGGTGTCGGTGTCGGGCAGTGAAACGGGGCCACCGAGTCCGGTCCGGTACAGCGCGCGCAGCCGCCAGCGCAGAACGGGCAGAGGCATGGTCGCGAAGAACGAGGCCAGTCCCGTCTGTTCGGCGTCCGTGTACGTGCCGGTGACCAGGGGCAGCAGGTCCACGTCGGGCGGAAAGAAGCCCACCTGGCTGAAGGGCGCCGAGATGTTGTCGTCGAGCCGCCAGGAAAGCTCGGCGCGACGCGCGTGCTCGGCCACGCAGTCGGCGAAGGCCATGGACCAACGGCTCGCGCCCTCCAGCCAGTACCCGTTGGGCAATTCGAGGCCGGGACGCGTAAGACTGGCCACTGCGGCGGTCGTCCGCGCGGTCACGTGGTCCTGGTCGTAGGAGCGCACGCTCTTGCGGTCCACCGTCAGCTCGGGCGAGTGATCACCGTGCAGGTTGACGACGACGCCGTACAGGGGATCCTCGTGTGCCACCTGCCGGCTCTGGGTGAACAAGCCGTCCGCGAGGACGACCCCTTCGCCCTCGATCCACCACAGGTCGGCGTCTCCTGACGGGATGCAGACCGTGCGGAACCTCTCGGTGTAACGCCGGTACCTGCTGGACCGCTCCAGAGTGGCCGGATCCAGCACCCCCGGCTCCCATTCATGCTCACGCGCCCCATGCTTGGCCACCGTCCGGTACGGCGCCACCCACAGCACCTTCTGCAGGGCCTCCACACACGACACCGACCTCCGCTCCTGGCTGAGCAGGAGCTCGACCTCGGTTCCGGCGTCCTGCCCAGGACCCAGGTCGTCCACCCGGAAGAAATTGCCCGGGCCGGCGATCGTCACTTGCAGCAGGCGTCCCGGCTGCCCCTCCCGGTCCAGTCGGCAGGTGCGTACGACGATCTCGTCGGCGAGCATGAAGTAGCTCAGCACGCCGATGCCGAAGCGCGAGTTGGGGTGGAGCTCCAGCTTCGGACCGGGCAGTTCGGCCCAGGCCGCCTGCTCCTCGATGTACTCGGGGAGGTCGACGAAGCGCGCGCCGCCCTGGGAGAAGACGGTGCTCAGCTCCGTGATGCCCATGCCGATGCCGTTGTCCCGGCATTTCAGATAGGGGCGGCCGTCGGGATGGACGCCCTGGACGAACTCGATGCGGCCGCCTTCCCAACCGACCGGGCGGTTCACGCGCCGCAGGTACTCGGTGCGGCGGTCCCGGTAGCGAACGGCGTCCAGTGCGTTCTGGTACAGCTCTCGGACGGCCAGTTCGCTGTCGCCGTACAGTTCCTCGCCCATCAGCAGCTCCTGGACGCGGTCCTCGGCGAGCTGGAAGCGGATGCCGTCGGAGAGCTGGTCGGGAGTGTTGCCGTCGAGCCGTACGCGGCTGCCGTCGGCGTACGGCGGGAGGGTGCTCAGCGGGGCCAGGAGCGGGTTGTCGCCGCGGTTGATGTCGCGCAGCAGCAGGTCGACCCGGGCCGCGTGTTCGCGCAGCGCGACCTGGACAGCCGGGTGGGAGCACACGGCGTTGAGGGAACGTCCCAGGCCGGAGACCTGCCAGTCGGAGCGCTGAACCGTGATCCGCAGCGCCTCCATGTCGACGCTGTCGCGGACGCCGAGGTGCTCGACGACGATCTCGGGCAGGTCGACCGGGTCCACGGCCATGGCGTAGGCCGCCTTGGTCAGGGCGATGACCAGGGGGGCCCGCACCTCCTGTTCGTAGAGGCCGCTGGCGTCGATGATCTCGCGGTCATCCTGGTGCGGCCGGGGTCCGTGGAGCACCGGATCGGTCGTGGCCCGACGCATGGTGAACGGGGCGGTCCGGTGTTCCCGCAGCAGTCGCATCAGGCGTTCGCCGGAGAGGGCTTCGCTGATCCAGGGGTGCTCCCCGTCGGAGGTCACGTCACCGAGGAGTGCCTTGAGGCGTTCGGCCGTGTACAGGTCCGGCTGCTGGATCAGCCAGCGGTGGAAGAGCCACCACTGGATGTCCTTCGTCGACTCGTCCGAGGCCATCGAGCCGGCCGATGTCCTCGCGCCCCCCGCGGTTCTCTTGTGCTCCAGCGCGAGCAGACGGCGTTTCAGCCGGGGAAAGCCCTGGGCGAACTTGTGGAAGCGGGCCTGGTCGGGCACCGGGGCCGCCGGGTCCGGGGTGAGGACGCCGAGGCGCTGGGCGGCCTCCTGGGCCCAGAAGGTCTGGGTGACGAGTGGGAAGAGGAAGGCGAGGGCCGCCTCGGTCGGCGACAGCCGTACCGCGTCCGCCCGGCCGACGAGGAAACCCAGCCGCTCGTGCGTCCGCGCGGCCAGTTCCGGGTCGTGCCACGGGTCGTCACCCAGCGCCGACGCCGCCTTCTCGTACGCCGCCGCCAGCCGGCCGGCCAGCGCGCCGCAGATCTGCCGGAGTGTCTCCCGTGCCGGGCCCTCGGGCGTGTGGTGCCACACCGGGTGTTTGTCCACCGCACGCACCCAGGGGTGCAGCTCGGGCCGCCGGTCGGTGCCCGGCAGCAGCGGGAAGTCGCCGCCGGTGGCGTCCGTTTCGTAGGTGACCATGACCTGCTGCGGGGCCTGGGGCTTGCCGTAGGCGCGGTGGAAGGTGTTGACCCGCTCCTGCACCTGCTGGGCGAACTCGCGCAGACGCAGGGCGTGCGGGTCGCCGATGATCACGTCGGACACGGCGCGCGAGAAGATGCTGAACGACTCGCCCTCCTGTGTCCCGACGTCGCAGCCGGGCTGCAGTACGTCTGACTCCCGTACGAAAAGGGCGACTTGGGGTTTTGCGCACGCGTGCACGTACGCGACCTTCCGGCGCAGCGTGCTGATGATCTTGGGTCTCTGCCACCGCCGGGTCCCCGGTACGGCCTTGGTGTCCAGCTCCATGCCCTCGCGGCAGGCGTCGATCAGGAAGACGACGCGTTCCGCGGGGGACGCCTCGACCTCTTTGTGCCAGCCGATCTCGATGCAGCTGTCGGTGAACGGCCGGGTGTCGGAGGTGGCGTCCTCCGGGACCAGGTAGTCCTTGCCGTCGAAATGGACCCCGTGCCCGCTCAGCAGGATGAGCAGGGTGTCGCCGCGGCCGGCGTCGTGCAGGAACCGGTGGACGGCACCCCGCACGGTGTTCTGCGTGGTGCCGTATCGGCTCTCCAGGATGTCGGCCTGCCGGAAGCCGCGCCCGATCAGGACCTCGCGCAGCCGTTGCAGGTCGTCGCGGACGAAGGGCAGGTCCCCGATGCTCGGGTCGCCGTACTCACTGGCCCCGATGAGCAGCGCCTTGTGCTGTGGCATGGGCGGTGCCGGGTCAGGCGGGACGCTTGAACGTGAGCGTCAGTCCCCGGGTGCCCTGCATCTGACCGGTGCCGACGAGCTGGATGCCTCCGCCGGCGGTGATCTGGAAGGAGAGCTGTGCCTCGGCGAGCGGGAGGGCGCCTCCGCGGTCGGCGACCTCTTGGAAGACGCGTTGCAGGGCGTCCACCGTCTCGGCGAGGTTCTTGCGGAGCGGGCCGAGCGGCACCGAGCGCAGGACGGCATTGCCGTCGCTGCTGAACAGGCCCATGGTGTCGCTGCCCTGTTGCGCCGCCGCGATGTCGTCCTCGGTCGCTGTCACCCAGATGGGCACGGTAAGCCCGTCCACTGCTGCCTGGACCGCCGTACCCTCTGCTGCCTGCTCGGCTTCCCCGAACCGGTCCACGGCGTGCTCGCTCATCCGTCCCCCTGCCCCCTCGGCCCTGCGCCGCCCCGACGTGCACGACGACGATGTGGTTGGAGAGCCAACTTTAATTCCCGCAGGGGCTTTTGGGATCGGCGTTGCGCGGGTTCCGACGGTGGATCCGGTGCAGCGGCGGTCGGGCCGAGCCGATCGGTGTGCTCAGCCACGCAGCTCGTAGGCGACCTCTTCGTCGTCGCCCTCGCTCACCTGTACGAAACCGGTCCGTTCCATCACCCCTTGGGACGGTACGTTGTCCCGCTCCACCGTCGCGAACAGGGACCGTACGTCCTCCCGGGCCAGGGCCCAGTCCGCCAGCGCGCGCAGGGCCTCCGTGGCATAGCCGTGGCCGCGGGCCGGTTCGGTGAGGTCGTAGCCGATCTCCGCGCGGCCGTCCTCGTCGGGGACGCCGTGGAAGCCCATGCCGCCGATCGCGCGCCCGTCCTCGTGGCGTACCAGGACGAAGAGGCCGAACTCCGGGCGGTGCACGCCCGACTCGTACGCCTTCACCGTCATCCCCGCGGCCTCGCGGGTGCCCTCGAACGGGCCGCCCTCGACCCACTCGAACCCGCCGTCGCCGCCCGCGGCGAGGTCGGCGGCCGCGCGGGGGGTGACGCCTTCCAGGGTGAGGCGGTCGGCGGGGATGACGAGCGTGTTGCTCCAGCGCCAGTCGGTGACCGGGGCGCGGCCGGGGAGATCGCCGCGGCCGGTGGCCCACAGGAGGGTGCGCCAGGGGTCGGTGGCGGGCCGGACGTGCGGGAAGATCGTGCCGAGGACGAACGTACAGAGCTCGGCGGGTGGGTCGTGGGCGAGGCCGAGGCCCTCGGCGATGTCGTGCGTGTGCAGCAGCACTTCGGCGACGCCCATCGCGGCGAAGCCGTCACGGTTCGCGCTGCGGAACGGATACGGATGGAAGGCGCGCACCTCGCGGGGCGTGGTGCGGATCGCCGCCGTGAGCAACGCGCCTGTCGTCTCGATGACGTGGAGCACGCCGTCGTTGTCGGCCGGGTCGAGGCCGCCGTCGCCGTCGAGTGTGATCTCGAAGGGGACGTACGCGTCCTGCGCGCGTCCGGCGAGCTGTCCCGCGTACGCCAGCAGGTCGCTCGCGATGTGCTCGGCCGTCTCGCGGCAACTCCAGGTGAGGCGACCGGCGTTGACCGCTCGCCAGTCACGGTCCGTCGCCGTCCGCAGCACCGCGACGGCGCTCGCGACGGCCTGCTGTACCTGTTCCCCACCCATGTCCGCCATGGCGCGCAGGCTAGGCGACGGGGTGCCCTCAGGACGACAGGATTTCCAGCTCGGAGGTGATGTTGTAGCGGGCCGTGGCCTCCCAGTGCTCGGCGCCGTACGGGGTGCGGAACAGGCGGGGCAGGGCGAGGAGGTCGCGCAGGACGGCGGAACGGCCCGCGCGGAAGGCGTCGGACGGGACGAAGCCGTACTCCTCACGGACGGCGGCCGTGTAGGCGGCGTACCGCGACGGCGGCGAGGCGAGGATCGCCAGGTCGGCGTCGCACAGGACCTGGCCGTTGCGGTCGTCGTCGGCCGGGGCGTGGCCCGCGGTGAGCCGCACCAGGCGGGCGACCTCCGCGGTCTTCGCGGGGGACACGCCGGCCTCGGGGAGGGCGCGCTCGGCGAGCCGGGCCGAGCGTTCCTCGTTCTCGGAGCGGTCCGGGAGGTAGACGGCGTCGTGGAACCAGGCGGCGAGGCGGACGAGGCCGGCGTCGTCGGCGTACCGCTCCAGTACGTCGATGCGGTCGAGGACCGCGGTGAGGTGGGCGAGCGTGTGGTAGTGACGCTGCGGCTCCTGCCAGCGGGCGAGGAGGTTGTCGGCGTACGGGGCCGGATCGGGGCCGCCCTCGGGGGCTCGGGCGGCCTCCAGCGTCCGGACGAAGCGGGCGCGGAGGGCGTTGGGGTCGGGCATGTCGTCAATTCTGCGCCGGGCCCTGTCGTTCGGATCAGCTCGGCTGAGGGTGACTGCGCCTTTCGGCCGAGCTTGGAGGGATCGCGTGCCACGGGCCGCGACGTCGGCGCGATCCAGAGGACAGGCCCTAGCGTGGGGGCATGACTTCTGCTGACATGCACGGCGAGGTACGGGACCCGGAGCTGCCGGGGCGGCTGCTGGTGGTGGAGCGGGATCAGCTGATCCCCTGGTTGCGGGGGCGGACGGACGGGGACTTCGCGACGCCGACGGACGCGTGTCCGGGGTGGACGGTGCGGGATGTGCTGGCGCACTGTTCGTCGGCGCTCATGCGGGCCGTGGAGGGGCGGTTCGAGGAGGGTGTGTTCTCGCCCGAGGCGAACGACCGGGACATCGCCGAGCGCGCCGACTGGACGAACGCGCAGGTCGTCGACGAGCTGGAACGGGGGATGACGGAGGCGGGGCCGGTGATCGCCAAGGCGGGCGGCGCGTTGGACGGGCTCGCGCTCGGGGAGTGGGTGCACGCGGGGGATGTGCGCGAGGCGCTCGGGGAGCCGGGGGCGTACGCCGGGGTGGGGCTGCCGTACGCGCTCGATCTGCTGGTGCGGATCACGCGGGAGCGGGGGCATGTGCCGCTGCATGCCGACCTCGACGACGTGGACCAGCCGCTGCGGTTCGGGGACGCGAGCGGGGAGCGGACGCCGGGGCGGTACATCGGGGACGCGTCGACGCTCGTACGGCTGTACGCGGGGCGGTCGGTGGACGCGGCGGGGTTCGAGCTGGCGGGGGTGGGTGTGGGGGAGCTGAACATCTTCGGGTGAACATTCTTCGGGTGAACATCTTCGGGTGACCGGGGACGAGCGTCGGCTTCGGCCGACGGTGCTGTCTCGCGGGCTCGATCCCCGCGGGCGTACCCTGATATTGGACTAGACCTGTAGCCCGCTTCGGGGAATGCCCAAAGAAAGGGATGCCATGAGCACGCGTGCAGTCCTGGAGGTGATCGCCCTCGACGCCGAGGACGCGGTCGCCGCCCAGGCCGGAGGCGCGGATCGCCTCGAACTGGTCACCGACATGGCGGCGGACGGGCTGACGCCGTCCGTCGAGACCTTCGTCGCGATCCGGGCCGCCGTCGGCATTCCGCTGCGCGTGATGCTGCGGCTGGCGGACGGGTTCGCGGCGGGGGACGTGGGGCGGCTCGTCGAGGTCGCGGGGCGGATGCGGGAGGCCGGGGCCGAGGAGTTCGTGCTGGGGTTCCTCGATGCCCACGGTGGGGTGGACCTGGATGCCGTGGAGCGGGTGGTCGGCGTGCTGGACGGGTGCCGGTGGACGTTTCACCGGGCGATCGACCGGGCGGCGGATCGGGACGCGCTGCGGAAGGCGCTGGACGGTCTGCCCGGGCTGGACACCTACCTGACGGCCGGGGCGGCCGATGGGGTCGACGAGGGGCTGCCGGTGCTGCTCGCCGAGGCGGCGCGGGGCGGGGAGCCGGGGTACGAGCAGCGCATCCTGGCGGGCGGGGGACTACGGCTGGACCACGTGCCGACGCTGCGGGCCGCCGGAATCGACGCGTTCCACATCGGCGGGGCGGCGCGGCCGGGTGGCTGGGCTCGGCCGGTGTCGGTGCAGTCGGTCGCGGAGTGGCGGAGCGCGCTGGACGGCGTCTGACGCGTGCTGGGCGGAGCGGCTCCGGGTGGGCTCGGGAGCGCGCCGGGCGCGACGGGCGCCGCCCGTGCCTGCCCTCGCTCACCTGCGTCCACCCACACCGCCCCGGGCGGCACGAAGGCCCGTGGATGGACGCTCAGCTCCGTTGCTCCGGCAGCGGTGCGCAAGCGCTCCGCTGGAAGTGCCGCGATATGCCGTCGATCGTCTGCGGCACCGTCGTGGCTGGTTGCTCCCCCACTCTGGAATGCGCTCGAGCGGGGGCCCCCATCGCGGCGGAGCCGCACATTGATGCAGCCCCGCGCCCGCCCGCCCGCGCCCTCCCGTGCCGCCTCGGGCGGCACGAAGGCCCGTGGATGGACGCTCAGCTCAGTTGCTCCGGCAGCGGTGCCTTGTGCGTCACCGTCAGGCCCGACACCGCTCGCGTCAGGGTCACGTACAGCCGCCGCAGGCCGGTCCGTTCGTCCGGTTCGGCGTCGACGATGGCCTGGGGTTCGTCCAGCACCACGTAGTCGTACTCCAGGCCCTTGGCCAGCGAGGCCGGGACCAGGGTCAGGCGGGTGCCGTACGACGTCTCCTCGCCGGGGGCCAGGTAGCCGATCCCGGCTGACGTGAGCGCCTCCGCGAGCGCCGGGATCCGGGCGTCCGCCGCGATCAGGCCGATCGAGCCCTCGTGGGTGAGCGACGCGGCGCAGGCCGCCACCACGTCCGCGTCGCCCGTGACCTGCCGTACCTCGAACGAACCGGGGTTCTCCCGCACCGACGCCACCGGCGTCAGGCCGGGCGCGATGTGCGGCAGCAGCCGGGAGGCGTACGTGATGACGTCCGTCGGGACGCGGAAACCCGCCGTCAGTTCCTCGATCACCGCGTCGTCCTTGCCCAGATGGGTGAGCGCCTCCTGCCAACTGCGCGTCGCCCACGGCGTGGTCCCCTGCGCCAGATCGCCGAGGACCGTCGCGGAGCCGGTGGTGCAGCGGCGGCCGACCGCCCGGTACTGCATGGGCGACAGGTCCTGCGCCTCGTCGAGGACGACATGGCGAGCGACGGCGTGCGGCCGATCAGGTCCCGCGCCTCGTCGACCAGCACCGCGTCCGCCGCCGACCACTTCGCCGACTTCACCGACCGCGCCGGTCCCGCCCAGAGGATCGTCTTCTGCTCGTCCTCGCTCAGTACGCCCTCCGCGTGTACGGCGAGGAACTCCGCGTCCGTCAGCAGCCGCAGCACCAGCTTCGCCGGGTCCACGACCGGCCAGACCGCCTTGACCGCCGCCTTCACGGCACTGCCCCGGGCCACCGCGTCCTGCACCCGGTCGTCCGGCGCCTCACCCGACCGTTCCATCTGCACCAGCACGGCATGCGCGATCCGCTGCGGCAGGGCCTCGCGAGCGGCGCCGTACCGGATTCCGCGGTTCAGCAACTCCCGCACGATCTCCTCGACTTCGTACGCGGGCACCCGCCACCGCCGCGACCCGCGCACCACGACGACCGGCTCCGTGGGCATGGTCACGTGCGCGTACAGCGCCCGGCGGAGGACCTCCGCCATCCTCGCGTCTCCCTTGACGAGCGCGGCCGCCGCGTCGTCCGTGCCCCGCACCTCCACATGCGCCACCAGGTCGCCGACCGTCGCCTGCCGGACCGTCAACTCACCCAGCGCCGGAAGCACCTGCTCGATGTAGTGCAGGAAGGAGCGGTTCGGGCCGATCACGAGGGTGCCCGTGCGGGCCAGCCGCTCGCGGTGGGCGTAGAGGAGGTAGGCCACGCGGTGCAGGCCGACCGCGGTCTTTCCGGTGCCGGGACCGCCCTGCACGCACACCGTGCCGCCCAGCCCGCTGCGTACGATCTCGTCCTGCTCGGGCTGGATCGTGGCGACGATGTCCCGCATCGGGCCGACCCGCGGGCGCTCGATCTCCTGCTGGAGCAGCTTGCTGGCCCGCGCCGCCTCGGCAGGGTCGGAGAGGTGCTCGTCCTCGTACGCCGTCAACTCCCCGCCGGTGTAACCGAAACGGCGGCGCAGCGCGATGCCCATCGGGTCCTTCTTGGAGGCCCGGTAGAACGGCTGTGAGACCGGCGCACGCCAGTCGATGACCATCGGGTCGCCGTCCGCGTCGTGCACATGCCGCCGCCCAATGTGCAGTGTTTGATAAGCGTCCTCCGGCCGCGGGCGCTCGCCCTCCGCCCCCTCCGCCTGCTCGACGCCCGGCGCGTGCAGGTAGTCGAGGCGGCCGAAGAACAGCGGGGTGTCGCTGAGGTCGGCGAGGGCCTTGATGCGCTCGCCGATCTGGCGTTCCAGGATCTGGGCGTTGACCCAGTTCGCGGTGACGTCGCTGATGTCGAGCGACTCGACGTCCTCCCGCATCGCCCGCAGAGCGGCACGGGACGCGGCGAGGTGGGAACGCTCACGGGCGAGCGGATCGTCGGCGGGCGTGGACAAGGCGGTGCCTCCGAAGGGCTACGGGTGCGGTGAGGGATGCCCCCGGTTTCCGTCCGGGCGGCGGCACTCCCCGAGGGAGGCGGGCAAGAGCGGAGATTCTAGGTGAGCGGCCGAGGGCGGACCAACGAATTTTCTCCACCCGGGATCCTCACCGACCTCACCTGCCTTCCCCCGGCCCGTCTCCGTCACAACCCCTAGGGGGCGAGCCCTCCTCCCTCAGGGCCACGGCTCCCTCTGAAGGGCTACCCACGGACCAGGCAGGTTCGGCCCGCAGGCCGATGCCCCCTTTACGGTGCGAAATCCACCATGGAGGCATGAGTGCAGCGACCTTCACCCCAGCCCCCGCACCGGCCCGTCCCCCCGGCGCCCCCGCCCTCACCGGCCACCGTCACCGCCTCGGCGAAGCCTTGCGTGCCGTGCGGGTGTTCGCGGGCGCCGCGTTCGATGTGATCATCCTCGGTGAGTACGGCGAGGAGGCGGGCGTCCGCCGCAAGTGAGCGTCTAGTGTCACGGTGTGACGAGACGATCACGCTCGGCGGTTTCCGCAACACTCCTCGCCGTCTCCGTCGCGGCCTTCGCCGCCCTGTGCGTCGTGCAACACCCACCCATGGCCGACGCCCTGGTGTACCGGGCCGAGGGCGCGGCCGTCCTGCACGGCCATGACCTCTACGGCTTCACCGTCACCGAGTGGCGGCTCCCCGCCACCTATCCCCCCTTCGCCGCGCTGGTCTTCACGCCCGCCGCCTGGATCCCCGTAGCGGCCCTGAAGGCCGTCTTCCTCGCGGCCAACACCCTGCTCACCGCCTGCCTGGTGCACCTCTCGGCCCGACTCGCCGGCCGCCCCCTGCGCCTGTCGGCCCTGTGCGCGGCCACCGCCCTCGCCCTCTGGCTGGAACCGGTCTTCCAGACGCTCCTCTACGGCCAGATCAACCTCGCCCTCGCCTGCCTGGTCCTCTGGGACCTCACCCGCCCGCCCGGCGCCCCGGGCAAGGGTGTCGCCGTGGGTGTCGCGGCCGGCATCAAGCTCACGCCGGCCGTCTTCATCGCGTACCTGCTGCTGCGCGGCCGCCACCGGGAGGCCGCCACCGCCACGACCACCTGCGCGGCGACCGTCGCCCTCGGCGCGCTCGTACTCCCGTCCGCGAGCGCGGACTTCTGGCTGCGCCGCCTCTACGAGACCGACCGGGTGGGCAAGCCCTGGATCGTCGACAACCAGTCGCTCCAGGGCCTGATCGCCCGCACCCTGGGCGACCCGGCGCCGGGCCCGGCCTGGATGGCGCCCGCCGTGCTGATCGCGGCCACCGCCCTGTGGCTGATCCACCGCACGCCGGACGACCGCCACGCCCTCCTCCTGACGGCCGTCACCGCGCTGCTGATCTCGCCGATCAGCTGGTCCCACCACTGGGTCTGGTGCGTCCCCCTGATCGCCGTACTCCTGACGGACGGCCGCACCCGTCTGGCGCTCGCCGTGACGTTCCTCTTCACCGCCCGCACCCTGTGGCTCGTACCCCACCAGGGCGACCTGGACCTCCACCTCCCGTGGTGGCAACAGCCCCTGGCCGCGCCCTACCCCCTCCTTGGGCTGGCGGTGCTGGCGTCAAGGGCCCTGCGTACGGTGTTACGGCGTCAGCTCCCCGCCAGCAGCTCGTCCGCGTCCATGATCCGGTACGCGTACCCCTGCTCGGCCAGGAACCGCTGGCGGTGGGCCGCGAAGTCCTGGTCGAGCGTGTCGCGGGCGACGACCGAGTAGAAGTGGGCCTGGTGGCCGTCGGCCTTCGGGCGCAGCACACGCCCCAGCCGCTGCGCCTCCTCCTGCCGCGACCCGAACGTCCCCGACACCTGGACGGCGACCGTCGCCTCCGGCAGGTCGATGGAGAAGTTGGCGACCTTGGAGACGACCAGGACGCTGATCTCGCCCTGCCGGAAGGCGTCGAAGAGCTTCTCGCGCTGGGCGTTGGACGTCTCGCCCTTGATCACCGGCGCCCCGAGATGCTCCCCCAGCTCGTCGAGCTGGTCGATGTACTGCCCGATGACGAGGATCTGCTGCCCGGCGAACCGCCGGACGATCGCCTCCGTCACCTTCCGCTTGGTCTCGGTCGTCGAGCAGAAGCGGTACTTCTCCTCCTGCTCCGCCGTCGCATACGCGAGCCGCTCGGAGTCCGTCAGGTTCACCCGGACCTCCACGCAGTCGGCGGGCGCGATGTACCCCTGCGCCTCGATCTCCTTCCACGGCGCGTCGAACCGCTTGGGCCCGATGAGCGAGAAGACGTCCGACTCACGGCCGTCCTCCCGCACCAGCGTCGCCGTCAGCCCCAGCCGCCGCCGCGCCTGGAGATCCGCGGTGAACTTGAAGACCGGAGCGGGCAGCAGATGCACCTCGTCGTAGACGATGAGCCCCCAGTCCCGGGAGTCGAACAGCTCCAGGTGCGGGTAGACACCCTTCCGCTTCGTCGTCAGCACCTGGTACGTCGCGATGGTGACCGGCCGGATCTCCTTCTTCGTACCGCTGTACTCACCGATCTCTTCCTCGGTCAGTGAGGTCCGCCTCACCAGCTCGTGCTTCCACTGCCGCGCCGAGACCGTGTTGGTGACGAGGATCAGGGTCGTCGACTGCGCCTGGGCCATGGACCCGGCGCCGACCAGCGTCTTACCGGCCCCACAGGGCAGTACGACCACACCGGACCCGCCGTGCCAGAAGTTCTCCACGGCCTGCTTCTGGTACGGCCGCAGCGCCCACCCGTCCTCGCGCAGCTCGATGGGGTGCGCCTCGCCGTCGACGTACCCGGCGAGATCCTCGGCGGGCCAGCCCAGCTTGAGCAGCACCTGCTTGATCTGCCCGCGCTCGGACGGATGCACGGCGACGGTGTCCGGGTCGATGCGGGCGCCGACCAGGGGCGCGATCCGCTTGGAGCGGAGCACCTCCTCCAGGACCGGGCGGTCGGTGGTGGTGAGGACGAGGCCGTGCGCCGGGTGCTTGCTCAGGGTCAGCCGGCCGTACCGGTCCATCGTGTCGGCGATGTCGACGAGCAGCGCGTGCGGCACGGGATAGCGGCTGTACGTCACCAGCGCGTCCACGACCTGCTCGGCGTCGTGCCCGGCCGCGCGCGCGTTCCACAGGCCGAGCGGCGTCACCCGGTAGGTGTGGATGTGCTCGGGCGCCCGCTCCAGCTCGGCGAACGCCGCGATCGCCCGACGGCACTCGTCGGCCTGCTCGTGATCGACTTCGAGGAGCAGGGTCTTGTCCGACTGGACGATTAGGCAGGACACGCATACCTCCGCGGATAGGATCGTCAGCGTGACAGACACTGCACCTGCCACGGCTCGGGCCATGCCCCGTGCCCGGCGCCGAAAGGGCGTTCCGGCCGGCGCGCCGGGGACGCGCGCCGCTATCTATGTTCGCCTATCGCGTGAAACGGACGAGACGACTTCTCCCGAGCGCCAGAGAGCGGCGTGCGAGGCGCTGTGTAAGGCACGTGGCTGGGACGTCATAGCCATGGAGGAGGACATCGACGTCTCGGGCTTCTCCCGGGGCCTTGACCGGCCAGGACTGCAGCGCGTCCTGACCAGGCTCGCCGAGCTGGACGTGATCGTGTTCTTCAAGATCGACCGGCTCGCACGCTCGACGGTCGACTTCGCGGAGATCATGCGCCTCGCCGAGCACCAGAGCGTCGCGCTCGCGTCGGCGACAGAACCTCTTGACCTCACGTCCTCCATGGGCCGGGCCATGGCCAAGGTGATCGCGGTCTTCGCCGAGCTGGAGTCCGACACCATCGGCATGCGGGTGTCCAGCGCGCACGAGCACCTGCGACGGGAGGGCCGCTACACCGGCGGCAGGGTGCCGTACGGCTACATGGTCGTCCCCAACCCCAACGGGGCGGGCAAGGTCCTCGCGGTCAACGAGGACGAGGCCAAGACGATCAAGCGGATCGTGGAGCGGGTCCTGGCCAAGGATTCGCTCATGCAGATCATCAACGACCTCAACAAGGAGGGTGTCCCGTCGCCCGGCCACGCCTCACGCCAGACGGCGGGCAAGCGCAGCGACTCCAAGCAGTGGTATACGACGACTCTGCGCAGTCTGCTGGGCAATCCCCAGTTGCTCGGCCAGGTCATCGAGGACGGAAAGCCGATCCTGCGGACGGACGGGCTGCCCCTGGTCAACCGCCCGCCGATCCTCGACACGGACACCTGGCAGGCGCTCCAGGGCGAGCTGGAGCGCCGAGCCAATCCCGGTGAGAAGCGCCGAGAGGGGACGTCGCTGCTGCGCAGCGTCATGCACTGCGGGGTGTGCGGTGAGCGTATGTACACGTTCAGCGGGCGCAATGGCCAGCTCCGGTACCGGTGCATCGGCCCCTTGAAGTACCGCCAGCGGGCGGCCAAGGGGGAGGAGAAGCCTGGCGTGAAGTGCTACGGGCCGACCGTCGCGGGGGTGACCACCGAGGAATACGTCACAGAGCAGTTCCTTGAGAAGTACGGGCACCTTCCCGTGGTGCGGCTGGTCCAGGAGGCGGGCGAGGACTTCCGCCCCCAGATCCGGCAGGCCGAGGAAGCCTTGGCCGACTTGCAGAAGGACCGCTACGACCGGGGCCTGTTCAAGGGCGACGACGGTGCGAGGCGGTACGCGGAGCAGTACGCCAAGCTGGAGGACCGCTTGGCGTCTCTGCAGGAGAAGCAGCGCACGGCGAAGCCCGGCGGTGTGAAGGCGGAGCCGACCGGTGAGACGCACGCTGAGCAATGGAAGCGCTCGGACGTGGCCGGTAAGCGGGACCTGTTGCTGAACGCGGGCTGCTACGTGGAGGTGGCACCCGCGCGGCGCGGTGGGAAGAAGCTGGACACGTCGCGGTTGTCCGTGCACTTCGGTGAGGAAGGGCACATGCGGCGGGCAGCAGCGGAGAAGAAGAGCGGGCAGGACGAGGCGCCCAAGGAAGACGCAAGCTGACGCCGCCGGACACGTGAGAGGGCGCCCCCACCGGGTGAGGTCGGGCGCCCTTGAATACGGCCGGGTCAGGCTATGTATTGGTCGCTGTCACGCCAAGGACCGACCACCTTGATGGAGGGGCGACAGTACGACAGCTTGGCGGGCACGTTGGACAAGGCCGCCGCCACGGGCTTGGCGTACTCGTCCTCTCCCATCGGCCACACGCGCAGCGTGGCGGGGGTCGTCAGGCCGGGACGGTACCGGGTCGGCGCGGCCAGCGGGTCAAAGCGCACTGCACGCACCAGCAGACGGGAGCGCGAAACGGCAGCGCGACTCGATGCCGTGCCCGAACTTCTCTTCCTTTCCGCGCCGCTGGACGTTCGCGCTGTCAGCGTCCCCTATGGCAATGCGGACCGCGCATCCGTCGGCGGCGCGCTCTCGGAACAAGTCGTTCAGCCTGGGATACGCCTCGTGCAGGAACACGGCGGCGTACACCAGGATGTCGATGCGCTCACGAGCCGAGGCGAACAGCTCTGCGTACGTCGATACGGGCACGTCCGCCCGTGCACGTCCTCCCCAAGCGACTTGGCGGCCCGTAGCGCCGTGGCCCTGCGTGGAGTACGCCCCAGATTCACCCACCGCTCAACGGACTTGGGATCGGCGTTCGCCTTCTCGGCCAGCGTTGCGCAGGTCCAGCCTCCCGCATCCATGGCTGTACGCAGTCTCTCGTTCGGCATGCCATGCCGTCCCTCGGTCGGGGACGTAACGAGGGACGTTCTACCGCCGCGGGACGTCCCGAAGTGGGAAACGTGCGAGGTTCCACCGTCCCGAGCGACAAGTGGACGATCGATGGTGTGACCGAGAGGAAGGGGGCTGCGGTGAGCACGGAACAACAGTCGACCAAACAGGACTGCACGTCCGCTGCGTGGCGCGAAGCTGACGCCGGAGCACGGGGGTTGAGGGAGGCATGCGCCATGGCCGGCATCACCCTTCCGTCGCTGAGCACAGACCTCGCGGCACTCATGTCCTGCCTGCCCCTGGTGGACCTGGGCCGGGTGAACTCTGACACCGCCTCGAAGCTCGCCGAGGTGATCCGCCGGCGCTGCGCATGACTTCCTGCGGTGTCCCGGAGGTCGGCACGTTGGCCGTGGACACCAGGAACGACCGGCTCGGCGAGGTCAGCACGACTTCGGACGAACTACGAGCCAAGGTGCGCAAGGTGAACGCGTCCAGGAGGTGGGCGGGGTGAGAGCTGTTCTGCGCTACGTCAACCACACGATCCGGCACGCCCCGGAGGGAGGCGTCACAGCCGAGCTGTTCCGCCGAGAGTTCACCGACCACGCCCGCGTCACCCGAGAAGACTGTCGTACCCCTCTGGGATGGTGAGAGCCATGGGTGAACTGGTGGACCGAGGCGAGGCGATCAAGAACCGTTGGCTGCACCGCGTGGCGACGACCGTCTGTCGAGATACGGAGGGCCGCATCCTCGTGCATCGGAGACAGGAGGACGTATCCCGATTCCCAGGGCAGTACAACTGGTTGATCGGTGGAGCCGCAGAGATCGGCGAGTCCTACGAGGAGGCGGCAGCCCGCGAACTCACTGAGGAACTGGGCGTCCAGGCGCCGGTCCGATTCGCCTTCAAGTTCCTCTGCCGAGGGGCGATCAGTCCGTATTGGCTCGGCGTCCACGAAGTCTGATCAGTGGTCCGTTCACGCGTGACTGCCTTTCCGGATGCTCGGTGGGGCCAAACGTCCAGTGTGCCTGATCGTTCCCGGAGTCCTACAGGATGTCTTTTCATTCGTGTGAGTGGCGTGGTTTCACCTGGACGGCGGTGGCTGCGAAGAATGCCGACCGTGCAGGCCATCACTCGTGCCCCGTCCCCGCCGACCACCACCCTCGGTTACGCGCTGTTCGCCACGCGCTGGCTGCAGGCGCCGCTCTACTTCGGTCTCGTGGCCGCCCAGGGGGTGTACGTCTACAAGTTCTTCAACGAGCTCTGGTCGTTAATCGTCCGATGCATCACCGGGCAGGCGACCGAGACCTACGTCATGCTCGCCGTGCTCAAACTCGTCGACGTCGTCATGATCGCCAACCTGCTGATCATGGTGATCGTCGGCGGCTACGAGACGTTCGTCTCCCGCATCGGCCTCCAGGGCCACCGTGACCAGCCGGAATGGCTCTCGCACGTGAACTCCAACGTGCTGAAGGTGAAGCTGGCCACCGCCATCGTCGGTATCTCGTCCGTCCATCTGCTGCAGATGTTCGTGGATGTGCACCACACCTCCCGGCACTCCCTGCTGTGGGGCACGGTGATCCACATGGCGTTCATCGTCTCGGCCGCGATCCTCGCGTACATGTCGGGGCCGATGGCGGCGCAGGCGGAGCGTGCGCACCAGCCCTCCCACCGGTCCCAGCAGCACGCCGACGAGGACAGTCCCCCTGAGGAGGACAGTCCCCCCGAGAGAGTCAGGATCCCCGCCCAGCGGGAGGAGGCGCCGAGCGCCGAGGCCCGGCTGCGGGCCGCCGGGTTCCCCGCCCGCAAGCTGCTGGAGGACTTCGACGCCGGGCACCTGCGGTCCTTCGACCGGGAGGCGGTGGCCCGGCTCGGCAAGCTGGACTTCGTCGTGGCCCGGCGCAACGTCGTGTTCGTGGGGCCGACCGGCACCGGAAAGACGCACCTCGCCACCGGCCTCGGCGTGCGGGCCTGCCAGGCCGGTCACCGGGTGCTGTTCGCGACCGCCGGCGAATGGGCGGCGCGGCTGGCGAAGGCGCAGGCCGACGGCCGCCTCGACGAGGAGCTGCGCCGCCTCGACACCTGTCCGCTGCTGATCGTCGACGAGGTCGGCTATCTGCCCTTCGACGCCGACACCTCGCAGCTCTTCTTCCGGCTGGTCGCCCACCGCTACGAGCGCGGCTCGCTGATCGTGACCGGCGACCGCCCGCTGGAGCGGTGGGACGAGGTGTTCGGCGGTCCCGCCGCCCCGGCGATGGTGGACCGGCTGGCCCACCACGCCGAGATCGTCCGCCTCGAAGGGGACAGCTACCGGACCCGCCGGGCTACTGCGGAGTGGGCAGGGTGAGGTTGTTGACCAGCGGCTGGGCGAAGACGTGCCCGTCGATGTTGACGAGGGGCTTGTCTCCGGCCCCCGCGATCGGGAGCGGCAGCGACCCGGCCGGCGCCGCCGAGGCCTCGGACGCGAGCGCGGCGACGAGGGCGGCCGCGGTCACCACCGCGGCGGCCGAGACGGCGATGGCGCGGTGGGCGCGGAGGGGGAGCTTGGAACGCATGGGGACGTGAGGGCCTTTCAGACGGTTGGTCGGGCGGGCCGGACCCGGGACGCGGGGACCGGCCCGACGGGTGTGCGGGGGCGTCAGACGGCCGGGAACTCGATGATGGTCCCGGCGATCTCAAGGGCGGCGGCCTGGGTGGTGAGGGCGCCGAGCAGCACGGCGGTGGCGGTCAGCACGGCGGCGACACGACGGGCAGCTCGCACGGGGTCTTCCTTCCGGATGTGCTCGCCCGAAACCCTGGGGATTCGGCTCGGGCTTGATCGGGACATCCGGTGGCTGCCCGGCCCCCCGCACGGCGATGCGGGACATGCCGCAAGCTCCCTCATGGGTGGGACGTGTCCGGCGCGGCGTGCATGAATCCCGTGGTACGCCCGAACGGGTGAGTCCCGTCGGGGCTATTCGTCGGCCAGCTCCGCCACCCCCGTGATCCGGTGCAGCGGATACGTGCGGACCTCGTCCGCGGTGTGGTCGTACGCCGTCACGAAGCCGCCCTCCACCCGCACCGGCGCGATCACCCGCTGACTGGCGGCGCCCTCGGCGTTGACGTACCCGATCCACAGGGCCTGGCCGGTCAGGACGGCGGCCTGCACGGTGGCGAGGGTCTCGGCGGAGCTGGTGCGCGGCAGGCCGCCGCCGGTGGCGGTGGGCGCGGGGGACTTCCGTGGCGCCGTCGAGGCCAGGTCGCCCGCCCGGATCGCGCGGATCGCGGCCGCGAGGAGCGTGGCGTCGGGCGCGGGCGGGCCGTCCGGCACCGGCTCGGGCGGAGTGCGCGGCGGGGTGCGGTGGGCGTGCGCGCGCGTGATCAGTACGTCGCCCTCGGCGGACTCGGCGGCGGGCGCGAAGCCCATCGCGCGCAGCCCCTCCAGCAGGGACGCCGGGTCGGCCTGCGCGGCCAGCACGGTCGGCGCGAGACGGCGCAGCCGCAGTCCGGCGGACCGCTTGTCGGCGAGGATCTCGTTGAGCAGCGCGTCGTCGTCACAGCGCACGTACGCCGAGGCGGCGCCCACACGGAGGTGGCCGTGCCGGCGGGCCACGTCGTCGATCAGGTACGCCAGCGGCTGCGGGACCGGCGTACGGGAGTGCTCGGCGAGGAAGGCGTGCAGGTCGGAGGCGCTGCGGCCGGCGTCCAGGGCGCGGCGTACGGAGGCGGGCGTGAAGCGGTAGACGGTCGCCCCGCCCTTGGACTCCACGTCGGCGAGCACGCCCAGCATGTCCGCGAGGTGCCGCTGCAACGGGCCCGGCGCCACCGCCGTCAGATCGGCCTGGAGCAGGACGTGGTCCAGCGGCTCGGGCAGCAGCGGGGCGAGCAGCCGGGCGGCCGTGGCGGAGGCGACGGACTGCTCGGCGGGGGCGAGGGGTTCCAGGGGTGGGGTGGGACGGTGGTGGACGGGGAGCTTGTCGCCGGGGCCCTCGGGATCCTCCTCCGGCGCGTGCGCCGGGGCGTGCGCCCCCAGCAGGGCCCGCCCGTGCGCCGAGAGCGCCCCCCGCCCGGTCACCCCGAGCAACTCGGCCTCGGACAGCGCCCACTGGGCGAGCCGAGCCCGCAGATCCGCCTCTGGGCCGGTGTCCCGTTGCGCCTCCCGCCGCAGTGGCCGCTCCCACCGCAGCCGCGCCAGCACCGACTCGCCCGCCGCGGCCGTCCCCTCCGGCAGCTCCGCGAGCAGGCTCAGCACCCGGTGCCGTACCTCCGGAGCGGCCGACCGGTCGAGTCCCGGGCCCAGCGCGGCCAGCGAGCGGTCCTTGGCGTCCCGGCCGCCCACCAGCCCGGCCGTCCGGGTCGCCGCCAGCCACGCCTGAGCCAGCCGGACCCAGCGCTGGGCGGCGGGCTGCTCCAGCCACTCGTCGTAGGCCGGGGTCGCCGCGTACCGCTCGTCCGCCTCGCCGTCGGAGGCGACCAGGCCCGCCGCGTGGGCCAGCTCGACCCAGAAGGCGGCGACCGGCTCGGACACGTCGAGCGCGACGGCGGTCCGCTTCAGGTCGCGGACGCTCAGCCCACCGGCCCGCAGCACCGCCGGGCCGCCCTCGTCCCAGTCCCTCAGCAGCTCCTCCACGGTCGCGAGCGCCGTGTACGCCTGCCCGGCCGCCGTGGCGTCCACGACCTGCGGACGGTGCGTGGCCGCCGCCTCCACGGGCGGCGGCAGCGGCTCCGGCGTGCGGTGCGCCCGGCCGCCGCGCAGGTGAAGGGCCACCTCGCGGGGGAGGACGACCGTGCCGGGCGCCGTCGGCAGCAGCAGCCCGCGGTCCAGCAGCCAGCGCAGCCGGGGCGCCGGGTCGGCGGTGACCTGGCCGTACGGCGGCCCCCACACCAGCCGTTCCAGCACCTCCACCGACTCGGCCGGGGCCTCGTCGAGCAGCGCGGACATCCGCTCGCGGTCGGTGAACAGCGCGGTGAGCGCGGCCGCCGCGGAGACGGAGTCGTGCGTGGAGGGCAGCCCGACGGCCGTGACGAGCTCCTGGATCCGGCCCGGCGACATGCCCGCCGTCGCCTCCTGGACGGTCGGGCCCAGGCCGGTCGGGGACGGATGCTGAGGGGTCGGGGCGAGCAGCTCGCGGGCGGTGCGCACCAGGCGCAGCCGGTCGTCGGCGCCCCACGCGAGGGCCTGCTCACGCAGGGCGCCGAGGGCGCGCGGCAGGGCGGCGGTGACGAGGGGGTCGCCCTCGTCACCGGCCATGAGCCCGAGCAGTTCCTCGTACGTCGCCGGGTCCGCCGCCACGGCCAGCGCTTCGGCCGTCTGCAGTGCGAAGCGGTCCAGCCGCTCCAGGGCGCGGACCACCGAGGCGCGGGTGCCGGCGCGGGTGGCGAGCTGGGTGAGGTCGGTGGGGACGGGCGTGATGAGATCGGGCCGGCTGCGCAGGAGCGCGGCCAGCGAGGCGTCGTCCCGCGCGCGAAGCGCCTCCGCGAGGGACCGCGGGGCCGCCGGCTTCTCCTCGGTGCTCATCCGGCCAACGGTAGCGGGTCGGCGCCGGGACGCGCGGAGCATCCGCATGCCGGGCGGGGCTGGGACAAGCCGCGTCAGCACGGCGAACGGCTGGATCACCCTGCGCTAACGTCGTGGCACGGGGAAACCGGCACACCCGCCCCGGAGGGGACAGCGTGGGGATCGAGAGCGACAAGGTCGTCTACGAGTATCTGAGCCGCGTCGGTGACGTGGCTCAGCAGCGGCAGCTGCCCTCCGCCATCCGCATGCGCCTGGTCTCCCAGCTGCGCGACGAGATCGACCGGCGCCGCGCCAAGGCCGTCGTCGACAGCCCCGCCGCCGTCCGCCGCATCCTGGCCCGCATCGGCAGCCCGGACGAGGTGGTCGCCGCGGCGGGTGACGGTGACGGTGCCGTGGAGCCGCCGGCCGCCGCCGTGCCCGTACAGCGGGACAAGCAGGACAAGCGGGAGAAGCGGGAGAAGGGGCCCCGGTCGAAGGGCAAGGGGCTGCGCCGGGTCGTGCCGGGGCCCCGGCACGCCGAGCCGGAGGCCCCCGCCCCGCCGCACCGCGCGGGCGAGCACGAGCTCGGGGACAGTGCCGCCCAGCCCGACTGGTGGCGGGTGGACAGCAGCCCCTTCGGCGTCGGCGACAGCGTGCCCGGGTTCGTCGGCGGCGTGGAGATCCCGGAGCTGCTCAGGCCGCCGGAGGAGGACAAGGACGCCGTCCCGGAGCCGGTGCCCCGGAAGACGCAGAAGACCCAGGAGGCCGACGCCGACCAGCCCGCCCCGCGTCGCCGGTTCCTCCCGTCCCCCGGCAACTGGAACAACCCCCTCCTGCTGCTCGCCGCCGCCCTCCTGGTCACCGGAGCCGTGCTCGGCAACCTGCTCCCGCTCGCCGTCGGCTGGCTCATCGCGTACGCCTCGCGCCGTCTGACCAGGTGGGAGATGAAGTGGGCGGTGATGATCCTGCCCGGTACCGCGGTCGCCGCCGGTTTCGGCTGGCTGTGGGGCAGACTCGACGGCCGCTGGGGCACCCCCATCGCCGACGGCCACATGAACGACGCCCTCGCCGAGACCTGGCCCTGGGTCGTGCGGGGCGCGGCGGTGGCGTCGGCGCTGTTCCTGGTGTGGCGGTCCCAGAAGAAGGGCTGAGCGCTCCTCGGGACGTGCCGCGAGGGGCCGTCGGGCGTCTGCGGACCGTCGTGGCTGATCGCGGTTCGCCGCGCCCTTCGAGGCGCCGCCGAACCGCACCCGGCCCGGCCCCCGCACACCACTCCTCGGGGCCACTCGGCACAATGGCCCGCATGACCCCGCGCCCGCTCACCGTCGGCTTCGATCTCGACATGACGCTCATCGACTCCCGTCCCGGCATCCACGCCTGCTACCTGGCGCTGGCCGAGCGGACGGGGACGTACATCGACGCCGATCTCGCGATCACCCGGCTGGGGCCGCCGCTGGAGGAGGAGCTGCGGCACTGGTTCCCGGCGGACGAGGTCCCCGCGACGGCCGACGTCTACCGGGCGATGTATCCGACGATCGCCATCGCCGCGACCCCCGCCATGGCCGGAGCGCACGAGGCGATAGCGGCCGTGCGCGCGGCCGGTGGACGGACCGTCGTGGTCACCGCCAAGTACGAGCCCAACGCCAAGCTGCACCTCGCCCACCTCGGTATCGAGCCCGACGCGGTGGTCGGCGACCTGTGGGCGGAGGCGAAGGCGGCGGCGCTGCGCGAGTACGGCGCGGGCGTGTACGTCGGCGACCACACTGGCGACGTCCGCGGCGCCCGCGCGGCCGAGGCGCTGTCGGTGACGGTGGCGACCGGCCCGTGCGACGCCGAGGAGCTCGCGGCGGCCGGCGCGGACGTCGTACTCACCGGCCTGGGCGAGTTCCCGGACTGGCTTTCGGCCTATCTCGACGCGCCGCGCGCCTGACGCCGCCCCGCCGCGATCGACCGGAGCAGCCCCGCTCCGGCGATGAGGAAGCCGACCCCCATGAGCATGCTCAATCCGAACATGTACGTCGGAAAAGGCGTCGTACCGAGGAAGAGCGGAGCCACCGTGACCAGGGTGGCCACCGCCCCGACGAGGAAGACGACGGCACCGGCACGGATCAGTCGGTCACCGGGCCCGGCGGAATTCGGTTGGGTTTTGTCACGCACCGGACCAGGGTAGTTCCCAGCGCGAAGGAACAACCGGGCGACGTCTTGTCACCGGCCTGAAGACCATTAGCCTTGGTACCGGCGGGTCACGGAGGACCCGCCCCAGTGCTATCAAGAGCCGTTTCCGAAGCAGTTTTCCGACGAGTACGAGGACGAGGACAGACGTGCCTACCGGCAAGGTCAAGTGGTTCAACAGCGAGAAGGGCTTCGGCTTTCTCTCCCGTGACGACGGCGGTGACGTCTTCGTCCATTCCTCGGTTCTCCCCGCCGGAGTCGAGACGCTCAAGCCGGGACAGCGCGTGGAGTTCGGAGTCGTCGCCGGGCAGCGCGGCGACCAGGCCCTGTCGGTCACCCTTCTGGACCCGACCCCGTCCGTCGCGGCCGCGCAGCGCAGGAAGCCGGACGAGCTGGCGTCCATCGTCCAGGACCTGACCACGCTCCTGGAGAACATCACTCCGATGCTCGAAAAGGGCCGCTACCCCGACAAGGCCTCCGGCAAGAAGATCGCCGGTCTGCTCCGGGCGGTCGCCGACCAGCTCGACGTGTAGCCACTACGGGAAGTCCAGCGCGTCCGGGCCGAGGGGCGGCACCAGCCCCTCGGCCGCCGCACGGGTGAGCAGACCGCGTACGGCCGCGTAGCCGTCCTCGCCGAGGCCGGCGGTGAACTCGTTGACGTACAGCCCGATGTGCTGCTCGGCGACGACCGGGTCCATCTCCTGGGCGTGCGCCATGACGTACGGGCGGGACGCCTCGGGGTCGTCCCAGGCCATGTGCACGGAGGTGCGCATGGCCGCGGCGAGCCGCGTCAGCGTCTGAGCGCCCAGCGACCGCTTCGCGACGATCGCGCCCAGCGGGATCGGCAGCCCGGTGGTGTGCTCCCAGTGCTCGCCCATGTCGGCGAGCCTGTGCAGACCGTAGTTCTGGTACGTGAAGCGCGCCTCGTGGATGACGAGTCCCGCGTCGACCTTCCCGTCCCGCACGGCGGGCATGATCTCGTGGAAGGGCATGACCACGATCTCGCCCACCGCCCCGGGCAGTGTGTCGGCGGCCCACAGGCGGAACAGCAGATACGCCGTCGACTTCTCGCTCGGCACCGCGACCGTGCGTCCGGTGAGGTCGACACCGGGCTCCCTGGTGAGCACCAGCGGGCCGCAGCCCCGCCCCAGCGCGCCGCCGCACGGCAGCAGGGTGTAGGTGCCGAGGACGTACGGCAGCACGGCGTACGACACCTTCAGCACGTCCAGCTCGCCGCGCTCGGCCATGCCGTTGGTGACGTCGATGTCCGCGAAGGTCACGTCGAGCGCGGGCGCGCCGGGGACGCGGCCGTGGGCGAGGGCGTCGAAGACGAAGGTGTCGTTGGGGCAGGGGGAGTACGCGATGCGCAGACGGCTCATGCCGGTCTCCAACTCTCCAGAACGGGGGCGAGCTTCCCGAAGCCGTCCGTGAGCGCCTGAAGGGCCTCGCCGATCCGCCAGGCGGCGCGGTCGCGCGGGCCGACCGGGTTGGAGATCGCGCGCACCTCCAGCACGGGCGCGCCGTGCACGGCGGCGGCCTCGGCGACGCCGAAGCCCTCCATGGCCTCGGCGAGGGCCCGCGGGTGGTGGGCGCGCAGGGCGGCGGCGCGGGCGGCGGTGCCGGTCACCGTGGAGACGGTGAGGACCGTGCCGGGGCGGGCCCCGGTGGCGGTCGCGGTGTCCCGTACGAGTGCTTGTGGCGGACGGTGGGTGACGGTGCCGAAGCCCAGCTCGGTGACCGGCAGGAAGCCCTCGGCGGTCTCGGCGCCCAGATCGGCGGCGGTGATCTCGTCGGCGACGACCAGCGAGCCGACGGGCGCCTCGGGGGCGAAGCCGCCGGCGATGCCGGCCGAGACGACCAGCCGGAAGGGGCGGCCGTCGCGGGCGGCCTCGGTCAGGGCGGTCGCGGTGCGGGCGGCGGCGCCTGCGGGGCCGACGCCCACCGCGACGACCTGCCCGGAGAACGTCCGGGCCACCGCGTCCCGCTCGGCGGGGACCGCGGTGGCTACCAGGACACGGGGTACGGCGGACGTGTCAGGACTCCTTCTTCAGCTTGAAGGACCACACGCCGGTGACCTCCTGCTCGCCCTCCCTGATGGAGACCAGCGTGGAGTCGCCCTGGGCGCCGTACTGGGCGTTGAAGAACACGCTGCCCGGGATGGTGCGGTAGGTCTTGGTGCTGGAGTCGGTGAGCGGCTGGCCGTTCATCAGGATGGTCCAGCCCTTGTCCGCGATCTCCGGGTCCACGCCGAAGCGAACGGTTTCGTCGGGATCGACCGAGATGGACTTGATGTCCGAGTCCTTCAGGCACTCGGTCAGCTCCGCGGTCTTCAGGGCGGCGTCCTCGCTGTAGCAGGTCGCCTCGGAGTGGACCGAGCTGGAACCGACGGTGATCGTGGCCATCGGCGTCGGCTTGTCGCAGGCCGACAGGACAAGCAGTCCGGCGGAAACGGCGCCGGCGGCGGCGACGGCGCGGCGGCGTCGCACAGCGGATTGCATGGTCATGGCTGAAGGCTATCGGTCACGTCCAGTGGCCTCCCCATGCGGGGTACGGGGCGTGCCGTCCGTCAGGCCGCTCGCGGACGAGTGCGGCCGCCCTGACGGGCGGAGCCGAGCAGGCCGCGGACGGTGGTCAGCCAGCCGGCGGCCAGGACGGCGGCGGCCACCGTCATGCCCAGGGTGCCGTTCAGCGGCAGGGCGATGCCGATCGCGCCGCCCAGCACCCAGGACATCTGCAGCAGCGTCTCCGAGCGCGCGAACGCCGAGGTGCGCACCAGCTCCGGTACGTCCCGCTGGATCAGCGCGTCCAGCGACAGCTTCGCCAGCGCCTGCGCGAACCCGGCGACCGCCGCCAGGCACGCCACCAGGAACGCGCTGAAGAACAGCGCCGCCGTCACCGCGACCGCCAGCTCCACCGCGACGACCGTCACGATGATCAGCTCAGGCGCCCGTGCCTTCAGCCACGCCCCGACCGCCGTGCCGAGCGCGTTGCCCACCCCGGCCGCGACCGCCACCATGCCCAGCGACACCGCCGCGCTCTGCCCGGCCAGCGGATGCTCGCGCAGCAGGAACGCCAGGAAGAAGATCAGGAACCCGGCCAGGCAGCGGATCGCCGCGTTCACGGCCAGGGCGTGTGTGACCGCGATGCCGACCGTGCGCAGGCCCGGACGCTTGACCGGCTTGCGGTGCGGGCCGTGCAGATGCGCCTCGTCCGCCGCGAGCAGCGCGGTGTCCTCCCCCTTGGCCGAGTCGACCTTGTGCGGCAGGGAGAAGGAGAGAAACGTACCGGCGATGAAGATCACGAAAGCCCCGTACAGCGGCCAGCGCGGGCCGAGCGCCTGCAGCCCCGCACCGATCGGCGCGGCCACGCCGGTGGCGAGCAGGCCGCCGAGGGTGACCCGGGAGTTGGCCTTCACCAGCGAGAAGTGGGGCGGGAGGAGACGGGGCACGACGGCGCTGCGGACGACCCCGTAGGCCTTGGACGCGACCAGCACGCCGAGCGCCGCCGGGTACATCTCGATGCTGCCGTTGATCACCGCGCCGGACAGCACCAGCGCGAGCAGCGCCCGGGCCAGCATCGCGCCCGCCATCGCCGCGCGGCGGCCGTGCGGGAGGCGGTCGAGGAGGGGGCCGATCACGGGCGCGAGAAGGGTGAACGGCGCCATCGTGATCGCGAGGTAGAGGGCGACGCGGCCGCGGGCCTCGTCGGTGGGGACGGCGAAGAAGACGGTGGAGGCGAGGGCGATGGTGATCATGACGTCGCCGGCGCCGTTCACCCCGTGCAGTTCGATGAGCTTGCCGAGGCCGGACTCGCCGGCGCCGTGCGCGTGCGTGGCCTTGCGGATGCCGCGGGCGGTGCCGGTCACCGGGAAGTGCAGGGCACGGGTGATCGAGCGGAGCGGGCCGCCCGTCCGGCCCGCTCCGCCGCGTCGGTTGTTCCCCTTGACCCCATCCGTTCCGGAGGTGCCCTGGGGCGACCTTGCGGTTGCCACGACGTTCATAGTGCCCTGAGATGGGCGTCGGTAGTGCGGTTCCGGCGCGTCTGGACGCGCGCTTCGTGGCGATCATGAGCCGTCGGTGTAGGCCCAGCGGCGGTGAAGGGGTAGCGTGCGTAGCGCGCCGTGGCGAAACGTTCTCGGCCGCGCGCCTCTCGGCCATCCCGCAGAATGGATGACACAGGTGCGCCCGAGCGCGACAGGGCGCGGACGTCGACGCGGTCCCCAGGTCCGCTCCGTCCGGCCCGTCGCCTTCCGGCAGGCGCACTGAGAGACGGCGTAGGAGAGAAGCGATACCTGTGAGCGCAGCGACAACGCGAAGCCGCACCCCCGACCGCCTGTGCGCCGAGGCCGTCGACCTAGCCCGTGCCGCGGCCGAGGAGGCCGCCGCGCCCGGCGTCGTCGGGGAGCACGTGGGTGTGGCCTCCGAGGGCGACCGCGTTGTCACGCACCTCTTCGAGTGCAAGGAGCTGGGGTACCGCGGCTGGCGCTGGGCCGTGACCGTGGCGCGGGCGTCGCGCGCGAAGATCGTGACGCTGGACGAGGTCGTGCTGCTGCCCGGCCCCGACGCGCTGCTGGCGCCGGAGTGGGTGCCGTGGAGCGAGCGGCTGCGCCCCGGCGACATGGGGCCGGGCGACCTCCTCCCCACGGACGCGGAGGATCTGCGGCTGGAGCCGGGCTGGTCCGGCGAGGAGGAGCCGCCGCCGAACTCCGCGGTCTCCGCGGTCTCCGCGGACATGGCGGAACTGGTCGAGGCCGAGGACGCCGAGGTCACCGCCGGGCCCCCGGCCGCGCTGCCGACCGCGCCCACACGCGGCTCCATCGCGGCGGTCGCGGAGGAACTGGGCATGCGGCGCGCCCGGGTGCTCTCGCGGTACGGGCTGCATGTGGCCGCCGACCGCTGGGAGGAGGCATACGGCCCGAAGACGCCGATGGCGCAGGCGGCGCCCGCGGCGTGCGTGACGTGCGGCTTCCTGGTGCCGATCGGGGGGTCGCTGGGGCAGGCCTTCGGGGTCTGCGCGAACGAGTTCTCACCGGCCGACGGCCGGGTGGTGTCGCTGGCGTACGGCTGCGGGGGCCACTCAGAGGCGGCGGTCATGCCGAAGCCACCGCAGCCGGCTCCGCCGGTGATCGACGAGACGCGGGTGGATCCGTTTCCGCTGCGGCCGGGGCGGGATTCGGGGTCCGTGCCCGAGGTCTCCGACGAGGAAGCGGCGGAGCTGGGGCATTCGTAGGGCTCTTGGGCTTCCCGGCGTGTGTTCCTTCGAGACGCGATGACGACCGACGACCGACGACCGGGGGGCGCACCCTCCGGTCGGCTCGGGCGGATGTCAGGGTTGCTCGTCCGCGAAGATGGCGTCGGCGGAGGGTGCGGTGACGGCGCGCCGGTGCCAGCGGCGCAGGGTTTCGGGGTCGGTGCAGTCGGTGATGCGTGTGCGCACTGCGTCGGGGACGTCGATGCCGCGCGCATCGAAGACGTCCAGGATGTCCTCGGCGGCGCGGCGCGTTTCGCCCTCGGCCCGGCCCTCGGCCCGGCCCTCTGCCCGGCCCTCTGCCCGGAGTTCCTGTGAGAGGGATGACTTGTAGAAGGAGAGATCCACGGCCACCAGGTTCCTCCACAATTCTGCGGCCGGGTGCTTGCCCAGGCCGCGGGCGAGGCTGACACGCTCCTTCTGCTGCCTGTCAGCATCACACCTGCCACTGACAACAGGCCGTTCATCTCCACCAGGCCGCTCGTGCGAGTGCCCCGGCCGTCGCGCTGGTCGCGCTATTGGCACCCTCCCGCCGGGCAGGCGACGCGCCGACGCCTGGTGAGCGGTACCTTCTCCTCACGCCGATGAGGAGAGTAAACGTGAGCAAGTTCGTGCGGCCCGCAGCCGAGGGTGCGGACCCCTTCGGGACCGCCCGTCTCAGGCGAGGTGTACTCGATGCCTGGGCCACCAGTCCGGCCCGGTTCCGGGAGGACGCCAACGCCGAGGAGGATCTCGTCCTCGGCGGCTACCGGGACCGGCTCGTCGTCGAGCTGGCCCAGAACGCCGCCGACGCGGCCGCCCGCGCCGGTGTGCCGGGCCGGCTGCGGCTCACCCTCCGCGACGGCGTCCTCGTCGCCGCCAACACCGGCGCCCCGCTGGACGCGGCCGGCGTCGAGTCGCTGGCCACGCTGCGGGCCTCCGCCAAGCGGGACACCCCGTCGATCGGCCGGTTCGGCGTCGGCTTCGCGGCCGTCCTCGCCGTCACCGACGAGCCCGCCGTCGTCGGTCGGCACGGCGGTGTCCGCTGGTCCCTCGCCGAGGCCCGCGACCTGGCCGCCGACACCGCCCGGCACAGCCCCGGCCTGGGGGACGAGATCCGCCGTCGTGACGGGCACGTCCCGCTCCTCCGCCTCCCGTTCGCCGCCGAGGGCACCGCCCCCGACCCGTACGACACCGTCGTCATCCTCCCCCTGCGCGACGCGGCCGCCGCCGACCTCGCCGAACGGCTCCTGCACGCCGTCGACGACGCCCTGCTGCTCACCCTGCCGGGATTGGAGGAGGTCGTTGTCGAGATCGGGGCCGAGGCTCCGCGCACGCTGCGGCGACGGGGCGAGGGCGGCCTGACCGTCGTGGAGGACTCGCGGGACGGCGCCACCCGGTGGCGTACCGCCGTCGCGCACGGCCCGCTCATCCCGGATCTGCTCGCCGACCGGCCGGTCGAGGAGCGGCTGCGCCCGTACTGGTCGGTCACCTGGGCCGTGCCCGTGGACGACGACGGCACCCCCGCCCGCCCGCGCACCAGCCCGGTCGTGCACGCCCCCACCCCCAGCGACGAGCCCCTCGGCGTGCCCGCTCTGCTCATCGCCTCCTTCCCGCTGGACACCACCCGGCGGCACGCCGCGCCCGGCCCGCTGACCGACTTCCTGGTCGACAAGGCCGCCGACGCGTACGCCGAACTGCTCGCCGACTGGCGGCCGGTGACCGAGGGGATCATCGACCTCGTGCCCGGCCCGCTGGGCAAGGGGGAACTGGACGGGGCGCTGCGGCAGGCCGTTCTGCAGCGGCTGCCGCGCACGTCGTTCCTGCCCCCGGCCGGTACGGGGCCCGACGAGGATCTGCCCGAGTCGCTCCGGCCGCGCGACGCCGAGGTGGTCGAGGGGGCCGGGGCCGAGACCGTGCGGGTGCTCGCCGAGGTGCTGCCCACCCTGCTGCCCGCCGGGTTGGAACGGCGCGTGGAGCTGCGGACGCTGGGTGTCGCCCGGGTCCGGCTGACCGACGCGATCGACCGGCTGGCGGGGCTGGAGAAGGAGCCCGGCTGGTGGCGGCGGCTGTACGACAGCCTGGCGGGCGTCGACCCGGACCGGCTCACCGGCCTGCCCGTGCCGCTCGCCGACGGCCGGACCACCATCGGGCCCCGGCAGGTGCTGCTGCCCATCCCCGACGCGTCCCGCATCGACCCCGAGATCCTCGCCCGGCTCGGCCTGAAGGTCGCCCACCCGGACGCCGCGCACCCGCTCCTGGAGAAGCTCGGGGCGCTGCCCGCGACGCCCCGCGCGGTCCTCACCACCCCGCAGGTGCGCGCCGCCGTCGCGGGCTCCCTCGACGAGGAGGGCGGGCCGTCGTGGGAGGAGGACGCCCTGGACGCCGAGGAGCTGGCGGACACCGTCCTCTCCCTGGTGCGCGACGCCGGTCTGGAACCGGGTGACGAGCCCTGGCTCGGCGCCCTCGCCCTCCCCGACGAGGAGGGGGAGCTGGCGCCCGCCGGTGAGCTGGTCTTCCCGGGCAGTCCCTTCGCGCAGGTCATGCGTGAGGGTGAACTCGCCGCTGTGGACGCTGAGTTGGCCGAGCGCTTCGGCGAGCAGCCGCTGGCCGCGTGTGGCGTGCTGGTCAACTTCGCCCTCGTACGCGCCACCGACGTCGTTCTCGACCCCGACGAACTGGAGCCCCGCGAAGGGGACTACGCCGAGCCGGACGACCCCGGTCTGCTGGACGCGGTGGACGTCTGGTGCGAGGACATCCTCGACCGCTTCCCCGACTCGCCGGTGCCGCCGGTCGCCACGGAGCTGGTCGCCGTACGGGACCTGGATCTCGTGGACGACGACAAGTGGCCGCAGGCCCTCGCCCTGCTCGCCCGGCCGCCGCTGAGGGACGCGCTCACCCAGCCGGTACGGATCCTGCTGCCCGACGGCACCCATGAGGTCGTACGGCCGTACACGGCGTGGTGGCTGCGCGGTCATCCGGTGCTGGACGGGCGCCGCCCCGCCGGTCTCCTCGCCGCCGGCGGCGACCCGCTGCTGCGCGGCCTGTACGACGAGGCCGACGCGACCGGCTTCCACGACGAGCAGGTGCTCTGGGCGCTCGGCGTGCGCACCTCGGTGGCGGCCCTCCTCGACGAGCCGGGCGGCGCCGCCGAGCTGCTGGACCGGCTCGCCGACCCCGAGCGGCCGGTCACCGGCGCCCAACTGCACGCCCTCTACGGCGCGTTGGCGGAGCTGGACCCCGAGCAGGTGACCCTCCCGGACGAGCTGCGGGCGGTCGTCGACGGGCGGGTCGAGGTCGTGGACGCGGCCGACGCGGTGGTCGTCGACTCGCCCGACCTGCTGCCCTTCACCGAGGGCGTGCCCCTGCTGCCGGTGCCGCCGTCCCGGGCGGCGGAACTGGCGGAGCTGTTCCAGGTGCGGCGGCTGAGCGAGTCCGTCACCGGCGAGGTCGGCTCCGAGGGCACCGAGCACGACGTACCGGAGTCGGTGCGGGTGCTGCTGGGGGCGCGGACGCCGGACTCGTACGTCGAGCACGAGGAACTGGTGGTCGACGGCGTGGAGATCGACTGGCGCCTGACGAACGACGGCGTGCTGCACGCCGCGACCCTGGAGGGCGTCGCGGCGGGCCTGGCCTGGGCGGCGGGACAGTGGCCGCGGCGGTTCGAGGTGGCGGCGCTGCTGGAGGATCCGTCGCGGACGGAGGAGCTGGCTCGGGACCGGTGGTTCGACTGACCGGGCGAGCCGACGTCGTGTGAAGTGAGCGACGGTCCACACCGGCCCCGGAAGCCACCCGGGGCCGGGCCCTTTCCGCACGTTTCCCCCAACCGCCCCCACCCGAGCAACCGTTCCCCTCGCGCACCTGTCTGATCAGGTGAGCCAACAGGCTCCGAGATCACTTGCGATCATCTGGGGAACGCATGCGCATACGAGCCACTGTCGCCACCGTCACCGGCGCCCTGGCCGTCTCCACCCTGGCCGTACCGGCCGTGCACGCCGCCGGGGACGACGGCTTCGACCACCGCGAGGCGTTCGCGGAGATCAGCCGGGCGGCCCACAAGGACGGCGGCAGGGCTCCGGCCGCCCCGGGCAAGCCGTACGACATGGAGGTCTCGTTCTCGAACTTCAAGGTCGCCAAGGCGATCAAGGTCGGTACGGCGGCCCACTACTCCACCACGGTCACCTACAAGCTGACCCACGCCTCGGACATCGACATCAAGGCCAAGGACTTCGTCACCGCCCCCGTGCTCTACCGCGGCTCGCTCGCCGCCCCGAGCAGCGTCGTCCTCACCGGTGTCAAGCCCGCTACGTGCACGGTCAACTCCGCGACCACCGCCACCTGCACCGGCAGGATCGACCTCTACCCGCGCGAGGACCTGCGCAACTCCGACGCCGGCACCTGGAAGGGCACCGCCTACGCCATCGCGTACAACGGCCAGGAGCCGGACGGCGAGAACTTCGACATCACCAAGGTCGGCCATGCCGACCAGGAGGGCCTCGGCACCACGCGTGTCCAGCGTGCCTCCATACTGACGGTCAACGCCTCGCCGGAGCCGGTGAAGAAGGGCAAGACCCTCACCATCACCGGCAGGCTCACCATCGCCAACTGGGAGACCGGCAAGTACGTCGGCTATGTGAACCAGTCGGTGGCCCTCCAGTTCCGCAAGAAGAACGTCACGACGTACACCAACGTCAAGGGCGTCAAGACCAACACCAAGGGCGACCTGAAGACGACGGTCAAGGCGTCGGTGGACGGCTACCACCGCTTCACGTTCAAGGGCAAGGTGACGGTTCCGGCGGTCAACGCGACCGGCGACTTCGTCGACGTCCGGTAGAACGCCCCTCTCCTCGCGGCAGCGCTACGCGGGAAACCGGCGGTCGACCCACTTCCACAGCACCTCCAGGGCGACCGCCGCCCCCACCGCCATCCCCACCGCGATCCACGGCACCGTCATCCCCACCAGCTTCAGCGCGAAGAAGTCCTGCAACCAGGGCACCACCAGCACCACCACGAACAGCGCCCCCATCGCCGCCACCAACGCCAGCCGCCACCACGTGTAGGGCCGGGCGATGATCGCCAGCACCCACATCGCGATCAGGAACAGCGTCAGCGTCGCCGCGCTCGTCTCCGCGTCCAGCGCACCCGGCCCCGTGTAGTGCTGCCGGGCGATCAGATACGTGGCGAACGTCGCCACCGCCGCCAGCACCCCACCCGGAATCGAGTACCGCATCACCCGCCGCACGAAGTGGGGCTTCGCCCGTTCCTTGTTGGGTGCCAGCGCGAGGAAGAAGGCCGGTACGCCGATCGTCAGGGTGGACAGCAGCGTCAGATGGCGCGGCAGGAACGGATACTCGACCTGCGAGCACACCACCAGGATCGCCAGGAGCACCGAGTACACCGTCTTGACCAGGAACAGGGTCGCCACCCGCGTGATGTTGCCGATGACCCGGCGTCCCTCCGCCACCACCGACGGCAGGGTGGCGAAGCTGTTGTTCAGCAGCACGATCTGCGCCACCGCCCGCGTCGCCTCGGACCCCGAGCCCATCGCGACCCCGATGTCGGCGTCCTTCAGGGCGAGGACGTCGTTCACGCCGTCGCCGGTCATCGCGACCGTGTGCCCGCGGGACTGCAACGCCCCGACCATGTCCCGCTTCTGCTGCGGAGTGACCCGCCCGAACACCGTGCCCTCGTCGAGGGCCTTCGCCATCCCGTCCCGGTCGGCGGGCAGCCGCCGCGCGTCCACCGTCGTACCGGCCAGGCCGAGCTTGCCCGCCACCGCCCCGACCGACACGGCGTTGTCGCCGGAGATGACCTTGGCGCTGACGTTCTGGTCGGCGAAGTAGCGCAGCGTGTCCGCGGCGTCGGGGCGCAGCCGCTGTTCGAGTACGACGAGGGCGGCGGGCTTGGCGTCCCGGGTGATCTCGGCGGAGTCCAGGTCGCCCGCGGCGCGGGCCAGCAGGAGCACCCGCAGGCCCTGCTCGTTCAGCCGGTCGGTGTCGGCGAGGGTCGGGTCGTCCTCGCGGAGCAGTACGTCGGGGGCGCCCAGGAGCCACGTACTGGACTCGCCGTTGCCCTCGCTGAAGGACGCGCCGCTGTACTTGCGGGCGGAGGAAAAGGGCAGCGCCTCGACGCAGCGCCACTCGTCGTTGTCGGGGTAGGCGTCGATGATCGCCTGGAGGGAGGAGTTCGGGCGCGGGTCCGACTCGCCGAGGGCGCCGAGCACCCGCTGGACGTACGCCGTGTCGTAGCCGTTCAGCGTGCGCAGCTCGGTGACGTCCATGCCGCCCTCGGTGAGGGTGCCGGTCTTGTCGAGGCAGACGGTGTCGACGCGGGCGAGGCCCTCGATCGCGGGCAGCTCCTGGACCAGGCACTGCTTGCGGCCCAGCCGGATCACGCCGATCGCGAAGGCGACGGAGGTGAGCAGCACCAGGCCCTCGGGGACCATGGGGACGATGCCGCCGACGGTGCGGGCGACGGAGTCCTTGAACTCGGCCTCCTTCACCACCAGCTGGCTGATGACGAGGCCGATGGCGGTCGGCACCATCATCCACGTCACGTACTTGAGGATCGTGGAGATGCCCGAGCGCAGCTCGGAGTGGACCAGCGTGAACCGGGACGCCTCCTCGGCGAGCTGGGCGGCGTACGCCGCGCGCCCCACCTTGGTGGCCTGGAACGCCCCGACCCCGGCGACCACGAAGCTGCCGGACATGACCTGGTCCCCCGGCCGCTTGACGACCGGATCGGCCTCACCGGTGAGCAGGGACTCGTCGATCTCCAGCCCGTCGGCCTCGACGCACACGCCGTCGACGACGACCTTGTCGCCCGGCCCGATCTCGATCAGGTCGTCCAGCACGATCTCCGCCGTGCCGACCTCGGCGGCCACCCCGTCCCGCCGCACGGTCGGCCGGACCTCGCCGATCAGGGCCAGTGAGTCCAGGGTCTTCTTCGCCCGCCACTCCTGGAGGATGCCGATGCCGGTGTTGGCGAGGATGACGAAGCCGAAGAGGCTGTCCTGGATCGGCGCGACCACCAGCATGATCGCCCAGAGCACACCGATGATCGCGTTGAACCGGGTGAAGACGTTGGCGCGGACGATGTCGACCATCGACCGGCTGCTGCGCACCGGCACGTCGTTGACCTCGCCCCGCGCGACCCGCTCGGCGACCTCGGCTGCGGTGAGCCCGGTGGTGGGGGAGGGCGCGCGCAAGGGGCGCGCGGCATCGAGACCGGCGCCCGCGTCGATGTGCGTCATGCATTCGACGGTACGGGCGGATTTGGGCCTTCACCCCCCGAGTGGGGTGAAGATCCGACTACGGGAGGACGTCTGTAGTGCCTCGGTTGTACGGGGGTTCCGTAGGTCGTACGCGACTGGTCCCACGGGGTCACGGGGCCGGTGTCGTCCGCGCACGTTCCGCCGCCGCGCGCCTGAGGGCGGCGGCGCGCCTGCGGACGTACCAGATGCCGAGCAGGCCCAGGCCGCCGCCGGCCAGGCAGGTCCACAGCCACCAGGTGTGGCCGTGCTCGTCGAACCAGGCGTAGAAGGGCAGCTGGACCAGGAAGAGGACGAACCAGACGATCGTGCCGCCGGTGATGGTGCCGACCACGGGGCCCTCCAGGGGCTCCGGCGCCTCGTGCTTGGGGGTCCACTTCGCCATGGGCACAGCTTACGAGGCGGGCTTGGGGGCCGGTCCTTCGCACGGGTCTACGCGCGGAGATGGAACTTCTTCCCTCATATGTTCATACTGAAACGGTTTGCCTTTGACCGGTTCTGTTCGTAGGAAAGACCAAATGCCCACCTCGGCCTCCCCCAAGGCTCCCGCGCCCGAGCAGCCGGGCGGCGCGCCCGCGTACGGCGCCCTCGACCGCTACTTCAAGATCTCGGAACGCGGCAGCACGCTCGCCCGTGAGGTCCGAGGCGGTTTCGCCACCTTCTTCGCGATGGCCTACATCGTCGTGCTGAACCCGATCATCCTCGGCAGCGCGAAGGACATGTACGGCCACCAGCTCGACAACGGGCAGCTGGTCACCGCCACGGCGCTGACCGCGGCGTTCACCACCCTGCTGATGGGCGTCATCGGCAACGTACCGATCGCGCTGGCCGCCGGTCTGGGGATCAACTCGGTCGTCGCCCTCCAGCTCGCCCCGCGGATGTCCTGGCCGGACGCCATGGGCATGGTGGTGCTGGCCGGTTTCGTGGTGATGGTGCTGGTCGCCACCGGTCTGCGCGAGCGCGTGATGAACGCCGTGCCGTACGGCCTGCGCAAGGCCATCTCCATCGGTATCGGCCTGTTCATCATGCTGATCGGTCTCGTCGACGCCGGTTTCGTCTCCCGTGTCCCCGACGCCGCCCAGACCACCGTTCCGCTCCAGCTCGGCGCCACCGGTCACCTCACCGGCTGGCCGGTGCTGATCTTCGCCCTCGGCGCGCTGCTCACGCTGGCGCTGATCGTGCGGAGGGTGTCCGGCGCGATCCTGATCTCGATCGTGGCGATGACGGCGCTCGCGGTGATCGTCAACGCCGTCGCCCATGTCCCGTCCTGGGGCCTGACCACCCCGAAGTGGCCCGGCAATCCCGTCGCCACCCCCGATTTCGGCCTGATCGGCGAGGTCAGCCTGTTCGGCGGCTTCGCCAAGGTCGGTGTGCTGACCGGCGTCCTGTTCGTCTTCACGGTCCTGCTGTCGGCCTTCTTCGACGCGATGGGCACGATCATGGGCGTCAGCGACGAGGCCAGGCTGACCGACGCGCAGGGGCAGATGCCGGGCATCAACAAGGTCCTGTTCGTCGACGGCATCGCGGTCGCCGCGGGCGGCGCCAGCTCCTCGTCGGCCACCACCTGCTTCGTGGAGTCCACGGCCGGCGTCGGCGAGGGCGCCCGCACCGGCTTCGCGAACGTCGTCACGGGCGCGCTGTTCGCCGTGGCGCTCTTCCTGACGCCCGTCGCCACCATGGTCCCGTCCCAGGCGGCCACGCCCGCGCTGGTCGCGGTCGGCTTCCTGATCATGGCCGGTTCGGTCAAGGAGATCGACTGGGCGGACTACACGATCGCCGTCCCGGCCTTTGTGGCGATGCTGATGATGCCGTTCACCTACTCGATCACCAACGGCATCGGCATGGGCTTCATGACCTTCGTGGTGCTGCGCCTGGCGGCGGGCCGGGGCCGGGAGGTCCCGGTGGCGATGTACGCCGTGTCGGCGGTGTTCGCCTTCTACTACCTGATGCCGGCGCTGGGCCTGACCTGAGCCACGCCGAGTCTGGCCTGAAGGGTCAGGTGACCCCGTAGAACCGCTCCGTCTCCTCGACGGCGGCCTGGAACCGCTCGTCGAAGTCGTCGCGCATGAGCGTCCGGATGACATAGTCCTGGACGCTCATGCCGCGTTTCGCGGCCCGGTGCCGCAGACGTTCGAGCAGCTCACCGTCTATACGCAGGCTGAGCACGCTGGTGGTTCCCATGGACACGAGGGTCGGGGGCGCTCGCGGGTGACGGGTCATGTTTTGCAACCGGACCACCCGTATGGGTGAAGGTGGGTTGTCGTGGCGCGTCTCATGGGCGTCGGGCGTGTCGCGGGTTTCCTTAGCCAGAGTAATGAGTTAAGCTAAAGAACATGCCGGACCTTACCCATGGCGACGACGCTGCCGCCGTGAACTCGCTGCGATCGGCCGTGATGCGGCTGTCCCGTCGGCTCAAGCACCAGCGGGTCGACGAGTCACTGAGCCCGACCGAGATGTCGGTCCTGGGCACCCTGGCCCGCTGCGGCACCGCCACCCCGGGCGAACTCGCCCGCAAGGAACACGTACAGCCGCCGTCGATGACCCGTATCGTCGCGCTGCTGGAGGCCAAGGGGCTGGTCCGGCTGGAGCCGCACCCCGAGGACCGGCGCCAGAAGGTCGTCACGCAGACGGAGCGGGCCGAGGCGATGCTCGAGGAGAGCCGTCGCAAGCGGAACGCGTTCCTGGCCTCGCTGGTCGCGGACCTCGACGAGGACGAGTGGGCGAAACTGCGCGCCGCCGCCCCCGTGCTGGAGAAGCTCGCGCATCTGTGACCGCACCGCTTGAGGAGGCGAACCCTTTTGAGTACGGGATCCGGAGCAGACTCCGCCCCCGCACCGACCACCCACGACACCCCTGATGACCCCATCGAGCGCAAGTCCTCGATGTTCAGCTCGCTGAAGGTCCGCAACTACCGCCTGTTCTTCCTCGGCCAGGTCGTCTCCAACACCGGCACCTGGATGCAGCGCATCGCGCAGGACTGGCTGGTCCTCAGCCTCACCGGCTCCGCCACGGCCGTCGGTGTCACGACGGCGCTGCAGTTCCTGCCGATGCTGCTCTTCGGTCTCTACGGCGGAGTGCTGGTCGACCGCCTCCCCAAGCGCCCCGCGCTGCTGGTCACCCAGACGTCGATGGCGATCACCGGCCTGGGCCTCGCCGCCCTCACCCTGACCGGCCACGTCCAGGTCTGGCATGTGTACGTCGCCGCCTTCGCGGTCGGCCTCGCCACGGTCGTCGACAACCCGGCCCGCCAGTCCTTCGTCAGCGAGATGGTCGGCCCCGACCAGCTGCAGAACGCCGTCAGCCTCAACTCGGCCAACTTCCAGTCCGCCCGCATGATCGGCCCCGCCGTCGCCGGTGTCCTGATCACCGGTGTGGGCACGGGCTGGGCGTTCCTCTTCAACGGCCTGTCCTACGTCGCCCCGATCGCGGGCCTGCTGCTGATGCGCGCGCGTGAGCTGTACGCCGTGGAACGCGCCCCGCGCGGCAAGGGGCAGCTGCGTGAGGGCCTGTCGTACGTCGCCGGGCGCCCGGAGCTGGTCTGGCCGATCGTGCTGGTCGGCTTCATCGGCACGTTCGCGTTCAACTTCCCGGTCTACCTCTCGGCCTTCGCGGACGAGGTGTTCCACGTCGGCGCGGGCACGTACAGCCTGTTCAACACGCTGATGGCGGTCGGCTCGGTGGCGGGCGCGCTGCTCGCCGCCCGCCGGGGCACGGCCCGGATGCGGCTGCTGGCCGCGGCGGCGCTGGTCTTCGGCGCGGTGGAGATCCTGGCCGCGGTGACCCCGTCCCTGTGGGCCTTCGCCCTGCTGATGATCCCGCTCGGCGTGTTCGGCATGACGGTCAACGTCACCGCCAACACCGGCCTCCAGATGGCCACGGATCCGGCGATGCGGGGCCGCGTCATGGCCCTGTACATGATGGTCTTCCTGGGCGGCTCCCCGGTCGGCGCCCCGATCGTCGGCTGGATCACCGACACCTACGGCGCCCGCGTCGGCCTCGCGACCGGCGGCGCGGTGGCGGCCCTGGCCGCCCTCACCATCGGCCTGATCCTGGCCCGCGTCGGCGGCCTGCGGCTGTCGGTGGGCTGGCACCACGGGCATCCGAGGGTGCGGTTCGTACCGCGCGAGCGGCGGGAGGAGCTGGCGACGGCGGCGTGAGCCGGCGTCGCCGGGGCGCCGGGTCAGTCGCGGGGGAACTCGTCCGTCTTGAGTACCAGGCCGACCGGGGTACCGGTCAGGTCGATGTCCTCGCCGAAGGGGAAGCTGACGTCACTGTGATACTTGCCGTCCTTCGGCAGGGTGTGCAGATGCCACTCGTTGGTGTACGGGTCCACGATCAGGTACACCGGCACTTCGGCCGCGGCGTAGGCGTCCTTCTTCGGGCCGTAGTCGTTGGCCGCCGTGTCCTCGGAGATGACCTCGGCCACGAATTCGACGTCCTGATAGCGCCAGCGGCCCTTGCTGTCCTTCACTGACCGTTCGGCCATGGCCGCCAGGTCGCAGGCGAAGCCGTTCAGATGCCCGGGGAAGTCGATCCGCACGTCCGATGCCAAGCGCTTCTGCGAGTACTTGGCGTCCAACTGCTTCGCGATGCCGAAGATGATCTCCCAGTGGTTCTGCCGCTGCGGTGACATGAAGATGTTCCCCCCGACGATCTCGACCTTCGTTCCCTCGGGGATGGGCATCTTCTCGAGCCACTCGAACAGGACGTCCAGAGTCAGCTCGCCGCATTCCTCGGCCATCTCGATCCTGTCGTCAAGGACGGTCATCGTGGCGCTCCTACCCGGCTGCCCCGGACGAGTGCAGCCGCGCAGTACAACGATACGCACGGTGACCGGGACACGCCCGGACCCCAG
Organism: Streptomyces sp. TRM70350; assembly: GCF_019219825.1. GTDB lineage: Bacteria > Actinomycetota > Actinomycetes > Streptomycetales > Streptomycetaceae > Streptomyces. Next base: position 156,133 of record NZ_JAHUXH010000007.1, on the reverse strand, counting down.
CCGCCGGGAGGCACACTGGCCGCATGAGACTCTTCGCCGCCGTACTGCCCCCCGAGGAAGTCACCCGCGAACTCGCCACTGGGATCGCCGAGTTGAAGAAGCTGCCCGGTGCCGACGGGCTGCGCTGGACGGGGCGGCCCGGTTGGCACTTCACGCTGGCGTTCTACGGGGAGGTCGACGACGACGTCGTACCGGAGCTGGCGGTCCGGCTGGAGCGGGCCGCGCATCGGACGCGGGCGTTTGAGCTGGCCCTCCGAGGCGGGGGGCAGTTCGGGCAGGGGCGGGCGTTGTGGGCCGGGGCGGAGGGGGACCTCGCGACGCTGCGGCTGCTGGCCGAGCGGGCGGAGGCGGCGGCGCGCAAGGCGGGCGTGGAGATGGGGGAGCACCGGCGGTACAAGGCCCACCTGACGCTGGCCCGCAGCCGGGACGCGAGGGACGTACGGCCGTATCTCGACGCGCTGGCCGGGTTCACCAGCCGCACCTGGACCGTGGAGGAGCTGGCGCTGGTGCGCAGCAACCTGCCGAAGTCCGGGGTGCCGGGCGAGCAGCCCCGCTACGAGGCGGTCGCCCGCTGGCCGCTCGGCGGGGCCGGTTAGTCTCGATGTGTGAACCCGAAAACCCGGAACCGGATCATGGCCGGTGCGCTTGTGCTGATGTTCGTGGTGGTGGCGGTGGCGGCGGCGTTCGGAGGGTAGCCGCCGCCCGCCGCTCCCCGTCGCCGTGCTACCAGGCGAACGCCTCCGGAGACGGCCCAGGGCCCGGGAAGATCTCGTCCAGCCCGGCCAGCAGCTCGTCCGGCAGCTCCAGCTCGACGGCCCGCAGCGCGGAGTCCAGCTGCTCGGCGGTGCGCGGGCCGACGATCGGGCCGGTCACGCCGGGGCGGGTGAGCAGCCAGGCGAGGGCGGCCCCGCCGGGTTCCAGGCCGTGCTTGTCGAGCAGGTCCTCGTACGCCTGGATCCGCGCGCGTGCGGCCGGGTCGGCGAGGGTGTCGGCGGCTCGCCCGGAGGCCCGCCGCTTGCCCTCGACCTCCTTCTTCAGGACCCCGCCGAGCAGTCCGCCGTGCAGCGGCGACCAGGGGATGACGCCGAGGCCGTAGTCCTGGGCGGCCGGGATGACCTCCATCTCGGCGCGGCGCTCGAAGAGGTTGTAGAGGCACTGCTCGCTGACCAGGCCGATGGTGCCGCCCCGGCGGGCGGCGATCTCGTTGGCCTGGGCGATCTTGTAGCCGGGGAAGTTGCTGGACCCGACGTACAGGATCTTGCCCTGCTGCACCAGCACGTCGATCGCCTGCCAGATCTCCTCGAACGGGGTGGCCCGGTCGATGTGGTGGAACTGGTAGACGTCGATGTAGTCGGTCCGCAGCCGCTTGAGGCTGGCGTCGACGGCGCGGCGGATGTTGAGGGCGGAGAGCTTGTTGTGGTTGGGCCACGGCTCGCTGTCGTCCAGGCCCATGTACCCGTACACCTTGGTGGCGAGGACGACCTTGTCCCGCCGGTCGCCGCCCTTGGCGAACCAGTTGCCGATGATGCGTTCGGTACGGCCCTTGTTCTCGCCCCAGCCGTACACGTTGGCGGTGTCGAAGAAGTTGATGCCCGCGTTCAGCGCCGCGTCCATGATCGCGTGACTGTCGGCCTCGTCGGTCTGCGGGCCGAAGTTCATCGTGCCGAGGACGAGACGGCTGACCTTGAGTCCGGTGCGTCCGAGCTGCGTGTACTTCATGGTCCACAAGCCAACGGCTTGAAGTGGACTCAAGGCAAGCGGGTGCGGCGGGCGGGTCAGTCGCGGGGGAACTTGGCCGTGTCGAGGGTGAGATCGAGGAGGGTGTGGGTCAGGTCGATCTGCTCGCCGAAGTCGAACCTGGACTCGGTGCGGTACTCGCCGTCCTTGGGGTCGGTGAAGACGTGGCAGCGGGCCTGGTAGGGGTCGGCGATGAGGTAGACGGGCACCCCGGCCTCCGCGTACGCGGCCTTCTTGGGGCCGTAGTCGTTCATCCCGGTGCCGCGGGAGATGACCTCGGCGACGAACTCGACGTCCTCGTGGCGCCAGCCGCGCTCCGGGTCGCGTTCGGCGTCGTCTCGCAGCTTCATGACATCGGGGCAGAAGCCGTTCTCGAAGCCGGGGAAGTCGATGCGCACATCGGTCGTCACGTTGATGTCCCTGCCGAACTTGTCCTCCAACGCATGGATGATCCGGCGGATGATCTGCCAGTGCGTGTCCCGCTGCGGCACCATGTGGACGGCCCCCTCGACGACCTCGGCCTTGATTCCCTCGGGGACCATCCGCTCCAGCAGCTCGAACCACTCGTCGAGACGCTGGGCGTTGTCGTCGGCCATCTCGATCCTGTCGGTCTCTACGACGGTCATGGTGGCGCTCCTCCCCGGCCGCCCCTCGTATCGGCGGCAGCCGCGCAGTACAACGATACGCACGGGATCCCGACACGGAGAGAAGCGAACACGCGGGCCGCCTGCGTCCGCACGGTGACCCCTGCGCGGTAGCCGCCGAACTGCGAGGTCCTGTACGGCGAATGGCTGCGGGACGCGTATGAGCGCGGCTTCACCCCCGCGCCCGCGCAGATGCGCGACGTCGTCGGCGGCGGCCGCCGACGACCGGGCCCTCGAACGGCTTCCGCCCGAGCACCGCCCGGCGACGGCCTGGGCGCGGGCCGAGTATCCGGGGCGGACGCGCGGACTCCCTCAGCGGGTCCCACGGATATGCGCCGACGCCGTCGTCCGCGCCCTCGCCGATCAGCCCTCGTAGTCCCCGCCCAGCCCCCACCCCTGGTACAGCGCCGCCGCGAACGCCCCCGCGATCTTGTGCTCGCCGCTCGCGTTCGGGTGGGTGCCGTCGTAGGTGTCGGTGTGGATGTCGTACGACGCCGGCGGCGACGCCAGCAGCAGCGGCGAGCGCGGTTCGTCCAGGTCGGCGACCGTCTTGGCGAGGAGTTCGTTGAAAGCGGCGACCTGCTCGCCGAAGGGTGCGTCCGACGCGCAGCGCACGTTCGGGATCACGGGGAGTACGACCATGCGGATGCGGGCGTTCGCCTGACGCGCGCCGGTGACGAAGGCGCGGACGTTCTCCGCCGTCTGCTCGGCGTTCGTGTAGAAGCCGAGGTCGATCAGGCCCAGCGAGACCAGCAGCACGTCCGCGCGGCAGTCGCGCACCGCCCCGCCGATCAGCGGGGCCATGTGCAGCCATCCCTCGCCCCAGCCGGCCAGGTGGGCGCGCGGGAAGTCCGGTTCGGCGTAGGCGTACGACACCGGCTCCTCGGCCGTCTTGTCGTACAGCGTCTCGCGCGGGCCGACGAGCGCGAAGGGCCCGCCGTACGTCTCGCACAGGTGCCGCCACATCCGGTAACGCCATGTGTGTTCGCCCGCGCTGCCGATGGTCATGGAGTCGCCTACGGGCATGAACCTGAGCATCCGCTCATGATGAACGATCAGCGGGGAGGGTGGGGTGTGAGGCCCACCACCCCGGTGAAACGCCGGGCGGGATGGCAGTCTTGAGGGCATGCGCCGATCCCTCGCCCTCCTCGCCGCGGCCCTCCTCGCGGGCGCGCTCGCCGTGCCGACCGCCTCCGCCGCCGACGGGGACGAGGGGTTCACGATCAGGGACCCGCGGATCACCGAGTCCAGCGGCCTCGCCGCCTCCCGCCTGCACCCGGGCGTCTACTGGACGCACAACGACAGCGACGACGGGGCCTACCTGTACGCCGTGGACAGCGCGACCGGCGAGACCGTCGCCACCCTCACCCTCACCGGCGTCGGCCGCCCCCGCGACGTCGAGGCCATCTCCATCGGGCCCGGCGACCAGATCTACGTCGGCGACATCGGTGACAACCTCGGCGGCACCTGGGACCACGTCTGGATCTACCAGCTGCCCGAACCCGAGGAGCTGAGGGACCAGACCGTCCGGGCCACGCAGTACGTCGTCCAGTACTCCGACGGGGCGCGCGACGCCGAGTCGCTCGTCGTGCATCCGAAGACCGGGCGCGTCTACATCATCGACAAGAAGGAGCAGGGCGGGCACCTGTACGAGGGCCCGGCGGAGCTGTCCGCCTCCGGCACGAACGTCTTCAAGCCCGTCGCCCCCGTCGCCGACCTGGAGGCCACCGACGCCGCGTTCTCCCCGGACGGTGAACAGCTCGTCATCCGCAGCTACTTCGGCTCGCTCGCCTACGACTGGAACGGCGGCCGGATCAAGCGCACCGGGCGGCTCGGCGTGCCGTCCCTGGGGCAGGGGGAGTCGGTGACGTACACCGCCGACGGGACGAAGGTCATGTTCGGCAACGAGGGCGCCCAGAGTTCGGTGGAGCCGCTGGACGCGCCCGGTGCGTCCAGCGCGTCTTCCACGTCACCGTCCGCCGACGGCAGTCCGGCCTCCGAGGAGAAGGAGAACGGCGGCTTCTCCGCCGGAACCGGCGCCATCGCAGTGGTCGTCGCCTGCGCCCTGCTCCTCGGCCTGCGGCGGCTGCGGCGCCGGGGTTAGGACCCCTTAGGGGTCCTTGCGCTGGGCCACCAGGGCCTCCAAGCCGTCCAGGATGCGCTGCAGCCCGAACTCGAAGTGGTCGAAGTCGGGGCCCCAGGTGTTCTCGTCCAGGGAAGCCATGATCGGGTAGCGGCCGCTGGCCATGACCTTCTCCAGGACCGGGACCTGGGCTGCCCAGAACTCCGCGTCCGTCAGGCCCGTCCTGCGCTCCGCCTCCTCCTGGTGGACCCGGGTGCGCGCGGCGCCGACGACGTACGAGTCGACCAGGATGATCGCCGAGACCAGTTCGCGGTCGGGCAGCCCCATCGGGCGGATGCGGGAGAGGACCTTCTCCATGCCCTCGATGGCGCTGGGGCCGAGGATCGGGCGGGACTGGTTGACCTGGAGCAGCCAGGGGTGGCGGCGGTAGAGGTCGAGGGTGGCGCGGCCCAGGGCCTCCAGGGCGGCCCGCCAGCCGCCGTCGCCGTGGTCGGCGGGGTCGGCGGACGGGCGCTGGACGCGGTCCAGCATCAGGTCGAGCAGCTCGGCCTTGCCGGGGACGTAGCGGTACAGCGACATCGCGCCGGTGCCCAGCTCGGAGGCGACACGCCGCATCGACACCGCCTCCAGGCCCTCGGCGTCCGCGACCCGGACGGCGGCTTCCACGATGCGGTCGAGCGTCAGGCCCGGCTTGGGGCCGCGACTGGGTCGTCGGCCGGTGTCCCACAGCAGTTCGAGAGTCCGCTGGATGTCGCCGCTGCCGCTGCTCTCGGTGCCGCCCTTGCCGCTCGTCATGCGGCTCAGTCTAGGTGTCCGCGAAAAAACTGGGTACGTCGTACGCGCAATCGGGTACGGTGTACCCAGTTAAGGAGAGAAGGGGGGACCCATGAGCGACGGATACGCCGTACGGGCCGAGGGCCTGCAGAAGCGCTACGGCGAGAAACGCGCCCTCGACGGCTTCGACCTCACCGTACGAGAGGGCACCGTGCACGGCCTGCTCGGGCCGAACGGGGCGGGGAAGACCACCGCCGTGCGCATCCTGTCCACGCTGGTGCGGCTGGACGGCGGACGGGCCACGGTGGCCGGACTGGACGTGGCGCGGCAGTCGCGCGAGGTGCGGGCCCGGATCGGGCTCACCGGGCAGTACGCGGCGGTGGACGAGGTGCTCACCGGGCGGCAGAACCTGGAGATGTTCGGCCGGTTGTTCCATCTGGGCGGGAAGCGGGCGAAGCTGCGCGCCGCCGAGCTGCTGGAGCAGTTCGACCTGACCGACGCCGCCGGCAAGGGCGTCGGCGGCTACAGCGGCGGCATGCGCCGCCGCCTCGACCTCGCCGCGTCGATGATCCTGGCCCCGGCGGTGCTCTTCCTCGACGAGCCGACGACGGGACTGGACCCGCGGAGCCGAGGCGAAGTCTGGGAGTCCGTGCGGGAGTTGGTGGCGGGCGGTACGACGGTGCTGCTGACCACGCAGTATCTGGAGGAGGCCGACAAGCTCGCCTCCCGCATCACCGTCATCGACCAGGGCCGGGCCATCGCCGACGACACCCCGGACGGGCTGAAGAACCGGGTCGGCGGCGACCGGATCGAGGTCGTGGTCGCCGAGCGGGCGGACATCGCGCGGGCGGTGAAGGTGGTCGCCCGGGTCTCCGACGGTGAACCGGAGGCGGACGAGAGCGAGTTGCGGGTGCACGCGGCGGTGGCCGACCGGGTGACCGCGCTGACGGACGTCGCCCGCACCCTCCAGGACGAGGGCGTACGGGTCGAGGACATCGGGCTGCGCAGGCCCAGCCTCGACGACGTGTTCCTGCGCCTGACCGGCCACCGCACGGAGAAGGAGACCGCCGCATGAGCACCCTGGCTCCCGTGGCCCGCAGTCGCACGTACTGGCTGCTCGCCGACTGCTGGAACATCGTCCGCCGCGGCCTGACCCACTACCAGCGCCAGCCCGTCAACATCGCCTGGCAGCTGGGCTTCCCGATCCTCTCCGTCCTCCTCTACGGCTATGTCTTCGGCAGCGCCATGAAGGTGCCCGGTGGCGGGGACTACAAGGACTTCCTGATGCCGGGCATGTTCGTGATGACGATGGCGTTCGGCTTCATCAACACCGCGACCGTGGTGGTGTACGACTCCACCAAGGGCGTCATCGACCGGTTCCGCTCGATGCCCATGGCGTCGTCGGCCGTGGTCGCGGGGCGTGGCGTGACCGATCTGATCGTCGCCTGCGCGGAGCTGGGGATCATGATGCTGACCGCGCTCGCCATGGGCTGGCGGCCGGACGGCGGCTGGGGCTTCCTCGCCGCGTTCGGGCTGCTGCTGTGGCTGCGGTTCGCGCTGATCTGGATCGGCGTGTGGCTCGGCCTGATCGTGCCCAACCCCGAGGCGGCGGGCGGGCTGTTCGCGGTGGCCTTCCCGCTGACGATGATCTCCAGCATCTTCGTCGCCCCGCAGCTGATGCCGGACTGGCTGGGGTGGGTGGCCGCGTGGAACCCCATCTCGTCGACGGCGGCGGCCACGCGTGAGCTGTTCGGGACGCCGGTGGGCGGGGGTGACTCCTGGGTGGAGCAGCACGCGCTGCTGATGGCGGGGGTGTGGCCGGTGGTGCTGACGGTGATCTTCCTGCCGCTGGCGGTGCAGCGGTTCCAGAAGCTGAGCCGGTGATGTCGTAGTCCCTGACGTGGGCTGCGGCGTGATGCGCGAGGGCGCCCGGTGCTCGCCGGGCGCCCCCACTCACGTACGCGTCGTCAGAGCTTCTCGATCACGTAGTCGACGCACTTCGTCAGCGCCTCGATGTCCGCCGGGTCGATCGCCGGGAACATCGCGACGCGCAGCTGGTTGCGGCCCAGCTTGCGGTACGGCTCGGTGTCGACGATGCCGTTGGCGCGCAGCACCTTGGCGACGGCCGCCGCGTCCACCTCGTCGGTGAAGTCGATCGTCCCGATGACCTGCGAGCGCTTGGCCGGGTCGGCGACGAACGGGCTGGCGTACTTGATGTCCTCGGCCCAGCCGTACAGCGTGCGCGCGGAGGTCGCCGTACGCCGCACCGCCCAGTCCAGACCACCCTGGCCGTTGATCCACTCCAGCTGCTGGTTGAGCAGGAAGAGCGTGGCGAGGGCCGGGGTGTTGTACGTCTGGTTCTTGCGGGAGTTGTCGATCGCCGTCGGCAGGCTGAAGAACTCCGGCACATGCCGTCCGGACGCGTGGATGCGCTCGGCCCGCTCGATCGCGGCGGGGGAGAAGACGCCGATCCACAGGCCGCCGTCGGAGGCGAAGGACTTCTGCGGGGCGAAGTAGTAGACGTCGGTCTCGGCGATGTCGACCGGGAGGCCGCCCGCGCCGGAGGTGGCGTCCACGAGGACGAGGGCGCCCTCCTCGGCACCGGTCACCCGCTTGATGGGCATGGCGACGCCGGTGGAGGTCTCGTTGTGGGTGAACGCGTAGACGTCCACGCCCGCCGCGGCCTCCGGCTCCGGGTGCGTGCCGGGGTCGGCGGAGATGATGTCCGGCTCGGCCAGCCAGGGGGCGAGCTTGGCGGCCTTGGCGAACTTGGAGCTGAACTCGCCGAAGCTGAGGTGCTGCGACTTGTTCTCGATCAGGCCGTGCGTCGCGATGTCCCAGAACGCGGTCGAGCCGCCGTTGCCGAGGATCACCTCGTAGCCGTCGGGGAGCTGGAACAGCTCGCTGATGCCCTCGCGCACCTTGCCGACCAGGTTCTTGACCGGGGCCTGCCGGTGGGAGGTGCCCATGAGGGACGTGCCGGTCGCGGCGAGGGCGTCCAGCGCCTCCGTCCGCACCTTGGAGGGGCCCGCGCCGAAACGACCGTCCGCGGGCTTGATGTCAGAGGGAATCTGGATCTCAGCCACGAAGGGAGACTAGCCGGTGGGGGAAACCTGGTCGAAACGTCGTCCGGCGGATGAGACGGCGTTTCCGGCCTACGACCACGACGCCCACCGAGTCAGTGGCAAAAGAAGTTCACACACCTGACAGGGTCCACTACTCTGGACCGGCAGATACAGCAAGCTGAACGTTCCCCTGTTCCCGCCGAAGCCCCTGGAAGGCCCCGTGAGCACCCCCAGCGCCACTCCGTCGTCCTCGGCGTCGTCCTCGCCCGCGGCGCCCTCCCCGGCGGGCACGCCCGGCCGGGCCAAGCCCAGGGGCGGCCGACTCAGGGGTTCCATCGGCCCGCTCGGCCCGGTCGGCCTGGTGCTGGCGGGCGGGCTGTCGGTCCAGTTCGGCGGCGCCCTCGCGGTCAGCCTGATGCCGCGGGCGGGTGCGCTGGGCATCGTGACGCTGCGTCTGCTGGTCGCCGCGGTGGTCCTGCTGGCGGTCTGCCGGCCCCGGCTGCGCGGCCACTCCCGCACCGACTGGGGCACGGTCATCGCCTTCGGCATCACCATGGGCGCGATGAACGGCCTCTTCTACCAGGCCCTCGCCCGCATTCCCCTCGGCCCCGCGGTCACGCTGGAGGTCCTCGGCCCGCTGGCCCTCTCCGTCCTGGCCTCCCGCCGCGCGATCAACCTCCTCTGGGCGGGACTCGCCCTCGCAGGCGTCTTCCTCCTCGGCGGCGGGGGTTTCGACAGCCTCGACCTGGTCGGCGTGGCCTTCGCGCTGGCGGCGGGCGCGATGTGGGCGGCGTACATCGTCTTCAGCGCGCGTACGGGCCGCCGCTTCCCGCAGGCCGACGGGCTGGCGCTGGCCATGGCGGTGGCGGCGGTGCTGTTCCTGCCGCTGGGCATCGCGGAGTCGGGCGCGAAGCTGCTGGACCCGGTGACGCTGGCCCTGGGCGCGGCCGTCGCAGTCCTCTCCTCGGTCCTCCCCTACACCCTCGAACTCCTCGCCCTGCGCCGCCTCCCCGCCCCCACGTTCGCCGTCCTCATGAGCCTCGAACCGGCCATCGCCGCCACTGCGGGCTTCCTGATCCTCAACCAGACCCTCACCGCGACGGAGGCCGCGGCCATCGCCCTGGTCATCGCCGCCAGTATGGGGGCGGTACGGACCCAGGTGGGGCGGCGGAAGACGCCGGTCAACGGGGCGCCTTCCTGACGATCGGCGCCGCGCCGTGGGGTGCTTGGGGGCTGGAGTCGGATCCGTGACCGGCGAGCTGTTCCCCCGCCCGGAGCGGACTCCGGACGCCCTGCGCGCGGCGTGCGCCGTCGTGGCCCCGCAGCTCCTGCTCGCATACGAGCAGGCCAGGGACAAGGCCCTCGCGGAAGCGGTGGAGCGCGGGCCCCTCGCCCCCGTCACCGTCGCGGCCGGTGCGCCGTCGGCAGTGCCAGCTCGTAGCCGTGGAAGTCCAACGGCGAGGCAGACGGGTCCAGTTCGCGACTCCGCACGCCGACCACCTCATCCGACCGAGCGTGTCCGCGCGGACGCGCTCAGGCGTCGACGTCGGCGGAAACAAAATCATGCAAGCGTGCTTGATTTGTTCGAGGGTCGCTGTCACGCTCCTCCCCATGGCCGACCCGACCCCCGTCTTCGACGACCTGCGTGCCGAAAGCGACGAACTCGACCGGCTCGTCGCCGACTTGGAACCCGAGCGCTGGACGCTTCCCACCCCCGCCCCCCGCTGGACCATCGCCCACCAGATCGCCCACCTCGCCTGGACCGACCGCTCCGCCCTCCTCGCCGTCACCGACGCCGACGCGTTCCGGACGCCGGCCGAGAAGGCCCTCGCCGCGCCGGACTCCTTCGTCGACGAGGGCGCCGAGGAGGGCGCCCACCTTCCGCCCGCCGACCTGCTGTCGACGTGGCGGGAGGGACGTACCGCCCTCGACACGGCCCTGCGCGCGGCCCCGCGCGGCGCGCGTTTCCCCTGGTACGGCCCGCCCATGTCCGCCGCCGCCATGGCCACCGGCCGGATCATGGAGACCTGGGCCCACGGCCAGGACATCGCCGACGCCCTGGGTGTGGTCCGCCCACCCACCGACCGGCTGAAGCATGTGGTCCGCATCGGGGTCCGCGCCCGCGACTTCGCCTTCGGTGTGCACGGTCTGCCGGTGCCGGACGAGGAGTTCCGGGTCGAACTGGCCAGCCCGTCCGGTGAGGTGTGGACCTACGGTCCGGAAGGCGCCGCCCAGCGCGTCACCGGCCCCGCCGTCGACTTCGCCCTCCTGGTCACCCAACGCGCCCACCGCGCCGACCTCGCCGTACGCGCCGAGGGCCCCGACGCCGACCGCTGGCTGGACATCGCCCAGGCCTTCGCGGGACCGCCCGGCAGCGGCCGCCCGCCGAAGGAGGACGCCCGGTGACGCTGCGCATCGGCAACGCCTCCGGCTTCTACGGCGACCGCTTCGACGCCCTGCGCGACATGCTCACCGGCGGCGAACTCGACGTCCTCACCGGCGACTACCTCGCCGAGCTGACCATGCTCATCCTGGCCCGCGACCGCCTGAAGGACCCCACCGCCGGTTACGCCCGCACCTTCCTGCGCCAGCTGGAGGAGTGCCTCGGCCTCGCCCACGACCGAGGCGTCCGGCTCGTCACCAACGCCGGCGGCCTCAACCCGGCCGGACTCGCCGACGCCGTACGGCAGTTGGCCGACCGCCTCGGCATCCCCGTCCGTGTCGCGCACGTCGAGGGCGACGACCTCACCGCCGCACACCCCGGCAGCCTCGCCGCCCACGCCTACCTCGGCGGCTTCGGCATCACCGCCTGCCTGCGGGAGGGCGCCGACATCGTCGTCACCGGGCGGGTGACGGACGCGGCCCTGGTCACCGGTCCCGCCGCCGCGCACTTCGGCTGGTGGCCGGGGGAGTACGACCGGCTCGCGGGCGCCGTCGTCGCCGGTCACGTCCTGGAGTGCGGCGCCCAGGCCACCGGCGGCAACTACGCCTTCTTCCGCGAACGGCAGGCCGACTGCCGCCGCCCCGGCTTCCCCCTCGCCGAGATCCACCCCGACGGCACCTGCGTCATCACCAAGCACCCCGGCACCGGCGGTTTCGTCGACGTCGGCACGGTCACCGCCCAACTCCTCTACGAGACCGCCGGCGCCCGCTACCCGGGCCCCGACGTCACCGCCCGCCTCGACACCGTCCGCCTCACCCAGGAGGCCCCCGACCGCGTCCGGATCGAGGGCGTACGAGGAGAGGCCCCGCCCCCGGCCCTCAAGGTCGGCCTCAACCGCCTCGGCGGCTTCCGGGGCGAGGTCACCTTCGTCCTCACCGGCCTCGACATCGAGGCAAAGGCCGCGCTGGTACGGCGGCAGATGGCGGACGCCCTCGCCACGTCACCGCCCGCCGACATCCGCTGGGACCTCGTCCGCACCGACCGTCCCGACGCCGACACCGAGGAGACCGCCAGCGCCCTGCTCCGGCTCGTCGTACGCGACCCCGACCAGGAGACCGTCGGCCGCACCCTCAGCGCGGCCGCCGTCGAACTGGCGCTCGCCAGCTACCCCGGCTTCCATGTGCTCGCGCCACCCGGAAAGGGCACGCCGTATGGAGTCTTCGAGGATGTGTACGTCCCCCATGGTGCCGTCCCCCATATAGCGGTCCTCCACGACGGCCGTCGTGTCCCTGTGGCCCCGGCCCACGACACCGCCGTACTCGACGACGTGCCGGAGCCTGTCCTGCCCGAGCCGCTGCCGGACGGACCCGGAAGGCGCGCCCCGCTCGGTTTCATCGCCGGTGCCCGCAGCGGCGACAAGGGCGGGAACGCCAACGTCGGGGTGTGGGCCCGTACGGACGAGGCCTGGCGGTGGCTCGCGCACGAGCTGACGGCCGACAGGTTCCGGCAACTCCTGCCCGAGTGCCGCGAATCGAAGGTCACCCGCCACGTCCTGCCCAACCTCCGCGCCCTCAACTTCGTCGTCGACGGCATCCTCGGCCAGGGCGTCGCCGCCCAGCACCGCTTCGACCCCCAGGCCAAGGCCCTCGGCGAATGGCTGCGCTCCCGCCACCTGGACATCCCGGAGACCCTCCTGTGACCGTCCTGACCTCCGCCCTGGACCCCACGAGCCCCGACCACCGGGCCAACCGCGACGCGATGCTCGCCAAGCTGGCCGCACTGGACGCCGAGCACGCCAAGGCCCTCGCGGGCGGCGGCGAGAAGTACGTCGAGCGGCACCGCGGGCGCGGCAAGCTCCTCGCCCGCGAGCGCATCGAGCTGCTCCTCGACCCCGACACGCCCTTCCTGGAGCTGTCCCCGCTGGCCGCCTGGGGCAGCGCCCACACCGTCGGCGCCTCCCTCGTCACCGGCATCGGCGTCGTCGAGGGCGTCGAGTGCCTGATCACCGCCAACGACCCGACCGTCCGGGGCGGCGCGAGCAACCCGTGGAGCCTGAAGAAGGCCCTGCGCGCCAACGACATCGCCCTCGCCAACCGACTGCCCTGCGTCAGCCTGGTCGAGTCCGGCGGCGCCGACCTGCCCTCCCAGAAGGAGATCTTCATCCCCGGCGGAGCGGTCTTCCGGGATCTGACCCGGTTGTCGGCGGCCGGTATCCCGACCGTCGCCGTCGTCTTCGGGAACTCCACGGCAGGCGGCGCCTACATCCCCGGCATGTCCGACCACGTGATCATGGTCAAGGAGCGCGCGAAGGTGTTCCTCGGCGGCCCGCCCCTGGTGAAGATGGCCACCGGCGAGGAGAGCGACGACGAGTCCCTGGGCGGCGCCGACATGCACGCGCGCGTGTCGGGCCTCGCGGACCACTTCGCCGCCGACGAGCGGGACGCGCTGCGCCAGGCGCGGCGCGTCGTGGCCCGCCTCAACCACCGCAAGGCGTATCCGGACCCTGGACCCGCCGAGCCCCCCACGTACGACCAGGACGAGCTGCTGGGCATCGTCCCCGGCGATCTGAAGGTGCCCTTCGACCCGCGCGAGGTCATCGCCCGGATCGTCGACGCCTCCGACTTCGACGAGTTCAAGCCGCTGTACGGGACCAGCCTGACGACCGGCTGGGCGTCCCTGCACGGCTACCCGGTCGGCATCCTGGCCAACGCCCAAGGAGTGCTGTTCAGCGCGGAGTCGCAGAAGGCGGCCCAGTTCATCCAGCTCGCCAACCAGCGCGACATCCCGCTGGTGTTCCTGCACAACACCACCGGCTACATGGTCGGCAGGGAGTACGAGCAGGGCGGCATCATCAAGCACGGCTCGATGATGATCAACGCGGTCTCCAATTCGCGCGTCCCGCATCTCTCCGTCCTCATGGGCGCCTCCTACGGCGCCGGTCACTACGGCATGTGCGGCCGCGCCTACGAGCCCCGCTTCCTGTTCGCCTGGCCCAGCGCCAAGTCCGCCGTGATGGGCCCGCAGCAGCTCGCGGGCGTGCTGTCCATCGTCGCCCGCCAGTCCGCCGCCGCGAAGGGACAGCCGTACGACGAGGAGGCGGACGCCGCCCTGCGCGCGATGGTCGAGCAGCAGATCGAGTCCGAGTCGCTGCCGATGTTCCTGTCCGGACGCCTGTACGACGACGGCGTCATCGACCCGCGCGACACCCGAACCGTCCTCGGCCTGTGCCTGTCCGCCCTCCACACCGCCCCCTACGAGGGCGTGCGCGGCGGCTTCGGCGTCTTCCGGATGTGAGGCCCAGTGATTACTTCCGTTCTTGTCGCGGGCCGGGGCGAGATCGCCTGCCGGATCTTCCGCACCTGCCGTGAGTTGGGAATCCGAACGGTCGCCGTGCACTCGGACGCCGACGCGAACGCCCTCCACGCGCGCGTGGCCGACGCCGCGGTACGGCTGCCGGGGGCGGCGCCCGCCGAGACGTATCTGCGCGGCGACCTGATCGTCAGGGCCGCGCTCGCCTCCGGCGCCGACGCGGTGCACCCCGGCTACGGCTTCCTCTCCGAGAACGCCGACTTCGCGCGCGCGGTCCTCGACGCGGGGCTGCTGTGGATCGGCCCGCCCCCGGAGGCCATCGAGGCGATGGCGTCCAAGACGCGGGCCAAGGAGCTGCTGGGGCTCACGCCCCTCCAGGACGTCACCGAGGCCGACCTCCCGGTCCTGGTGAAGGCGGCCGCGGGCGGCGGCGGCCGCGGCATGCGGATCGTACGGCGCCTGGCAGACCTGGACGCCGAGTTCGCGGCCGCCCGCGCGGAGGCGCTCGCCGCCTTCGGCGACGACGAGGTGTTCGTCGAGCCGTACATCGAGGACGGCCGGCACGTCGAGGTGCAGATCCTCGCCGACCCCCACGGCACGGTGTGGGCGCTCGGCACCCGGGACTGCTCCCTCCAGCGCCGCCACCAGAAGGTCATCGAGGAGGCCCCTGCACCGGGTTTGAAACTCGAACTGACCGAGTCCCTCCACGAGACGGCCGTACGAGCCGCCCGCGCCGTCGGCTACACCGGAGCGGGCACGGTCGAGTTCCTGGTCGCCGACGACAAGGCCCACTTCCTGGAGATGAACACCCGCCTCCAGGTGGAACACCCCGTCACGGAGGCCGTCTTCGGCATCGACCTGGTGGCCCACCAACTCCGCATCGCCGAGGGCCACCCCCTGGAAACCGACCCCCCACGCGCGCGTGGCCACGCCATAGAGGCCCGCCTCTACGCCGAGGACCCGTCCCAGGGCTGGGCCCCCCAGACCGGCACCCTTCACCGCCTCGACGCCCCCGAAGGCATCCGCCTGGACACGGGCTACACCGACGGCGACGAGATCGGCGTCCACTACGACCCCCTGCTCGCCAAGGTCATCGCCCACGCCCCCACGCGCGCGGAGGCCGTCCGCAAACTGGCCGGAGCCCTGGAACGCACGACTCTCCACGGCCCCACCACCAACCGTGACCTGCTGATCCGCTCCCTGCGCCACAAGGAGTTCACGACGGCCCGCATGGACACGGGCTTCTACGACCGGCACCTGGGTGAGCTGACCGGGCCCGCCCCCGACCCGTACGTCCCGCTCGCCGCCGCCCTCGCCGACGCACACGGCCGCTCCCGCTTCGGCGGCTGGCGCAACGTGCCCTCCCAGCCCCAGACCAAGCGCTACACGATGGCGGGCGAGGAACACGAGGCCCACTACTGGCAGACGCGGGAGGGCCTCACAGCAGAGGGCGCCCGGGTCGTGCACGCGGACGCCGGTCTGGTCGTACTCGAAGTGGACGGGGTGACAAGGAAGTTCGAGGTGGCGAGATACGGCGACGACTTCTACGTCAACGGCAGCCGTCTCACCGCCCTCTCCCGCTTCCCCGACCCGACGCCCGAGCACGCCCCGGGCTCGCTCTTCGCCCCCATGCCCGGAACGGTGGTCCGAGTGGCCGAGGGACTGGCCGTAGGAGCGCCTGTCAGGGCCGGAGAGCCCCTCGTATGGCTGGAAGCGATGAAGATGCAACACCAGATTTCGGCCCCGGCCACAGGCACACTCACAGCCCTCCACGCCGCACCTGGACAACAGGTCACGGTCGGCACGCTACTGGCGGTGGTGCAGCCGACTTAGGGGCGCGGGGAACTGCGCGACCAGCCACCCACAACCCGCACCCGGAGGACGCACATGACCCCCACGACCGAACCCGAAGAACACAAGGCCCTACGATCCGCAGTAGCCGCCCTGGGCCAGCGCCACGGCCGCAACTACAACCGGGAAGACCTCTGGTCCGAGGCAGGCAAACTCGGCTACCTGGGCGTCAACCTCCCCGAGGAATACGGAGGCGGAGGCGGCGGCATCACAGAACTCTCCATCGTCCTCGAAGAACTCGGCGCCGCAGGCTGCCCCCTCCTCATGCTGGTCGTCTCCCCGGCGATCTGCGGCACGGTCATCGCCCGCTTCGGCACCGACAAACAGAAACGACAATGGCTCCCCGGCATCGCCGAAGGCACCCGCACCATGGCCTTCGGCATCACCGAACCCGACGCCGGCTCCAACAGCCACCGCATCACCACCACGGCCCGCAAAGACGGCCCCGACTGGCTCCTCACCGGCCGCAAAGTCTTCATCTCCGGCGTAGACATCGCGGACGCGACCCTCGTCGTCGGCCGCACCGAGGACGCCCGCACCGGCCGCCTCAAGCCCTGCCTGTTCATCGTCCCGCGCGACACCCCCGGCTTCACCCGCCGCCCCATCGACATGGAACTCAACGCCGCGGAGAAGCAGTTCGAGCTGGTCCTGGACGACGTACGCCTGCCCGCCGACGCACTCGTCGGCGACGAGGACGCAGGCCTGCTGCAACTCTTCGCGGGCCTCAACCCCGAACGGATCATGACCGCCGCCTTCGCGATCGGCATGGGCCGCTACGCGCTCTCCCGAGCTGTCGAATACGCCCGCGACCGCACCGTCTGGAACACCCCCATCGGCGCCCACCAGGCCATCGCCCACCCCCTCGCCCAGGCGCACATCGACCTCGAACTCGCCCGCCTGATGACACAGAAGGCGGCGCACCTGTACGACGCGGGGGACGACGTCGGCGCGGGAGAAGCCGCCAACATGGCCAAGTACGCGGCGGGCGAGGCCTGTGTGAAGGCCGTCGACCAGGCCGTGCACACCCTCGGCGGCAACGGCCTCACGCGCGAGTTCGGCCTTGCCTCGTTGATTACGGCCGCGCGCGTGGCTCGTATTGCTCCGGTGAGCCGGGAGATGATTCTCAACTACGTGTCCCACCAGACCCTGGGCCTGCCCAAGTCGTACTGACACCCGCCGACACCCGCCGACACCCGATCGGCGTGCGAGGAGGAACCGCATGTTCCGCAGCCGGTACGCAGACGTCCCACCCGTCGAACTCCCCATCCACGAGGCCGTACTGGGCAGCGCCGCCGAGTTCGGTGATGCGCCCGCGCTCATCGACGGCACCGACGGCACCACCCTGTCGTACGAGCAGGTGGACCGGTTCCACCGGCGGATCGCCGGCGGCTGGACAGTCACCCGTTCGGGCGGACGCTTCGGGAAGCGTGGCGTGCGCCGCGAACGTGGCACCAGGGTCTCGGAGTGTCGCACTGCGACGTCGCGGCAGGGTAGGGCGGGTATCCCCCGCCCCCGGCGGTCAGCCGGTGCCGGGGGGACGACAGCGGTCACCAGCCGCTCGAACGTCCGTGAACCTCAACCCAGGCGGGTCGGAATCCCCCTCCGCGGAGGGGGAGGATGCCAAATCCACGGCCTCACCGCCCGAGTGAACGCCCCGCCTCGGCGCGGCACTTCCGTCATCGTCCTGCCCCGCTTCGACCTGCAGCAGTTCCTCGCCGCCCTCCACAACCACCGCATCACCGGCCTGTACGTCGCCCCGCCGATCGTCCTCGCCCTCGCCAAACACCCGGCGGTCGCCCAGTACGACCTGTCGTCCCTGAAGTACGTTATCGACCCCGGCAAGGGCCTCGACGTCGGCGAGGCCGGCGAGATCCTCATCCCTGGCCCCCAGGTCATGAAGGGCTACCTGGGCCGCCCCGACGACACCGCCGCGCTGATCGACACCGACGGCTGGCTGTTCGTCGTGGACCGCGTCAAGGAACTGATCAAGTACAAGGGCTTCCAAGTGGCCCCCGCGGAACTGGAGGCCCTGCTCCCCGCCCACCCGGGAATCGCCGACGCCGCCGTCATCGGCGTCCGCAACGAGGACGGAAACGAGGTCCCGCGCGCGTACGTCGTCCGCCACCCCGCCGCGCCCGACCTCACCGAGAACGGGGTCATGATGTACGTCGCCGAACGCGTCGCCCCCTACAAACGCGTCCGCCAGGTCACCTTCGTCGACGGCGTGCCCCGCGCCGCCTCCGGCAAGATACTGCGCCGCCGACTCCGGGAGAGCGCGTGACCCTGATCGGCCGCACACGCGCGCGGGGAGTCGAAACGCTCACGCTCGACTCCCCGGCCAACCGCAACGCCCTGTCGGCCGCGCTGGTCGGCGAACTCGCCGACGCGCTCGCCGACTGCGGCAAGGACGGCGCCGTCCGCGCGATCGTCCTCACCCACACCGGCACCACCTTCAGCGCCGGCGCCGACCTGCGCGACCCGCCCGACCCGGACGCCCTGGTCGGCCTGCTCCGGCAGCTCGTGGAGCTGCCCAGGCCGGTGGTCGCCCGCGTCACCGGACACGTACGGGCAGGCGGCCTCGGCCTGCTGGCCGCCTGCGACATCGCGGTGGCGTCCAGCGCGGCGACCTTCGCGTTCACGGAGGTACGGATCGGCGTCGCCCCCGCGGTCATCTCCCTCCCGCTGCTGCCCCGCACCGACCCGCGCGCCCTCGCCCGCTACTACCTCACCGGCGAGCGCCTCGACGCCGCCGAGGCGGCCCGCATCGGGCTGCTCACCGCGACCGGCGACGACGCCGACGCCGTACTCGAACCGATCCTGGACGGCCTGCGGCGCTCCTCCCCACAGGCCCTGGCCGAGACGAAACGACTGCTCACGGCTAAGGTGCTGCAGACATTCGACCGGGACGCGGCGGAGCTGACCGCCCTCTCGGCCCGGATGTTCGCCTCCGCAGACGCCCGCGAGGGCATGACGGCCTTCCTCGAACGACGGGATCCTCCATGGGTGCTGTGAACTCGGTCAACACGGTCGACACGGTCACGACGGTGACTGCCGTGGACCGGGTCGACCGCGTGCCCAAGCAGGACCGCAGCCGGGCCACCCGGCAGCGGCTCCTCGAAGCCGCCGTGGCCTGCCTCGCCGAACACGGCTGGGCGGGCTCCACGGTCACCGTCGTCGCCGAACGCGCAGGCGTCTCCAGAGGCGCCGCCCAGCACCACTTCCCCACCCGCGAGGACCTCTTCACGGCGGCGGTGGAGTACGTCGCGGAGGAACGCTCGACCGCCCTGCGGGCCCTCTTCCCGCACGGCGCGACAGGCGACCGCAGAGCCGTCGTCGCCGCCCTGGTCGACCTCTACACGGGCCCGCTGTTCCGCGCCGCCCTGCACCTCTGGGTCGCCGCCTCCAACGAGGACCAGCTCCGCCCCCGCGTCACCGAACTGGAGGCCCGCGTCGGCCGCGAGACCCACCGCATCGCCGTCGACCTCCTGGGCGCGGACGAGTCCCGACCCGGCGTACGGGAAACGGTCCAGGGCCTGCTGGACATGGCCCGCGGCCTGGGCCTCGCCAACCTCCTCACCGACGACGCCCAGCGACGCGAGCGGGTGGTGGCGCAGTGGGCGGCGCTGCTGGACGAGGCACTGGGCTGAGCCCGGCAGCCTCGGTGCGCCGCAGGGGCTGAGTGCGCCGCAGGGGCTGAGTGCGCCGCAGGGACTGAGTGCCGCCTCAGGGACTGAGCCGCTCCACCCGCCAGCTGCCGTCCGGCTGGGACACGTACCGCAGGCGGTCGTGCAGCCGGTTCTCCCGCCCCTGCCAGAACTCCACCGCCTGCGGGGCCACCCGGAAGCCGCCCCAGTTCGGCGGCACCGGCACCTGCTCGCCCTCGGGATAGCGGGCCGCCAGCTCCGCGTAGGCGGCGTCCAGGTCGGCGCGGGTGGCGATCACCGAGGACTGGGCGCTCGCCCAGGCACCGAGCTGGGACCCGTGCGGGCGGGTGCGGAAGTACGCGGCGGTCTCGTCCCGGCCGGTGCGCCGCGCGACGCCCGTGACGATCACCTGGCGGGCCATCCCGTACCACGGGAAGAGCAACGAGACGTACGGGTTCTCGGCGAGATCGCGGGCCTTGCGGGAGTCGTAGTTGGTGTAGAAGACGAAGCCGGTGTCGTCGAAGTGCTTCAGCAGCACCGTACGGGAACTGGGCCGCCCCTCCGCGTCGGCCGTGGAGACGACCATGGCGTTCGGCTCGAACAGCCGGCCCTCCGTCGCGGCCTGCTTGAACCAGCGCGCGAACTGCTCGACCGGGGTCGCGGCCAGCTCGGTCTCGGAGAGGCCCTCCGCCCGGTAGTGCTTGCGCATCGCGGCGGGATCGGGCGCTGCGGGGACGGCGTCTTCGTCGGTCACGCGGTCATCTTGCCGTATACGCGGCGGGCGCTCGGCACGTGGCGTTCGTCACGGGCTGGCACTGAGTGCCGACACCCCTCCCCAAGGGTGGCACTCGGGGATATCGTGCAGATGCCGTTCCGGTTGGGTGACCGCGCGCACCTCGGGGCATCACCCCAGTGACCGCCCGGGACCGCGAGTCCGCACCGACCGTGGATCCGCCGGGTGATCACCCGTTTCCACACCCGAAACACGGTCGCCACACCCTCGTACACAGCCGTACACATTCGTACACATCCGAGGAGCCGCCTGATGTCCGACTTCGTACCCGGACTTGAGGGAGTCGTCGCGTTCGAGACGGAGATCGCCGAACCGGACAAGGAGGGCGGCGCCCTCAGGTACCGGGGCGTCGACATCGAGGACCTGGTCGGTCACGTCTCGTTCGGCAACGTCTGGGGGCTGCTCGTCGACGGCGCCTTCAACCCCGGCCTGCCGCCCGCCGAACCCTTCCCCATCCCCGTGCACTCCGGCGACATCCGCGTGGACGTCCAGTCGGCCCTCGCCATGCTCGCGCCGGTGTGGGGCCTGAAACCCCTCCTCGACATCGACGCCGAGCAGGCCCGCGAGGACCTCGCCCGCGCCGCCGTCATGGCCCTGTCCTACGTCGCCCAGTCCGCCCGCGGCCAGGGCCGCCCCATGGTCCCGCAGCGCGAGATCGACAAGGCCCAGTCCGTCGTCGAACGCTTCATGATCCGCTGGCGCGGCGAGCCCGACCCGAAGCACGTGGCGGCCGTCGACGCCTACTGGACGAGCGCCGCCGAACACGGCATGAACGCCTCCACCTTCACGGCCAGGGTCATCGCGTCGACCGGCGCGGACGTGGCGGCGGCGCTCTCCGGCGCCGTAGGAGCCATGAGCGGCCCCCTGCACGGCGGCGCCCCCTCCCGCGTCCTGCACATGATCGAGGAGATCGAACGCACGGGCGACGCCGAGGGCTACGTCAAGAAGACACTGGACAAGGGCGAACGCCTCATGGGCTTCGGCCACCGCGTCTACCGCGCCGAGGACCCCCGAGCCCGAGTCCTGCGCCGCACGGCCCGCGAACTGGGCGCGCCGCGCTACGAGGTCGCGGAAGCCTTGGAAAAGGCAGCCCTGGAGGAACTCCACAACCGCCGCCCGGACCGGGTCCTCGCCACCAACGTGGAGTTCTGGGCAGCGATCATGCTGGACTTCGCCGAGGTCCCGGCCCACATGTTCACGTCGATGTTCACCTGCGCCCGCACGGCGGGCTGGTCCGCCCACATCCTCGAACAGAAGCGCACCGGCCGCCTGGTCCGCCCCTCCGCCCGCTACATCGGCCCGGGCCCCCGCGACCCGCGCGCCATCGAGGGCTACGCCGACATCGCCCAGTAACCCCGTGAGTCCCCTGAACGCAGACGACCCGCGAGTCTGGTTCCTCCAAGGAGGAGCCGGCCGGACGTACCGGCGACTCGCGGGTCGGGTGACTGCGTTGGATTGGCCGGCTGCGTGTTTCTCACACACGCTGGTCCGGCACCGCACTTCGTGTGGTGGCGGGCCGCTAGCCCGCAGCCACCTCTTCCGTCCGGTATGCATACATCTGCCGAACCACCTCCTTCCCTGAATGCCCGCAACCTTAGAAACCGTTCGGGCACCGATCAACCGATTTTCCGGGAACTTGACGGCCCTGTTTCGGGCCGCACGTTGTACGCGTAACCGTCGCCGCGCTGTAGCAGCCGTAGAGTACGGCTGGCTGTTGTGCGGGGGAGCGTCACCGCTCCCGTTCTCTGCCGCCTGCGCCGCCGCAGCGTTGTCTGCTCCCACCGATTCCAGTGCAGGCTGCTGAGGAAGCACAGCCTGGTGGGTCTGCTCGCCTGCAGGGAACGTAGTCATCGGGGGCACCTCCCTGATCTTTCGGCTCGCGATGACTGGGGCTGGTCACTCGGCGACCTTTTGACCAGCGCAAACAAGGGGGACCGGATGCGTACGGAATCGCCTGTTCGTGCGGATCCCTCACATTCCCCGAACGCGTGGCCGACCTTGCTGCTATGGCTGCTGCTGAAGCCTTCGCAGGGCAGGGTGGCGGGACACCTCGGTCCCGGGCGGCGGCGCGCTGGGATCTGAGGGCGTGGGCAAGGGAGCGCAGCGCCGGTGCGGCGGCGGTCAGTGCGGCTCGTTCGTCCGGGGAGAGCATCGCCAGGGAGTCCGCGAAGAT
Organism: Streptomyces sp. TRM70350; assembly: GCF_019219825.1. GTDB lineage: Bacteria > Actinomycetota > Actinomycetes > Streptomycetales > Streptomycetaceae > Streptomyces. The sequence continues at coordinate 133,677 of NZ_JAHUXH010000007.1, read as the reverse complement.
CTCCGCCCACGCCTGTTCGATCATGGCCATGCCCTGCACTGCTCCCATGGTCGGGAAGAGCTGGACCGCGCGGCGGTCGTGCGGGTCCGGCTCCCGGCGGAGCAGCTCCTGCTGGGCGCCGCGGTGTGCGCCGCGGCGACAGCCCTGTGTGCGGTGGCTCCCGACCTCGGGGTGCTGATCGTGCTGCGTTTCGTGACGGGTTTCAGCGGAGCGGCCGGCCTGGTGGTCGGGCGGGCCGTCGTCTCCGACGTCGCCACCGGCCCTGTCGCCGCCAAGCTCTTCGGCGTCCTGATGGCCCTCGGCGGCATCGCCCCGATCGTGGCCCCCTGGCCGGTGGTGCCGTCGCCAGCGACGCGGGCGGCTGGCGCGGCGTCTTCTGGCTGCTGGCGGGCATCTCGTTCCTGATGTTCCTGGCAGCACTGTTCCTCGTCCCCGAAATCCTCCCGGAGGAACGGCGTCGGCCGGGCGGTGCGGCGGCCACCCTTGAGGCCGTCCGCGTCGTGCTCACCGACCGGGCCTACGTGGGCTACACCCTCACCTTCTCCTTCGCCTGCGGCGCGCTGTTCTGCTACATCGCCGGGTCGGCCTTCCTGCTCCAGAACGTCCTCGACTTCACCGTGGCCCAGGCATCTCTCGCCTTCTCGCTCGGTGCCCTGACCGCGACGCTGTCGAGCGCGGCGAACACCAGGCTGGTCGGCCGCTACGACCCGCGACTGCTGCTGGCCATCGGCCTGGCCGCGATGTTGGTCGCCACCACGGCAGCGCTGCTGGTCACCCTCGCCGGCCGACTCGACCGCGCCCTCGCCCTGGGACTCACCGGGATCGCTTTTCTCGGCATCGGGCAGGTCTTCGGCACCGCCACGGCGCTTGCCATCGAGCGGGTCCCGCACGCGGCGGGCACCGGCTCCGCCGTGCTCGGCGCTCTGCAGAGCGTGCTGTGCGGCGTGGCTTCGCCGCTCGTGGGACTGGGCGGCGACGACACCGCTGTGCCGCTCTTCGCCGGCATGGCGGGCTGCTCCCTGATCGCGGTGTTCGCACTGCTGCTCGCCCGAAGCGGGGCACGGACGCCGCGCGCGCCCGGGAACTCGTCCCACGCCATGACATCGCCGGTGTCCGGCCGCACCAGCTGACCCGCTGAACACCCGGCGCCCCGTCGGGGCGAGGAGTTCGCGCGGCACATTCGTCTGTGACATGGCCGGTACGGACGGTCTAAGTTGCGGGCATGACAAAGCGGCGGGCTGTTCTCAGTGGGTCGGTGTTCGAGGAGCGGATCGGGTACGCGCGGGCCGTTGTCGACGGGGACTGGGTGCATGTGTCGGGGACGACCGGGTTCGACTACGCGAGCATGACCATCTCGGACGATGTCGTGGCGCAGGCCGAGCAGTGTCTGCGGAACATGGGCGCGGCGCTCGCGGAGGCCGGGTGCACGTTCGCGGACGTCGTGCGGGTGCGGTATCTGCTGCCCGAGCGGGAGGACTTCGAGCCGTGCTGGCCGGTGTTGCGCCGGGTGTTCGGGGAGGTGCGGCCGGCCGCGACGATGATGGTGTGCGGGCTGGCGGACGCGCGGATGAAGATCGAGGTCGAGGCGTACGCGCGGCGCGGGCCGGTGGAGGGCGTGCGGATCGAGGTCGTCGACGGTGAGCCGATGCTGGAGCAGTGGCGGCATGTGCACAACACCGTCGTGCCGCCCGGGGCGCTCTCCCTGGAGGAGGTGCGGGAGCGGAGCGGGCGGTACCGGCTGAAGAACGCCTACGTCGGTGAGGTGCTCGTGGGGTGCTCGACCGTGCGGCCCGCCGAGCGGGACGGGGGCGCGGTGACCGTGATCGCGCGGGTGCTGCCCGAGTGGCGGGGCCGGGGGATCGGGCGCGTGCTGTACGAGAACGGGCTCGCGCACGCGCGCGTGCTGGGGGCCGACGTGGTGGAGACGTGCGTGCTGGCGGCCAATGGGGACGGGTTGCGGTTCGCCGAGTCGCGTGGGTTCGTCGAGGTTGACCGGTATGTGCTGCCCGGGAACCGGGACGAGTGGGTTGACCTGCGGCTTTCGGTCATCGAGAGTTAGCGGGCGGTTGTCGTGCGGTTGTCGTGCTGTCTCCTCCGTACAACGATTCCTGCAATCTTGCGGGAACCATATGTGGGCTGCGTCACGTTCGAGTTGAATGAGTGCAAGTGAGCGAACCGACGCGCCGTTCGTGCTGACGCAGCCTGCAGGGGGTCCAGGTGAGTGCTTCCCGGCGTAGTGGGACCACGGACGAACTGGGACCGGACGAGCCCGGGCCGGACGGCCCGGAGGGCTCGGGTGGTTCGGATCTGCTTGCCGCCCTGCTGGACGGCATGGACGCGGCGTTGTGCGCCTTCGACGCCGACGGGGTCGTGACGCACTGGAACCGCGAGGCCGAGCGGATCCTCGGCTGGACGGCGGAGGAGGCGGTGGGGCGGCACGGCTTCGCCGGGTGGGCGGTGCGCAGCGCGGATGCCGAGGAGGTCGAGGGGCGGCTGATGTCCGCCATGCGTGCGCCGGGCCGCCAGGTGCACGAGTTCGCGCTGCTGACCAAGGACGGCGGGCGGGTGCTCGTACGGACCCAGTCGGCGGCCGTGCGCGGGCCGGACGGCAAGCCCGCGGGGGTGTACTGCGCGTTCAGTGAGGTGCACGCGCAGATCGATCTGGAGCGGTCGATCGCGCTGAGCGAGGCGCTGTTCGAGGACGCGAGCTGGGGTGTCGTCCTCGTGGACGTCGATCTGCGGCCCGCCGTGGTGAACGCGCACGCGGCCCGCGCGCTGGGCGTCGGGCGTACGTCGGTGCTGGGGCGGCCGCTCGGGGAGTTGCTGGCGCAGGGTGTGGAGGAGCTGGAGAGCGCGCTGACGCATGTGCTGGCGGAGGGTGCGCCGCCCGCGCCCGCCGAGATCTGGGTGAGCGTGCGTACGCCCGAGGGGGAGAAGCGGCGCTGCTGGCGCAGCGGGTTCCTGCGGCTGGCCTCGCCGCTGGCGGAGGAACCGGTTCCGCTCGGGGTGGGCTGGCTGTTCCAGGACGTGACCGAGGCCAAGCAGGGGGAGCAGGAAGCGGCACTGCTGCGGTTCCGCGGCAACCAGCTGCACCGGGCCGCCCGCGCGGCCGCCGAGTGCGAGGACCCGGCGGAGGCGGCGACCGTCCATCTGGACTTCGCGCTGGCCGGTTTCGCCGACCATGCGCTGATCGACCGGGTGGCGGGCGGCGCGCTGTCCGACGCCGAGTCCGCGGGGCCGGTCCGGTTGGTACGCGTGGCCGGTACGCCCTCGGGAGCGCCGGGGCCGAGCCTCCTCGCGGGGCAGGCCGGGCTGCCGGTGCGGTACGGCGAGGGGCATCCGGCGTTGCAGTGCGTGGAGCGGATCGGCACCGTCCGGGCGAGCGTCGGCAGTGTCCCGCCGGAGCAGGCGCGCGCGTGGGCGCTGGCCCGGCAGTGGCCGCCCGACGCGGTGCACGCGCTGTGCGCGGTGCTGCGCAGCCGGGGGCGGACGCTCGGTGTCGTGACGTTCCTGCGGGGGAGCGGGCGCGGCGCGTTCGAACGGTCGGACACGGTGTACGCCGAGGATGTGGCCGTACGCATCGCGGCGGCGCTGGATCTGGTGGGGCAGCTGGAGGGGCGCCCGGACTGACGCCGCCCTGGCGGTATGGGCTTGCTGCGGTCGGTCTGGTGCTCGTGTCGGCTGGGGTGATGTGTGCTGCGGTCGGTCTGGTGCTCGTGTCGGCTGGGGTGATGTGTGCTGCGGTCGGTCTGGTGCTCGTGTCGGCTGAGGTGATGTGTGCCTCGGCCGACCTGGTTCCCGCCCCGGCCGGGCTGATGCGTGCTTCGGCCGGTCTGCGTCGCTTCGGCTGGTCTTGTGTCCGTCCGGTGGGGGTGGCGCTCGCGTTCGTCGGGTTGATGTGTGTTTCGGCTGGTCCTGTGCCCGCCCTGCCGGGGCGGCGCCCGCGCCAGCCGGACGGATCCCGTTCCCGCGACGGCAGATCCCGATCCGTGAGGGCAGGTTCCCGCCCCCGCCCAGCCCGACGGCCCCCGCGCCCCGCCCGACGGCTCCCGCCCCTGCCACCGCCCTCAGTGCCGGTAAAAGATCCGGTCCCCGTACTGCTCCAGCACCCGCCGGTTCCAGTCGTGCCCGCCGTCCACGTTCCCCGAGCGCAGCAGCGGGGGCTCGATGCCGCGGTCGGCCAGGGTGACGGCCGCCGTGGCCATGACCGCCTGGAGGGCGGCGGCAGTCACGACCGTGGAGGCGGGGGCGAAGGGGGCGGGGACGGAGTCGTGGGTGAGTTCCGCGTCGCCGACCGCGATCTTCGAGTCGAGGACGATGTCGCAGTGGTCCTTCAGATACGTCCCGGAGACATGCCGTGACGTCGTCTCCGTGGCGTACGCCACCGAGGTCACGCCGATCACCCGCACGCCGAGGGCGCGGGCGCTGATCGCCATCTCCACGGGGAGGGCGTTGCGGCCGGACAGGGAGATGATCACCAGGGCGTCGCCCGCGCGCAGCGGCGAGGAGTCGAGGACGGCGGCGGCGAGGCCGTCGACCCGCTCCAGGGCGGAGCCGAGTGTCGCGGGCATCACATCGACGCCGACGACCCCGGGCACGGCGAGGAGGTTCATCAGCGCGAGCCCGCCGGCGCGGTAGACGACGTCCTGCGCGGCGAGCGAGGAGTGCCCGGCGCCGAAGGCGAACAGCCGGCCCCCGCAGGCGACGGTGTCGGCGAGGAGCGCACCGGCGGCCGCGATGGCCTCGGCCTCCTCCTCACGGACGCGCTGCAGCAGACCGATCGCGGCATCGAGGTACTGGTCGGCCGGCGTGCTGTCGCCCATCTGAGCTCCTTCGCTCCGCTTGACGCACTGTGTCGCGGATCACCGTGCGGTCTGGACCAGTGGGATGTCAATACGGACGTCCAGCAGGCGGCCCCGCCCCGGTTTCGGCGGCGAGGCACGGTTGTCGGTGGTATCCGGCAGAATTGAAGCCAGGGCCAGCGCACGCGCCGGAGAGCGGTCGAGCCTCCGGCAGAGCTAATCAAGGGGCACGTATGTCCGGACTGATCGACACCACGGAGATGTATCTCCGCACCATCCTCGAACTGGAAGAGGAAGGTGTGGTCCCCATGCGTGCCCGCATCGCCGAGCGGCTCGACCAGAGCGGGCCGACGGTGAGCCAGACGGTGGCGCGGATGGAGCGCGACGGCCTGGTGTCCGTGGCCAGCGACCGGCACCTGGAGCTCACCGACGAGGGCCGCCGCCTGGCGACCCGCGTGATGCGCAAGCACCGCCTCGCCGAGTGTCTGCTCGTCGACGTGATCGGCCTGGAGTGGGAGCAGGTGCACGCCGAGGCCTGCCGCTGGGAGCACGTGATGAGCGAGGCCGTGGAGCGCCGGGTCCTGGAGCTGCTGCGCCACCCCACCGAGTCGCCGTACGGCAACCCGATCCCGGGCCTGGAGGAGCTGGGCGAGAAGGACGGCGCCGACCCGTTCCTGGACGAGGGCATGGTCTCGCTGGCCGACCTCGACCCGGGCGTGGAGGGCAAGACGGTCGTCGTGCGCCGGATCGGCGAGCCGATCCAGACGGACGCGCAGCTGATGTACACGCTGCGCCGGGCGGGTGTGCAGCCCGGTTCGGTGGTGAGCGTGACGGAGTCGGCCGGCGGTGTGCTGGTGGGCAGCGGCGGCGAGGCGGCCGAGTTGGAGGCGGACGTCGCCTCCCATGTGTTCGTCGCCAAGCGCTGAGCCTGCGGCTCGTTCGTCGATCGCGTCGAATCCTGGACTCGGTGGGCCGAATCGCAGCGCCCGGACGTCTGACGTGCCAGGCTGTCGCGCGAGGCAGAGGGCCTGAGCAGCGGGCCCGAGGCAGCGGGCCTGAGGGGGCGGGGTGGGGATGTGCCGTAGTCGAGTGGAGAGCCCCGGCGCCGTGCGGCGCCGGGGCCTGTCCTCCCCTGTGCTGACCCGGAGCCCCGAGCTCTCAGGGTCATCCCCCTCGGACCGTTTTCCCCGAGCGGTCCGCCTCCCGCTGAAGATCTCCCCTGGGGGACCGGGATCATTCCTGGAGCGGCGTCACTCAAACGAGGGGTGTTGCCCGCAGAAAGCCCATTCTCGAATGCCCATTCGATAGTCTGCGAGGGCGGAACCGGTTCCGGAAGCAGGACCGTAGGGCGAGAGCACGGCTAGCACAGGTACGAGCGGGTCCGAGCGAAGCTTGGGGGGTGCCGGCACGAATGGCGCGACGCATCGACGTGACCGGGGCGGGCGGCGTACGACTCGCGGCCTGGGAGTTCGGCGACCCGCCCAAGACCGACCCCGACCAGACCGACCCCGCCCACGCCGACCCCGACCCGGCGACGGCAGACCCCGATCGCGACCCCGCCCCCGACCCGTCACCCGGCGTGCTGTTACTGCACGGCCTGATGGGCCGCGCCTCCCACTGGGCCTCCACCGCCCGCTGGCTCTCCGAGCGCCACCGCGCCGTGGCGCTCGACCAGCGCGGCCACGGCCAGAGCGAGAAGCCCCCGCAGGCCGCGTACACCCGTGAGGCCTACGTCGACGACGCCGAGGCCGCCCTGGAACAGCTCGGCCTCGCCCCCGCCGTGCTGATCGGCCACGCCATGGGCGCGCTGACCGCCTGGCAGCTCGCCGCCAAACGCCCCGACCTGGTCCGCGGCCTGGTCATCTGTGACATGCGGGCCTCCGCCCTCGGCGCCGCCTCGCAGCGCGAGTGGGCCGACTGGTTCAACTCCTGGCCCGTCCCTTTCGCCACCCTGGCCGACGTACGCAAGTGGTTCGGCGAGGACGACCCCCGGGTGGAGCGGCCGAATCCGGCCCGTGGCACGTTCTACGCCGAGGTGATGCACGAGTCGCCCGACGGCTGGCGGCCCGTCTTCGACATCGAGCAGATGCTGAAGTCCCGCGAGACCTGGGTGTACGACGCCCACTGGGACGAGCTGGCCCAGGTCCGGTGCCCCGCCCTGGTCGTCCGCGGCCTCGACGGCGAACTCGGCCGGGCCGAGGCCCAGGAGATGGTCCGCGTGCTGCCCCGCGGTGAGTACGCGGAGGTCGCCGACGCCGGTCATCTCGTCCACTACGACCAGCCGGAGGCGTGGCGCGCGGCGATCGAGCCGTTTCTGGAGGCGGCGTTCGGCGAGTGACGACTCGCGTCTCACTTCCCCGTCGCCGTCAGGAACGCCACCGCCCCGGCCGTGACCAGCAGCACCGCGAGCAGACACCAGCGCCGGGCCGTGCGCAGGGCCGCACGGACCTGCCAGACGTGGGTCATGGCGAGCAGCCAGCGCACATACGGGTCGGTGCGGCCGACGTTGGCGCGGGCCCGGGCGAGGTGATGCCGAAGCAGTTCTCTTCGCCGCGGGTCGGGCTCGGCGGCGATCGCCCGCTGGATGTTCGCGGCGACGGCGCGGTGCCGCAGCAGGTCGTCCACGCCGGTCGCGGCGGAGCCGAAGAAGTCGGCGGGCGCGGCGTCGATCAGCTCGCGCAGGCCGCGTACGGCCGGGTCGGCGAGCGTGGCCGTCGTGGTCACCGGCGGCTCCAGCACCCGGCTGACCTGCCAGATGGCGAGGCAGACCCCGGCCAGCGCGAGCAGCAGGGCGGCGCCGGCGACCAGCGCGTCCCCGAGCCCGTGCACCCTGCCGACGGCGACCAGCGGACCCACCCCGATCAACGCCGCTCCGACCGCCCCGAACGCGGCGATCATCCACCGCGCCGCCGCCCGCAGCTCGGGCACGGCGTCGAGAGGTGAGGGCAGCGCGTCGAACGGGGTCGCCGGGCCACTGTCGGGAGGCGGCGGCACGCTCACGACGTACCGCCGTCTCCGCCCGGGGCGTCCCCCCTGCTCACCGCGTTCGGAGGCGCCCCCTCATCGTCCGGTACGTCCGGATAGGCCACCCAATCCACCCCGTCGAAGAACTCCAGCGAGCCGTCCGGCCCGAGCCGTACGTCGTTGAGTCGCGGTTCCTCCACTCCAGGCCCTCCCTCCACGCTTCTCTCAACCCAGCCTTCCCTCAATCCCGTCGAGGCACCGCAGCACGGCCCCCACCACCGCCCGCTGCGTCGGCTCCCGCAACCGCCCCGCGAGCCCCGGATCCCGGCGAGGATCTCCTCCAGCACCGGGGCCAGCGCCCGCAGGACGGGGTCGGTGTGGAAACCGTCGAGGTCGGCGCGGTTGGCGTCGTCGGTTCCCCGGTGACCGGCGGCCGTGGCGACGAAGTTGCCCAGGGCGAGCCCGAGATGCATCGCGGGCCACAGCTCGGCCGCCACGTCCTCCTCGCCGCGCAGCGCCCCAAGAGCACGGCGGGCCACGGCGGCGTCCAGCGGCCCCAGTCCGGCCGTCACACCCGGGTCACGCTCCCCGTCGAGGACCCGCCGCAGTACGTCCGTCAGCGCGGCGAACCGCGGCGCCATGCCCCCGTATCGGGCCAGGTGCTGACGCAGCTTCACCCGCGCGGCCGTGTTGCCGCGCTCGCCGGAGACGAGGGCGGCGATCGCGGGCTCCCACGCCATGCCCCACACCGCCCCCGCCAGTGCCCCGCCTTCCGCCTCCCCGCGCGCCTTGCGCACCAGCTCCGCCAGCGCCTCCCGCACCCGGCCGCTGTCGGGCACCAGCCGGTCGAGCAGCCGCCCCAGGTCCACCCCGGGAACCTGCCCCACGCGCGCGTACAGCGCGTCCGGATCATCGGGCAGCCGAGCATCCGCCCCGAACTCCCGCAGATCGCCCGCGACCGCGCCCAGGGCGTGGGCGGTCCGGCCGCCGCCGGTGAGGACGCCCAGCAGCGCCCCGGCCAGGTGGTGGGCGACCGCGCCGGAGCCGTCGCGCGCGTGGGAGTGCAGGTAGGTGCCGAAGTTGGCGTGACTGATGGCGATCGTCGCGGGGACGCCCGCGCGATAGGCGTACCGCAGACAGTCCCGCCCCCGGGCGAGCGCCATTTCGCCGCGCCCGCGCGCGTCCGCCACGGTGGCGAGCGCCCCGAACACCTCGCCCAGGTGCAGGTCGTCGGCGGCCGCCTCGAAGACCTCCCGGCACTCCTCCAGCAGCGCCGACGCCTCCTGGGTACGGCCGAGCCGCAGCAGGGGCATGTACGCCGGGAAGCGGGCCTGGGCGAGTTCGGCGGCCGGTGCGCCACGGCCCGCCAAGGACGCGCACAGCTCGGCGTGGTACTCCAGCGCCCGCCGCCATTCCTCGGCGTCCACCGCGGCCCGCTGCGCGGTGTCGCACAGCTCCTCCCAGACCTCCCACCACAGCACGCCCTCCGCGCCGACCCGCTCCCGGGGCACCTCCCTCATCCGCCGCAGCAGGACGGCGGCCTCGGCCACCACCCGGCCGGACTCGCCCCGTTCGACCAGCACATGCAGCCGGTGCACCTCGCCCAGCAGCCGCGTCCACACCCCGAGCCCGGACTCGCGCGCGTGCGCGATCTCGGCGTCGGCGAACGCGAGCGCGTCGTCCAGTCGCCCGGTGCGCAGACACAGCCCCGCCAGCGAACCGGCCGCCAGGGCGGCCGCCGTGTGGTCACCGCGCTCCAGCGCCTCGGCCAGGGCCGTCCGCGCCTGCCGTTCGGCCGCCGCCGGGTCGGTCGCCCACAGCACCTCGGCCAGCGCGCCGCGCGGCGGTGGGGCGCCGGTGCCGGAGGCGGCGAGGGCGGCGAGCCGCCGCAGCACGGGCAGCACCCGGGCCCGGGTCGCCCGGCTGCCGTCCCGGCGCAGCACGGCCTGCAACAGCGCCTCGGCCCCCTGCCACATCCGCAGCCGGATCAGATACGGCGCCGCCGACAGCCCCGCGCGCGCGAGGACCGGCCCGGCGAGATGGGCGCCCTCCGCGTCGGTGCCCTCCCGTGTCCAGGCCATCTCGAAGACCCGCACCCAGTACCCGGACATCCGCGTGTCCACCAGCTGCCGGAACGTCTCTCCGGCGCGCGCCCGCCCCTCGGCGGCGACGGCGGCCTGAATGTCGTACGACTCCCGCGGCCCGTTCGGCATCGACGCGGACCGCCGGGTGAGCAGCCCGCACGTCACGAGGGTGTCGAGGAGCGGGTCGAGGGGCTCGTCGGGGTGGCCGAGACCGGCGCGCAGTCCGGGCCAGTTGTGGTCGAGGGCCGGGCGGGTGCGGTCGGGCTCCTCCAGGCAGCACAGGACGTGGAAGAGGTCGCGCGGGGCGGGCGCCAGGGCGTCGGCGATACCGTCCGCCCAGGCACGCAGCACGCGCGCGTAGTCACCGTCTCGCGCGGTGGTGCGGTCGGCCGTGAAGAAGCCCTCGGGCACCCCGCCGGCCTCCGCCCAGGCGCGCCCGGCGGACCCCAGCAGCGCGGTGAGCCGCGCCGGGTCGGCTGCCTGGCCGTCGGCGAGTTCGAGCAGCTTGGGGTGGCCCTGGGTGACGTCCAGCAGGCCGGTGAGATGGCGGCGGGCGGCGCCCGGGGTCATGCCGGGGGCGCGGCCGTCGGCGAGGCGGGCGAGGTGGGGAAGCTCGCGGACAAGCAGCAGGGCCTCGTCCGGGTTCAGCAGGTCGACCGGTTCCGTCGGCACCCGGGGGCCCGGGCCGGGCGGGCGCACCCGGCCGGTCAGGATCAGCCGCCCGGGCCCGGAATGCCCGGACAGCGCGGCGAGCAGGGCCCCCCATCGCTCGTCGCGCCACGTGCCGGACGGGGTGAGGAGGCCGTCGAGGTGATCCACGACGAGCAGCAGCCGGCGACGTTGCAGACACCGGGTGACGGCGGCCGTGAACTCCTCGAACCGCCCGTCCGCCACCTCCAGCCCCGACGCCACCGCCAACTCCGCGAGCACCGCCCCCGCGTCCGTCTCCACCCGCTCCGGCACCTTGAACCAGACGACCTCGTCGAAGGCATGCGCATGTGTCGCCACCAACTCCCGCGCACAGGCCGTCTTGCCGACGCCGGGCATGCCTTGCAGCAGTACGCCGCACAGGCCACTGCGCGGGCCGAGGGCGGCGCCCGCTCGCGCCATGAGAGGGACACGGCCCACGAAGTGGTCGGGGAGGGGCGGGAGTTGGGGGGCGTCGACGTGCGGTGCGCGCCGGGGCGGCGCCGCTTGCCTCAGCCCGGCCGCCCGTGCCCCGAACAACGCCGGTGTCCCCGCCTCCAGCGCCGACTCCCCCTCCGACAGCACCCCACCGAGCGCCTGCGGCAGCGGCAGGCCCTCGATGATCAGCCGCCGGTACAGTCCCTCCGCCAGCGCGATCGCGAACCGGTCCGCCACGGGGTACCGCATCGCCAGCACCGCACACCCCAGCCGCGCGACCAGCTCACCGGCCAGCGCGCCCACCACGTCCGGGGGAGCCCCCTCGTCCACCGGAACCCCGGTCGTCGGCAGCCCCAGCGCCCGCCGCTGCTCCCGTACCGTCAGCGCCCCCGACCAGCACGCCGACACCGTCACCAGCGACACCCCGCGCGCCACCGCCAGGAGCGCCCCCAGCTCCTCCGCCCGGATCCGGTCCATCCCACCGGCCCCGGTCTCCAGCAGCAGCTCACCGGGCGCCCCGTGCCCGGACACGTGGAGGACGTCCCACCCTTCGGCCAGCACCTCCCGCAGCCGCTCCCGCGTCACCCCGTACTGCAGCGTCCGCACCTCGACATCCCGCCCGGCACCGGCGAACAGCCGGGTCAGCGCCAGCCGCTCCCGGCGCAGGTTCAGCGCCCGGCTCCCCTCCGGCTGGCTGAACAGCGCCAGCACCCGCACCGGCCGCCCCACGGCCACCGGTTCAGGTGCGTCGTACGCGTCCCCCACCTGCATCACCAGGGACACGCCCCGCAGAGCGAGGGGCCGCCCGTCGACGTGGGCGAGTTCCAGCGGTACGTACAGCAGTCGCCGTGCCTCGGGCACATCCGGCGGGACCACGACCCGTACGACCACCGGGGCGGCCGCCCGCAGCACATCGGCGAGGGGACCGAGGATCTCCGCGCCGATCCACGCCCCCACCTCCCGCACGATCTCCCGCTCCCGTTCCACCCGCTGGTCGGGCGCGGCATGCCGCCGCACATGCCCGGGGATGTCGAGGAAGGCCTCGTACGGCGCGCAGCCGCGGTCGAGGCGCACCTCGTGCCGGGCCAGTACGCGCCCGCCGTCCGGCTCGATCAGCTCCCAGCGCCACCGGTCGAGGCCCGCGAAGTCCCTCACCTCAAGGCGCAGTTCCGCCACCTCAGGCCCCCTCGCCGCTCAGATGCCGAGCGTCCTGCGCAGGTGGCGGATCCGCTCCACCGCCCCCTGGACGGAGCCGTACGCGGGGTGTGTGCGGGGCAACGCGCGCAGGGCCCGCTCGTACATCGCCTGCGCCTCGGCGGCGTGCCGGACCTGCCCGCTCTGCACGAGCCCGAGCAGTGCCCCGCCGAGGTTGACCAGCCGCACCGGGTGCATCGGATCGTGGGCCGGGGTGTGGTCGAGCGCGGCACGGGCATGGCGTACGGCCTCGTCCAGCGTGGCCGGGTCGGGGAACTTCTGCGCCCGGCGGAGCAGCGCGTTGGCGAGGTTGGACTCCTGTCCGGCGTGCTCGGGGTGGTCGGGCGGGAGGAGGTCGAGGCAGCCGCGGTAGAGGGCGATGGCCTCGTCGATGTCCTGCGGCCGCCCGCCCCGTGCGAAGGCCTCCTGCAGTGAGGTGGCCAGCGAGGACATGTGCCGCCCCAGCTCGGGGTCGCCGGGCGGCGAGGCGTCGACGGCCTCGCGCCCGTACGCCACCGACCTCTCCAGCAGCCGTGCGTCCCGCTCCCGCTCCCAGCGCAGCCGGTACAGCATGCACAGCGCGGAGAGAGCGGCGGCGTGGTGCGGATCGTCGGGCGGACAGCGGTCCTTGGCCTGTTCCGCCGCCTGGATCGCGCGGCGCAGCAGGCCCGGGTCGCCGGTCTGCCCGTAGGCCAGCCGCAGTTCGTCGGCGGTGCCCAGCGGATCGTCGTCACCGGGCCGCTCTCCCCTGGACCTGCCGAACCATCTGGCCACTCGCGCCCCCAACGCCGACTGCCGTCTCCGGATCGTAAGCGCAAAGACCCGGCGGACAACAGGAGTTGGGCGCCTGTGCCCGCTCAGCCCTTGCTGACCGCCGTCAGGATCTCGGGCAGTCGTTGAGCGGTGCGTGGTGCTGCCAGTCGTAGGCCCAGGTAGGTGAGGGCCGCGCCGTACGCCGCCCCCACCGGCAGCAGCAGCCGGCTCCACGTGTCCCCGTCCGCGCTGGTGTTGAGGAGGATGGTCAGGACGATGACGGGCGCGCACAGCAGGGCCGCGGCCACCATCCCGCCGAAGATCGCGATCCAGGCCAGCCCGACCTGGCCGGGGGCCACGTTCTTGTAGCCCTCCTGGGGGATGGAGTACGGGAAGCGTGCCGAGGTCCAGGCCCCGGTCGCCAGCATCGCGCCCAGCAGCGCGAACGACAGCCCCAGCGCCTCCGGCAGCCTGGGCCAGTCGCCGAGCATCGCCGTGGTCAGGACGGTGACGAGCGTGGCGTACGGCAGGGTGATCACCAGCAGGGCGAACGCACGCGCGCGGAGTTCGACGTACGCGTCCCGGGTGGACGAGATGGTCATCGCGACCATCCAGAACGCGGACGTGTCCTGCCCGAACTGGTTGTACATCAGGATGCCGAGCATGCCCGCGGCGAAGCAGGCGAAGTAGATCGATCCGGTGCCCTGCAACGCGTTGAACACCGGCACGATCAGCCCGATGGCCAGCGAGGTCACCCAGGCCGCCTTGGTCTTCGGATCGCGCCACACATACCGCAGGCTGCGCTCCATCGCCGTCCCCGTCCGCCCGCCGGGCAGCAGCCGGGCCATCCCGGTCGACGACCGGTCGCGTACGGCCGTTTCGGACATGGTGGGGAGCGTCGACTCGTCCGGCGAGGTCATCAGCCGGTTCAGATGCCGCGCCCACACCACGACCAGTGCCGCCAGGGCCAGCGCGGTGAGCGCGAGTTGGGCGACGGCGATGCCGTACGACCCCTCGCTCGCCGCGTCCACCGCCCCGAGCGCCGAGGCGGGCGGCACCCAGCGCAGCACGTCCGCCGCCGGTTCCAGCTGCCCCAGCCCGGCCGAACCGAGCCGCTGCGCCCCGAAGTGGACCACCTGCGCGCCGACCGCGATGACGAGCCCGCTCAGCACCGCCAGATCGCGCCCCTTGCGGCTGGTCAGCAGCCGGATGTTGGCGGTGGCGACGGCGCGCGCGAGGGCCACGCAGACCAGCAGCGCCAGGACGACGGCGACGACTCCGACGACGTACGCCGCCGCCCCGCGTGCCACCGCGATCACCGAACCGGTCAGCATGCACACCGTGAACAGCGGCCCTGTCCCCACCAGCGAGGCCGCGAGCAGCGCCCGCACGAGTGGTTGGGGCCGCAGGGGAAGCATCACCAGGCGGGTCGGGTCGAGCGTCTCGTCGCCGCCGGGGAAGAACAGCGGCATCACCGCCCAGCCCAGCGCCAGTACGGCCACCAGCACCACGATCACGGCGTCGGCGTGCGCGTTGCCGCGCAGCAGGATCAGGCCGAGCAGCTGCAGCGCGGCGAAGAGCAGGGTGATGACCGCGGAGGCGATGTAGGCGGCGCGCCGCCCGGCGGACTGCCGCAGGCCGTTGCGCAACAGCGACAGCTTCAGCTGTACGAGGGTTGTGGTCGCGCTCGTCATCGGGTGCCGCCGCCGAGCCAGTCCAGGTCGGAGCCGGTGTCACGGTCGTGTGCGCCGACGAGTTCGAGGAAGGCCCGCTGCAGCGTGGGGGAGGCGCCGCGGACCTCGGCGAGCGGGCCGTGGGCGCGGATCCGGCCGGCGGCCATCACGGCTACCCAGTCGCACAGGGACTCGACCAGCTCCATCACATGGGAGGAGAAGACGACGGTGGCGCCGGACGCGGTGTACCGCTCCAGCACGCGCCGGATGGTCTGCGCGGACACCGGGTCGACTCCCTCGAACGGCTCGTCGAGGAACAGCACCTCGGGGTTGTGCAGCAGCGCGGCGGCGAGCCCGATCTTCTTGCGCATGCCGGTCGAGTAGTCGACGACCAGCTTGTGCTGCGCACCGGCCAGATCGAGGACGTCCAGCAGCTGGGTGGCCCGCTTGTCGACCTCGGCGCCGGGCAGGCCGCGCAGTCGGCCCGTGTACGCCAGCAACTCCCGCCCCGACAGCCGCTCGAACAGCCTGAGGCCCTCCGGCAGCACCCCGATCCGGGCCTTGACCTCCACGGGGTCCCGCCACACGTCGTGCCCGACGATCTCCACGGTCCCCTGATCGGGCCGCAGCAGCCCGGTCACCATCGACAGCGTGGTGGTCTTCCCGGCCCCGTTGGGCCCGACCAGCCCGATGAACCGGCCTGCGGGCAGCTCCAGATCGATCCCGGCGACGGCGACGTGTTCCCCGAACCGTTTCCAGAGCCCCTGTATGCGTACGGCTGCTGTCCCCACCCGTGCTCCCTCGTTCATGGGAGCACCCTAAGGGGAGCCGGGTCACGGTGGACTGGTCAGCGGTCCCGTCCGCAGGCGTACGCGAGGGGTGAGATCAGCTCCTCGGCGTCCGGCAGCCAGCGGTTGGCGGGGGTGGGGCGGCAGGCCCACTGGACGGCGCCGCGGGAGCCGTAGCGGGTGGGGGGCGCGGCGACGTAACTGCCCTCACCGAGCGCGACCAGGTCGAGCGATCCGAGCGACCAGCCCAGCTTGCGCACCAGGTCGGGGACCTTCACCGAGGCGCCCGGCAGCACGAAGAACTGCATCCGCCGGTCCGGGGTCAACGTCACCGGCCCCAGCGTCAGCTCCATCCGCTCCATCCGGGCCAGCGCCAGAAACCCGGCGGTCTCCGGCACGGAGATCGCGTCGAACGTCCGCCCCGTCGGCAGCAGGATCGACGCGTTCGGCTGCTTCTGCCACATCCGCCGCGCGACCGTCGCGCTGCCGGTCGCCTGCGTCGCCCAGTCCGGCCGCGCGGGATGCGCCCCCGGCGCACCGCACGCGGCGTCGCCGCAGGAGCAGCGCTGCACCCCGTCGACGGCTTCCAGCCAGGTCCCGGGGAACACGTCCCAGTGGCGTTCCTCGGCGTAGCGAACGGCGGTATCCAGCAGCGATTCCCCGCGCTGCTTCGGAATCTGTGCGGCTTGGGTGGCCGGGATCGTCTCTTCCACGTTCCACTCAACTCCCAGCCCAACCGGGGGTTACGGCCGGACCGCGCGCGGGGGAGGAGCATCGATTCGGCACCCGGGGCGCATGGGTGCATGTGTGGGGGCGCGCAGGAGGATCCGCGGCGGGAGCTGGGTAGCCAGGTGTGGGGTCGGGCAACCGCCCTTACCCCGGCAAGCCTCGCAAGCCTCGCATTTTCGGTATGTCCGCGGGGCATTGATCTTCACGGCCGGAATTCCTCGCTCCCGCAGGGGGCCGGGGGCTCCCGGTCGTGGAAGACACAACAACTCGGTGCGTGGGCAGGCACCGCAGCCTCAGGTAGGTGAGCCGAAGGGCGCGCCGGTGTCGAGAGGGCGAACGCGCGCAAGCCCGAAGGGCTGAGCACGATCGTCCTCTCGACACCGGCACCAAGCGCCCGTAGGCGAACCGCCAGAAAGCAGGGGGTACGCCATGGCCGCAAGGCCTCTCGTCGCGCGGCAGCCGAACGAACGGCTGCAGGCGCTCATCCAGGAAGCGGGTTGTTCGAACGCCGGGCTGGCCCGCCGGGTCAACATGTGCGGCGCCGAGCACGGTCTCGACCTGCGTTACGACAAGACGTCCGTGGCCCGCTGGCTGCGCGGACAGCAGCCGCGCGGACGCGCGCCGGCGATCATCGCCGAGGCGCTCGGCCGCAAACTCGGCCGTACGGTCACGATCGACGAGATCGGCATGGCCAACGGCAAGAACCTCGCCTCGGGGGTCGGCCTCCAGTTCTCGCCGACGGTACTGGGAGCCATCGAGCAGGTCTGCGAGCTGTGGCGCAGTGACGTGGGGCGCCGGGACTTCCTGTCCGGTTCGTCCGTCGCGGCCTCCGCGCTGGTCGAGCCGAGCCGCGACTGGCTGATCTCCGCGCCCGACGCGCAGGTGGCGCGCTCGGCGGGCCCGCGCGTGGGCCAGTCGGACGTGGCGGCCGTGCGGGCGATGACCCAGGCGCTGGTCGACCTGGACCACCAGTACGGCAGCGGGCATGTGCGCCCGGTCGTCGTGCACTACCTCAACAGCGTCGTCTCGGGGCTGCTGGCCGGGTCGTACCGGGAGGCCGTCGGGCGGGAACTGTTCGCGTCCGTGGCGCGGTTGACCGAGCTCGCCGGGTACATGGCCATCGACACCGGGCAGCCGGGCCTCGCCCAGCGCTACTACATCCAGGCGCTGCGCCTCGCACAGGCCGCCGGTGACCGCGGCTACGGCGGCTATGTGCTCGCCGCGTCCATGAGCCACCTGGCCGCGCAGCTCGGAAACCCCCGGGAGATCGCCCAGTTGGCGCGGGCGGCGCAGGAAGGGGCGAAGGGGCGTGTGACCCCGCGCGCGGAGGCCATGTTCCACGCGGCCGAGGCACGCGGGCACGCCCTGATGGGCGACGCGCGCGCCGCCCAGGCGGCGGCCGGGCGCGCGGTGACCGCCATGGAGCACGCGGACGACGCCTCCGGCGACGACCCGGCGTGGATCGCCCACTTCGACGAGGCCTACCTCGCCGATGAACTGGCCCACTGCCACCGCGACCTCGGCCAGGCGGAGGCGGCGGCGCGCTGCGCGCAGGAGTCCCTCGACGGCCACCCCGAGTCCCGTGCGCGCAGGCGCGCCATCGGCTATGTGCTGCTCGCCACGGCACAGGTGCAGCAGCGCGAGATCGAACAGGCCTGTCACACGGGGCTGAAGGCGGTGGAACTCCTGGAGACCCTCCGCTCCAACCGGGGCGCCGAGTACCTGGAGGACTTCCAGCAGCGGCTGGAGCCGTTCCAGGGGGAGTCCGTGGTAAGGGAGTTCGGGGCACGGCTGGACCTCCAGGCGGCCGCGTGAAATATGGCCCGCGCGTGCGTGAACGTGCGGGAAACGAGGGCTGGGGGAGCAGGAGGTGACATAAACAGCGTGCCGCGGGCCGGTTTTGTTACGGCGGTCACAGGGCAGAAGGTCAGGTTTCCGTGCTGCGTGGCAACGGGCTCGGGGGACCCGGTAGCGTGAGCCGACGATTCCGATGGTCCCCCATTCGTAGGAGTCCCGGTGACGCAGAGTGGACAGGGCGAGGAGCCCTCGGCGCGGCCCGCGCGCGAAGGCATCGTGCTGCCCTCCGACGGTGGCGAACCGCTGCTGCCGGGCATGACGGGCGGACCCGCCCACCCTCCCGTCGGCCACGGTGACCGGCCCGGCGGCCCCGCCCCGGCCTCGGCCCCGCCCGGCGGCCAGGCCTGGGACCGGCCGTGGGGCCCCGACCAGCACCAGGCTCCGGCCCCGCCGCCGGATCAGGACTGGCAGACGCCGCACGCCGAGCAGTGGGGCTCGCAGCAGCAGTCGGCTCCTTGGGGCGCGCAGGACCAGCCGGGGCCGCTCCCGCCGGAGGGGGCGCCCGGGCAGTCGTACGGGGGTGGCGCACACGGGTCGTACGGGGCGTACGGCACGCCGGGTCAGGGCGCGCCCCTGCCCGCGCCGGGGACCTCGGCGCCGCTGCCGTCTGCTGGGCACGGGGGGCCGGGTGCGTCGCTGCCGTCTGCCGGGCATGGGGTGTCGGGCGGGTCGCTGCCGCCTGCCGGGCACGGTTCGGCGAGTATGCCGTTGCCGTCGGCCGACGACGGGGCCACCCAGTACATTCCGCCGGTCGCGGCCGCGTCCGGCGACGAGGGGGTCACGCAGTACCTTCCGCCGGTCGGGGGCGCTCCGTACCACAGCCCGGGCGCGTCCGGGAGCGAGGGCGCGACCCAGTACATCCCGCCCGTCGCGGGTGGGCCCGGCGACGAGGGTGCCACTCAGTACCTGCCGCCTGTGGCCGCCTCCCCCTCCCCCGACGAGGGGGCCACTCAGTACATCCCGCCGGTCGGGCCCGGGGCCCTGCCGCCCGAGATGCCGTACGGGGGGCCTGCGGACCGGCCCGCCGAGACGACGACCTACCTCGGGCAGACCCGGGAGGGCGGCGCGGCGGCCGGGCCGTCGCCCGCTGCCTCCGGGGCCGACGCCGAGGCCACGCAGTACATCCCGCCCGTGTCGGGGCAGGGCGCGTACGGAGACCGGCAGCCGCCCGCCGAGTTCGACAACCTCTTCCGCGGCGGGTCCGGCGGCGCGGGCGGCGAGGCCGGGGCCACCCAGCACATGCCCCGCTACCAGGAGCCGCAGGGCGCCGGGCACGCCGCCGCGCAGCCCTCGTACGACGGGCCCGGCCCGGCTCAGGGGCGGCGGGCCTCCCGGGACGGCGGGGGCCGTACCCGCTCGAAGGTGCCGCTCATCGCGGCCTGCGGGATCGGTATCGCCGTCGTCGGCATAGGCGCCGGCGCGCTGCTCGCCGGTGAGGGCGGCGGTGAGCAGGACGACAACGCCAAGACCGTCTCCGCCACGGCCCCCGCGACCACCGAGACGTCCGCCTCGCCGTCCGCCGACCCGGCCGAGCAGCAGGCCATCGCCCTGGACAAGCTGCTCGCCGACAGCGGCGACAGCCGGGCCACGGTGATCAGCGCCGTCGAAGACGTGAAGTCCTGCGGCAACCTCGCCCAGGCCGCCAAGGATCTGCGCGGCGCGGCCGAGCAGCGCAAAAACCTGGTCACCCAGCTGTCCGGGCTCACCGTCGACAAGCTGCCCGACCACGCCGCGCTGACCGCCGCGCTCAACAAGGCCTGGAAGGCCTCCGCGGCCGCCGACAACCACTACGCCGCCTGGGCCGACCAGGTCGCCGGGCAGAAGGGCAAGCTCTGCAAGAAGGGACAGGCCCGCGCCACCGGCCAGACCGCCGCCGGGAACCGGGAGAGCGGCATCGCCACCGCGCAGAAGGCCGAGGCCGCCAAGCTGTGGAACGCGATCGCCCGGACGTACGGCCTGACCGAGCGCCGGCCGACCCAGCTGTGAGGCCCGGGCCGATCACTCTTCGTGGTCGGCGCCCTGCAGGGTCTTCGTCACATCGATGGCGCCCTGGCGTGCCGCCACCAGCTGGCCGTCCTTCACCACCTGCAGGGTCACGTCGGTGTTGACCAGGCGCGGGAAGCCGACGGAGGCCAGCACGTCCTGGAACTGCCAGCGCAGGGTCGGGGTGAGCCCGCCGGTGGTGACCTTGAAACCGTCGTCCAGGGTGCGCCGTACCGTGTCGGAGGACACCTCGCCGTCGCCGAGCGACTTCACCACGGCCTCCAGGACGGTGTAGGCGATCCAGGTGGTCTGCACGCCCGCGTCCGCCGGGTCGATGCGGGTGTCGGTGAAGGCCTGCTCGCGGATGACCTTCTTCATAGGGTCCCAGCGCTGGTCGGTCTCCACCGGGTACCAGCCGGTGATGTACGCCCCTTCGTACGGGCTGGACGCGCCGCCGGTGAAGTCGATGACCGTCTGGTCGACGCTGCCGAGCACGGTGCCCAGGCGCACCTCGGGGTAGTCCCCGCGGGCGCGCCGGAAGGAGTCCATGAAGGTGTTGGTGCGGTCGCCGAGCGCCGGCACCACACAGCCCGTCTGCGCCGGATCGGCGGTGGCCCGGTTCAGGGCCTGCTCGGACTGCGCGGAGTACTCGGTGGCGTCCTCCGCCGCGCGCAGATCGGTCACGTCCCGGTGACCGCCCGTCTCAAGGCCCGCATTGAGCAGGTTGGGAAGTTCGTCACCCGCGATGGTGTCCGGCCGGATCAGCGCGACCGGGCCGCAGTTGGGCGCGAGCTGCCTGCCGAGGCCGGCCAGCAGCGCGGGCTGGCCGCCATTGACCGGGTAGGACAGCGGGCTGGTGAACTCGGCGTTCGTGATGCCGTAGCCACCTATGTACGGGATGCCCGCGCCCTCCAGGATCGGGAAGAACGTGTCGGCGAACTGACTGTAGGAGCCGACGACCGCGGTGACCTTCTCCTTGACCGCGCGGCGGGCACACTTCGCGGCGTTCACGCCGTCGTTGCGGTCGTTGCAGATGATGACCTTGAGCCGGCGGCCGTTGATGCCACCGTCCGCGTTGACGTGGCGGGCGTAGGCGAGGGCCAGGGCCGGCATGCCGGGCTTGTTCGTGGCGTTGGTGTCCTGCGGGGCCCAGGTCATGACGGTGATCGGGTCATCCCCGGCGCCCCCCGTGAAGCCGGGGACGACCCCGCATCCGACGGTGAGCGACGCGCACGCCGCCAGGGCGCCTGCCTTGCGCAGGGCTCTGACGGGCCTGGTGAGGGCGGGGAGGAATGCGCTGCGGGTGCGTCGCCTGCCGGTCATGGACCCGCACGATTCCGTCACATCGCTAACCCTTGAGTGATCCTTGGTCAACGGCCGGTGACGTCCGGGTGAATTGCGGGGTCCGGTGAACGGCGCGTGGCGAGGAACGTACGATCGATGACCGTGCAAGGTGTGCAAGGTGTACAAGGTTCGGCGAACTCTTCCCGTCGCGGGCATCGCTCATCCACGATGGGTGCCATGCCACTGAACGACATGCCGTGGTGGCGCTGGCGCAGCAATGTGCGCTCCGCGCTGCACATGCTCTCCGATCCGGTGTTCCAGCGGGACGTCTGGCTGGCGGGCGTCGAGGGGTACGGGGACGTCACCGACGCCGTGTACCGGTTGGTCGAGGACACCTGGCTGGATCACTGGTCCGCCGAGAAGTACGTCGGGACGATATTCCGGGACTCGCAGGAGGCGGCACTGGTGGACACCGCGGTGCTGCGGGTGCTGCGGATCATGCACCAGGTGGGGCCGGACGCGCCGGTGTCCTCCTACGTGGAGCATCCGGCGTGGCCGGAGGCGGTGCGGGCGGCTCGGGACGCGCATGTGCGGATGGCTGTGAGCGACGGGGACGATCCGGACGGGGCGCCCCGGACGCTTGAGGTGCTGCGGATATTGACGCGGTCGGCCTAGTTCTGCGTGGTCGGCTGACGTTTTGGGTGCTCAGGTCCGTGTGGGACCCTGTGCTGCATGAACGAGCAGTCCACCAGCCGAGCCGCGGCCGTGCCGGCCGATCAGTACGTTCTCACTCTGTCGTGCCCGGACAAGCAGGGCATCGTGCATGCCGTGTCGAGCTATCTGTTCATGACCGGGTGCAACATCGAGGACAGTCAGCAGTTCGGTGACCATGACACGGGACTGTTCTTCATGCGGGTCCACTTCTCGGCGGAGGCGCCGGTGACGGTGGAGAAGCTGCGGGCCAGCTTTGCGGCGATCGGCGACTCGTTCCAGATGGAGTGGCAGATCAACCGGGCCGACGAGAAGATGCGCATTCTGCTGATGGTCAGCAAGTTCGGGCACTGTCTGAACGATCTGCTGTTCCGGGCGCGGATCGGGGCGCTGCCGGTGGAGATCGTCGGTGTGGTGTCCAACCACACCGACTTCGCTGAGCTGGTGGGGTCTTACGGGATCCCGTTCCACCACATTCCTGTGACGAAGGACACCAAGCCGGAGGCTGAGGCTCGGCTGCTGGAGATCGTGCGGGAGGAGGGGGTGGAGCTGGTGGTGCTGGCTCGGTACATGCAGGTGCTGTCGGATGATCTGTGCAAGCAGCTGAGCGGGCGGATCATCAATATCCACCACTCGTTCCTGCCGAGCTTCAAGGGGGCGAAGCCGTATCACCAGGCGCATGCGCGGGGTGTGAAGCTGATCGGGGCGACGGCGCACTATGTCACGGCGGATCTGGATGAGGGGCCGATCATCGAGCAGGAGGTCGAGCGGGTGGGGCACGGTGTCACCCCGGATCAGCTGGTCGGGATCGGGCGGGATGTGGAGTGCCAGGCGTTGGCTCGGGCCGTGAAGTGGCACGCTGAGCGGCGGATTCTGTTGAACGGGCGGCGGACGGTCGTCTTCGCGTAAGTGGGGCGTCATGCCTGCGGTGGCCTGTGGCTGTGGGTGCGTGGTTGCGGTAGCGCCTGGTGCCGGGTGGTGGGTCGGGGCCGCGCCGGGGTGTCCGTCCTCGGAACGGCGCGGAATCGGTCTCTGACCGACTCGCCCGTGTTGACGCGCCAACCGCTGCGGGCGGACACCCCCCGACACGTCCCCTTCCGTGCGTGCGCGAGTGCGGATGCACCTGGCTGCGGGCCGTCGTGTCGCCTGGGGTGGCACGGGTGGGCGCGGGCGGCAGCCCGTCGCGCCGGGCTGCGCCACGTCCCGGGCTCGGTTGCGATGCCGGGGGACGGTTACATGCGGCTCAGGGACGCCGTTGCGAACAGGACGTCTCTGATGGCCTCTCGGTCGCCCAGTTGGCCTGTGGCCGCTTCGTCGGGGGAGACGTGGCCCGCGGCCAGGCGGCAGAACTCGACGCCGTCCAGGGCCACGTGGGCCACCTCGTGGTCGGCGGAGCCGATGGCCGCGGGGGAGTCCAGGGGGATCAGCCACTCGCCGCCGCCCGAGCCCTCGATTTCCAGGCGGAGGGTGCGGCCGGGCTTGCCGGCGGGGACCAGGTGGCGGAGGGTGTGCGCGGGGGACGCCAGGCCCGCGCGGCGGCGTTCCGCGAGGGTAGTGGGGAGCAGGCGGGCCGCCAGGTCGATCATGCGGTTGAGGTGGCGCGCCGACGGGGGGTCGTAGGGGTAGTCCACCGCTTCCGCGATGTCCTCCGCGTGCACCCAGCACTCGAAGGCCCGGTCGATCATCGCGTCGTGCAGGGGCAGCTCGCAGTCGCCGTACGGTACGCCCCGCTTGCCCGCGCTGCCGCCGGTGAAGGACACCGTGCGGACGATGCCGTGGCTCTGCTCGCGCCAGGGGGCCCGGACGGTGCGGGTCGGTGGGAAGTGGGAGGCCTGCCAGTACGCCTCCGTGCGGCCCGTGGGCGTCGGCGGGTCGGCGTCGGTGTCGCCGAGGGGGTCGTCCAGGCCGAGGGCGAGGGCGATCAGGCCGTCGACGGCGAGGAGGTGGGCGATGACGCCGGCGACGGTCGTGCGGCGGCTGGTCGGCTTGGTGCCGTCGAACCAGCGCAGCCGTACGGGCGCGTGCCACTCGGCGTCGCCGAAGTCCTGCAGGAGGGCGTCGAGGCGGGCGCTCTCGGCGTCGTAGGGCATGGCCCACTCGGGGACCGGGATGCGGGGTGGGCGCCGGTCGAGGCAGGACTCCAGGACGCGGGTGCGCAGGCCGGGGTCGAGGTCGAGGCTGTCGGGGCGCTGCAGCAGGCCGACCGCCTCGCGGAGCCGGCGGGCCTCGTCGGCGCAGCTTCCGCACGTGCCCAGGTGGTCCTCGACCGCCGTCGTCTCCTCGGGGGAGCAGGCGGCCAGCGCCCAGGCGCCCAGCAGGGACTTCAGCACGCGGTGTTCGAGGGGTGGGGGAGCCGGGTGGAGGGTGGGCAGGGGGAGGCCCGTGTCCTCGACCGAGGTCCTTGGTGTGGGGATGCGGGGCTGGGTGTGCTCCTGCTCCTCGTGGTCGTCGTGCGGGTCGGGGTGGTCCGGGTCGGTCACACCGCACCTCCGTATCCGGGCGGTGTGCCGGCGTCGTGGGCCGTGGTGAGGAGTTGCAGGCCCAGGCGGAGGCGGCGGCGTGCCTCGTCCTCGGTGATGCCGAGGTCGGTGGCGGTCTGGCGGTAGTCGCGGCGCTGGAAGTAGGCCCGCTCCAGGGCGGCGCGCAACGGGGCCGGCATGGACTGGACGATGTAGTCGGCGCGGGCGGCGACCGAGGCGTGGCGGACCTTGCGTTCCAGTTCCTCGGAGGAGCCGTGGCCGGATTCGGTGAGGGCGGCGGTCTCGGTGGCGCGCAGGCGTTGCACGGCCAGGCGGTGGGTGAGGGCGGCGACCCAGGAGCGGAGGGGGCCCTGTTTGGGGTCGTAGGCGTCGGGGTGTTCCCAGATGTGGACGAAGACCTCGTGGGTGATGCCGTCGGCGGCCCGCTCGTCGCCGAGGACGCGGTGGGCCAGGCCGTGGACGAGGGAGGCGAAACGGTCGTAGAGCTCGCCCAGGGCGGCCGCCTCACCGCGTGCGAGTCGCTGCTGCATCTTGCGGTCCCAGCGGGGCGGTGCGTCCTTCTTCGCCATGCTGCCCCCTCCCGGCGTCCAGCCTGCGTCCATCGCCGCCTCGAATGTAGTCGGCACGTCTGACAACGCACGCCCCTTTGTGGCAATGCGCGCCCCTCGACGAAGCGCAGGTGGTAAGGCCTTCCGGCTGCGCCTACCCAGCGTGCGCAAGACCAGGCCTGATCGAATCGGATCGAATGCGACTGAATCAAGCCTTTTTTGTTCGGGCTCCGTTTCTGGCAGGGTGTTTCAGGGAACGGCCGCTGGGCAGCCGCGCCGCAAGGAAGCGTAGGAACTGATTCCGTTTCCGGGCGGTTCCGGCTGTTTCCCGCGCGTTCCGGCGACGAAGGGCATGGTGGTGGCGTTCAAAGTGACCGGCGGTGAGCAGGGCGCATGGGCCGTGCTCCAGGTGTCGGGCGAGCTGGATCTGGTGACGTCGCCGGTGCTGCGTCAGCGGGTGCACGACGCGGTGGCCGAGGGCCGCCACAGTCTCGTCCTCGACCTCTCCGAGGTCTGGTTCTGCGACTCCAGCGGTGTGGGTGTGCTGATCGCGGCCCGTCGGCTGCTGCGCTCCTGTCAGGGGCGGCTGCGGCTGATACTCCCGGCGCAGGGCGCGGCCGACGGCTCGCACGTCAACCGCGTGCTCGGCGC
This sequence comes from Streptomyces sp. TRM70350, assembly GCF_019219825.1. Lineage (GTDB taxonomy): Bacteria > Actinomycetota > Actinomycetes > Streptomycetales > Streptomycetaceae > Streptomyces. The sequence goes on along the minus strand of NZ_JAHUXH010000007.1, from coordinate 108,051 downwards.
GCTCGGCGTACGGCGGTTGTTCGACGTGCACGCCGATCTGCCGTCCGCGACCTCCGACGACGCCAGTCCCCTGTCGGCGTGAAGGGGTCTGCCACACCGTTGTTCCAAAATTCCCCCGGTCTTGGCACAACCGTCGTTTTCCCGCTCGTGAACCGCCCCCCGCGTCGTACGCTCCCTGGCGAGATACACCCCGACGTGACGTGAGGCGGCCTGAAAAGACATGGTCAGCAGCGAGTACGAGCGCAGGATCGCGGCCCGGTTCGCCACCTTCGACCAGGACGGCAACGGCTACATCGACCGCGAGGACTTCAGCGGCGCGGCCAAGGCGCTGCTCGCGGAGTTCGGCACGGCGTCCCGCTCCGACAAGGGGCAGGCGCTGTACGGCGGCGCGGAGGCCTTCTGGCAGGGCATGGCCGGGATAGCGGACCGGGACGGTGACCAGCGCATCACCCGGGAGGAGTTCGTCACCGGCGCGGTCAAGCGGCTGCGCGACAACCCCGACCGGTTCGCCGAGATCGCCCGCCCCTTCCTGCACGCCGCCCTCGCCGTCGCCGACCCGGACGGCGACGGCGCGGCCACGGTCGAGGACCTCGCGCGCGTGCTGCAGGTGCTCGGCGTGTCCGAGGACATCGCGCGGGCCGCGGCCGCCACGCTCGACGCCGACGGCGACGGCAAGGTGAGCGAGGCGGAGATCATCCCCGCGTTCGCCCGCTACTTCACCGTCCCCGAGTAGCCGAGAAACGCTCCCTGAGCTTGTACTTGAGCACCTTGCGCAGGGTGTCGTTGCGCGGAAGGGCGTCGACCACCTCCAGCTGCTCCGGCAGCTTGTGGACCGAGAGTCCTTCCGCGCGCAGGTACGCCGTCACCGCCTCCAGTGTCAGGGGGGCGGCCTCCGAGGGCTGTTCGACGACCGCGCAGACCCGTTCCCCGCGATCGGCGTCCGGCAGGCCGATCACCGCGACGTCCGCGACCGCCGGATGCCGGTGCAGCAGGTCCTCGATCTCCTTGGCGGAGATGTTCTCCCCCTTGCGGATGATCACGTCCTTGAGGCGGCCGGTGAGGACCAGGTGCCCGCTCTCGGTGAGCTGCCCGAGGTCGCCGGTGCGCAGGAAGCCGTTCTCGTCGAAGGCCTCCGCCGTCTGCGCCGGGTCCAGATAACCCCGGCAGACGGCCTCCCCGCGCAGCCGCACCTCTCCGTCGACGATCCGTATCTCCATGCCCTCAGGCGGCCGTCCCTCGGTCGTCGCCAGGTTCTCGGGCGTGTCGTCCGGCGTCCCCATGGTGATCATCGGCACCTCGGTCATGCCGTACCCGTGGGTGAGCTGGACGCCCATCTCGCGGACGACGGCGTGGTAGACCTCCGGCGGCTTGGCCGCCCCGCCGCCCGCGAGCAGCCGCAGGGTCGGTACGACGGGGACTCCCGGCTGTTTGCGCTGCTCGGCCAGGAACATCGAGTAGAACGCCGTCGAACCGCCGGCGATCGTCACCCTCCGCGCTCGGTACGCCGCCAGCGCGTCCGGCAGCGCGAACTGCTCGACCAGCAGCGCCGGGAAGCCGTACAGCAGCAGCATCACCGTGTAGTCGGGGCCGCCTATGTGGGCGTACGGGAAGGCGATCGACCCCACGTCGTCGGCCGTGGGGCGCAGGGCGTGCGCCAGGCAGGAGCCGCCCGCGATCAGGGAACGGTCGGTGTGCAGGACGCCCTTGGGCTCGGAGGTCGTGCCGGAGGTCCAGTAGATCCAGCGCACGTCGGTGCCCCGCGCGGGCGGCGCGGGCAGCACCGAGGGGTCGCCGTCGGGCAGGCCGTCGTACGCCTCGAAGACCCCCTTCGCGCCGAGTCGGCGGGCCATGCCGGTGTGGTCGAAGCCCCGCCAGGTGCCCGGTACGGCGAAGTACTCGGCGCCCGACTCGCGCAGCGCGAAGCCGACCTCGCGGTCCCGCAGGAACGGGATGAGCGGGGTCTGTACGGCGCCCAGGCGGGCCAGCGCGAAGGACAGCACCGCCGTCTCGATACGGGTGGGCAGCTGCCAGGCGACGACCGTGCCGGGGCGCACGCCCATGCCGTAGAGGCCGGAGGCGGTCCGTTCGGCGCGCTCGCGCAGGGCGCCGAAGGTGAGGGTGCGGTCGTCCTGGAGGAGGACGGGGCGGTCGGGGGTGCGGTCGGCGCGGCGGTGGAGCAGTTCCCACAGCGTGCGGGAGGAGCTCAGGGAGTGCGGGGTCTCTTTCACGTGTGCCCCCTGCTTGGCTGACGGGTCGTCAGGTAAGATGCTATCTGACGCACCATCAGATAAATACTGTTCGGCGAGGGGGACCCATGACCGAACTGCCCCGCATCATCAGCGTCGACGACCATGTGATCGAGCCCGCGCACCTCTTCGAGACCTGGCTGCCGAGCAAGTACCGCGACCGCGGGCCCAAACCGCTCACCGCGGGCATCGGCGAACTCGCCTACGTCGGCGGCAAGTACCAGATCACCATGGACCCGGGCGGCCAGCCCACCGACTGGTGGATCTACGAGGACCTCAAGTTCCCGTACAAGCGCAACATCGCCGCCGTCGGCTTCGACCGCGACGAGATGACCCTGGAGGGCATCACCCGCGAGGAGATGCGGCGCGGCTGCTGGGACCCCAAGGCGCGGCTCGAGGACATGGACCTCAACCACGTCGAGGCGTCCCTGTGCTTCCCGACCTTCCCGCGTTTTTGCGGGCAGACCTTCGCCGAGGCGCACGACAAGGAGGTCGCCCTGGCCTGCGTGCGCGCCTACAACGACTGGATGGTCGAGGAGTGGTGCGGCGACAGCGGCGGGCGGCTCATCCCGCTGTGCCTCATCCCGCTGTGGGACATCGACCTCGCCGTGGCGGAGATCCGGCGCAACGCCGCGCGCGGGGTGAAGGCCGTGACCTTCTCCGAGATCCCCACCCACCTGGGGCTGCCGTCCATCCACTCCGGCTACTGGGACCCGTTCTTCGCGATCTGCCAGGAGACCGGGACGGTGATCAACATGCACATCGGCTCGTCGTCCCAGATGCCGGCCGCCTCCCCGGACGCGCCCCCCGCCGTGCAGGCCTCGCTGTCGTTCAACAACGCGATGGCCTCGATGACGGACTTCCTCTTCAGCGGGGTCCTGGTGCGCTTTCCCCGGCTCAAACTCGCCTACTCCGAGGGCCAGATGGGCTGGATCCCGTACGCCCTGGAGCGCGCCGACGACGTCTGGGAGGAGCACCGCGCGTGGGGCGGCGTCCGGGACCTCGTTCCGGAGCCGCCGTCGACGTACTACTACCGGCAGATCTTCTGCTGCTTCTTCCGCGACAAGCACGGGGTGGCGTCGCTGGACGTCGTCGGGCGCGACAACGCCACCTTCGAGACCGACTACCCGCACGTCGACTCCACCTTCCCGCACACCAAGGAGGTCGCCCTCGACCACGTCAAGGGCCTCGACGACGAGACCGTCCACAAGCTGATGCGGGGCAACGCGATCCGCATGCTGGACCTCGACCTGGACCGGTAGTGGACCTGACGTACACGCCCGAGGAGGAGGACTTCCGGGCCCGGCTGCGTCAGTGGCTGGGGGGCGTGCTGCCGTCCCTGCCGCCCAAGCCGCCCCCGGACGACTGGCCCGGGCGGCGCGCGTACGACCTCGGGTGGCAGCGGATGCTGTACGACGCGGGGTACGGGGACGTTCACTGGGGCGGATCACCGAGCGTTCGCCTGATCTTCCTGGAGGAGACCGAAAAGGCGGGGGCCCCCTATGTGGGCGCCAACTTCGTCGGGCTGCTGCACGCGGGGCCCACGATCGCCGCCGAGGGGACTGAAGAACAGCGCGCCCGCTGGCTGCCGCCCATCCTGCGCGGCGAGCAGGTCTGGTGCCAGGGATTCAGTGAACCGGACGCCGGAAGCGACCTCGCGGCCCTGCGCACGCGCGCGTGGCGGGACGGCGACGACTATGTGGTGAGTGGGTCCAAGATCTGGACCTCCCATGCCGAAGTCGCCGACTGGTGCGAGCTGTTGGTGCGCACGGACCCCGCCGCGCCCCGGCACCGGGGGATCAGCTGGCTGGCCGTGCCCATGGACGCGCCGGGCATCACCGTACGGCCGCTGCGCACCCTCGCCGGGTCGGCCGAGTTCGCCGAGGTGTTCCTCGACGAGGTGCGGGTGCCGGTCGCCAACCGGGTCGGGGAGGAGAACGACGGCTGGCGGGTGACCATGGTGACGCTGTCGTTCGAGCGCGGTACGGCGTTCGTGGGCGAGGTGGTGGCCTGCCGCCGGGTGCTGGGCGAACTGGCCCGTGAGGCGCGCAGGAACGGCCGCTGGGACGATCCCGTCCTGCGCCGGCGGCTGGGGCGGCTGAACGCCGAGTTCCGGGCGCTGTGGCGGCTCACCCAGTGGAACGTCAGCGAGGCGGAGGCCTCGGGCGGGGTCCCCGGAGTGGGGGGTTCGGTTTTCAAACTGAGGTACTCGCACGCGCGTCAGGACCTCTACGACACCGCCGCCGACGTCCTGGGCGCCGAGTCGCTGGACCTGGACCGGCCGTGGGTCCTCGACCGGCTGTCCTCGCTGTCGTACACCATCGCGGCCGGCACCTCACAGATCCAGCACACCATCGTGGCCGAACGCGTCCTCGGCCTCCCGAAGGGGCGGTAGCCGTGCGCTTTCGACTCACCGACGAGCAGCGCGCGTTGCGGGCGGCGATACGGCAGCTGCTCGACCGGCGCTTCGGTCCTGAGGCGCTCCGGGCGGCTGTGGACGCGCCCGCGCTCGACCGCGCCCTGTGGCGGGAGCTGGGCGCGGCGGGGTTCTTCGCCCTGCGCCTGCCGGAGGCGCAGGGCGGCGTCGGACTCGGCCTGCCGGAGGCCGTGTTGGCGTTCGAGGAGGCCGGACGGGCGCTGCTGCCGGGTCCGTTGCTGGCCACGCATCTCGCGGCCGGCGAGGAGCCCGGCGCGGCCGACGGGTCGGTCGCCGTGGCGGCCGTCGACGGGGGCGGGGTGGTGGAGTGGCTGGCGGAGGCCGACGTCGTACGCGGGGACGCCTCCGGGGCAGTACCGCTGCGGTCGGTGGACCCGCTGACGCCGCTGCACCGGGTGCCGGGGGACCGGGGAGCGGCCGATCCGGTGGCCGTGCTGCTCACGGCGGCGGAGCAGCTCGGCACGGCCGCGCGTGTGTGCGAGCTGGCGGCGCAACACGCCCGGACCCGTGAGCAGTTCGGTCGGCCCATCGGCGCCTTCCAGGCCGTACAGCAGCTCTGCGCGCGGACGCTCGTACGGGTGGAGGTGGCCCGTGCCGCCGTGTACGCGGCGGCCGTCACGGCGGACCCCGTGGACATCGCCGCGGCCCGGCTGCTCGCCGACGAGGCGGCCGTGCGCGGCGCCCGCGACTGCCTCCAGGTGCACGGCGGCATGGGCTTCACCTGGGAGGCAGAGGTGCATCTGCATCTGAAGCGGGCCTGGGTGCGGACCCAGCGTGCGGGCGGTGACACGGAGAGTGAGGAAGTGCTCGCGTGCGATCTGGTGGCCGGAACGGCCTGACGGGGCGCCGGCCTGCGGCGTCGGCGAACCCTGGCAAAAAGATGTCGCGGAATGTGGCATACCGGAATCACGGAGCGTTGATGCCGGCTTGTGTCCTAGGTGTGACTCGTCGCGTCCTGGAGTCGAAGGTTCACTCCGGTACCTTGTGTGAGATGCGAGAGGTTCCGAGCACGAGCCGTGCCGGTGACGGGCCTTGTTCCGCCGCCTGTTCGACTCTCTGCGACGAGCGTCGCACAGTATGCCGCACGGGTACTCCTTCGCGCTGGAATATGCCCGAAGCGCTTGTTGGGGTGACTGTACGTCAACCATGCTGTTGCGCAAGGGATTCACGTTCCGTGATCCCTGCTCTGGCCGTTGTTCTGGTCATGCAGAAAATGGCTACGATCGTGGCCCTCATGAGGCGTGAGCCTCTGTGTCCACCGGTTCGGATGGTGTGAGCGGTGCAGGTGCTTCAAGTGCAGCTGGAGATCCGGCCCGACCCCGCGGAAGTGGGGCGCGCCCGGCGGTGGGCCCGATCGCGGCTCGCCGGGTGCGGGATAGCGGCCGACGAACCGCTCGCCGAGGCGCTGATCCTGCTCGTCTCCGAACTCGTCACCAACGCCGTCGTGCACACCGGCTGCCCCGCCGTGCTGCGTATCTCCGTACCCCAGCCGGCCACCGTCCGCGTGGAGGTGGCCGACGGCAGCACCCGCGCCCCGGTGCCCCGGTGGGTGGACTGCGAGGAGACCGGCGGCCGCGGCCTGGCACTCGTCGACGGCCTCGCCGACCGCTGGGGCTGGAGCCCCGAGGGCGCCGGCAAGCGCATCTGGTGCGAACTCGACCGCTGCGCCGAATCGCGCGCCGCGGCCGTGGCGTACGGGGGCGGCGCGGTGGCCGCCTGTGAGGGCCTGGAAGGGCTCGACGGATACGAGGGCTACGAGGGGCTGGCGTACGAGGCCGTCTGAGGCGCCCGGTGTCGTGACCGGGGCACGGTTGCAGGGGTGCCGCGCTCACCAGGTTCGACGAGGGGATGTGCGCCCGTGTGTGCTTCCGTGCGCGCCCATGCCGAGCAGGACCTGAGCGGGGAATCTCCGAACCACTGTTGACGGGTCGTGTGCGGCTGATCACGCTAAGGGGAGCGATTCGCCGCGAGGGGACGGCGAGGGTTTCGGTGACGGGAGCCCTCGTCGAGTGCGTGTCGCGATTCGGCGTTGGTTCCGGCCATCAAGGCAGGGGAACCGGGGCGGGTGCGCCGGAGCCGGATGGTGGCGTGTGGCGCCGCGCTCGGGGCGAACGCGCACGCGCCGCCATCCGGATTCACCAAAGGGCGGGGTTCACCGGGGTTCTCACAGGATGGCGACCGGCGCCACCGGTGACCCCGTCGCGCCGACGAATGGCTCGGGCGTCGCGGACAGCAGAAACGCGGAGTGGCCCGTTTCTCCACAGGCTGTGGACAACTCTTCGAGATTCCAGTTCTGGCCCTGCGGCATTCCCATCTCCACCAGATGCAGGGCATGCACGGGCAGCCACAAACCCTCTGTCTCCGGCGGAAACATCTCAAATGTGAGGGTGTCGTTCGCGACGGCCGCGACATCGCGCGCGTGGAACCACTCCGGCGTACGGATCGACAGCCCCGGCGAGGGGAACGCGTACCCGTGCCGGTCCCCGGCGAGATACGCCTGGATCTGCCCCGTCCGTACGAGCACGATGTCACCGGCACGCACGCGCGTGCCCGCGAGTTCCTCGGCCGCGTCCAGGTCCTCGGGGGTGACCGCGTGCCCGCCGTCCAGCCGGTCCGTCCCCCGCGCGCGGGCCACGTCCAGCAGCACCCCGCGCGAGACGATGTGCCGCGCGGTGTCGATCCCGCTGAACTCGGCGCCGCCGTGCGCGGTGACGGTGTCCGCCGGACGGCCGTTGTAGAGCCGGCCCGAGTGCGAGACATGGGGCAGCGCGTCCCAATGGGTGGCCGCCTGCAGTCCCATGGTCACCGCGTCGTCGCTGCAGGCGACCGTGCCCGGCCCGAACAGCTCCTGGTTGATCTGCACCATCACGTGCAGCGGATTGACCCGCCCGGGGATCATCCCGGTCTGTACGCCGTCCTGCCGCAGCGGCAGCGCGAGCGGTATCCGCTGTCCGGTGCGGACCTCGGCGGCGGCCCCGCGGACCACCTCGTCGGTGATCAGGTTGAGAGTCCCGATCTCGTCGTCCGCGCCCCAACGCCCCCAGTTGTTCACGCGCCCCGCGATCTCGTGGAACTCGGCCGGCAGTGACATGGGCCCTCCCCGGGGCTTGTGTCGGGGCATCCGACGGGACATAGAATCTAATGGACCGTCAGAAACTGCGGGAAGGGGCCGGGCGTGGGGAACTTCTTGACCGGCAAGGTCGTCGTCGTGACGGGCGCGGGGCGGGGCATCGGCCGGGCGGTGGCACTCGCGGCGGCCGCCGAGGGGGCGCGGGTCGTCGTCAACGACTACGGGGTGGCCGTCGACGGTGCCGCACCGACCAGTGAGGTCGCCGAGGCCGTGGCCAAGGAGATCGAGGCGGCGGGAGGCGAGGCGGTCGCGGTGGCCGACGACATCTCCACGATGGCGGGCGGGCAGCGGGTCGTCGACGTGGCGCTGTCGTCGTACGGGCGGCTCGACGGGGTGGTGTGCGTCGCGGGGATCCTGCGGGAGCGGATGCTGTTCAACATGACCGAGGAGGAGTGGGACCCGGTGGTCGCCACTCACCTCAAGGGCACGTTCACGGTGTTCCGGGCGGCGTCGGCGGTGATGCGTCAGCAGCGGGGCGGGACGCTGATCGGGTTCACCAGCGGCAATCACCAGGGGTCCGTGTCGCAGGCCAACTACAGCGCGGCGAAGGGCGGGGTCATCTCGCTGGTGCGGAGCGCCGCGCTGGGCCTGCACAAGTACGGGGTGACCGCGAACGCGGTGGCGCCGGTTGCTCGTACGCGGATGTCGGCGAACGTGCCGACGGAGCTGACGGAGATCGGGGAGCCGGAGGACGTGGCCGCGCTGGTGGTCTATCTGCTGTCCGAGCGGGCGCGGGAGGCAGGGATCACCGGGCAGGTGTACACGATCGCGGGCCCGAAGATCGCGGTGTGGGCACAGCCGAGGGAGGTGCGGGCCGCTTATGCCGAGGGGGGTTGGACGCCGGGGCGGATTGCCGAGTTTCTGCCGGGGTCGGTGGGGGTGGATCCGATGCCGCTGTTGGAACGGGTGGCGGGGATGGAGCGGGCGGCCAGGGACGGTGCTCGACCCAACGCCTGAGAGTTCGGGTGGTTTCTCCGGCGTGGTGGGTGCGGGTTTCGTCGTGGCTGGTCGCGCCCACGCGGCGGAGCCGCATATCGACACAGCCCCGCGACCCCTAAGCGGCGCTGGTCTTCACCGGTAATTGTTGGGAGGGCCCTGATGGAGTTCGGGTTCACGGCGGAGGACGAGGCGTTCCGTGCGGAGTGCCGGGCGTGGCTGGGCGCGCACGCCGGTGATGCGGCGGACCGGCGTAGCTGGGAAAGAACCCTCGGCAAGGCCGGGTGGATCGGGCTCGGGTGGGCCTCGGGCGGCTGGGGCAACCGGACGGCGTCGTTGACTCAGCAGGTCGTCTGGGCCGAGGAGTACGCCCGGTCGGGCGCGCCGCCGCGGTCCGGGCACATCGGTGAGAATCTGCTCGCGCCGACCCTCATCGCGCACGGCACCGAGGAGCAGAAGGCCCGTTTTCTGCCGCCGATCGCCGCGGGGGACGAGCTGTGGTGCCAGGGGTACAGCGAGCCGGGCGCGGGCTCGGACCTGGCGGGGGTGCGCACCTCGGCGGTACGTGATCCGGGCGGGGCCTGCTACCGGGTCACCGGGCAGAAGATCTGGACCTCGCTGGCGCACGAGGCGGACTGGTGTTTCGTGCTGGCCCGGACCGAGGCGGGGTCGCGGCGGCACCACGGGCTGAGCTTTCTCCTCGTGCCCATGGACCAGCCCGGGCGGATCGAGGTGCGGCCCATCCGGCAGCTCACCGGCGCCAGCGACTTCAACGAGGTGTTCTTCGACGGGGCACGCGCGCGCGTGGAGCACGTGGTGGGGGGAGAGGGGTCCGGCTGGCGGGTCGCCATGAGTCTGCTCGGGTTCGAGCGGGGGGTGTCGACACTGGCCCAGCAGATCGGTTTCGCCGCCGAGTTGGGGCGGGTGGTGCGGGCGGCGGTCGACTCGGGAGCGGTGCGCGATCCCCTCGTACGGGAGCGGCTGGTGCGGCAGTGGGCCGAGTTGCGGGTGATGCGGTGGAACGCGCTGCGGACACTGGGCGGTTCGGCGGCGCAGGCGGGGGCGCCGAGTGTGGCGAAGCTGCTGTGGGGTGGCTGGCATCAGCGGCTCGGGGAACTGGCGATGCAGGTGCGGGGCGCGGTGGCGGGGGTGGGGCCGGTGGACTGGTCGCCTTCGGCGCCGTACGAACTCGACGCGATGCAGCAGGTGTTCCTGTTCTCCCGGGCCGACACGATCTACGGCGGCTCCGACCAGATCCAGCGCACGATCATCGCCGAGCGGGTGCTCGGTCTGCCGAGGGAACCCGAGGGAGCGTCGTGATGAGGGGCGTGGTCTTCGACGGGAAGCAGGTCCGGGTCGTGGACGACCTGGAGGTACGGGGTCCCCGGGCCGGTGAGGTGCGGGTGGCGGTCGCGGCGGCCGGGCTGTGTCACAGCGATCTGTCCGTGGTGGACGGGACCATACCTTTCCCGGTTCCTGTGGTGCTGGGGCATGAGGGCGCGGGTGTGGTGGAGGCGGTGGGGGAGGGTGTCACGCATGTGGTGCCCGGCGACCATGTGGCGCTGTCCACGCTCGCCAACTGCGGGACCTGCTCCGACTGCGACCGGGGGCGGCCCACGATGTGCCGGCGGGCGATCGGGCGGCCGGGGCGGCCCTTCACGCGGGACGGCCTGCCGGTGCACCAGTTCGCCGCCAACTCGGCGTTCGCCGAGCGGACCGTGGTGCAGGCGGTGCAGGCGGTCCGGATTCCGAACGACATTCCGCTCCCGTCGGCGGCGCTCATCGGGTGCGGGGTGCTGACCGGGGTGGGTGCCGTGCTGAACCGGGCCCGGGTGGACCGCGGTGACAGCGTCCTCGTGATCGGCACGGGCGGCATCGGGCTGAACGTCCTGCAGGGCGCGCGGCTCGCGGGCGCCCTGCGGATCGTGGCCGTGGACACCAACCCGGCGAAGGAGACGGCGGCCCGGCAGTTCGGCGCGACCGACTTCCTCACGTCGATGGACGGCGTACCGGAGCTGCTGCCGACCGGCGTGGACCACGCCTTCGAGTGCGTGGGGCGGGTGGAGCTGATCCGGCAGGCCATCGACGCGCTGGACCGGCACGGCCAGGCGGTCCTCCTCGGTGTCCCGCCCGCCACGGCCGAGGCGTCCTTCCGGGTGTCGTCGATGTACCTGGACAAGTCCGTCCTCGGCTGCCGCTACGGCTCCTCACGCCCCCAGCGGGACATCGCCCTGTACGCCGAGCTGTACCGGCAGGGCCGCCTGCTGCTCGACGAACTGGTGAGCAGGACCTACCCGGTGGAGGACTTCGACAAGGCGCGGGCGGACGCGGAGGCGGGGCGGGTGGCGCGGGCGGTGCTCACGTTCTGACGGGCGTCACCCCGTCCGTGCCCGGCCCGGAACGTGCGCCGGTACGCCGTCGGCGTCACCCCGAGCGCCGCCTGGAGGTGCTGCCGCATCGACTGCGCCGTGCCGAAGCCCGCGTCGTGGGCCACCTGGTCGACGGACAGGTCGGTGGACTCCAGCAGGTGGCGGGCGCGCTCGACGCGCTGCTGGGTGAGCCACTGGCCGGGGCTGACGCCGACCTCCTCGCGGAACCGGCGCGTGAAGGTGCGTACCGACATGGCCACCTGCGCGGCCATGTCCCGCAACTGGATCGGCTCGTGCAGCCGGCCGAGCGCCCACGCGCGCGCGGTGGTCGTGGAGGCCTGCTGCGGATCGGGCACGGGCCGCTGGATGTACTGCGCCTGCCCGCCGTCGCGGTGCGGGGGTACGACGGTACGCCGGGCCACGTCGTTGGCGACCGCCGTGCCGTGGTCGCGGCGCACGATGTGCAGGCACAGGTCGATGCCGGCCGCGACGCCCGCCGAGGTCAGGATGTCGCCGTCGTCGATGAACAGCACGTCCGGGTCGACCCTGACGCGCGGGAAGAGCCGCTGGAGGCGCTCGGCGTCGGCCCAGTGCGTGGTCGCCGGGCGGCCGTCCAGGTAGCCGGCGGCGGCGAGGACGTACACGCCGGTGCAGATGGAGGCCAGGCGGGTGCCGGGGCGGAGGTGGGCGAGGGCGGCGGCCAGTTCGTCGGTCAGCACGCCCTCCTCGTGGACCGGGCCGAGTTCGTACGACGCCGGGATGATCACCGTGTCGGCGGTGGCGAGGGTCTCGGGGCCGTTGCCGACGTGCAGGGAGAAGTCGGCGTCGGTCTCGACCGGGCCCGGCGGCCGGACCGAGCAGGTGACGACCTCGTACAGGTGCCGCCCCAGGGCGTCCTTGGGACGGCCGAAGATCCGGTGCGGGATGCCCAGCTCGAAGGGGAGCAGTCCGTCGAGTGCGAGGACGACGACACGGTGGGGGCGGAAGGGCCGGGTGGCCGTGTCCCGGGCTCGATCCATGACTCGATCCATGGCCCGATCCTAACGAACGCTGTCCCTCGGGCCACTGGATGCGGGCGATCACGGGCCGGAAGGTCTATGACGTGACTCAGACAACAGAAGCCGCCGCAGCCCTCCAGAAACCGGAGCCTCGTCGTCCGCGCATCCACCGCGCGTGGTTCGTCGCCGCCGTCACCTTCGTGACCATCATCGGCGCGGCCGCCTTCCGTTCCCTGCCGGGGCTGCTGATCGACCCGCTGAACGAGGATTTCGGCTGGTCGCGCGGCACGATCGGCGCGGCGGTCTCCGTCAACCTCGCCCTGTACGGCCTGACCGCGCCCTTCGCCGCCGCGCTGATGGACCGCTTCGGCATCCGGCGGGTGGTCGCGGTCGCGCTGACCGTGATCGCGATCGGCTCGGGCGTGACGGTGTGGATGACCGAGCCCTGGCAGCTGCTGCTGTGCTGGGGCCTGCTGGTCGGCCTCGGCACCGGCTCGATGGCGCTGGCGTTCGCGGCGACCGTCACCAACCGCTGGTTCACGGAGCGGCGCGGCCTGGTCACCGGCATCCTCACCGCGGCCTCGGCCTCCGGGCAGCTGATCTTCCTGCCGGTGCTGTCCTGGATCGTGGAGAACCACAACTGGCGTCCGGCCGCCGTCACGGTGGCGCTCGCCGCCCTCGCGGTGGTGCCGTTCGTGTGGCTGCTGCTGCGGGACCATCCGGCGGACGTGGGCCTGAAGCCGTACGGCGCGCAGGAGTTCGTACCGAAGCCGCCTCCCGTGCCGGGCGCGGCGCGGCGGGCGGTGACCGTGCTCCTCTCCGCCGTCCGGACGGGGCCCTTCTGGCTGCTGGCCGGGACGTTCGCGATCTGCGGCGCCTCCACGAACGGCCTGATCCAGACCCACTTCGTGCCCGCCGCCCACGACCACCACATGCCGATCACCACGGCGGCCTCGCTGCTCGCGGTCATCGGGGTGTTCGACGTCGTCGGCACGGTGGCCTCCGGCTGGTTCACCGACCGTTACGACGCGCGGCGGCTGCTGGCGGTGTACTACGCGCTGCGGGGCATCTCGCTGCTGTTCCTGCCGATGCTGCTGGCGCCCAGCGTGCACCCCCCGATGATCTTCTTCATCGTCTTCTACGGCCTCGACTGGGTCGCCACGGTGCCGCCCACGATGGCGCTGTGCCGGGAGCACTTCGGGGAGGACAGCGCGATCGTGTTCGGCTGGGTGCTGGCGTCGCACCAGGTCGGGGCGGCCGCGGTGGCCTTCCTCGGCGGGGTCGCGCGGGATGTGTTCGGGGCGTACGACGTGGTGTGGTACGCAGCGGGGGCGTTGTGTGCGGCGGCGGCGCTGATGGCGCTGGTGATCCGGCGGGGCACCGGCACGCCGAAGGCGACAGCGACCGCCGTGAGCTAGGTGTATGCACGTGCAGGTGGTGATCGCCCGTGCGGTTGTCGTCCGTCGTGCGGCACGGGATGCTGAGGGTGCACGAAGGGAAGCGGTGCCATGGATCGTTTTCCGAATGCGGCCAACGTCGATTTCCACAGCCCTCTGGACCTGTGCAGGGCCGCCGCCGCCGTACTGGACGCCGACGGTCGCATCTCCGGGTGGGGATCCTCGGCCCAGCGCCTCCTCGGACACCCGCCCGAGGACGTGCTCGGCCGGTCGGCCGCCCGGCTGCTGGCGACCCCCGGGCAGCGACTGTCCGCCCTCTGCAAGGCGCACAAGCCCCGCAGCACCGTCCTGGACCTCTGCTGTCGGGACGGACGCGTACTGCGCGTGGCCGTCACCGTCAGCCCGCTCGTGGACCAGGGCGCCGCTGCGACCGTCGTGGTCGCGGCCGACCTGGAGGCGCTGCGCGGCTGGGAGGCGCAGCTGGCGATGCTGCAGGGACTGGCGACCGAGTCGCCCGTGGGCCTGACGATCTTCGACACCGACAAGCGCGTCGTCTGGGGGAACGTCTCCACCGACAAGGAGCTCGCCGGGATCGCCCAGTACATCGGCCGACCGGCCGCGGATCTCTTTCCCGAAGGCCAGTTCATCTCCCGCCACCATCCCCCGGACGAGGACCAGGTGATGGAGCACGTGATGGCGACCGGGGAACCGATCATGGGCATGCACTATCGCGGGCGTGCCCCCGCCGACCCGGTGCGCGAGCACGTCTGGTCCTGCTCCTACCACCGGCTGGTGGACGCGCGGGGCGAACCGCTGGGGCTGTTCGAGGAGTCCCTGGACATCACCGACCGCTACCGCGCCCAGGAACGACTGTCGCTGCTGGTGCGGGCGGGAAAGCGCATCGGCGCCTCGCTGGACGTGCGGCGCACAGCCGCGGAGCTTGCCGACGTGGCGGTACCGCAGCTGGCCGACGAGGTGCTGGTGGACCTGCCGCCGGCGGTCATCGAGGGACGGCAGCCGCCGACGGGCTCGGCGCCGGGGCACAATCTCCTGCGGATGCACGGCCGGACCCCGGAAGACTTCCGCACCACTCCCGTCTCCTACCCACCGTCGTCACCGCAGGCTCTGAGTCTGGCCACCAGCCACCTCGTCGTCGACGCCGCCCCGCCCGAGGCACCGGGTGAGACGGGACCGGCCGCCTCGCACTCCTGCCTCTTCGTCCCGCTGCTCACCCGCGACGCGGTCCTGGGCCTCGCCACCTTCCGGCGCAGCAGCAACCCCGACCCCTTCGGGCCCGAGGAGCAGACGCTCGCCGTGGAACTGGCCGAGCGAGCCGCTGTCGGCATCGACAACGCCCGCCGTTACACCAGCCAGCATGCGGCAGCCCTGGTACTGCAGCGAAGCCTGCTGCCACAGCACCTGCCCGAGCAGAGCGCGGTCGACGTGGCCTACCGCTACCTGCCTGCCGACAGCCGCATGGGCGTGGGCGGCGACTGGTTCGACCTGATCCCGCTGTCCGGTGCCAGAGTGGGCCTGACGGTCGGCGACGTGGTGGGCCACGGCGTGCACGCGGCCGCGACCATGGGCCGACTGCGCGCCACCGTACGGACCCTGGCCCTGCTGGACCTGGACCCGGCCGAGCTGCTCACCCGGCTGGACGGCCTGGTCGCGCAGGACGCGGAACCCTACGCCGATGACGGGCTGAGCGACGAGGGGCTCGGGGTGACCTGCCTGTACGCGATCTACAACCCGGTCAGCGGCCGCTGCGTCTGGGCGAGCGCGGGCCATCCCCCGCCGCTCGTCGCCGACGCGAGCGGCTCGGTGGCCTTGTCCGCGCTGGCGCCGGGACCGCCCCTGGGGCTGGCCACCCTGCCCTACGAGAACGTGGAGCTGAGCTTGTCCAACGGCAGCATCGTGGCGTTCTTCACCGATGGCGTCGTGGAGGACCGGCACACCGACATCGACACCGGCATCGATCGCCTTGCCCATGTGCTCACCTGGCAACGAAGCCCCCTGGAGGAGCTGTGCGACCGGGCGCTGTCGACCCTGCCGCCCGGACCACAGGCGGACGACGCCACGCTGCTGCTCGTCCGCACCCGGCGGCTCGACGCCGACCATGTGGCGGACCTGGAGCTGCCGTCCGACGCGGCCATGGTGGCTCACGCCCGCGCGGTCACCGAGCGTCAGTTGGAGAGCTGGGGCCTGCCCGAACTGTCCTTCAGCGCCGCCCTCGTGGTGAGCGAGCTGGTCACCAACAGCATCCGGTACGCCACCGGGCCGGTCATGCTGAGGCTGATCAGGGACCGCTCCCTGCTGTGCGAGGTCTCCGACCATGCCCACACCGCACCTCACCTGCGGCGAGCGCGCCGGGACGACGAGGGAGGCCGCGGCCTGTTCCTGGTCGCCCAGGTGTCCCAGCGCTGGGGCACGCGCTACACCTCGTCCGGGAAGACCATCTGGGCCGAGCTGGCCATCCCCTAGTTCTGGCGGAGCGGCCTCAGAGGAAGCGCCCCTTGTGGAACAGCAGAGGCGCCCCGTCCTCGTTGTCGCCCGTGCCCAGCGTCGCCACCCGCCCCACCACGATGAGGTGATCCCCGCCCGTGTGCACCGCGTGGATCGTGCAGTCGACCCACGCGAGGGTGCCCGCGAGGCGGGGTGAGCCGGAGACGGGCGCGGTGTCGTAGGCGACCCCCGCGAACTTGTCTCCGCCGCTCACCGCGAAGCCCCGGCACAGCTCGCCCTGTCCGGCGCTCAGGACGTTCACGCAGAACACCCCGGCGCGGGCGATGCGCGGCCAGGTCGTCGACGTACGGCCGACCATGAAGGCGACGAGGAGTGGGTCGAGGGAGAGGGAGGAGAAGGACTGGCAGGCGAAACCGGCGGGACCGTCGGCGGCGGGCGCGGTGATGACCGTGACGCCGGTCGCGAAGTGTCCGAGGACGCGGCGGAACTCCTGCCGGTCCACGGGCGCGCGCTCGTCGTCGCCGACGCAGCGCAGGCGCGGGCGAGGCAGGGGTTCGGCGGGGTGGACCCCGGTCGCCCTGAGGTAGCGGACGGCGGCTTCGGCCGTCCCTGCTTGTCCCATCACACCGACCATTGAAGCTGACGGATCGTCAGATAGGAAGAGTGTCGGCGAACCCCCGCGAGACCCCGGCGTACGCTCCGCCTCATGGGGTGGGGAAACATCGGCCGGGCGGTCCGCCGTGCCCGGCTGAGCTGGACGGACGCCGATCGGACGGTCGCCGCTATTCGTCCCTCGGCCTGCTGTTCCTGTTCGTCGCCGCGCCGTCCGTGCTGCTGGTGCTGGGTCTGGTGCACGTGGTCGTGCAGATCGTCCCGGCGGCCCTGCTGGCGCATCCTTCGGCCGTACGGTTCCGGGGGCCGGACTGGGCGTGGCACCTGCTGTACGCCGCGCTGTTCGGCGCCGGCTGGGCGGCGTTGCCCGCGGTGCTGTGGGACTGGCCGTTCATGGCGACGGCCCTGGCGTTCGCGGCGCTGGGCGCGCTCCCCGTGCTCGGGGTCGCGTTCGCCCGCCGGCGCGCCCGGGTCACCGGCCGCAAGTGGGGGCGGTGGGCGTGTGAGGGAGCGGCTGCTTCGGCTGCTTCGGGCTGTTCGTGCTGGCCTTCGGGGGCGCGGCCCTGGCCACGGCCATCGGACTCGTCGAGGAGTACGAGCCGCCGAAGCTGTCCGCCGGGCAGCTGGCCGGGGTCTGGCGGGGCGTGGACGGTCAGAGCCGCCCTTCGCTGTGTGCGATGGCCCCGGCACCTGGCTCCTCGACCGGGAGGGACGTGACGGTGTGGTCGTACGGCTCGACGACGGGTGTGGGCAGCAGACGTACTGGGTGATCGGCGGCACGGAGGACGAGCCGGAGCTGTTCGTGCCGTTCGGTGACATGGACGCACCGGACCTGTGGATCCTCCAGCGGGACTGAGTCTCGTACTCACCGCCCCCGGAACTCAGGACACCGGCGCTCCACGAAGCTCGCCAGTCCCTCCCGGGCGTCCTCCGTCGTCATGTTGATCTCCTGCGCGGCGGCCTCCGCGGCGAAGGCGGTGGTGCGGTCGGTGTCGAGGGAGGCGTTGACGAGCTGCTTGGTGAGGGCGAGGGCGCGGGTGGGGGCGGCGGCGAGGCGCGTGGCCCACTCCCCGGCCGTCTTGTCCAACTCCCCGTCCCTCACGACCCGGTTGACCAGACCGAGGCGCTCGGCGTCGGCGGCGGGGAGCGCGTCGCCGAAGAACAGCAGCTCCTTTGCGCGCTGCGGTCCGATCAGGCGGGGGAGCAGGTACGCGCCGCCGCCGTCCGGCACGAGGGCCCGGCGTACGAACACCTCGATGAACCTGGCCGATTCCGCGGCGAGTACGAGGTCGCAGGCGAACGCCAGATGAGCGCCGAGGCCCGCCGCCGTGCCGTTCACGGCCGCGATGACGGGCTTCTCGCAGTCGAGGACGGCGGCGATCAGCCGCTGGGCGCCGAGACGGAGCGTCCGGGACACATCGCCGGGGATCCGTTCCCCGGCCACCGCACCGCCCCGCAGGTCGGCGCCCGCGCAGAACCCGCGTCCGGTGCCGGTGAGGACGACGGCCCGTACGTCCGGGGCGGCGGAGGCGTCGGTGAGCAGGGCGATCAGGTGGTCGCGCATGTCCGGGGTGAGGGCGTTGAGGGCCTCGGGGCGATCGAGCGTGAGGTGGGTGACGTGCTGTTCGGTCCGGTGGTGTATCGACGGCTTCACCGGCACACCGCCAACGCGTCCAACGCCACGGCTCCCTGCCCGCGCGGCAAGACCATCAGTGGGTTGATGTCCAGTTCCGCGAGCTGGTCCCCCAGTTCCATGGCCATGCGCTGCACCCGCAGGATGACCTCGACGAGGGCGTCCACGTCGGACGGGGGGCGGCCGCGGACGCCGTTGAGGAGGGCGTGGCCGCGGAGTTCGGTGAGCATGTCGTGGGCATCGTGCTCGCCGAAGGGTGGGACGCGTACCGCCGCGTCGCGCAGGACCTCGACGAGGACGCCGCCGAGGCCTGCGGTCACCGTCGGCCCGAAGAGGTCGTCGTGGGTGATGCCGACGACCATCTCGACGCCCTGCTCGACCATCTGGCAGACCAGGACGCCGTCCAGCGCGACCCCCTCGTAGCGGGCGATGTCGGTCAGCTCGCGGTAGGCGTCGCGGACCTGGGCGGCCGAGGTCAGGCCGATCTTCACCAGGCCCAGCTCGGTCTTGTGGGCGAGCTGGGCGCCGGACGCCTTCATCACCACCGGGTAGCCGACCAGCCCCGCCGCCCGCACGGCCGCCGCCGCGCTGGTCACCAGCTGCTCGCGCGGCACCCGGATGCCGTACGCGCGCAGCAGCTGCTTTGCCGCGTGCTCGCTCAGCTGCTGTCCCGGCCGCATCAGCTCGCGCGCCTTGCGGAAGGAGGGCGAGGGGGTGCGCGGGGCGTCGTCGAAGGGGGAGCGGTAGTCGCGGACGAAGCGGTGGTGGGCGAGATGGGCGCGGACGGCGGTGAGGCAGTTGCCGACCGTACGGAAGGTGGCCACGTGCGAGGAGCCGAGCAGCACCTCCCGGTACGCCGGTTCGGTGCCGACCGGCGAACCCCACACCACGCACACCAGCTTGTCCGTCTGCTCCGCCGCGTCCACCAGGTCCCGCACGAGCCGGTCGCTGAGCGGCGGGAAGGGACCGGTGATCGGGCAGATCAGCACCCCGACCTCCGGGTCGGCGAGGATCGCGTCGATGATCTTCCGGCCGCGCCAGTCGCCCACCGGGTGACCGCCGTTGTCGATGGGGTTGGCCACGCTCAGATACGGCGGGATCCACTGGTGCAGCTCGGCCTGCCGGGCCTCGGACAGCACCGGCAGGCGCAGTCCCGCCGCGGTCGCCAGGTCGGCGACGTGCGCGCCCGTGCCGCCCGAGATCGAGTAGACGGCCACACCCTCGGCGCGCGGCGGGCGGGCGCGGGCCAGCAGGGCCGCGGTGTCCTGGAGTTCGTCGAGGCCGTCGACCCGGATCACGCCGTACTGCCGCATCGCCGCGTCCACCACCGCGTCCGCGCCGGTCAGCTTGCCGGTGTGGGAGGCGGCCGTGCGGGCGCCGGTCTCCGTGCGGCCCACCTTGACCGCGACCACCGGCACCTTGCGCCGGGCGGCCCGGTCGGCGGCGAGCAGGAAGGAGCGGCCGTCCTTCAGTCCCTCGACGTAGGCGGCGATGGCGCCGACCTCGGGGCGCTCGGCGAAGTAGGAGATGAAGTCGGCGGTCTCCAGGTCGGCCTCGTTGCCGGTGGGGGCCCAGTGGGAGAGGCGGATGCCGAGTTCCTGGAGGGCGAAGACCGGGCGGCCCTGGTGGCCGGACTGGGTGATGAGCGCGATCGCCGGTCCGTCCAGGTCCTGCCGGAAGTCCTCGAAGGCGTTGAGGTTGGTGTTCGGGCCGAGGAGACGCATTCCGCAGCGGCGGACGGCGGTGGCGAGCCGGGCCTGCGCGACGGCGCCCTCCTCGCCGGTCTCCGCGAAGCCGGAGGCGAACGCCACCGCGAACCTGACCTTGGCCTCCGCGAGTTCATCGACGACGGGGAGCGGGTCGGCGACCAGCAGGACGGCGAGGTCGACCTGTTCGGGCAGGTCGGCGACGGAGGGCGCGCAGGGTATGCCGAAGACGGACTGACGGGTGGGGTGCACCGGGTGCAGCCGCGCGCCGACCCGCTCGGCCCAGCTGATCAGCTGTCGCGTGATGCCGGTGTTCGGGCGTCCCTCGGCGTCCGAGGCGCCGATCACCGCGACGGACTCGGGGCGGAAGAGGCGGTCCAGGTCGGGGACGTCGGCGTACAGCGCGCGGCCGCTGACGTCGAGGTCGTCCACGTCGGCCGCACGGCCGTGGACGGCGGGGCCGGGCCGCCCGTCGCCGCAGGCGATGACCCGGGCCCGGCGGGCGTCGGTGGTGAGGGTGCCGTGGGTTGATCCAAGCATCGGTCCGCCCGCTTCTGTGTGACGGCGTGGGTAACTGACGCAGTGTCAGATTACTGAACCGACACTGAGTCAGGAACCGGTCGTGCGGGCGGAATCCCGGGGTGTGCCGGGCCCCTTGGGGTCGTCGGTCAGCCGGGGACGCGGGACACCCGGTCGGCGCTTCTCCGGGCGATGACTCCGGCGATCTTCTCCGCGTCGATGGCGAGTTCGCGGAGCATGCCGCTGATGGGGTTGGTGAAGCCGGTGAAGTACAGGTCGGGGGCGTTCTTCGGGGCGCGGGCGCCGTGCACGACCGGCCTGCCCCGGTCGTCGAGGACGTCGAGGTGGCCGACCAGCGGTTCCAGCGCGCGGACGTAACCGGTGGCCGCGATCACCGCGTCCGGGCCGATGCGGTCGCCGTCGGCGAGGACGACCCGGTCGCCGTCGAAGCCGTCCACCGCGGCCACGATCTCGACCTTGCCCTGGCGGACCGCGTCGATGAGGCCGACGTCCTGGACCGGGACCGCGCCCTCGGTGACCCTGCTGTACAGGCCGGTGTCGGGGCGGGGCAGGCCGTACTCGGTCAGGTCGGGCACGCTGAGCCTGGCCAGCGGCCGGGCGAGCCGGTCCACCAGGCCGACCGGGAGGCGGCGGACGAGGATGCCGCTGTACTGGGCGGCCCAGCCGGCGGTGGAGCGGCGGACGATGTGCGGCGCGGTGCGCACCGAGAGCCGTACGCGCGACGCCCCGCCCTCGACGAGGTCGACGGCGATCTCGGCGCCGGTGTTGCCGACGCCGACGACGAGGACGTCCCGGCCGGCGTAGGGCGCGGGGTTGCGGTACGCGCAGGCGTGCAGGAACTCCCCGGTGTAGGTGTCCCGGCCGGGCCAGTCCGGGATGCGGGGGGTGTGGTTGTAGCCGGTGGCGACGACGACCGCGCCGCCGGTCAGCCTGCGGCCGCCGGTGGCGTGCAGCAGCCAGCCGGAGCCGTCGGGTGCCCGCTCGACGCGGGACACCTCGACGCCGGTGACGATCTCCAGTTCGTGGTGCTCGGCGTACTTCTCCAGGTACCGCACGACATCGTCCCGCGACACCCACCGGCCGAACCGGCGTGGCATCGGCAGTCCGGGCAGGGCGGACAGGCGCCGGGTGGTGTGCAGGCGCAGCCGGTCGTAGTGCCGCCGCCAGGAGGCGCCGACGCGGTCCGACTTCTCCAGCACGATCGCCCGAATCCCCCGGGACCGCAGGGCATGGGCGGCGGCGAGTCCACCGGGACCGGCGCCGATGACGTAGACGGGCCGATCGGCGGGCGCCTGCCGATCGGTACGGCTGCCCTTCTGCCGCGGGACTGTGACGGCCTGGGGGCTCGCGACCTTCGGTTCCTCATCGTTGGTGGGCGCTGTGGAGTCGGGCATGGTCCGGAGCGTAACCACATGCCGGTTTGATGGGTCTCGGTCAAGACCGGAATTGGTTGCGGATTGATCACGGGTGGGGGAGGAGTGGGTGGGGCTTGTGGCACAGGGGGATCGGTTGTGTGCGATACGGGGAGGTGGGAGCGGGTGGTGCGGCCTCCGGCCGTGACGGAGAGACGGAAGCCGCGTTCGAGAAGGAGTTCCCTCTGAGGTGTTACGTCCGCCCCTCATGGTGACGGTCCTGCGCTTCACTGTCCGGTGCTTCACGTGGCGCACGGGTCTTCCTCACCCACACCATCTGACGTACCGTCAGGTCCATGGACACGATCTGGCTCACCGGTGCCGAATGGCTGGCCGTGCTGCGGATCGGGCTCGGGCTGTGGTGGCTGGAGAGCTGGCGGCACAAGGACAAGAAGGCGTGGTTCGAACGCGGCTCCGGCATCGCTTGGGCCGCCGACGTGGCCGCCAAGCACCGCTGGAAGGCGGTGCGTTCGGGCTTCCAGACCGTGGTCGCGCCCCGGCCGCGCGTGATGGCGTACGTCGTCGCCTACGCCGAACTCGCCCTCGGGCTCGGCCTGATCACCGGTTTCCTGACCCCGATCGCCCTGGTCGGCGGGCTGCTGCTGAACGCCGTCTACTTCGTGCTCATGATCCACGACTGGGCCGAGCAGGGGCAGAACCTGATGATGGCGCTGATCTCGGCGGTCGCGCTGTTCGGGATGTCCTGGCAGACGTGGTCCCTGGACGGCGCGCTGGGGTGGTTCCAGTGAGTGCGCGGTACGACGTACCGGAGACGGACGCCTTCACGCGGACGTACTGGGACGCGGCCGCGCGCGGGCGGCTGCTGGTGCGGCGGTGCGGGGCGTGCGGGCGGGCGCATCACTACCCCCGCGAGTTCTGCCCGCACTGCTGGAGCGAGGACGTGACCTGGGAGGAGGCGAGCGGCCGCGCCACCCTCTACACCTGGTCCGTGGTCCACCGCAACGACCTCCCGCCCTTCGGCGAGCGCACCCCGTACATCGCGGCCGTCGTCGACCTCGCCGAAGGGCCGCGGATGATGACGGAGGTGGTGGGGGGCGGCGAGCTGCGGGCCGGGATGGAACTGGAGGTCGCCTTCCGGGAGGGCGTCCCGGTCTTCCGGATCCAGCCGAATCCGGGGTGAAACCCGGCGGCCGGGATTCCGGGTGAAACGCGGCGGCCGACGGGATTGAATGGGGCGATGGCCCTCATGAACGCGCGGTCCCTCACCCACCCCCACCCCGAGCTGTACGGCCACGGCCTGCGCCTGCGCCGCTGGGACCCGGCCTCCGACGCGGACGTCGCGACCTGGCTGCGTGGCCTGTCCGACCCGGAGTTCCGGCGCTGGAACACACCCCTGGCCCCGGTCACCGACCTCGCCGCCGCCCGCGCCTCCCTCCGCGCCAAGGCCGACAACGCGGCGAACGGCACGAGCGCGTCCTTCCGCATCACCGACGCGGAGACGGGTACGACCCTCGGCCACATCGGCGTCAACGAGATCGACCACGTCTTCCGCGTCGCCCGCGTCGGTTACTGGGTCCTCCCCGAGGCCCGCGGCCACCGCGCCGCCACCCACGCCCTCACCCTCGCCGCCCACTGGGCCCTCACCGACCTGGGCCTGCACCGGCTGGAACTCGGGCACGCCGTGGGCCACGACGCCTCCTGCCGGATAGCCGACCGCTGCGGCTTCCCGTACGAGGGGACCCTGCGCGGCGCGATGTGGGAGGCGGACCGCCGGGACGCCTTCCGGGACGTCCACCTGCACGCCCGCCTGGCGACGGACCCGCCGGTGGAACACCCGTGAAGGCCGAGGCCGTCACGGCCAGAGCAGCTCCTTGCCCCACCCCCCACCACTCCTGACGTACCGAAGCCGCACATGCCGCCGTCGCTCGTCCCCCTGGAAGAACTCGACCTCGTCCGCGCGCAGCCGGTACAGCGTCCAGGTCGGCGACGGCGCCTCGGGATCCTCCTGCGCCCGGGCCCACGCCGTCTCCGACGCCTGGGCGAGAGCCTCCAGGGACTCCAGCGGCTCGCTCTGCCGTCCGGTCAGCGCGGCGGCCAGCGCGCCGGTCGAGCGGGCGTGCAGGTCGGCCAGGCTCTCGGCGGGCGGGGCCGTGGTGACCGGGCCGCGGACGCGGATCTGGCGGCCCTGGACGTGCCAGTAGAAGCCCAGGGCGGCATACGGCCGCGCGGCGAGCTGTCGGCCCTTCCGGCTGGTCGCGTGGGTCGCGAAGGTCCAGGCGTCGGTGTCCGCGCCGTGCAGCATCACCGTCCGTACGTCGGGCAGGCCCTCCTCGTCCGACGTGGCCAGCGACATGGTGTGCGGCTCCGGCTGGCCCGCCGCCACCGCCTCCGCGAACCAGGAGGCGAACAGCGGCAGCGGGTCCGCGGGCGCGGCGGCCGGGTCGAAGGCGGGCAGGGTCGTGACCCCGGGGGCCCACACCCGCAGCGACCTCAGCAACTCGTGAAGATCCGGTTCCATGCCGTCGAGTATCGCGGGCGCCCCGGGGCCGGGGCCGTCCACTTTTCTAGTTGTCGGTAAGCGGGAATCCTGCCGACATGCCTTTCAACAGCGCAAACACCGCAGCTATGACCGCCGCAGCCGTCACCGTGGACATCCTCACGGGCCGTGAGTGCCTGCGTGTGTCACAGGACAAGTCCGGGCGCAAGTGGTCCGTTGCAGATCACAAAAAACAGGCGCCTGAATCGCTGGCCGGATACTGTGAGGCTGGGCGAAATTGAGGCACGTCCGGCATGCCCCCACTGGGCGCCTGGTCCGGAGCATTTCCCGTGCTAAGTCTCTTCCCCTCGTCCTCTCACGCTGCCTCGTCCAAGACTTCCCGCACTTCCGGCACGTCGCGGTGTTCCTCCAGCCTCTGCAGGACTACCTTTGCGCGCTCTGCCGTTCGCTCGCTCGCAACGTCCGCGGAAAGCGTGATGACCCGTTGGGCCGTCGCTGCCGCCTCCTCCGGTTCGTTGGCGTCCGCCAATGCAACGGCAAGCCAAGACAGGTAGAGAGCAAGCTCTCTCGTGTGCGTGGCGTCGTACCGGGCGAGGACTTCCCGCAGCAACGGCACCGCGCGCAGCGGGCGTTTCAGTTCCGTATAGACGCGCGATTCCATGACTTGCAACTCGCCTGCATCAACCCAATAGAGGTACTGGGGTGATTCACGTCCCTCGCCATCTTCGGCCAACGCCTCGGACGCCTCGCCCAGGGCACGCATTGCAGGCTGCGCCTCATTAGCTTTGGTATGAGCCCAGGCCACACGATCGAGGTAAAGCGCCCGCGCCTTCGCGGGCGCATCCTCGCCCGTCTGATCGAGCGCCGCCCGAGCAAGCGCGACCCCTTCCTGTTCCTGCCCCGTGTTGCTGTATTGGTAGGCGAGTGATCCGGCAAGATTGCCGACCAGCGTTCTGTCCTCCGCCTGCTGGGCCGCACTCATGCCCAGCTTATAAATGCGTTCGGCTTCCTCATGACGCCCAGCATCAGAGGCAATCCATCCAGCAATCTGGGCCAGTTCGCCAATCTGAGAGAGCAAGGCGCGCCCGACTTCCTCACTGTGGCTTCCCTCGCGGTACAGCTTCACCGCTGATTTCAGCTCACGCAGCGCAGGGCCGATTAGGTACCCCCCGCTAGGACGTCGTCGGCGAGACGCAATCCGTGGACGCGTCCGGCCAGGTCGGTAACGTCACCCGCGCCAATCCGGCGTCCGTGTCCAGCCTTCACCGGAGCCAACGGATCACTATCTGGAAGGAAGTCGGCGACCGTTACCGGAACGCCTTCTTGGGCACCAGCGCCGGCGGCTTGCTGCAATTCGACCAGGGGCACACCGAGAGCGGCAGCAATGAACGGCAGCCATTCCCGGGGTGTGCGCTTCCCCTTCTCATACCGGTAAATGTCCTGCTGGGTCAGAGAGTCGGACGGTAAGCCAGCCGCGCGGCATGCCTCCGCCGCCAGCCGTGCCTGACTCCACCCCTTGTTCCGTCGTAGACGTCGGATCATGTGGGCCGCTGTCTCCCCGCGCATGCCTCAAGTCTGGCCTACAACGGGCCTACATGGGGCCGCTGGGCAGCGAATCGGCAGAGCGGCAGCGTGGCGGGCACAAGAGACCCCGGCGACCGCGCGAACGGCCCCGGGGCATGGCCAACGCTCAACCCGAGAGGGAGCGTCGACAATGCAATGCCTATCACGTGCGCTCGAATGGATGAGAGCGGTCCTGTTCGGACCGCGCACCCCCGGTAAGCACATCCGCTCCGCACCGCCCCACGCAGCACCCCAGGCGCCCTTTCACCGGCTGTCGCCGGACGTGTGGGGCCAAGGCTCGTCACCGCGCGCAGGCACCGCAAAGAGCGGCACGCAGCGCCCCCGCGGGGGCCCCAGCCGCAGGGGCGCGCCGAGTGGTTCCCGCCCCGTGACTGGGAGGCAGAGGAAGCCTGGGAGCCCACGGGCGCCCTTGTCCGGCCGTACGTGGCAGCGCTGGGCGCAGCGCCCGCGGACGCCCGCGCAGGCGCCCAGGAAGCGCACCGGGAGGCTGCCCCGTGGCGATGACGATTGAGGTCTACCGGATCAACCCGAACACGGGCGTCCGTACTGAGGTGATCCGGAAGCACACGGTCAAGCCTGTGGACGCGCCGGAAGTAGGCCAGAAGTACCCGCCGTGTTCGTGCCCGCACTGCGTCGGCAGCGCCGAAAGGCTGCGCGCCAAAGTGGCCGAAGCAAACCGGCGCAGCAGGGGGGAACTGTGACGCGTTCGACCATCAGAGAGGCTGAATGGACGCTCGGACCGGAAACTGGGGAGGACGCCCCGCACGTGACGGTCCGCGCCGGTAAGGGGCACACCTCGGTGCGGCCTTCGGCGCAGGTCACGGATCCGTAACGGAAATCCGCGCCTTGAGCAGGCCGCTGACCGCCGTTTTCGCAGGTCAAGCGCGACCCACACTGAGAAACGCACCGGGGTCTACACCGACCCAAGGTCCGAGGACACCCACCGCTCCGGCCGCATCCGGATGACCACCATCTCCCCGTGGTTCTTCAGCGAGAAGTCGACGTACTCCTCGACCTTCTCGGCCGGCAGGTACCGCGCCGAGATCTCGCGCAGGTTCTCGACGGTGAAGGGGACGGTGTCGACGACCGGCCCCTCGACGGAGACGTAGCGGACGGTGGGCTCCAGCCGGTCGACCATCAGCGTGAAGCGCCCGGCCGCGCTGATCAGCCGGTGCTTGCGGGAGTCCCGTCCCGTCAGGATCCACACGTCACCGCCGGGCTCGTACTGGTACCAGATCGGCACACTGAGCGGGGCCCGGCCCTCCTCCGCGGCCACGGCCAGCGCGGCGATGTGCGGCTCGGCCAGGAACTGCTCGCGTTCTTCACGGGTCAGGGGCATACGGGTCTCCAGTGGTGTCGTCGTCGAACAGCCTGTGACCCACCACAACACCATGTGAGAGGCCGGTGTTCCGTCAGCGACCCAGCACCACCGTCCCCGAGGAGCAGAACCAGCCCCCCGTCCCCGACGCCACCCCCAGCCGCGGCGGCCCCCCGTCCGCCCTGCGCACCTGCCGCGCGCCCGCCTCCCCGCGCATCTGCCGTACCGCCTCCACCAGCAGGAACAGCCCCCGCATCCCGGGGTGCTGGGCGGACAGACCGCCCCCGTCGGTGTTCACCGGCAGCTCCCCGCCCTCGACCCTGAGCCGCCCCTTCTCCACGAACGCCCCGCCCTCGCCCTTCCCGCAGAAGCCGAGGTCTTCCAAGGTCACGAGGGTCATGTACGTGAAGGCGTCGTAGATCTCGGCGAAATCGATCTCGTCCGGCCGTACGCCCGCCCGCTCGAACGCCAGCCGTCCGCTCACCGCCGCCGGGGACCGGGTGAAGTCCGGCCACTCGGACATCGTGGCGTGCGAGACATGCTCCCCGGTGCCGAGGATCCACACCGGAGCGGTACGGCAGTCCCGTACGACGTCCTCCGCGGCCAGCAGGACCGCCGCGCCGCCGTCCGAGCGGATGCAGCAGTGCAGCTTGGTGAAGGGGTCCGCGATCATCGGGCCGGTCAGGACGTCGTCGACCGTGATGGGGGTGCGGAACATGGCCTGCGGGTTGAGCGCCGCGTTCGCCCGCGCCTGCACCGCCACCTGCGCCAGCTGCTCGATCGTCGTCCCGTGCTCGATCATGTGACGGCGGGCCGCCATCGCGTACTTGGCGATCAGGGTGTGGCCGTACGGCACCTCGAACTGCAGCGGCCCGCGCGCGCCGAAGGAGAGGTTGCCGGTGCGCCGCCCGGCCTTCACCTCCGCGCGGGCCGTCGAGCCGTACACCAGCAGCACCGCCCGCGCGTGCCCCGCCGCGATGGCGTCCGCCGCGTGCGCCGTCATGACCTCCCACGTCGCGCCGCCGACCGACGTGGAGTCGACCCAGGTGGGTCGCAGGCCCAGGTACTCGGCCACCTCCACCGGCGCCAGCACGCCTGTGCCGGCCGACGCGAAGCCGTCGACGGCCGTCCGGTCCAGCCCGGCGTCCGCGAGGGCCCGGCGGGCCGCCTGGGCGTGCAGGGTGTACGGGGTCGCCTCATCGACACGGCCGCAGTCGGACAGGGACACGCCCACCACGGCGACTTTCCGGGTAGCAGCAGCCATGTTTCTGACGGTACATCAGAACCGGGTATGGGCGGTTGCCTGCTGTCGGCCTAATATGACAGCCCGTCAGATCGAGGAGGCCGTTCATGGACGCCAGCTTCACCCCCGAGCAGGACGGGATCCGCCGCACCCTCCGTGAACTGCTCCGCCGCCGCTGCACCCCCGAGCAGCTCCGCGCCGCCCTCGACACCCCGGCCGGACACGACCCCGCCCTCTGGTCCGCCCTCGCCGAGCAGCTCGGCCTGCCCGGGCTCGCCCTCCCCGAGACGTACGGCGGCGTCGGCTGCTCGGCGACCGAACTCGCCCTCGCCGCCGAGGAGACCGGCCGGGCGCTGGCCCCCTCGCCGTTGATCCCCACCGCCGTTCTCACCGCCCCCCTCCTCCTCGCCCTCGGTACCGAAACCCGGCGCGCCGAGCTGCTCCCGCGCCTCGCCTCCGGCCACCTCACCGCCGCCCTCGCCGTCCCGGGCCCCCGCCTCGCCACCGCCCTCGCCCTGACCGGCGACAACACGGGCGACTGGGCGGGCGGCGGCCGGGCGGGGGGCGTACAGGCCCGCAGGTCGGACGGTGGCTGGCGGCTGTACGGGGAGGTCGACCAGGTGCTGGACGGCCACAGCGCGGCGCTGCTCGTCGTCGCCGCGCACACCGGGGGGTTCGCCCGGTCGCGGACGCTGCTGTTCCTCGTGCCGGGGGATGCCGCCGGGCTGACCCGGGTACGGCAGACCGCCCTCGACGCGACCCGGCCGCGGGCGAGAGTCCAACTACGGGACGTCTCCGCCGAGTTGCTGGACGACGACCCGACCCGAACCCTCCACGCCCTGGCCGCGCTCGGCGACACCGCCGCCGCCGTCCTCGCCGCCGAAGCCGTCGGCGCCGCAGACCGCATCCTGGAGCGGACCGTCGAACACGTCGGGCAGCGCGAGCAGTTCGGGCGGCCCATCGGCTCCTTCCAGGCGGTCAAGCACCGGCTGGCCGACGTGTACGTGCAGGTGCAGGCGGCGCGCTCGGCGGCGTACTACGCGGCGTGGGCCACCATCCATGGTGAGCGCGTCGGCGGGCTGGCGCTCGCCCAGGCGCTGGAGGCGCTGCGGACGGCGGCCGCCGAGGGGATTCAGCTGCACGGCGGTCTCGGTTTCACCTGGGAGCACGACGCCCACCTGTACTTCAAGCGGGCGGCCGGCGACGAGCTGCTGTTCGGGCCGGTGCACCGGCTGCGCGCGCATGCCGCCGAGGCGGCGCGGCTGTTCGAGCGGGCGGAGGTGGCCGTCTGATGGGTGTCGCCGGGATCGTCCAGAAGGTGTCCTCGACCAGGGGCTTCGCGAAGGCCGCCCCCTACGTCATGCCCGCCCTGGACCGGGCCGTCCACCGCCTCACCCGAGGAAAGGTGCTGCTCAGCGCGACGCTGCTGCCGGGCGTGATCCTGACCTCGACCGGCGCGCGGAGCGGGCGGCGGCGCCGTACGCCGCTCGCCTGTATGCCGGAGGAGGGCGGGCGGAGCTGGATCCTGGTCGGTTCCAACTTCGGCCGGACCGGTCACCCCGCCTGGACCCACAACCTCCTCGCCCACCCCGACGCCGAGATCGACTTCAAGGGCCGGGACATCCCCGTCACCGCCCGGCTGCTGGCGGGACAGGAGCGGGCGGCGGCCTGGCGGGCGGTGGTGGCGTTCTGGCCGCCGTACGCGACGTATCAGGCGCGGGTGACGCGCGAGATCCGGCTCTTCCGGCTCGTACGAAAGTGATCGCGCTCGTACGAAGACGACCCGCTGTAGCTCCCTACAGCGTCGCCAGCCGCTGCACCAGCAGAAACGCCCCGATCCCCAGCATCGCCGCCCCCGACGTCCGCGCCACCGCCCTGGCCGCCGTCGGCCGCGCCCCCAGCACCGCGCGCGCCGCGAGCCCGACGCCGAGGTAGACCACGGCACAGCACGCCATGTGCGCCAGCCCGAGGACGGCGGTCTGGGCCGGGACCGGCAGGTGCCCGTGTCCCAGGACGAGGAACTGCGGGAGCACCGAGAGGTAGAGCAGCAGCCCCTTGGGGTTGAGCCCGCTGATCATCGCGCCGCGCAGGAAGACCCGGCGCCCGGCCACCGGGGCGTCGTCCCCGGCCGCCGGCGTGCCCGGGCGGCGCAGCACCCCCCACCCCAGCCACACCAGATACGCCGCCCCCACCACCGTCAGTGCCGTGAGCAGGGCGGGCGATCCCGCCACCAGGACCGCCAGGCCCGCCGCCGCGAGCAGCGTGTGCAGCGCATAGCCGCTGACCAGGCCCGCCACCGCCGTGACCGGCGAGCGGTCGCGCAGACCGGCCGAGATCACATACGCCCAGTCCGCGCCCGGTACGCACACCAGCAGCAGGTCGAGGGCGAGGAAGGAGATCAGGGTCGCGGAGTCCATGGTGGCGAGATTAGGTCGAAAGCGCCCGAAAGTGTTTCTGAAGTTCCCCCATGATCGCGGTTTCTGGGGGAGAATCTTCCCCATGGATGACATGGACCGGAAGATTCTTGCGGAGCTGCAGCAGGACGGGCGGCTGACCGTGACCGAGCTGGCCGCGCGGGTGCGGCTGAGTGTCTCGCCGTGTCATCGGCGGCTGCGGGAGCTGGAGCGGTCGGGAGCGATCAGCGGGTATCGGGCCGTGGTCGATCCTGGGTCCGTCGGGCTGACCTTCGAGGCGCTGGTCTTCGTGTCCATGCGGCAGGAGGACCGGGACACGGTCGCCGAGTTCGAGAGGGCGGTCAGCGAGGTGGAGCACGTCCTGGACGCGCAGCGGCTGTTCGGGGAGCCGGACTATCTGCTGCGGGTGGCCACCCGGGACCTCGCCGCCTTCCAGCGGCTGTACGACGAGCGGCTGGCGACGCTGCCGGGGGTGCAGCGGCTCACCTCCACGCTGGTGATGAAGCACGTGGTCAAGGACCGGCCGCTGCCGGCGTGATGTGGGACAGGCGGTGACCCACCCCGGTGGACCACGGCCTGCCTGACAGGACTTGGCAAAGGGAGAAAGGAGAAAGGGGTGGTCGCGGCTACCTGGTCGGCTTCTTTCCGGTGATGCCCAGATACACCAACAGGGCCAGGTTCGGCTTGAGTTCGGCCTGCTTGACGCCCCAGCTCTGGAAGCCCTTCTGGTGCGAGGCCACCGCCGCCAGCATCGCGACCAGGGAACCGGCGATCGCCGCCGGGTTCACGTCCTTGTCGACGCGGCCCTTGGACTGGAGTTCGGTGACGGCGTCCACCAGGGAGTTGTTCACGGAGTTCAGGATCTTCATGCGGATCTTGTAAAACCGCTTGTCCCCCTCGGCGGCACCGAGATCGACGACGCGCAGGATGGCGTCGTTCTTGCGCCAGAACTCCAGGAAACCCTCGACCAGTTCCTGGGCGGTCTGCCAGCCGGCCTTGCCCGTCCAGGAGCGGCCCTCCAGCAGTTCCGTCAATCCGGCGCCCTCGGCGGCCATTTGCTCGGCGATCTCCAGGACGGCGCCCTCGACGTCCGGGAAGTACTGGTAGAAGGTGGCGGGCGAAGTGCCCGCCCTCCGGGCGACATCGATGACCTTGACGTCCCGGTACGGAGAGGAGCTGAGCATCTCACTGAGGCAGTCGAGCAGCTTCTGCCGCGTCGCCTGCCCACGCCGACCGGCCACGCGGCCGTCGACGGTACGCACTTGTCCTGTCATGTCGTCAGCTTACCGAGGGGTGATGGGAGCGCGATTCGGCCGACTGCAAATGGGGTGCACGGGGGATCGGGGCGCGGTGTGGCCGGTGAGCGGGGTGCGGACGGCGCCGTTACTTTGGCGGCATGGCCGAAAACAGCACATCTCCTCGCGAAGCGGCGTACACCGAGGGCGTCCCGTGCTGGGTGGACGCGCAGCTCGCCGATCTTGAGGCGGGCAAGCGGTTCTACAGTGAGCTCTTCGGGTGGTCCTTCGAGCCGTCGTACGGCGGAACCGTGTGGGCCTACCACGAGGGCGAGCCCGTCGCCGCGCTCGCGCAGAAGGTGGACGGCCGGCTGCCCACCGTCTGGACGGTGTACTTCGCGACGCCGGACGCCGAGGCGCTCACCGCGCGGATCCGGGCGGCCGGCGGTCAGGTGGTCACCGCGCCGATGCCGGTCGGCGAGCTGGGCGTCGCCGCGCTGGTCACCGATCCCGAGGGCGCGGTGTTCGGCCTGTGGCAGCCGGGGACGCACCCGGGCTTCGGCCTGCGGCACGCGCCCGGCGCGTTCGCCTGGGCCGAGCTGTACGCCCGCGACACCGCCGCCGCCAACACCTTCTACGGCGATCTCTTCCACGACGCCCTGTTCGGGCCGGACGCCGAGCCCGACTTCGGCCGCGCCCCGCTCACCGACGTCTTCCCGGCCGAGATGCCGCCGCACTTCCTCGTCCACTTCGGGGTGGCGGACTGCGAGGCCGCGCTCGCCGAGGTGAACCGGCTCGGCGGCCGGATCCAGGCGGGACCTCTCGACACCTCGTACGGCACGGTGGGGGTGGTCACCGACGACCAGGGGGCGTCGTTCGCGGTGCTCCAGCGCTGACCCGCCGCTGATCCACGGCCGACCTGACGGGTTCTGCGTCACCGCTTGCCCGGGTATGGGGTGAAACACCCGATATGTCACCGGGTTCGCAACCTGTGGCCGGGACAGGAAGAATCGGGGTGCGTGCCGCCACGGCGGTGCGGTGGTGAGACGCTGCACGGGGTCGCGTACATATGTGGGTGACGCGGCTCGTACGGGGAGGTGGCAGGCAAGTGGTGGATCAGCTGACGCAGCACGATCCGCGGCGGATCGGGCCGTTCGAGGTGCTGGGACGGCTGGGGGCCGGCGGCATGGGGCTGGTCTATCTGGCGCGCTCGGCGTCCGGCCGGCGCGTGGCGATCAAGACCGTACGGACGGAGCTCGCCGAGGACCAGCTGTTCCGCGTCCGCTTCACCCGCGAGGTCGAGGCGGCCCGCGCGGTCTCCGGCTTCTACACGGCGGCCGTGGTCGACGCCGACCCGCGCGCCGCCGTGCCGTGGCTGGCGACCGCGTACGTCCCCGCGCCCTCCCTCGAAGAGATAGTGAACGACTGCGGGCCGCTCCCGGCCCAGGCGGTGCGCTGGCTGGCCGCGGGCGTCGCGGAGGCGCTCCAGTCGATCCACGGCGCCGGGCTGGTCCACCGTGACCTCAAGCCCTCCAACGTCCTCGTCGTCGAGGACGGCCCCCGGGTGATCGACTTCGGTATCGCCTCCGGCGTCTCGAACACCCGTCTGACCATGACCAACGTGGCCGTGGGCACCCCCGCCTACATGTCGCCCGAGCAGGCGAAGGACTCGCGCTCCGTCACCGGCGCCAGTGACGTCTTCTCGCTGGGGTCGACCCTGGTGTTCGCCGCCACCGGCCACCCGCCCTTCCACGGCGCCAACCCGGTCGAGACGGTCTTCATGCTGCTCCGTGAGGGCCCCGACCTCGACGGCCTGCCCGACGAGCTGCGCCCGCTGATCGAGTCCTGCATGCAGATGGACCCCTCGGCCCGCCCCACCCCGGCCGACCTGCAGGCCCAGCTCGCCCCGCACCTGTTCGGCTCCGGCTCCGACGACAGCGGTACGGCGTCGGCGTGGCTGCCCGAGAAGGCGGTCGCCCTCATCGAGGCCCGCCGCGGCGGCCGCCCCGCCGCCAAGCCCGCGTCCGGCGCGAGCCGCGGCTCCGCCCGCCCGCCCGCCGTGCCGCCCCCGCCCTCGCACGACCCCGTCGTCCCGTCGCCGCCCGTCTCCGCCCCGCCGGTGCCCGCGCCGGTCGGCGCCCCCGACGGCGGCCCGGTCCGGCTGGCCGGCGCCGCCGTGCCCATCGGCCCCGGCCCGCGCGTCGCCGACGCCCGTGCCGCCGCCGTCAAGGCACCCCCGCCCGAGGCGGGCCTGGCCGCCTCCTGGTCCAAGCCGCGCCCCGGCGTCAACGGCGCCGAACCCGCCGTACCGGCACCACCGCCCCCGGTGCCCGCGGAGAGCCCGGCGGGCTGGCGGCCCTGGCGGTTCCGGATGTCCAACGACGTCTGGGGCACTCCGGCCGTCGACGGCGACCTCGTCTACGTCACCTCCTTCGAGGTGCACGCCCTCGACGTGGCCACCGGGCGGCGCCGCTTCAAGACCCGGGACGTGGCCTGGTCGATGGCGGTCGCGGACGGCCGGATCCACGCCTCCGACGGCCCCACCCTGTTCGCCCTGGACGCCCGCGCGGGCGCCGACCTGTGGCGGCTGTCCACGGACGCCTGGGTGTACTCCCTGAAGGCCGAGCGCGGCACCGTCGTCACCGGCACCCGCGGCGGCGGCGTCCAGGCCTGGGAGGCCGCGAGCGGCCGCAAGCTGTGGGAGATCACCGGCTGCCAGAGCGACTTCGAGTCCCCCGAGGCCGGCCCCGCCCTCCACGACGGCACCGTCTACGTCTGGCAGGACGCCCGCCTGCGCGCCCTGGATGCCCGCACCGGCGACGAGCGCTGGTCGTACCCGATCGGCGACGCGGCCTCCTGCGGCGGCGTCCCGGTCCGCGTCGCGCCCGCCCCCGACGGCTGTGTCTACGTCACCGCGGGCACCCGCGTCCTCGCCGTCGACGCGGGCGGCGGTCACGTCCGCTGGCACTTCGAGGCACCGGCCGTCTTCCTCTCCCCGCCCGCCTTCGCGCCCGGCCCCGCGGTCACCGGCGGCGGCATCTACCTCGCCGACTACCTCGGCACGGTGTACGCCCTCGACGCCACCGACGGCCGCGACCGCTGGCGCATCGCCACCGAGGCCCGGTCGTCCGTCGAGCCGGTCCTGGTCGCCGCCGGTCACGTCCACGTCGGCAGCGGCACCGGCCTCTACACCCTGGACGCGGTCACCGGCACGCCCAAGTGGCGCTTCCAGGCGGGCGGCGACATCGTGGGCGCCCCCTCGGTCGCCGAGGGCCGCATCCACTTCGGCGCCACCGATCACCTCCTGTACACGCTCAAGGCCGACGACGGCCGGCTGCGCTGGAAACTCGCCACCGGCGGCGAGATCACCGGCTCCCCGGTCGTCAAGGACGGGATCGTGTACGCGTGCAGCAAGGACCGCTGTGTGTACGCCCTCGACGCGGAGAAGGGCACGGGCACGGCCCGCACCGCCTGAGAGCCTGTGTCACATCCCCGGCCGGGCGCCCGCCGCCTGGCACGCACGCTCGCCGCGTTGCCGAAACGCCCATGTGGCTCCGCCACGAGGGCGTCTCGGCGCCTTGCGATCGCACGCACCAGACGACGTGCGCTGATCCGGCCGGGGATGTGACACAGGCTCTCCCGACGCCACGGGACGGCCGTCGTACCGGGCGCACGGAAGGGATTTCCAGAACGGCGGCCGTCGCTCGGGCGAGCCCGGCCTTCACCGTGCTCACCCATGACGCTACGCCGCGTGAGCGAGAGCCGCCACGCGAGCAGCCGGAGCAGCTCTCACCGCGTGCGGTGCTCCCGGCGCCGCCCGCCGAACAGCTCCGTCTGCAGCTGCGTCGGCGCGTTGCCCAGCGCGATGAGCGCCGGCGCCTGCGCGAACGCCGCCGCAAGTGCCGCCTCCCGGCCCGCCCACAGGGCCCGCACGGTCCCCTGGACGGCCTCGGGAGGGTACCCGGCGAGCACCGTGGCACAGGCGGTCGCCGCCGCCAACGCCGCACCGGCCGGGGTGACTTCGGAGACCAGCCCCACCTCGTACGCCCGCCGCGCCGAGATCCGCTCCGCGGTCCCCATGAGCGCCATCCGGGCGGCCTCCCCGTACGGCATCCGCCGCGCCATCAGCATCGACTCGTACGCGCTGACCATCCCGTACGTGGTGTGCGGGTCGAAGAAGGTGGCCGTCTCGTCCGCGATCACGAACTCGGCCTCCCCCAGCAGATAGAAGGCCCCGCCGCAGGCCATCCCGCCCACGGCCGCGACGACCGGCTTCCACAGGTCGTTCGCCTTCGGCCCGGCCCTCAGCAGCGGATCGTCCTGCATGTACGGCGATCCCGGCTGCGGCACCGAGACGTCCCGGTCGATGCCGGTGCAGAAGGCACGCTCCCCGGCCCCGGTGAGGACGACGGCCCGCACGGAGTCGTCGTACCGGAACTCCCGCCAGGCCGCGGCGAGTTCGTCGGCCGTCGCGAGGTCGATGGCGTTGAGCCGCGCGGGCCGGTCGAGGGTGACGACGGCGACGCCGGTGCCCTGGTCCGCGCTGACCCGGAGGCCGCTCACGCGCACACCCACTGCGGAAGCCCGTCGCCGGTGAAGACGACCCGCACCTTCGCGCCGATCCGGACGCGCTCCGGCGCAATGGAGTCCAGGCGCGCGCCGGGACGGGCGACGAGGTTGCCGACCAGCCGTATCCTCGGCGCCTCCGCCAGCTCCACCACGATCACGTTGTACGGCGCCTGCTCGGCGTAGTCGGGCAGCAGCGGCGGATGCGGGACGACGTACGACCAGATCCGCCCGAGCCCGGACATCCGGCGCCACTCGGCCGCGAAGGACTGGCAGTGCGGGCAGCACGGGCGGGGCGGGAAGCGCAGTTCGCCGCAGTCGGCGCAGGCCTGGACACGCAGCTCGCCCTGGGCGGCGTACCGCCAGAAGGGGGCGCCCTCGGGGTCGATGACGGGACTCAGCATGCTCGCTCCTCAACTCCTCAGCAGCAGCGCCGACGTGGGGACCCCTTCACCGGCGGTGACCAGGCAGGTCGCGGCGCCCGGCACCTGGGCGGTACTGGTCCCGCGCAGTTGCCGCACGCCCTCGGTGATGAGGTTGAACCCATGGACGTAGGCCTCGCTCAGCCCCCCACCGGCGGTGTTGATCGGCAGCGGCCCGCCGATCTCCAGCGCGCCCCCCTCGGTGAACGCCCCGGCCTCCCCCCGCCCGCAGAACCCGTAACCCTCCAGGGACAGCAGGACGAGCGGTGTGAACGCGTCGTAGATCTGTGCCACATCCACATCCTGTGGAGTGAGGTCGGCGTGCTTCCATAGATGCCGGGCGGCGGTCCAGGCGGGCCCGGTGAGCGGGTCGTCGTTCCAGTAGTTGACCATGCCGTGGTGCTGGGCGGGCAGCCCCTGCGCGGCGGAGTGCACGTACACGGGCCGCTGACGGCAGTCCCGCGCCCGCTCCCGCGAGACGACGACACAGGCCAGCGCCCCGTCGGTCTCCAGGCAGTTGTCGAAGAGGCAGAGCGGCTCGCTGATCCAGCGGGAGGTCATGTACATCTCGCGGGTGAGGGGCCGGTCGTACATGATCGCGGCGGGATTCTGATTGGCCCGGTTCCGGCAGGCGAGGGCCACATGGAACAAGTGATCGCGCGTGGCCCCGTACTCGTGCAGGTAGCGCCGTGTGAGCATGGCGATCTCGTCCACGGGCCGCAGCAGCCCGAAGGGCCGCGTCCACTGCCCCGGAGTGGGCAGCTGAACTGCCGTGTTGGTCCACGGCCGGGGCCCACTGCCCCGCTTCCGTGACCGCCAGGCCACGCCCACGGTCGCCTGCCCGGCGGCTATCGCGGCGGCGAGATGCGCCACGGTCGCGCACGAACCGCCGCCCCCGTACCCCACCTTGCCGAAGAAGGTGAGGTCGCCGAACCCGACGGCCTTCGCCAGCTCGACCTCGTCGGTCTCCTCCATGGTGTACGAGGCCAGCGCGTCCACCTCGCCCGGCGCGATCCCGGCGT
Source organism: Streptomyces sp. TRM70350 (assembly GCF_019219825.1). Classification (GTDB taxonomy): domain Bacteria; phylum Actinomycetota; class Actinomycetes; order Streptomycetales; family Streptomycetaceae; genus Streptomyces. The sequence goes on along the minus strand of NZ_JAHUXH010000007.1, from coordinate 69,910 downwards.
CGTCGAGGGCGGCGAGGACGGCTCGGCAGGCGAGGGTCCGTTCGTCCTCCGGGAGGTGCTTGGCGAAGGCGGTCCGGCCGATGCCGACGATCGCGGTGGCGTCCTTGAGGCCTGCCATGTGCTGCGCACCTCCACGCGTCCACAGGTCTGCTGACAGGCCGTCAGACTACCGCTAATCTGACGGACAGTCAGCTCGTTGTCGGGAGGCTGTTGTGCGCGCAGACGTGGAGCGGGGCGGGGAGTGGGGGAGCATTCCGGGCCTGGTCCGGTGGGCCGCCGAGCGCTACGCGGACGTCGAGGCCGTGGTGGAGGGCCGTACCCGGATCTCGTACGCCGAACTGGGCGCCCGGGTCGAACGGGCGGCGGCCGCCTGCCTCGCCCACGGCCTGCGCCCCGGCGACCGGGTGGGCATCTGGGCCCCCAACTCCCTCGACTGGATCGTCTCGGCGCTGGGCGCGGTGTCGGCGGGCGGCGTCCTGGTGCCGCTGAACACCCGCTTCAAGGGCGCGGAGGCACTGGACGTGCTGCGCAGGAGCGGGACGCGGCTGCTGTTCGTGACGGGAACGTTCCTCGGGACGTCGTACGTGGCGTCGCTGCGGCGGGCGGCGGGGCCGGGGGAGCTCCCCGAGCGGGTGGTCGTCCTGGCGGAGGACGCGCCCCCGGACTTCCGCACCTGGAAGGACTTCCTGGCGGAGGGGGAGGGGGTGGGGCCGGCGGAGGTCCGGGAGCGGGCATCGGCGATCTCCGGCTCGGCACCCTCGGACATCATCTTCACCTCGGGGACGACGGGCCGCCCCAAGGGTGCGGTGATCACGCACGCGCAGTCGCTGCGGGCGTACGACATCTGGGGCGACCTGGCGGGCCTGCGCCAGGGCGACCGCTACCTGATCGTCAACCCCTTCTTCCACACCTTCGGCTACAAGGCGGGCGTCCTGGCCTGTCTGATGCGGGGCGCGACGATGATCCCGCAGCCGGTGTTCGACGTCGGTACGGCGCTGGCGAACATCGCGGCGGAACGGGTCTCGGTCCTCCCGGGCCCGCCGACCCTCCTCCAGTCCCTCCTCGACCACCCCTCCCGGGACGCGCACGACCTCTCCGCGCTGCGGCTGGTGGTGACGGGGGCGGCGGTCGTGCCGTTGCGGCTGGTGGAACGGCTGCGCGGGGAACTGGGCGTGGAGACGGTCCTGACGGCGTACGGCCTCTCCGAGGCGAGCGGCATCGTGACGATGTGCCGCCGGGGCGACGACCCGTCGGTGATCACCTCGACGTCCGGCCGCGCGATACCCGGCACGGAGGTACGCGTGGACGCACCGCCCGGCACCCCCGGTGAGGTACTGGTCCGCGGCTTCAACGTCATGCGGGGCTACTACGAGGACCGGGAGGCCACGGACGACGTCCTGACGGCCGACGGCTGGCTCCGCACGGGGGACGTCGGAGTCATGGACGCCGCGGGCAATCTCCGCATCACGGACCGCATCAAGGACATGTTCGTCGTCGGCGGCTTCAACGCGTACCCGGCGGAGATCGAGCAGCTCCTGGGCCTGCACCCGGACGTGGCGGACGTGGCGGTGATCGGCGTACCGGACGCCCGGCTGGGGGAGGTCGGGAAGGCGTACGTGGTGCGGCGGGCGGGGGCCGTGCTGACCGGGGACGACCTGATCGCGTGGGCGCGGCGGGAGATGGCGAACTACAAGGTGCCGCGGGTGGTGGAGTTCGTGGGGGAGTTGCCGCGGAACGCGAGTGGGAAGGTGGTGAAGGGGAGGTTGCGGGTGGGTGGTTAGGGGGGTGGCCCTATCCGACGGGGGCGGAGGGCGGCGCCGGTGACGGGGCCGGGCCCTGGGGCTGGGCCGGGATGGTGGCCCGGTGCGGCTGCGGGCCGTGCCTCGGGTGGCGGGGCTGGGCCTTCGCCACGGACGACAGATCGCCCTTGCTTCGCCACCCGGCCGGGGCCTCGGCCATCACCACTGCCAGGATCAGCCACCAGAGCATGTCGATCCGGTCCAGGTTGGCCGGGTGGTCCATCATCCCGATCAGGAGGAAGCCGGTCAGCGAGGCCAGCCCCACCGTGCCGAGGGCCGACTTGCCGCGGGCGGCAGTGGACCAGGTGATCACGGTGATGGAGAGGATGGCGACGAGACCGAGGGGGCCGGTCTCGACGAGCCAGTTCAGCCACATGTTGTGGGCGTGCACGAAGACGCGTTCGCCGGGCGCGTTGGCGGATATGACGGCGCCGGAGCGGCCGAGGCCGACGCCGAGCGGGTTGTTCACGGCGATGTCGAGCGCCGCGTTCCAGGCCTGCCCGCGCACGCCGAGCGAGTTCCCGGCCTGCGACACGGCCCAGATCGCGGCGGCCGCGCCCCCGAGGGCGAGGAGTCCGAGGGTGGCCGTGATGCGGCGCTGGGCGCGGTCGGCGAGGCGGGGTGCGAGCCAGTAGGCGCCGCCGAGGACGAGGAGGCCGGTGGCTCCGGCGACGTACCCGGCGCGGGAGAAGGTGATGAGCAGGGCGCCGTAGCCGACGACTGCGATGAGGACGACGACCGTCTGGCTGGCTACAAAGCCCCCTGACACACCTCGACCGCGGCGGCTCCCCTCCGCGCCGCCGCGGCCGAATCCCTGCAGGACGGCTTACTTCGTCGGCTTGAGGGGCTCCGACGTCGCGTGGATGTCCTGCGTCACCAGGGGTTCGTCAGTGGCGTGGATGTCGCCCTGGGTCGTCGCAGCGCCCTCGTTCTCCGACGCCGCGTCGGCTGCTGCGGGCTCGGAGGTGGCGTGGATGTCCTGCGGTTTGACGACGGTCTCGTCGCTCATGATCGTTCGCTCCCCACTTGGAGTATTGGGCCGTGGCTTGGGGGCCCGCCCGGTCACTCCCCCGAGGGTGACCGAGACGGGCGTTTGGGCCGCTCACCATAGTTCGTCGCCCGGCGACCCGGTGCGGCGACCCGTCTGCCCCCCCCGATGCGACGGATCGGCCCCGCACATGAACGATGGCTCGGGGCGATAAACGAATGATGAACACCCCGCCCGGCGGTGGTCAGGCCGCTCGCAGGGGCGTCAGCAGGGCCCGGACCTCAGCGGCCTCCGGCGAGCCCAACTCCTCGTAGATGCATACGGCTTCGTGCCAGCAGACCTGCGCCCGTCCCGTGTGACCGATGCCGGACAGCGCGCGGCCGAGGACGGTGAGGACGTTGGCCCTGCGCCACTCTCCGCCGATGCCCCGCAGTACGGTCAACGCCATCTCCGCGTTCGCGGCGGCCTGCGGGAAGCGACGCCCGGCGATGTCGACCTCGGCCAGGCGGAAGAGCGTCATGCCCTCCCACAGCCGCTGACGGCTGTCGCGGAAGACCTCCAGCGCCTCCAGCAGCCGGTTGGCCGCCGCGTCGAGCTGCCCGCTCTGCGTGAGCGCCATGCCCAGGGCGTAGCGGCCGTTGGCGCCGCGCATGGAGTTCCCCATGGTGTCGTAGATCTCCATGCCCTCCTGTGCCAGGGAGACGGCGCTTTGCGTACGCCCGGTAGCGAGGTGGATCCGGGAGAGGTTGCACAGTGCGCTGGCCTCGCCCGGCCGGTCTCCGAGGGTGCGGAAGTAATCGATGGCCTGGGAGAGGTGTTCCTCGCCCTCCGAGTTGCGGTTCTGGTACAGCGCGATGACGCCGCGGGCGTTGTGGGCCCAGCACACGGGCAGCAGGTCCGCCGCCTCGCCGGCCCGGCGGATGACCTGCTCGGCCTCCCGGTCGGCCATGTCGAACCGCCCGCCGTCCAGATGAGCGTGGGCCAGCGTCATGAGGGCCCGCGCCTCCTCCTGCGCCACACCGACCTGGTGGGCGAAGTCCAGCAGGGCCTTCGCCGTGGCCTCGTATTCCCGGGAGTTGGCCCCGGACTCCGAGAGGTCGTGCGCGGCCCACAGCAGGTCGATGGCCCGGCGGAGGCTGTCCGGCCGGCCGGCGCACTGCCGGGCGAACGCCAGCAGGCAGTCGGCCTCGGTGTAGAGCCAGTCCCGGGCGGACGCGCGATCCGGGAAGGTGAGGCCGGCGCGGTCCGTGGCCGCGAGGTGGTCCACCAGCCGGTCTCCGGGCCGCTCGATGGCGTACACGCCTGCCGCTGTGTCCAGGTAGAAGTCCAGCAACCGGGACATCGCCACCTCCCGCTCGCTCGGTGGGTGCTCGTCGCGCTCCGCGCAGGCACGCGCGTAGAGCCGTACGAGATCATGGAAGCGGTAGCGGCCGGGGGCTGCCGATTCCAGCAGCGAGGTGTCGACGAGGGACTCCAGCAGGTCCTCCGTCTCCTCCGCCGCCAGATCCAGCACCGCCGCCGCCCCGGCCAGCGAGATGTCCGGCCCGTCGGCCAGGCCCAGGAGGCGGAACGCGCGGGCCTGGGCGGGCTCCAGTTGGCCGTAGCCGAGTTCGAAGGTCGCCTTCACCGCCAGGTCGCCGGCCTGGAGTTCGTCCAGGCGGCGGCGTTCGTCCGCGAGCTTCGCCGCCAGGACCGAGACCGTCCAGGTGCGGCGGGCCGCCAGGCGGGACGCGGCGATACGGATCGCCAGCGGGAGGAACCCGCACGCCGCGACCACGTCCAGCGCCGCCTCCCGCTCGGCGGCGACCCTCTCCTCGCCCACGATCTTCGTGAAGAGGGACAGCGCCTCGTCGGGGGACATCACGTCCAGGTCGACCAGATGCGCCCCGGCGAGGTCCACCATCCGCACCCGGGACGTCACCAGCGCCGCGCACCCCTCCGTGCCGGGCAGCAGGGGCCGTACCTGCGCGGCGTCGCGGGCGTTGTCCAGCAGCACCAGCACCCGGCGGCCGTCCAGGACCGAGCGGTACAGCGCCGCGCGCTCCTGCAGCGAGTCCGGGATCGCCGAGTCGGGCGTGCCGAAGGCCCGCAGGAAGGAGCCCAGCACCGTCTCCGGCTCGGCCGCCCGTGGCCCGGCGCCCTGCAGATCGACGTACAACTGCCCGTCCGGGAACGCCGACCGCGCCTGGTGCGCCACATGGACCGCGAGGGTCGTCTTGCCGACCCCGCCGATCCCGGCCACCGCCGAGACGGCCATCACGCGGCCCTCCGCCGACGCCAGCACCTCGCTCAGCTCGGTGACGAAGGACGTACGGCCGGTGAAGTCGGGGACGGTCGCGGGGAGTTGCGCGGGACGGACCGGGGCCACGGACGGCTCGGGGACCGGCGCGGACGGTTCCGCCAGCCCGGGGTCCGCGTTCAGGATGCGCTGCTGCAACTCCCGTAGCCCCGGCCGTGGGTCCACGCCCAGTTCGTCCGCCAGCAGGCGCCGTGTGTCGGCGTACACGGCGAGCGCCTCCGCCTGCCGGCCCGACCGGTACAGCGCCAGCATCAGCTGCTCCCGCAGCCGCTCCCGGAGGGGGTGCGCCGCCGTCAGGGCGGTCAGTTCGGAGACCGCTTCCGCGTGGCAGCCCTGCTCCAGGTCCAGGTCCAGGCGGGTTTCGAGGAGTCGCAGCCGCCACTCCTCCAGCCGTACGCGCTGCGCCTCCGCGTACGGCCCCGGCACGCCCGCCAGCGCTTCCCCGTCCCACAGGTCCAGTGCCCGCCCCAGCAGCTCCCGCGCCCGGCCCGGATCCCCGGCGCCCCGCGCCTTCTCCGCGTCCGCCGCCAGGTCCTGCGCCACCGCCAGGTCCAGGGCGCCCTCCCCGATCGACCGGATCGCGTAGCCGCCGGACTCGCTCACCAGCACATCGGGGTCCAGTGCCTTCCGCAGCCGCGAGGCATACGTCCGTACCGCCGCCAGCGCCTGCGGCGGCGGCTCCTCGCCCCACAGCGCGTCGATCAGCTGGGCCGCGGTCGCCGTACGGCCCTCGCGCAGCAGCAGCGCGGCCAGCAGGGCGCGTTGCTGCGGGGAACCCGTGGCGAGCGGCTCGCCGCCACGCCAGGCACGCACCGGTCCGAGCACACCGAAGCGCAGCGCGCCGGGCTCCTCCGCACCGCCCGGACGCCTTTGTGCCGGCACCCCGTCCATAGCCGTCCCCCTAGGGCCCTCTGAGCAACCCTGTCAGTTGAGCAACCCTGTCAGTTTGCCTTGCTCATGGCAGATGCGTCAGCCGCCGAGACCGCAGTCACAGCCGGGTGCACGGGATCCCACCAGCTCCACACACCGTCTTCGCACACTTCCGCACTGACCTGAGCACGCGGGGCCGTCCGAGATACAACCAGGCCCCGGAACAGATAGCTGACGGCTCGTCAGATCAGCGCTACCGTGCCCCCATGGACACCGGATTCCCCGAGATCATCTCCGTCGACGACCACACCGTCGAACCCCCGAACGTCTGGCAGGACCGCCTCCCCAGGAAGTACGCCGACACCGGCCCCCGCATCGTCCGCGCCCCGCTGAAGGAGATGAGCTTCCTCGGTGGCCGCTTCAAGCCCGTCATGGGCCGGCCCGGCGACGACGGGCCGATCGGCGACTGGTGGATCTACGAGGACCTGCACCGGCCCCTCACCCGCCTCGACACCGCCGTGGGATACAGCAGGGACGAGATCAAACTGGAGGTCATCACGTACGAGCAGATGCGCCAGGGCTCGTACGACGTCCCCGCCCGACTCGCCGACATGGACGTCAACCACGTCCAGTCCGCCCTCTGCTTCCCCACCTTCCCCCGCTTCTGCGGCCAGACCTTCACCGAGGCCAAGGACCACGAACTCGGCCTGCTCTGCATCCGCGCCTACAACGACTGGATGGTGGAGGAGTGGTGCGGCCCGCAGGCGCGGGGGCGGCTGATCCCGCTCATCATCGTCCCCCTCTGGGACGCCGAGCTGGCCGCGGCGGAGGTCCGCCGCAACGCCGCGCGCGGCGTCCGCGCCGTCGCCTTCTCGGAGATCCCCCCGCACCTCGGCCTCCCCTCCGTCCACACCGACGACTGGGACCCCTTCCTCGCCGCCTGCGACGAGACCGGCACGGTCGTCGCGATGCACATCGGCTCCAGCAGCCGGATGCCCTCCACCTCCGCCGACGCCCCGCCCGCCGTCGGCTCCACCATCACCTTCGCCAACTGCTGCTTCTCGATGGTCGACTGGCTGATGAGCGGCAAGTTCGAGCGCTTCCCGAATCTCAAGGTCATGTACGCGGAAGGGCAGATCGGCTGGATCCCGTACATCCTGGAGCGCGCCGACGTCGTCTGGGAGGAGAACCGCGGCTGGGGCGGCGTCGCCGACAAGGTCCACCGGCCCCCGTCCGAGCTGTTCGCCGAGCACGTCCACGGCTGCTTCTTCGACGACGCCTTCGGCCTGCGCAACCTCGACTCGATAGGCGTCGGCAACGTCCTGTACGAGACCGACTACCCGCACTCCGACTCCACCTGGCCCACGTCGCGGGAGGTCGGCGAGGCGCAGATGGGGCACCTGGACCCGGACACGGTCGAACGGATCGTCCGCCGCAACGCCATCGAGCTGCTGGGGCTGACGCAGGACGGCCTGTGGGCACCATGAGCGTGCTTCGCTACGGCATCCAGCTCCCCGTCCAGTCCCAGAGCACCATCTACGCCGAGCCCTGGGAGGCCGCCGCGGGTCCGGAAGACCTCGTCGCGGTCGCCCGCGCCGCCGACCGGGCGGGTTTCGACTACATCGCCTGCTGCGACCACGTCGCCGTCCCGCGCCGTCTCGCCGCCGCGATGAGCACGGTCTGGTACGACCCGGTCGCCACCCTCGCCCACCTGGCGGCCGTCACCGAACGCGTCCGGCTGCTCTCCCACGTCGCCGTTGTCGGCCTGCGCCATCCGCTCCTCACCGCCAAGCAGTACGCCACCCTCGATCATCTGTCGCGCGGTCGCCTGATCCTCGGCGTCGGGGCCGGGCACGTACCGGAGGAGTTCGAGGCGCTCGGCGTGGACTTCCGGCAGCGCGGGGCCGTGCTCGACGAGACGATCGACGCGCTGCGGGCCGCGCTCGGGCCGGAGGAGTTCCCCGCGCACCACGGGAAGCGGTACGACTTCGAGGGGCTCGGACAGCGGCCCCGGCCCGCCCAGTCGCGCATCCCCCTCTGGGTCGGCGGATCGTCCCCGGCGGCCGTGCGCCGGGCCGCGCTCAAGGGGGACGGCTGGCTGCCCCAGGGCGACCCCCGGGACCGGCTGCCGCGGCAGATCGCCACGTTGCGGCGGCTGCGCGCGGAGGCGGCCCGCGGCGCAGCCGCGCATGGATGCGGTGGGGCGGCGTTCACCGTCGGCGCGATCGCCGAGCCGCTGTACGTCGGCACGCCCTCCTGGGACGTCGGGCGGCGGACGATCAGCGGCCCGCCCGAGGCCCTCGCCGAGTCGCTGCGGGTCTACCGGGCGATGGGCGTGCACCAGATCCAGGTGCGGTTCCGCAGCCGCGACCGCGCCGAACTCACCGACCAGATCGAGGCGTTCGGGAGCGACATCGGCCCGCTGCTTTCGGAGGACTGAGACATGGGCAAGCTGGACGGACGTGTCGTGATCATCACCGGCGCGGCGCGCGGGCAGGGGGAGCAGGAGGCCCGGCTGTTCCGGGAGGAGGGCGCCGAGGTCGTCGTCACCGACGTCCTCGACGACCAGGGCGAGGCCCTCGCCAAGGAGATCGGCGCGCGGTACGTCCATCTCGACGTGAGCCGCGAGGAGCAGTGGTCCGCCGCCGTCACCGCCACCAAGGAGGCGTACGGCCGGATCGACGGGCTCGTCAACAACGCGGGCATCCTGCGCTTCAACGCGCTGGTGGACACGCCCCTGGACGAGTTCATGGAGGTGGTGCGGGTCAATCAGGTCGGCTGCTTCCTCGGCATCCGGACGGTCGCCCCGGAGATGACGGACGGCGGCACGATCGTCAACACCGCCTCGTACACGGGGATGACCGGAATGGCCGCCGTCGGCACCTACGCGGCGACCAAGCACGCCGTCCTCGGCCTCACCCGCGTCGCCGCCCTGGAGCTGGCCCACCGCGGGATCCGCGTCAACGCCGTCTGCCCCGGCGCCGTCGACACGGCGATGTCCAACCCGGCCCGCCTGGCTCCGGACGCGGACCCCGAGCAGACGCGGGGGGCCCTCGACGAGCTGTACCGCAGGCTGGTGCCGCTCGGCCGGGTCGGACGCCCGGAGGAGGTGGCCCGGCTCACGCTCTTCCTGACCTGCGACGACTCCTCCTACATCACCGGGCAGCCGTTCGTGATCGACGGTGGCTGGCTGGCCGGGGTGGCCCTGATCTGACTGTCCGTCAGCTATTGACGGTACGCACGTCCGGTGCCACAGTCAGCGAACTGACGATCCGTCAGATACCGCAGAGGGACGGTGAACTCCGTGGAATTCGGGCTCTTTGTACAGGGATACGTGGGCAAGCGCGCCGAGACCGACCCGCTCGCCGAGCACAAGGCGCTGATGGAGGAGACCGAGTACGTCATCGAGGCGGACCGGTCCGGCTTCAAGTACGCCTGGGCGTCCGAGCACCACTTCCTGGAGGAGTACTCGCACCTCTCCGCCAACGACGTGTTCCTCGGCTACCTCGCGCACGCCACCGAGCGCATCCACCTCGGCTCCGGCATCTTCAACCCGCTCGCCCCGGTCAACCACCCGGTGAAGGTCGCCGAGAAGGTCGCCATGCTGGACCACCTCACTGAGGGCCGCTTCGAGTTCGGCAGCGGGCGCGGTGCGGGCTCGCACGAGATCCTCGGGTTCCTGCCCGGCATCACCGACATGAACCACACGAAGGAGATCTGGGAGGAGACGATCGCCGAGTTCCCCAGGATGTGGCTGCAGGACGAGTACGCGGGCTTCCAGGGCAAGCACTGGTCGCTGCCGCCGAGGAAGGTGCTGCCCAAGCCGTACGGGGCGTCGCATCCCGCGATGTGGTACGCGGCCGGGTCGCCGTCGTCGTACGCCATGGCGGCGAAGAAGGGGCTCGGGGTGCTGGGCTTCAGCGTGCAGAAGGTGTCCGACATGGAGTGGGTGCTGGAGCAGTACAAGACGGCGGTCGTGGATGCGGAGCCGGTGGGGGACTTCGTCAACGACAACGTGATGGTGACGACGACCGCGATCTGTGCGCCGACGCATGAGGAGGCGATACGGATCGCTGTGGGGGGCGGGCTGCACTACCTGCCGTCGCTGGTGTTCCGGTACCACGACACGTTTCCGCGGCCCGAGGGGTTTCCGGTGTGGCCGGAGACGTTGCCGGAGTACACGGCGGAGTTCGTCGAGGTGCTCATTGAGGAGGAGCTGCTGATCTGCGGCGATCCGGACGAGGTGCTGCGGCAGTGCAAGCGGTGGGAGCAGGCGGGGGCCGATCAGTTGAGCTTCGGGCTGCCGGTGGGGGTGCCGAAGGAGGAGACGTTGCAGACGATTCGGCTGATCGGGGAGCACGTGATTCCGAAGATCGATACGGATCCTGTGCATCGGACCTCGCGGTTCCGGCGGGGGGCTTGAGCGTCGTTGGCGGCTGCGGGTTTGTGGGGGCTGGTCGCGCAGTTCCCCGCGCCCCTAGGTAGGACCGATCACCGCGGCTCCAGGAGGTGAGCCCCATGCTCGATCACGTCATCAAAGGTGCGGCCGTCGTCGATGGGACCGGTGCGGCTGCTTTCACTGCCGACGTCGGGATCCGGGACGGGCGTATCGCCGTCATCGGTACGGTCACTGAAAAGGCCCGCACCAGCGAGGACGCCTCCGGCCTGGTCCTCGCCCCCGGCTTCGTCGACCCCCACACCCACTACGACGCCCAGCTCTTCTGGGACCCGTACGCGACCCCTTCCCTCAACCACGGGGTGACGACCGTCGCGGCGGGCAACTGCGGCTTCACGCTGGCCCCCTTGAACCCGGACCGCCCGGAGGACGCCGACTACACCCGCCGGATGATGTCCAAGGTCGAGGGCATGTCGCTGGTCGCGTTGGAGGAGGGGGCGCCCTGGAGCTGGCACGGCTTCGGGGAGTACCTGGACGCCCTGGAGGGGCGGATCGCGGTCAACGCCGGTTTCATGGTGGGGCACTGTGCGCTGCGGCGGTATGCGATGGGGCCGGACGCGGTGGGCGGGCGGCCGACGGAGGAGCAGCTCGCCGCCATGGTGCGGTTGCTGCACGACGCCATGGACGCCGGTGCCTGGGGGCTGTCCACCACCCAGTCGTCCACCCACTCCGACGGCGACGGGCAGCCGGTCGCCTCGCGGCACGCCGAGCCCGCCGAGCTGCTGGCGCTCTCGCGGGCGGTCGGTGAGCACGAGGGGACGCAGATCGAGGCGATCGTCGCGGGGTGCCTGGATCAGTTCAGCGACGCCGAGATCGAGCTGCTGGTGGAGATGAGCGCGGCGGCCGGGCGCCCGCTGAACTGGAACGTCCTGACCATCGACGCGGCGGTCCCGCAGCGCGTGCCGAGGCAGCTGCTGGCCAGTGAGCGGGCCCGGAAGGCGGGCGGCCGGGTGGTGGCGCTCACCATGCCGATCCTCACGCCGATGAACATGTCGCTGGGCACCTTCTGCGCGCTCAACCTCATCCCGGGCTGGGGCGAGATCCTGGGCCTGCCCGTGCCGGAGCGGATCCGGAAGCTCCGCGACGCGGACCTACGGGCCGAGATGCTCAGGCGGGCCGCGTCCAAGGAGGCGGGCGTCTTCCGGCGGCTGGCGGACTTCGGGCGGTACGTCATCGGCGACACGTACAGCGCGCAGAACGCGGGGCTGACGGGGAGGGTCGTACGGGAGATAGCGGCGGAGCGCGGCCAGGACCCCTTCGCCTGTCTGGTCGGCATCTGCGCGAACGACGATCTGCGGACGGTCCTGTGGCCCATGCCCACCGACAACGACCCCGCGTCCTGGGCGCTGCGCGCCGAGACCTGGCAGCACGAGGACGTCCTGCTCGGCGGCTCGGACGCGGGCGCGCACCTGGACCGCATGTGCGGGGCGCCGTACACCACCCGCTTCCTGGGGGACTGTCTGCGCGGCCGGAAGCTGGTGGGGCTGGAGCAGGCGGTGCAGATGCTCACCGACGATCCGGCCCGGCTCTTCGGGCTCCGGGAGCGGGGCCGGGTCCGGGAGGGCTACCACGCGGACCTCGTCCTCTTCGATCCGGAACGCATCGACGCCGGTACGGCCACCCTGGTGCACGACCTGCCGGGAGACAGCCCCCGGCTCGACTCCCGGGCCATCGGCGTGCGGGCGGTCTGGGTCAACGGCGTCGAGGCGATCCGGGACGACGTGGTGACGGGCGCGGTGCCCGGGCGGGTGCTGCGGTCGGGACGGGACACGCGGACGGTGAGCACCCGGTGAACCGGCGGCTGTTCATCGGCGGCGAGTGGGTCGAGCCGGACGGCGGCCACTACGAGGTGACCGACCCGGCGACCGAGCAGACCGTCGGGTGGGCGCCGGAGGCCTCGCGGGACCAGGTGCACGCGGCGTGCGCGGCGGCGCGCGCGGCCTTCGGGGCGTGGTCGGCGACGCCCGCGGAGGAGCGGGCGGCGGTGCTGGGGCGGGCCGCGGAGATCATCCGGGCCCGCCTCGTGCCGTACGCCGAACTGGCCCGGGCCGAGACGGGCGCGACGACCGGCACGGCACGCGGGATGCAGGTCGGCGTCGCGGCGGCGCGCTTTCGCCGGTACGCCCGCGTCGAGCCCGCCGAGTGGCCGATCGCGCCGCAGATCAACGAGGCCGGTCCGATCGGGAAGGCGGGCGTGATGGGGGCACTGGCCGTGCGCCAGCCGGTCGGGGTCGTCACCTGCATCACCTCGTACAACAACCCCTGGGCGAACACGGTCGGCAAGGTCGCCCCGGCCCTGGCGATGGGCAACACGGTGGTGGTCAAACCGGCCCCGCAGGACCCGCTGTCCGTGTACCGGATGGCGGAGGCGCTGGAGGAGGCGGGAGTTCCGCCGGGCGTGGTGAACGTGGTCTCGGGTCGATCGGCGGAGACCGGAGAGGCCGCCGTCGCCTCACCCGACGTGGACATGGTCAGCTTCACCGGCTCCACGGCCGTCGGGCAGCGCATCGCCGAGGTGTGCGGGCGTGCCATGAAACGCCAGTTGATGGAGCTGGGCGGCAAGGGGGCGGCCCTCGTCCTCGACGACGCCGACCTCGGCTCGGCGGTCGCCGGCATCGGCACGACGTTCTCCTTCTACAGCGGCCAGATCTGCACGGCACCGACGCGGGTGCTGGCGCAGCGGGGCGTGTACGACCGGCTGGTGGAGCACCTGGCGGACTGTGCGGGCCGGTTGAAGGTCGGAGACCCGCGTGAACGGGACACGGTCGTCGGCCCGCTGATCTCCGCCGCACACCGGGACCGTGTGGAGTCGTACGTCGAACTCGGCCGCAAGGAAGGCGCGACGGTCGTCACCGGTGGCGCACGACCGCCCATGGACCGCGGCTTCTATGTGTCCCCGACGCTCCTCGCCGACTGCACGAACGACATGCGCGTGGCCCGGGAGGAGATCTTCGGCCCGGTGGTCGTCGTCATCCCCTTCGACGACGAGGACGAGGGGGTGGCCCTGGCCAACGACAGCGACTACGGCCTCATCGACTACGTCTGGTCCGCCGACGTGGCCCGCGCCTTCCGCGTCGCCCGCCGCCTGCGGGCGGGCGGCGTCGGCATCAACACCGTCGGCCGCAACATGGAGGCGCCCTTCGGCGGCTTCAAGAAGAGCGGTGTGGGGAGGGACGTCGGCTCGTACGCGCTGCACGCGTACAGCGAGGTGCAGGCGATCGTGTGGCCGGGGTGAGGTGCGGCGCCCTCCTCACGTGTCCAGATCCACCCGCACCGTCAGCAGGTTCGTGCCGATCGCCCGCACCGCCGTGCTGTTCATGCGGGGCAGGGCGCGCAGCCGGGCCTTCGGGTCGTCGTCGGGCAGGAGGTGAGCCGTCCCCTCGTACCACCGGCCCCCGAGCCGCACCCGCACCCGCGGGTTTGCGCGGATGTTGCGGACGTACTGGGAGCGGTCGCCGAACTCCGAGACCAGCCAGAAGGAGCCGCCGACGCGGCGGCCGCCGACCGGGGTGCGGCGGGGGAGGCCGGAGACCCGGCCCGTGGTCTCCAGGAGGGTCTGGAGGGGGAGTCGGCGCAGGACGGGGTTGAGGACGCGGCGCTGGACCGTGGTGGCGGTGCGGAATCTGAGGTCGTCGATGCGGCTCATCGGCGTGACGTCTCCTGTGTCGTAACGGGGTGGTTGTTGATTCAATGGTCCTCGGACGCGGTGCGACGAGGACGGTGGGCATGCGGGTCGTGACCTGGAACCTGTGGTGGCGGTTCGGGCCCTGGGCGGAACGGCAGAAGGCGATCCTCGGCGCGCTGCGCGAGCTGCGTCCCGATGTCGTGGGCCTGCAGGAGGTGTGGGACCAGGGGGGTGAGAACCTCGCCGAGTGGCTGGCCGGCGCACTGGGCCTGCACTGGACGTGGGCCCCGTCGCACGCCCCCGAGCGCTGGCAGCACCGCATCGGGGACCCCACCGTCGGCATCGGCAACGCCGTCCTCAGCCGCTGGCCCATCACCGAACAGGCCGTCCTCCCGCTCCCGGCGCCCACGGACGTCGACGACGGCCGCCTCGCCCTCTACACCCGCCTGGCCACACCCTCCTGCACGGTGCCCTTCTTCACCACCCACCTCACCTCCGCCCTGCACGCCTCGGCCACCCGCTGCCGTCAGGTCACCGCGCTCGCCGAGTTCGTCGCCGAGCACCGGGGCGACACCCCCTTCCCGCCGGTCGTCACCGGCGACTTCAACGCCTGGCCCGACTCCGACGAGATCCGCCTCCTCGGCGGCTACCGGACCACCCCGGCCGTCCCCCGCCAGGTCCTCCTCGACGCCTGGGAGTACGCCGACCCGGGCGCCCCGTCCCACACCTGGGACCCGGCGAACCCGTACGTCGCCCCCGGCCGGTACCCCGCCGCCCGCATCGACTACATCCACGTCGGCCCACCCGGCCCGGACGGCCTCGGCCATGTGCGGTCGGTCCGGCGGGCGGGCGACGGCCCGGTGGACGGCGTCTGGCCCTCGGACCACGCGGCCGTGGTCGCGGACCTGGCCGGGCCGCCCGCGGAGTGAGATCAGCGTGCACGAGCCGGAGGCAGCGGGCGTGAAACCGCCGTGGCAGCGATGTCACCGTGGGTTCAAAACCCACCGCCTCCGCCGAGGTCGTTGGCGGCAACATTTTTCAGGGTCCCAGAGTCGATTCCAAATTCGTGACCGGAAGTAGAAATTCGCCCTCCTACGGCGGGCCGCGCGCGCCGGCGGCCCGTGGCCGCCGGCCCTCCTTGTCTCCGCCACCGCTCCGGCGGCCCCCGCCGCTCAGCGCGCAACACCGCCAAGGCGGACAGCCAGACCAGGAAACAACCTGACCAGTCCGAGCACCAGGACCAGGCCGACACCGACCAAGCGAGACCCCGCTACCCGACCAGTCCACGCTTCGCAGCCGATGGAACCCAAAGCCACAGGCAGGACCACACGCCAGGCACCTGCGTCGACAACGCCCAGGCCGGGACGGGGCGAGGGCCGTGACGAATGGAAGAAGCGTGGCTGAGGCCGGCGGGGGGTTGCTGGAGACACACGTGACGGTGCTCTTTCGGCGTACCCGCCGCCGTGGCTGACTTTCGGTGGCTCAGGTCAGGACCCCTCTCCAACTCGACAACGCGAAGCCGGGGGTTGCAGCAGCACCCGCATCCGAGCACGCCAACCGCCCCGATACCATCGGCACCGGGGTCCTGACCAGGGATTCCGCGACCGGACCACCCGTGATGCTGTCCAGGCTGTGGGTGGTCCGGTCTTCGCTACTGGGAGTCAGCTCAGGGCTTTGCCCACCTCGTAGATGGTCGGCCGGTCCTCCGGGGCATAGCTGAGCATTGCGTCGACCAACTCGCCCAGCTCACCGGGGGCTTTCACGGGACGACGCTTGCCGCTTGCCACGGCCTCTCTCTGGACGGGGCGCGGAGCGTCGTCCGGATACTCGACAGCTCGCCAGCCGGTGGCGGAGATGAGGAGGGACGCGCCGAGCGCGTAGATGTCGGCTTCCTGCGTCGGTTCGGCTTCTCCTGTCGCGAGCACGCTGCGCGCGATCTCCGGCGCCTCGTAGTGGACGAGGCAGCCGCGGAACGGGAAGTCGTACCCCTCGGGCACATGTCCGCCCCGAGCCAGGGCGAGATCGATGAGGTGAGTCCGCTCCGGCCCGATGATGAAGTGAGCGGGCTGTACGTCACCGTGGGACCAGCCCTTTGCGTGGAGTTCGGCCAGCGCCTCGACACAACCGAGCGCGACACTGGCGGGCGGTTCGACGGACGAGTCCTGCCTACGGCAGGGCTCCCACAACTGGTACAAGTCCGGCCCTTCGCGCCACGGCTGGAAGTTCCACGTCCCGCGCTCCCACTCGCCGTACGCGAAGTCATCGAAGCCAAGACGATGCAGAACGGCTCCCTCACGCGCGGGTGCGAGCGCGGTCCAGGGCTGGGCGGGCCAGTCGGCCGTGGCCCCGATCGGGTAGCCGACCTTCACGGCGTAGTGGCCCCGATGGCTTTCGACCTCCCACACCATGGAGCCACGGCGGTCCACGACGAGGCGCTGAGCCGTGGGCATCAGTGCGTCGAGCACCACGATCGGCAGTTCAGGGGATGACCCGGACAACGTCTCTTCTCCTTCCGGACGAACACGGCCGACCAGGAGCTGAGGCCGGCCGCGCCGCTGCTGTCGTGTTGCTACGCCTGGCCGTACGGCCGGCCGCAGTCCGAGTCGCACTGCGCCAGGTTCGTGCCGTCCACGGTCCACAGGTCATCGAAGACCATGAACCCGGCCGCCTTCATGGCGCGCGCCGAGGCGGCGACCTTCTCGGGGTCCCGGGCCCCACCGCCCGGTGCCGGGTTGTGGTGGAGGAAGCGGCCCGCGTACTGCTCGCAGAGTGCGGCGTACTCCTTGGTGTGCAGGATGAGCGCGTGCAGGCCGAGGTCCACGTCGTCCGACGGGACCATGGGGACGGTGGCGGTGGCCGCCGTGACCACGAAGGCCACCGCCTGGTCCGCGATCCGCTCGGCCCGCTCGCGGGACTGCCCGTTGTGGACGACCACGAAGTGGGTGAGGCTTTCGAAGAGTTCCTCACCAGCCACCGCGCGACCGGTCTTCTGATCGTTCGCCGTTGCCGTCATGCGACTACTCCCTTGTGTATGGCGGTGCTTGGCACTTGCCGCCCGCATCAGTCGCCGAGTCTTGACCTGAGAACGACCAAGAGGCGGGCTTGGGAGGCCACCCCGGACGGGGAAAGGGGGGAGCCAAGGAAACTGGCACCCGTCCGGGGTGACCGGTCTACTGGCCGATGGCGAGAGCCATGCCGATCACCAGGCCGCACGACCCACTGATCATGACGATGAACAGGACTCCGGCGTACCGGCCGATGGCCCGCATCACAGCCCGTCCCGACTGTTGCCGTTCCGGATGGCCAGGCGCGCGCTCAGTTCCTCCCGCGCACTCGGCGGCTTCACGTTGCCCGGAATGGCGTCCCACTCCGTGCCGCCGCCGATCGGCCTTATTTGCACGCGGCCGCCGACCTCACCCATGACGACGCCAATACGTCCACTGGCGGTGTCCTTTGCCAGTTCACCGCTGCCTGGTCTGGTCTGCTGGTTGCTCGCCATGTCCAGGAGCATCGCGATCCGGGCACCACGGCGGAAAGGTCAGGCTGATTACCCAACTTGGGTAACATCGCGGGAAGTAGAGACCCAGTGACGTTGCGTAGCCCTCGCAGTGGGGAGCCACCCAATGCCCGACGCCGACCGGCCGCAGGAACTGCCTGCCAGGCTGCTCACCGATCCGGAGATGATCGATGCGTGCCGGGTACGGGACTTCGCCAGAGTCTTCCGGCTGGTGAAGACCAGGGCCGGGATCTATCCGTCGATGATCGCCCGGCGCTGCGACCTGACGCCGAGCCGTGTCGGCGAAGTCATCGCAGGACGACGTCAGTTGCAGCACATGGACGTCATCGAGCGGATCTCGGACGGCTTGCGCATCCCTGGCCACATGCTGGGGCTTGCCCGTAGACCGTGGGAGACGCCTCAGGCCCTCATGGTCTCTGAGCGAGAGGCGCCGCAACTGCCGGAGCCCGAGCAGCAGACCCCCGCGTCACTGCCAGGCCCCGATGTCGACAGCATCTTGGCTCTGGCCACGCGATCCAAGCTCAGCGCAGCAACCCTCGAAGCGTTCCGCTCCTCCATCGAGGACTACTGGCGACGAGACGACCAGCACGGTGGCGAGGCGCTGAGGCCGGCCATCGTCGGCCAGCTCCGGTATGTCGTCGGCCTCCTGAAGGAGAACCGGCGGCCGTCCATCCAGAACGGCCTGTTCGGTATCGCTGCCGAGTTGGCACGCCTCACCGGCTGGACGTACTTCGACGCCCGCCAGTACAACCAGGCCCGCGCGTACTTCACTGAGGCCCTGCAACTGGCCAAGGAGATCGACGACCGGCAGTTCATGGCCAACGTCCTCGCGTGCATGAGCTTGCAGGCGACCTACCAGGACAAGCCCGCGGACTCCCTGGCACTCGTGACAGCCGCCCAGGACCAGGCCCGTTCGGCACTCGGCACGACCCCGCGCGTCCTGTCGATGCTGTCCATGCGGGAAGCGTTCGCCCATGCCACCCTCGGGAACCGCGACGATACGCACCGGGCGATCGGCGAAGCGCACCGCCATTTCGAGCAGATCCGGTCGAGCGACCCGGACCCGTCATGGGTGACGTACTTCGACGAGCCGAAGCTCATCGTGGACACGGGCATTGCACATGGCCAACTGGGTGAAGCGGCGACCGCTGAACCGTTGATCGCGGATGCCCTGCGGCGGGAGAAACGCACCAACCAGCGAGGCCGCGCGTTTCATTCGTTCTGGCTGGCACGGACGCAGTTGGACCAGGGCAAGCTCGACCAGGCATGCCACACCGCCACGCAAGCGCTGGAACCGGCGTCGGCCGTGGCCTCTGAGCGCGTGTCGGGCCATCTCAGGGAGTTCTACGGGCAGTTGGCTCCGCACAGGCAGGAGCCCGTGGCGCTGGCCTTCGAGTCGCGCCTACGGGAACTTTTACCTCCGGTCAGCGGGTCGCTTCGTCCATGAGCAGGTACAGCAGACCCACGAGCGAGCCACTGCTCACGATCTCCCGGCGGTCGATCATGCCCCGGATCTCAGAGAGGGGAATCCACTCGATGCGGTCCGACTCGTTCTTCTCAGTGGGCAGTCCGGCGTAGATCGCGCCATCCACGCGGAAGACGTGGTGCTGCGAGTCGGTGATCCCGTTGGCGGGCTCGGCGTAGATCAGGGGCTTTATGGGGCCGGGGCGCCAGCCCGTCTCTTCCAGGACTTCGCGGGCCGCTGCCTGCTCGGGGGTCTCGCCTTCCTCGACCAGGCCCATGGGCAGTTCCCAGGCCCACGAGTCGGTGATGAAGCGGTGCCGCCACATCATCAGAACCTCTTGGCGGTCATTGACCACGGCGGCCACGGCCAGGTGCCGGAGGCGGACGACGTGGTACTCCCACCTGCGCCCGTCGGGCTGCTGGACGTCGACCAGACACAGATTCACCCACTTGTTGGTGTAGATCTGTCGCTCACCGTGGGTCTTCCACTCCATACCTGCGGCCCCTCTCACGCGGTGCACCCAGCATCTCAGACCATGCCGAGCCTAGATACACGATTCGCGTCGAGGTGACGAAATGTCCACCGGATCAGGTTCCTCGGCGTGGGAGCCTCGCCTGCGGCCCATCTGCTCCGAGGAGCAAATCACCCTCAAGCTGGGTGTCCATTCGGTAGTAAAAGCTATGCCCAGGCGGGGGCCAGTCATCTGACATACGCGAATTTTGCCGGTTCAGCCTGCCCACAGTCATCGCCGATTTACCGGCGGCTGTTCCCGCGCACGGTGCTCCGCCACCACCACGAGGCCGTCCCAGGACAATGTGACCGGAAGGGGCTGTGATGACGCAGCCCCTTCCGTAGGAGACGGGAAGCAGCCTCACTGCTGGTGGTGCTGGCGACTACGCCGCCATCGACGCAGGCGAGCAGCCGGCCCCCGCCACGCATGGAAGAAATCGTCAACCTCGCGACCGAGCTTGGCACCGTAGCCGAGAGCCAAGCTGAGCAAGCCGAACAGCGCCAAGATGCTGAGCGTGACCTGATCCAACGTCTCGTCCTTCTACTGCTCCGCCCCAGATGGGCCGGGCGAAGGTGGGTTACCCGAGCGGCCGAAGGGAACGGTCTTGAAACGAGGTCCCGTTGGAGGAGGCCGAGCCCGTCGCAAGGCGTTCGGCGGCCTGACGGAGGGGGAGCGGGACGTCGTCCGCGAAGCGCTCGTGGCCATCCGCCGCGATCCGGCGATGGGCCGTGAGATCCCCGGCTGGCGGCCCCCCTGTGGAATGCACGTACACGACACCCCTGGCCCGTGACTCCGCCGAGGCGATCACTGTTGCGCGGCGTCCCGGCTCGCTCACGTGCCGCCCAGAAAGATCGGATTGGTGAACGCCGCCGGCGCCCCCGGCAGCGGCCCCAGTGCCGTCTCGTGCCGCAACTCGGCCCGTACATAGGCCGCGTACGAGGGCGTCGTACGCCACTCCACGACCCCCGAACCCGCCACCGGCAGCGGCGCGCTCGTGTGCAGCACCCCCTGGTCGGTGACGAACCGCACGACGCACCGCGGGGCCCCGCTCACCTCCAGCCGCACGGTCACCGGCGTGTCCCGGTCGGTCCTCAACCGCTCGCCGATACCGGCGTGTTCGCCCCGTCCGCCGGACGCCGTGAAGGACAGCGACACCTTCGCCGACTCGGCGACATACGAGCGTCCCGCGCGGATGCCCTCCTGGATCGCCTCCCGGGTCAGGTCGTCGGCGAGGACGACGGTCTGCGGGCGGCCGACGACGTCCGGGTCCCGGTGGGCGTCGCTGCTGCCCATCGCCGGGATCCAGTCCCGCCCCTCCTCCTTCAGGGACGCGACCAGCATGCTGTCCCAGTCGGCCAGCGCCATCTCGTCGTCGGGTGTCCAGGGGCCGTTCCACACC
Source organism: Streptomyces sp. TRM70350 (assembly GCF_019219825.1). Classification (GTDB taxonomy): domain Bacteria; phylum Actinomycetota; class Actinomycetes; order Streptomycetales; family Streptomycetaceae; genus Streptomyces. The sequence goes on along the minus strand of NZ_JAHUXH010000007.1, from coordinate 48,981 downwards.
TCGATGGCGTCCGCCTCGCCGAAGCCGAACTTCCAGTTGCAGCCGACGCAGGTGGCGTGCGGGTGGGCCGGGACGACCAGGCCGCCCGCCTTGCGGATCTGGCGGGCGAACCGGCCGTAGCGGTTGTCGCGGGCCCGGTAGCGCCAGTCGACGAACGTGCCGGGGTCGGTGCCGAGCGCGACCACGTGACCGTTGCGCGTCGTGACCTCCTCGCCCAGCATCACCAGCAGGTCGTCGCCCGCCACGTCGGCCCAGTGGGCGTGCGCGGAGTGGGTGTTGTGCTCCGAGCTGTTGATGAAGTCCAGGCCCGCCGCCCGCGCCAGCGCCCCGATCTCGGCGGGGGTGCGGCGGCCGTCGGAGTACCAGGAGTGCAGATGGCAGTCGCCCCGGTACCAGTCCCGGCCCCGGCCCTTCGCCCGGTCCGGCGGGTACGTCGGCTCGACGGCGGCACCGGATGCGCCGTACGTCAGCGTGATCGTGATCTCGTACGTCAGCCCCTGCGGCGCCACTGTGTACGGACCCAGCGCGATGTGCCAGGTCCCGCGCCGCACCGGACCCGCGATGTAGCCGGGGGTCGCCTCGTCCGCGCGGATGAAGAACTCCGTGCGTGCCCCGCCCGACCAGCCCCGGAAGCCCCGGCCGCCCAGCTCGGTGCCGCGCTCGTCGAAGACGCCGATGTCGAGGGCGTTGCCCGCGGTGCCGGAGGGGACGGAGGGGCGGTCGTAGGTGTAGGCGACCTTCAGCTCCCGTACGCCGGAGGGGATGTCCACCGGTACGTACACGAAGTCGGGTGAACCGGGCGGGAGTGTGCCCCGTACGGTCTTCGTCTGCTGCTGGCCGGCGGCCGACGCGAAGCTCACACCCGAGAGCGTAAGCGCGGCGGCGGCACCCGTCACGAACAGTGTGCGTCTTCCGATCCCCGCGTTGTCGTCACACATGCGGACCAGGATGGGCGGACGGCGTGAACTCCGGAACACCGCAAGGGGATAGCGCCCTTACGCGCCCACGCTCCCGGCCTGATGCCGACCGGTCGGTATGGACAGATGGCGGATCCCCCGGTAGAGATGGGACATGCGCATCGCCGTCACCGTCTTCCTCACGGACGAGACCATCACCCCGACCCGGCTCGCCCGCGAGCTGGAGCAGCGGGGCTTCGCCGGGCTGTACCTGCCCGAGCACACCCACATCCCGGTCGAGCGGACCACCCCGTACCCGGCGGGCGGCGACCTGCCCCCCGAGTACGGCCGCACCCTCGACCCCTTCGTCGCGCTCGGCCAGGCCGCCGCCGTCACCGAGCGCCTCGGTCTCGGCACCGGCATCACGCTGGTCGCCCAGCACGACCCGATCGACCTGGCCAAGCAGGTCGCGACCCTCGACCACCTCTCCGGCGGCCGCTTCACCCTCGGCCTCGGCTTCGGCTGGAACGTCGAGGAGGCCGCCGACCACGGGGTGGAGTGGCGGACGCGGCGGGAACTGGTCCGGGACCGGATGGCGTTGATGCGCGCGCTGTGGTCGCAGGAACCGACCGCGTACGAGGGCGAGTTCGGCAGCGTGCGCGCCAGCCACGCCCACCCCAAGCCGGTGCAGAAGCCGCGCGGCCCGGTCGTGGGCCCCCGCACGCTCATGGGCGGCGCCGCGGGCCCGAAACTCTTCTCCCACATCTGCGAGTACGCCGACGGCTGGCTGCCGATCGGCGGGCGCGGCCTGTCCGAGTCACTGCCCCGGCTGCGCGCCGCCTGGTCCGACGCGGGCCGCGACCCGTCCGCCCTCCAGGTCGTCCCGTACGCCGTCCACCCGAGCCCGGGCAAGCTCGCGCACTACGCCGAACTCGGCATCGAGGAGGTCGTCGTGCAGTTGCCGCCGGCGGGGGAGGCGGAGGTGCTGCGGGCGTTGGACGGGTACGGCGGCTTCCTGGCCTGACCGGCCTGCGCTGATCAGCTCGACCGTATGCTCGAAGGATGACGACTTCCGCGACCTCCGGAACCGGCCCCACCGAGAACTCCCTGCGTCGCGCCCTGAAACGCGCTCGTGACGGCGTCGCCCTCGACGTCGCCGAGGCGGCCGTACTGCTCCAGGCCCGCGGCGAGGCTCTCGACGACCTCGCCGCGTCCGCCGCCCGGGTGCGGGACGCGGGACTGGAAGCGGCCGGTCGCCCCGGCGTCATCACGTACTCGAAGAGCGTCTTCATCCCCCTGACCCGGCTGTGCCGGGACAAGTGCCACTACTGCACGTTCGTCACCGTCCCCGGCAGGCTGCGCCGGGCGGGGCACGGAATGTTCATGTCTCCGGACGAGGTCCTCGACATCGCCCGGCGCGGCGCCGCGCTCGGCTGCAAGGAAGCCCTCATCACCCTCGGCGACAAGCCCGAGGACCGCTGGCCCGAGGCGCGCGAGTGGCTCGACGCGCACGGCTACGACGACACCATCGCCTACGTCCGCGCCATCTCCGTCCGCATCCTGGAGGAGACGGGCCTGCTCCCTCACCTCAACCCGGGCGTGATGACGTGGACCGACTTCCAGCGCCTGAAGCCCGTGGCCCCGTCGATGGGCATGATGCTGGAGACGACGGCGACCCGCCTCTGGTCGGAGCCCGGCGGCCCGCACTACGGCTCCCCGGACAAGGAACCCGCCGTGCGCCTGCGGGTGTTGGAGGACGCGGGCCGGTCCTCGGTCCCCTTCACCTCCGGGATCCTCATCGGCATCGGCGAGACGTACGAGGAGCGCGCCGAGTCCCTCTTCGCGCTGCGCCGCGTCTCCCGGGCGTACCACGGCATCCAGGAACTGATCATCCAGAACTTCCGCGCCAAACCGGACACGGCGATGCGCGGCATGCCGGACGCGGAGCTGGACGAGCTGGTCGCGACGGTGGCGGTGGCGCGGCACATCATGGGCCCGGCGGCCTGCCTGCAGGCCCCGCCGAACCTGGTGGACGCGGAGTACGAGCGGCTGATCGGGGCCGGGATCGACGACTGGGGCGGCGTCTCCCCGCTGACCATCGACCATGTGAACCCCGAGCGCCCCTGGCCGCAGATCGAGGAACTGGCGGCGAAGTCCGCGGCCGCCGGTTTCGAGCTGCGGGAACGTCTCTGTGTGTACCCGGAGTTCGTCCGCCGCGGCGAGCCCTGGCTGGACCCGAGGCTGCGCCCGCACGTGGCGGCCCTGGCCGACCCGGAGACGGGACTTGCGCGGTCCGGGGCGCTGCCCCAGGGGCTGCCGTGGCAGGAGCCGGACGAGGCGTTCGTGCCGTCCGGCCGTACGGACCTGCACGCCACGATCGACACCGAGGGCCGTACGTCCGACCGCCGCGACGACTTCGACGAGGTGTACGGGGACTGGGGCGCCCTGCGCGAGGCCGCCGCCCCCGGCATGGTCCCGGAGCGCATCGACACGGACGTGCGCGCGGCGCTGGCGACGGCGGCGGACGACCCGACGCGCCTGACGGACGAGGAGGCGCTGGCGCTGCTGCACGCGGACGGCCCGGCGCTGGACGCGCTGTGCCGTGTGGCGGACGACGTGCGCAGGTCGGCGGTCGGCGACGACGTCACGTACATCGTCACCCGCAACATCAACTTCACCAACGTCTGCTACACGGGATGCCGCTTCTGCGCCTTCGCGCAGCGCCGCACGGACGCCGACGCGTACACGCTGTCGCTGGACCAGGTGGCGGACCGTGCCCAACAGGCGTGGGACGTGGGCGCGGTGGAGGTCTGCATGCAGGGCGGCATCCACCCCGACCTGCCCGGCACGGCGTACTTCGACATCGCGCGGGCGGTGAAGTCCCGGGTCCCCGGCATGCACGTGCACGCCTTCTCCCCGATGGAGGTCGTGAACGGCGCCACGCGCACCGGCATGTCCATCCGGGAGTGGCTGACGGCGGCGAAGGAGGCGGGCCTGGACTCCATCCCGGGTACGGCGGCGGAGATCCTGGACGACGAGGTCCGCTGGGTGCTGACGAAGGGCAAGCTCCCCACGGCCACGTGGATCGAGGTCGTCACCACGGCCCACGAACTGGGCATCCGCTCCTCCTCCACGATGATGTACGGCCACGTGGACCAGCCCCGCCACTGGCTGGGCCACCTGCGCACGCTGGCCCGCATACAGCAGCGGACGGGCGGCTTCACGGAGTTCGTCACGCTTCCGTTCATCCACACGAACGCACCGGTGTACCTGGCGGGCATCGCCCGCCCCGGCCCGTCGACGAGGGACAACAGGGCGGTCACGGCCATGGCCCGCCTGCTCCTGCACCCCTGGATCCCCAACATCCAGACAAGCTGGGTGAAACTGGGCACGGACGGCGCGGCGGAGATGCTCCGCTCCGGCGCGAACGACCTGGGCGGCACGCTGATGGAGGAGACGATCTCCCGCATGGCGGGCTCGTCCTACGGCTCGTACAAGTCGGTCCGCGACCTGGTGGCGGTGGCGGAGGCGGCGGGCCGCCCGTCCCGCCCCCGCACGACCCTGTACGGCGAGGTCCCGGAGGAACGGCAGCGGGCGGCCGCGGCGTCGGACGGGCATCTGCCGGAGTTGTTGCCGGTGCTGGACTGACGGAGGGGCGTTCAGGCACGCACAGTACGATGATCCGACCCTCGATGTCGGGGGTCGGAGACTGAGGAGATGCGTGCCCGTGCCTGCCCGACGGCTTCCCTCGTGGGCCTGGGTGTCCGGCCTGACCGTGGGGGCGATCGCGGGGGTCGCCGTGCTCGCCGTGCAGGCCGAGCAGGGGCCGCGACCCACGGCCACGGCGGCCCGGCCCGGCCCCTCGGCGTCCGCGAGCGCCAGGCCCGCGCCGAGCGCACCGGCCCCGGTGGCCGTACCCGACGGCTCCGGAACCGGGCGGCGGATCGTCTACTCGCTGGGGGAGCGGCGGGTGTGGCTGGTCGACGCCAGTGACAGTCCCCGCCGTACGTTCACGGTGTGGCCCGGCACGGTCGACCCCGACCCCGGTACGTACACGGTCGGCACCCGCACCGAGGCCACCACCGGCTCCGACGGCGTGCAGATCGAGCACGTCGTCTACTTCGCCGCCAAGTCCGGCGTCAGCATCGCCTTCTCCGCCGCCGTGGACGGCTCCTCGCCCCCACCGGCCGCGTCCGGCACGCGGACCGGCGGTATCCGCATGAAGTCGGCCGACGGGGACGCGCTGTGGACGTTCGGTACGGCGGGGACGACGGTGACGGTCGTCAAGTAGTGGGCTCGGCCTGCCCGACGGGCAGATGATTCACCAGCAGCACGACGCCGCTCACCAGGAACACCCGGGTCGCCGCGTCCAGCCCGTTCCAGTCCTCCGACTGCCACATCGCGAACCACTCACCCCCGATCGCGAGGAACCCGGCGCCGAACAGCAGCATCACCATCAGCAGGCCGTACGTCGATATCCGCCGCGCCAGCGCGTGGGGGCCGCGCGCCCAGAACCACGTACCGGCGATGAGCAGGAGCGCGGCGACCGTCTCCCACGCGATGATCGCGACATACGCCGCGTCCTGCAGCGCGGTGTCCGTGACGGCCCGCCACATCAGGTCCTCGTCCTTGAACGTGGTGTCCATGGCCAGGACATGCCGGACGAAGTCCTGGTTCGTACCGAAGTCGGTGATGTTCCCGAAGGCGACGAGGGCCATGTAGAGGGCCACGGTGCCGGTAAGGGCGGTGGCGGCGAGGGGGAGAGTGCGTCTGGTGGTGCGTGGGGTGGTTGTGGACATGCCTCTTCTCTACCAGCGTCACGCGCTCCCCACGCCCCCACGAAGCCACTCCACGCCCGGCGCCCGAAGGCGAGGTGGGCGCGGCGCCGGTCCTTGGAGTCACGGACCATGAGCGGACCCATAAGCGGCCAATCGCGACCACTTCCACCAGACCCCGCATACCGATCCGCCCCCTGATCCGACCGTTCCCCGTCGAATACAGTGCGGAGCTGTCGTACGTACGGACGGTGCCCTGGGGAGGTCTGGTGGATGCGACAGCGGGCGCCGTCTGGGGGCGTGCCGAGCAGCAGGACTTCCGAAGCCGGGTACGCGGGACGCTGCTCGGTGCCGCCGTCGGGGACGCGCTGGGCGCGGCCGTGGACCGGCTGGACATGGACGGTATCCGGGCGGCGCACGGGCCCGAGGGCGTTGTCGATCTCGCCCCGGCCTATGGCAGGCGCGGTGCCGTCACCCACCTCACCCAGCTCACCCTCTTCTCCGTCGACGGGCTGATCCGCGCCCAGGTCCGCCGCGACACCGGCGCCTGGCATCCGCCGACCGATCTGCACCGGGCGTATCTGCGCTGGGCCGCCACCCAGCGCGACTGGGGGCCGGACGAGCGGCGCAAGGAGGACGGGTGGCTGGCCCGGGAGGAGTGGCTGTACGCCCGGCGGGATCCGACCCGCGCCCTGCTGATCGGGCTCGGCGACGAGACCATGGGCACGCTGGAGATGCCGAAGAATCCGGGGGAGGCGGGACCCGAGGCCGCCGCCCGTTCCGCGCCCTTCGGGCTGCTCGTCGGCTGGGAACCGCACCTGGTCGTCCAGCTCGCCGTGGAGTGCGCCGCCCAGACCCACGGCCACCCCACCGCGTACCTGGCGGCGGGCGCGTACGCCGTGATCGTGCACACGCTGGCCCGCGGCGAGAGCCTGGACGGGGCCGTGCAGCGGGCGCTCGGCCTGCTCGCCGCCCGGCCGGGGCACCAGCCGGTGGCCGATGCGTTGCAGCACGCGCTGGGTGCGGTACGGCAGGGCATCCCGACGCCGGACCGGGTCGCCGGACTGGCCGGCGACGGCACCGCCGACCGGCTCGTCTCCGCCGCCGTCTACTGCGCCCTGGTCGGCGAGGACGTACGGCACGGACTGCGCCTCGCCGTCAATCACGACGGGCCCTCCGCCGCCACCGCCGCCCTGACCGGCGGCCTCCTCGGCGCCCTGCACGGCGAGACCGCCCTGCCACCGGCCTGGCTGGCCGAGCTGGAGGGCCGCCCCACCATCCTCGAACTGGCCGACGACTTCGCCATGGAGATGACCCAGGGCCCGGCCCTGCACAGCCCGGCGGCCGCCTCCCCGGCGTGGCTGGCGCGCTATCCGAGGGCGTGACCGACCTCACAGGGAACCCGCCCGGTGAACGGACAGGCATCCGCCCCCGGAGGGGAAGGCCGCCCATCCGCTTCAGGGCTACTCCCTGCCCGGCCCCACCCCCACCACACCGTCCGCCGCCCCGGCCGGTGCCGGTACGGCCGCCGCCGCTCCGCCGCCGTCCGTGTTGATCTTCTCGGTGATCGCCAGCCGGTCCGGGATGTCCTCCGGCTTCACGTAGCCGATCAGGACGTACAGGATCAGGGACACCGCCAGCGGGATCGACACCTGGTACTGCGGCGGCACACCGCCCTCATGACGTTGTCGACGCGCTGGTGCGACCAGACGCCGATCGCGACCATCACGCCGAAGTAGCCGATGAGCACGGCCCAGTCGGGACCACATGAATCAGCCGCGGATGGCCTCAGCGCATCAACTCCCCCGCGTTGACCAGCAGCGACTGCCCCGTGATGGCCCGCGCCCGGTCCGACGCCAGGAACACCGCCGCGTCCGCCACGTCCCCGTCCGTGGCCGGCTCGGGCAACGCCATCCGCCCGGTCAGCCGCCCCAGCACCTCTTCCTCCGGCACCCCCTCGGTGTGCGCGGCGTGCCGCACGTACGCCTGCACCGGCGGCCCCCACATCCACCCCGGCAGCACGGAGTTCACCCGGATCCGGTACGGCCCCACCTCCCGCGCCAGCGAGTACATCGCGCTGGTCAGCGCCCCCTTCGACGCCGCGTACGCCGCCTGCCGCACCTGCGTCGGAGCCGCCAGCGCCGACTGCGTCCCGATGAACACCACCGACCCGCCGCCGCCCTCCTTCAGGCCCGGCAGACACGCCCGCGTCATCCGCAGCGACCCCAGCAGGTTCACGTCGATCACCGAAAGCCAGGTCGCGAAGTCGGCGTCCTGAAGCCCGCCGAAGTAGCTGTCCAAGGCGGCGACATGGACCACCGCGTCGATCCCCCCGAAACGCTCCCGCGCCAGCCCGGCCAGCGCCGCGCACTGCGCCTCGTCGGTGATGTCCGTCGCCCGGTACGCCGTGTGCGCGCCGTCCGGATCGATCGCGGCCGCGCTCTTGGCCAGGTTCGCCTCCGTGCGCGCGCCGAGCACCGCGTTCCCGCCGTCCCGTACGACGGCGGCCGCGACCTGGTGGCCGAGTCCGGCGCCCACACCGGAGACGACGACTGTCCTGCCGTGCAGCAGCGACACCGCGGACCCCACCTCTCTGGCCATATTCCTGACGGAGCGTCAGAGTATGGGCGACGCGAGGAAAGGGGAACACCATGAACGCCACTGACGCGGGCGACACCCGCAGCGAGCTCTACGCCGAACTGGCCGCCGTCGGCCCCTACGGCGTCCGCCCCGGCCATGCCCTGATCACCATGGTCGAACCGCACCCGGGCCACGAGTACGCCTACAACCGCTGGTACGAGGACGACCACTACTACGCCGGCGCGATGGCCATGCCCTGGATGTACGCCGGCCGCCGCTGGGTGGCCACCCGCGATCTGCAACTCCTGCGCCACCCCGAGAAGTCGGCGATCGCCCAGCCCGTCACCGCGGGCTGCTACCTGTCGACGTACTGGATCACCGCGGGCCGCCACGCCGACCACATGAAGTGGACCGTCGCGATCAACCAGCGCCTCAACCGCGACGCCCGCGTCCACCACGCCCGCACCCACGTCTTCACGGCGTTCCACGACCACGAGACGACCGTCTACCGGGACGGGGCGGCCGGGCCCCGCGACTTCCACGCCCTCGACCACCCCTACGCCGGACTGGTGCTCCAGGTCGTCGACGCCGACTCGCCGCAGCAGCGCGCCGAACTGCTCCAGTGGCTGCGCACCCGCCACCTCCCCAGGCGGCTCACCGGCTCCCCGGCCGCCCTCGTCACCGTCTTCCGCCCCGTCCCGCTGCCCGGCGACCGCATGACGTACGTCAAACAGGTCGAGGGCGTCGACACCCGGCTGACCCTGCTGTGGTTCCTGGAGACGGACCCCAGGGAGTGCTGGGAGGAGCACTTCGCGGGGCTCGGCCAGATGGAGGAACCGGGGCGGACGGAACTGGTCGCGCCCTTCATCCCGACCGTGCCGGGCACGGACCGGTACGTCGACCAGCTCCGCTGATCACCTCAGCTCCTCCGGACACGGCGTCCCCCGAGGCAGGTCGTAGGGCGACGCCAGCCGGTACGTGCCCGCGCGCGGCGCCAGCAGGACCGTCCACTTGTCGCCCTCCGCGTCCTCCTCGGTCTCCATCAGGCAGCCGTTGAGGTTGTGGTACGTCTTCGGCGCGCCCTCGGGACGGTCCTTGGAGGCCTCCGTCTCCTGCGGCGCCTCGACCCCCTCACCCTCGGCGTCGACCAGTTTCAGCCACGGCGAGTACGGGACGCGGATCAGCACCCGGCCCGGCTGCTTCACGCGGAGAGTCATCTCACCCTGTTCGGCCCGCTCCACGACGGCCGGTGGATCGGCGAGCGGGGTCGGGTCGGTCACCTTGAACAGCTGCCAGTTCGCGTCGCCCCAGATCTGCGTCAGATACGGCAGCCCGCGCTGCACCAGCTGCCGCTCCCGCTCACCGCCGTCCCCGTCCGGCTCGTCCTTGGGCAGCACGACGTAGTGCACGGCCCAGCGCTTGAGCCACTCGTGGTAGTTGGCCGAGTTGAGGGTGTCGTCGTAGAAGAGCGGGTTGCGCTTCATGTCGGCCTGGCGGTTCCAGCCGCGGGCGAGGTTGACGTACGGGGCGAGCGCGGAGGCCTCGCGGTGGGAGCGGGCCGGGACCACCTCGACGCGGCCCTTCTCGGCGCCGACCTGCTGCAGTTCGTTGACCAGCGGAGCCAGTTCACGTGCCCAGGACGCCCTCGGCGTCGTATGGACCACGTCGTCGACCGACTTGTAGCCGATCCAGGCGACGAACCCGGTGAAGGCCACCACGATCGCGTACCACTTGCGCGAGCGCGGCACCGCGAACGGCAGCGCGGCCACCAGCGCCACGCCCGCGAACAGCATCGCCAGCCGGGTGATGTTCGACCCGATCTGTGAGCTGATCAGCCACACCAGCAGCACGGACAGGCCGTACACGGCGGAGGTGATGCGCACGGTCTTCCAGTCGTGCGGGACGAGCAGGAAGACGAGCACCGAGTAGACCAGGGGCAGGGCCGCCGACCCGAAGGACATCGGCTGGGTGCCGGAGAACGGGAACGCCCACGCCGACACCGCCACCACGGCGGACGGCGCGAGCCCCAGCGCCCACGCGCCCGGCCGCCGCTTCTGCAGGAACAGCGCGACCGCCACCAGACCCACGAACAACCCGGCGACGGGCGAGGACATGGTGGCGAGCGCGGCGAGGGGAGCGGCGCACAGGGCCTTCGCCCAGCGCCTGTAACGCCAGCGGTACGGCCAGCAGAACACCACCGCGACCGCGGCCAGCGCGAACAGCGTGCCGAGCCCGAACGTCACCCGTCCCGACACCGCGTTGCACAGCAGCCCGAACACCCCCGCGAGCCCGGCCCACAGCGGCTGCCGCACCGCACGGCCGCGCACCAGGATCAGCGTCAGCAGCCCCGCGGAGAGCGTCCCCGCGATCATCATCGTCGTCCGCACGCCGAGCAGCGACATCAGATACGGCGACACCACGCTGTACGACACCGGGTGCATGCCGCCGTACCAGGCGAGGTTGTACGCCGAGTCGGGGTGGCGGCCGACGAACTCGGCCCAGGCGTCCTGCGCGGCGAGGTCCCCGCCGCTGTTCGCGAAGGTGAAGAACCAGGTGACGTGGAGCACCCCCGCGAGGGCGGTGGTGAGAACGACGGGATGCCGGGCGAGTCGCTTCAGCCGGTCACGGACGGTCACCCCGGGCGGCCCGCCGGGCGATCCGTCGCGCGCTCTCTCGGGCGGCCCGCCGGGCACGCGTATTCGCGGGCCGGATCCCGGGCCCGGACCGGTGTCGTCGGTGCGTGTCGGCTCCGCAGTGGCCACCTGTTGGCACTCCCCGTGTCCCGTCTTCTCTTCTCGGCCGCGCACCCCGTTTCCCGGCTGTTTTCGGCCAGGTGACGAGGCGTTCCCGCGCCCGTCCCGTGCGCGGGCGTCCTGTCCCGTTTCGTGACGCTAGCACGCACCCCGCCGACGGGCGCCCGGGGAGGGCTCCGCCGACGGGGTGCGGTGGGGTGGTGGGGCGCGGCCGGGTCAGGCGACGCGGGTCAGCTTGTCCGTGAAGCCGGGTTCGGTGAGGTCCGACTGCAGGGCCACCGGCACCTCGACCGCGCCTCCGCTGCCGTCGCCCACGGTGAGCGTGCCGACCTTGGTGCCGGACTTCGCGGTGTGCGGTACGGCGTCGGAGGCGAAGGACAGCTTCACCTTCAGGCCCGCCCAGCCGACCGCGGTGACGTCCTGCGTGACGACGACCGGCGTCCGGCCGCCGAGCCGGTCGTCGACGTACCCGACGACATCGCCCTTCTTCAGGATCTTCGCCGAGGTCAGCGCGTCCTGGGCGCCGAGCATCGCGGTCTCGCTGACGGCGTTCACCGTGTCGATGATCGGCGCCTTGTGCTGGCCGAGGATCGCGCCGACCACGGTGACCGTCTCGCCGCCGACCTCCTTGGTGGCGGCGAACAGCAGGTTGCCGCCGGCCGCGGTGGTGGTGCCGGTCTTGATGCCGATGGCGCCGTTGTACGGCACGAGGGTGTTCCAGTTGCGCCACTTCTGACCGGACGGGTCGAACCATTCGGGGAGCTTGGTGATCTCCACCAGGGCCGGGATCTTCACCAGCTCGTTGCCGAGCTTCACCTGGTCCTCGGCGGTGGAGACGGTGGTCTCCTTCAGGCCGGAGGCGTCGGTGTACGTGGTGTTCTTCATGCCCAGTTCCTTGGCGGTGTCGTTCATCTTCTTGATGAACGCGGCCTCGGTACCGGCGTCCCAACGGGCCAGCAGACGCGCGATGTTGTTCGCGGAGGGGATCATGATGGCGGACAGCGCCTGGCGCAGGGTGAGCTGGTCGCCCTCCTTGACGGTGTTGAGCGTGGACTCGCCGCCGACCTGGTCGTAGCCGCCCTCCTTCTCGGCGAGCGCGTCGACCGTGATCTTCGGGCCCTCCTCGCCGGGCTTCAACGGGTGCTTCTGCAGCACGACGTACGCCGTCATGGCCTTGGCGACCGAGCCGATGGCGACCGGCTTCTGCTCGCCGAAGCCGCCCATCGTGCCGATGCCGGTGACGTCCATCGCGCCCTGACCCTCGTTCGGCCACGGCAGGGTGACCTGGTTGCCGTCGAAGGTGTACGAGTCCTCGGCGGTGAGTTCGAGGGTGGGCGTCGGCAGCGGGCGTACGGCCTGCACGATCGCAAACACGATCGCCAGCAGCAGCACCAGCGGCGTCCAGATCTTGATCCGCCGCACCGCCGTCCGCAGGGGGGTCTCCGGGGGCGGCGGGGTGTTGGTCAGCTCCGCCAGCAGATCCAGCGGCGGTTTCGGCGGCAGGGGCTGCTGCGTCGTCCGCTCCGGGCCGACCTGCGGCACCGGGGCGGTCTGGTCGGCGGGGATCCTCGGGAGCGCGGTGGTGGCCTCGGCGGGCGCCTTGGGCTTGTCGGACGGCACCTTCGGCAGCGCGGTCGTCGCCTCGGCGGCCCGCTGCGGCTTGCGCGTCGAGGGGTCGTCCAGGGGCTTGAGCGCGACGAACCTGCTGGTGCGCTCGGCGTCCGACTCCGGCGCAGGAGCGGGCTTCTTGGCGCCCCCCAGCTTCAGCGTCGTGGTCGGCTGGTCGACGCCCGTCGTCGACGGCTTCACGGCCCTGAAGACGGCCGTGGGCTGGTCCACGGGGGGTGCGTCGGCCTTGGGGGCGTCGCCGGTGCGGGACTGCGGGCCGCGGTGACCCTCGGAGCGGCTCTCGGCGGTGGTGCGGTCTGTGCGCGTGGCGTGGTCGGCGGTGCGGGCGTTCTCCCGGTCCTGGCCGACCGGGTCGGCTGCGGAAGCGCCCTGGGCCGTCGGCTTTTCGGCGGCGCCGGACTGGGCGTCCTCGGCCGCGGTCGCGGTGCCGCGCACGTGGTCGGCGTCGCCACCGGTCTCCTCGGCTGCGGCGTCGGCGTCCCCGGGCTCGGCGTGGTCGGCGGTGCGGGCGTTCTCCCGGTCCTGGCCGACCGGGTCGGCTGCGGAAGCGCCCTGGGCCGTCGGCTTTTCGGCGGCGCCGGACTGGGCGTCGTCCTCGGGGCCGTCCTGGGCGTCCGCCGCCGGGGCGCCGGTGTCGCCGGGCTTCTCGCCCCGGGCGTCCGGCTCCTCAGCGCGTTCGCCTTGCCGGGCGGGAGCCTCCACCTCGCCGGAGTTCTCCTCACCGGCGGGCGTCGCGTCCTCTGCCGCGCCCTCCTCGCCGGAGTCCTCGGCATCGGCGGGTTTCTCGGCCCCGGCGGCGTCGGTGCCGCCCTCACGCTCACCCTGGGCCTCGTTGCCGGGCTTGGCCGCAGCCTTGTCGCCGGGCTCGTGGGCGTTCGTGTCGGCGTCGGTGCCGCCCTCGGCCGCAGCCTTGTCGGCGTTCGTGTCGGCCTTGTTGCCGGGCTCGGCCGCAGCCTTGTCCGCGTTCGTGTCCACCTCGTCGCCGCCCTCGGCCGCGCCCCCCTCGGGCCTCCCCTCCCCGGACGTCACCCACGCCGCCACAGCCGCCCGCAGCCGCTCGTCGCCCGCCGCGTCGGACTCGTCGGCGTTCCCGGCCCCGGCGCGCTTCTCACGGCCCGTGGGCTGCTCGGAAGCCGCCTCCCCGGCAGCCCCCTCGGACTCCTCGGACTCCTCGGAGAGTTCCTTCACCGAGAGCACCCGCGTCGCCGTGTCCCTCTCACGCCCGCCCCCGGACTCCCGTGCCACGGCGAGCCGTGGGTCACGGGCGGTGGTGGCGCCGTTTCTGGCCTCGGGAACCGGACTCGCGCTCCCCGACGTCGGTTCTGCCGACGACTCGCGCTGCTTCGACCTGTCGGGGGACTCGCCCGCCACCGATGCCTCCTCCATGCGCCGCACGCCTCCGTGCGCGTACCCAACCGTGAACCGTTGCCCGGACCACCGCCCCCACAGGACTGTCCGAAGCGCTGTCCGAACCATGTACCAGTGTCCTGTGTGCGGACCCGACCCACGCCGAAGACGAGAACGACATACCTACTGGTTCCCTTACAAACAGGTCACGCACCCTCGACAGACCAATGTGAGAGGGGTCACCCTGTCATTCATCCACGCGGGGAGGCATGGATGGGCAGGAGCCGCAGAACACTTCCGGAGGAGCTTCTGCTGCTGGCACTGGACCCGGCCACGGGTACCACTGCACAGCCGCAGTCGCTCGACCTCGGTCTGGCCGGAGCACAGCTAGTGGAGCTGGCGCTGGCCGGACGGATAGCCCCAGACGGGGATCGTATCGCCGTGGTGGTACCACGGCCGACAGGAGATCCGACACTGGATTGCGCGTTGGAGTTGCTGCGCAGGCGCGGCGCTCCGGTACGGGCGGTCCACTGGATCGGCGGGCCACGACTGGGGCTCCGCCAGACCTACCTCTCGCATCTGGAGCGGTGCGGCATGGTGCACGCCGTGGCCGGTCAGATGTGCGGGGTGCTGCCGACGACTCGCTACCAGGCGACGGACAACGCCATCAGCCGGGAGATCAGGGCCCGGCTGGATTCCGCGATCCGCACCGGCGTACCGCCGGACCCGCGGACCGCGGCGCTCGCCGCCCTGGCCCACGCGGTCGGTCTCGGCAAGCACCTGTATCCGGGCAACGAGGGGCGCTCGTCCCGTTCCCGGCTGCGGGACCTGATCCGGCACGACCCGATGGGCGGCCTCGTGGCGCACGCCGTGATGGACGTCCAGAACGGCGTCGCGGCCCAGCCGCGCCGCAGCCCGGCCCCGGCCGGCCGCCAGGCCGCCGCCGGAGCCCGGACCGCGGAGCCGGCCCGGAGCGTCCCGGTGCAGCCGCGCCGCGGCGCGATGGCACGCGTCGTGGCCCACTGAGCCGCGGTCCACGGCAGCGCACCATCACCTCAACGGCACCACCCAGCACCATCGGTACGGCCACCAGGCCGCACCACGCACCGCACGCGCCGCGCCTGAGTCCCCAAGACCCGGTTCGGGAGCCGCAGTGGTCCGCGCGGGGTGGCGGGAGCCGTCGTTCGGACGACGGACGGCCCCACCGCCCCGCGCGGCCGCATGTCCGCGCCCGCTTCGCGTACCCCTCGTACGACGTCGTACGACGTCGTACGAACGTGCGTCCTGTCGCGTACCCGCCGCATATCCGCTGTTTCCCAGCGGTAAGTAGCCCCTTGGTGGCAGTCTGCTCAACAGCAGATACGCATAGTTGCAGGTTTCGAGGCACGCAGCCGGAGGTGCACGTCCCGTGGCGTCCAATGTCAATCCCACCGTCAGGCGGCGCCGGCTGGGCCAGGAGCTGCGCAGGCTCCGCGAGCTCAAGGGCATGACGGCCGAGGAGGTGGCGGAGCGGCTGCTGGTGTCCCAGTCGAAGATCAGCCGCCTGGAGAACGGCCGGCGCAGCATCAGCCAGCGCGACGTCCGTGACCTGTGCGGTGTCTACGAGGTGGAGGACCACCGGATCGTCGACTCGCTGATGCAGATGGCCAAGGACTCGCGCCAGCAGGGCTGGTGGCACTCCTTCGGCGACATCCCGTACAGCGTCTACATCGGCCTGGAGACCGACGCGGCGAGCCTTCGGGTGTACGACCCGCAGGTGGTTCCCGGCCTGCTGCAGACGCGCCAGTACGCCGAGGCGCTGATCCGCGGCGCGCTGCCGGAGGCGACGCCCACCGACATCGACAGACGTGTTCAGGTACGGCTGCGTCGGCAGGAACGTATTGCCGCCGAGGAGAACCCGCTGCGCCTGTGGGCGGTGCTCGACGAGGCCGCCGTACGCCGTGAGGTCGGCAACAGACAGGTGATGATCGACCAGCTGGAGCACCTGCTGGAGATGTCCCAGCTGCCGCACGTCACCGTGCAGTTGATCCCGTTCGAGATGGGCGCGCACCCCGGCGTGAGCGGGCAGTACGCGATCCTGGAGTTCCCGGACGCCGCCGACTCCAGCGTGGTCTACATCGAGGGCGTCACCAGCGACCTCTACCTGGAGAAGCCGCAGGACGTCCAGAAGTACAGCGTCATGTACGAGCATTTGCGGGCACAGGCGCTGAATGTGGACCAAACCCGGGTGTTCCTCTCGGATGTGGCGAAGAGCTACGCCCGCTGAGCCCTGTGGGACTTGCGGCGCGGAAGGGTACACCGTCACCCGGTCCGTACGGAAGTCCTTGCTGGAATATGCCAGCCGGTCGAGTGAATGGCTGCTCCGTGCGGCGATGTTGGCGAGTAGCGTCGATCACGCCACCAAGCAAGAACGTTGGCGCAATCACAGCAACTCAGCAACTGCTTACCGGAGCGAAAATGGCAATCAAGCAGGGCGCGACGGACGCGTGGGTCAAGTCCTCGTACTCCCAGGGCAACGGCGCGTGCGTCGAGATCAAGTCCCCTGTCCTGTCCGCAATCTCCGTCCGGGACTCCAAGGTGACCGAGGGTCCCGTCCTGGCGTTCCCGTCGACCGCGTGGAGCGCTTTCGTGGCCTCGGTCAAGGCGTAAGGAGAGGGCCTCCCTGACACCGCCCGACAACTGCACAGCAGTACCCCAAGAGCCCTCTCGACCAGTTCGCCGTCCTAGCCGAGAGGGCTCGGCCCTGTCCTCGGGCCGTCACATCACCGCACGGGGAACGCCACGTCGCACACCGGGTCCTCGGCCCCGGCCGCGTCCCAGTCCGCGAAGTAGACCTCCCGGCACGGGCCCGCCTGCCACAGCCCCTGCTTCGGGATCCACGCCTCCACCGCGCCGAAGGCGGCCAGGATCTGAGGGTGCGCCACCTGTGCCTTGGTGATCCGGGTATAGGCCAGCCGCTGGGCCGGTTCCACGCGTACCCTCGTCTCCCACGTACGGCCGTGCCGCTCGACCCACGCCCGGGCCGCCGCCTCGTCGGCCACCGGCACGCAGGACTCGGCCGGTCCGTCGCTCTCCATCGACACCTCGGAGTGGTACACGACGAACGGCGCCGCCGTGCTGCCGCCGCACTCCTTCGCCGCCTCCTCGAGTCGGCCCAGCGACGCGCCGATCCACGTCGGCAGCTCGCCCGCCAGCACATGCCGCGTCTCGGTGATCAGCACCTGCTCGGGCACGTCCACCGTCTCGACCACGAACTTCCCGTACATCTCGCAGCTCCTCCCCGACAGTCGTCCACGGAGGTACTCGGCGAGCGTCCGCTGCCCCGCCACCCGCGCCTCGACGTCCGCCCAGTACGCGGCGAGCCGGTCGGCGGCAGCGGCCCCGTCCGGCGCCTCGACGACCTCGGCGATCCGCGCGAGCGGCATGTCGAGCTGGCGCAGGAGCGCCACGAGCCGGGCGCGTTCGACCTGTCCGGCGCGGTAGTAGCGGTAGCCGCTGGCCTCGTCCACGTGCGCCGGGGCCAGCAGCCCCAGCCGGTCGTACAGCCGCAGGGCCTTGGCCGACAGCCGCGCCCGGGCGGCGAACGCGCCGATGGTGAGCAGTTCCTCTCCCACGTCCACCACGTCATCCTCCGTCACCGGGCGCCGTTCGCCCGGTGACAGGAAGCTCGGGTCTGCCCCAGGGGAAAGGTCAAGCGGCGAGCTGCCGCTCCACCGCCGACACGACCTGAGCCGCCTCCGGCTCGGTCTGCGGCGAGAACCGGGCGACGACCGTGCCGTCCCGCCCGATCAGGAACTTCTCGAAGTTCCAGCGGATGTCCCCGCTGTGCCCCTCGCCGTCGGCGAAGCCGACCAGCCGCTCGTACAGCGGATGCCTGCCCTCCCCGTTCACCTCGACCTTCTCGGTCATCGGGAAGGTCACGCCGTACGTCGCCGAGCAGAACTCGGCGATCTCCTCGGCGCTGCCTGGCTCCTGCCCGAGGAACTGGTTGCAGGGCACGCCGAGCACGGTGAACCCGCGGTCCGCGTACCGCTCGTGCAGCCGCTCCAGCCCGGCGTACTGCGGGGTCAGCCCGCACTTGGAGGCCACGTTCACGATGAGCACGGCCTGCCCGGCGTACTGCTCGAGGTCGGCGGAGCCACCCTGGAGCGCGTTGATGTCGACGTCGAGGACGGATGCGTGTGCGTCATTGGTCATGGGGCGGATGCTAGTGCCCCGGCATTAGCCCCGGCGGGTGTCGGGAGGGCGTTCAGGAGGGGGCCGCTCGGCCGACCTCAGGAGGACCTCTCCCGCCGCCGTCCGCGAGTACAGCACCGAGCGTCCGGCCCGCCGCCGTTCCACCAGCCCCGCGTCCAGCAGCACCCGCAGGTGCCGTCCGACCGACCCGAGCCGCTGCCCGGTCACGGCGACGACCTGCGTCGTGCTCATCGGCGACTCCAGCAGTACCAGCACCTCGGCCCGCGCACGCCCGAGCAGCGCGCCGAGCCCGGCGGGCACGGGTGGCCGGTTCCGCTCGTCGGCGAGGACGCCCACGCACGGGTAGACGACGGCGTACCGCTCCCGCCGCGGCTCCTCCCACGACACCCACCCGGTCTGCGGGGTGACCGGCACGAAGAGCAGCTCCGCACCCGAGATCTCCCGCGGCGGGTACTCGTGCGGATTGACCTGCAAACGGCTCTCCCCGAGCCACCGCGTCCGCCCCGGCCGCAACGCGTCCAGCACGGCCGCCCAGCCACCCCGGCTCACCTGCGCGGTCCGGGCCACCACATCGGCCTCCAGCACGCGCCGCCGACGGCCCCAGTACGGTCGTACGCCCTCCTCCCAGACGTACTCGGCCAGCCGCGCGGCCCGCTCGGCGAGGTCGTCCCGCTCCAGCGCGGCGGGCAGCGGGCCGCCGAGGGACCTCCGCAGATGCGCGCGGACGGCCTCGGGACGTGCCGCGCGCACCCGCGCGACCGCGTCCGCGACGCTCTCCCCGTCCCGCGGGGTCGGCGTCAGGAAGTCGGCGATCCAGTCCCGGCCGAGCCCGGCGCGGACGAGCAGCGCGGTGACGGGATCGGCCGCGAGCCGGGCCCGGTACCCCGGCAGATGGGCGCGCAGCCAGGCCTGCTCGCCGGGATGGGCGCCGACACCGGCGTGCAGGAGCTTCAGGCTCGCGAAGGTCTCGGCGTAGGGGGAGAGGAGGAAGCGGCTGCGGGCGAGGGTGTCGGCGTTGACCTGCCACCAGCCCATGTTCTTTCCGCACCCCCGGGACCTTTCGCGTGTGCGCGAAACACTAACTCGCCTGCGCGGGGCGGCCGCAGGCTCCCCGCATGCGCAGTTACCGACATCTGTTCCGCACCCCGGAGTTCACCCCTCTCTTCCTCTCCTCCTCGGCCCACATCGCGGGCCAGACGATCGGCGGCCTGGCCCTGGGCACGCTGGTGTACGAGGCGACCGGCTCGCCGCTGCTGTCGGCGGTGAGCATGTTCGGCCCGTCGCTGGCGCAGGTGCTGGGCGCGACGCTGTTGCTGTCGTGGGCGGACGGTCTGCCGCCGAGGAACGCGCTCACGGCCGTCTCGCTGGGCTTCGCGGCGGGTACGGCGCTCCTGGCGCTGCCCGGTCTGCCGGTCTGGGCGGTCCTTGTCGTCGTCCTGGCGCAGGGGCTGGTCGCGTCGCTGGGCGGGGGAGTGCGGTGGGGGCTGCTGACGGAGATCCTGTCCAAGGACGGCTATCTGCTGGGCCGTTCGGTGTTCAACATGATGAGCGGCGCCGTACAGATCGCCGGATACGCGACGGGCGGCGCCCTGCTGGTGGCGATCGGGTCGGCGCGCGTGACGTTGCTGCTGTCGGCGCTGCTGTTCCTGGCGGCGGCCGTCACGGCCCGTCTGGGCCTCACGCCCCGCCCGCCGCGCAGGTCCGCCCGCCCGTCCGTGGCGGCGACCTGGCGCACCAACGCCCTCCTGTGGTCCTGCGCCCAGCGCCGGCGCCTCTACCTCGCCCTGTGGGTCCCCAACGGGCTGATCGTCGGCTGCGAGTCGCTGTATGTGTCGTACGCTCCCCGGGACGCGGGGCTGCTGTTCGCCTGTGCGGCGCTGGGGATGTTCGTCGGGGACGTGACGGTCGGCCGCCTGGTGCCGCCCGCCGCGCGCGCCCGCCTCGGCGTACCGCTGCTGTTGCTGCTGGCCGCGCCGTACCTGCTGTTCTTCGTGCACCCGGCGGTCCCGCTCGCCGCCACCCTCGTCGCCGTGGCCTCCGTCGGCTTCGGGGCGAGCCTGGTCCAGCAGGAGCGCCTGATGGCCCTGGTCCCGGAGGAACTCGGCGGCCACGCCCTGGGGTTGCACTCGGCGGGGATGCTCACGACGCAGGGGGTGAGCGCGGCGCTCGCGGGGACGGTGGCCCAGATCGGCTCCCCGGCGGTGGCGATGACGGCGATGGCGGGGCTGTCGGTGGCGGTGACGGGGTGGCTGGGGTGGCTGGGGTGGCGGACGCGCAGGGGCCGCGCGCCCGCTACGCGGCGTTCTGTCCGAGTCCAGTTCCGGTCAGTCCTTTTGCGGTCACCGTCTTCGCATAAATCGGCCCCCTCACGGCCCCCCATCGATGGCAGTATCTGAGCGCGCAGCCGGAGGTAACTGATTGCCGAAGCGGCAGCAGATCAATAGGGGGAAAACATGTCCGGCATCATTCGCCTGACCGTGATCGCAGCTTTCCTGTCCGCTTTCGTTGTCGAGGGTTCGGGGATGGCCGGCGCCGCCTCGGGACCGGATCTCGCGGAATGGAATGCTCCCGTTCCGCATTGCGCCGCCGACTCCGGCGATGACACGGGATGGGACTGAACGTCCGACGATTCGGCACGACTGGCCATCGGCCGGACGGGGAGCAATTCCTGTCCGGCCGGTCCGACGGTAAACCCGAGAGGGGCGGAATGGCAGCGGAGTCCGTAACGCCGAGGGGAGCCGGGGTACCTGCGCGGGAAACGGACCCCCGGGAGACAATGCGAGCCCTGCCCGGCTTTCTGCAGCACCGGCTGACATTGTTCACCGGTAAACCGATCGAGGGCCAGAAACCGCCCGGGTGGACACCCACCTACCATCTCGTCTCCGCGGTGAGTGCGATGGCGGCCGGCGCGGCCGTGTCCGCCGCCGCCTGGGTGCTGAGCGGCTGGTGGCTGGTGCTGCTGCCGGTCGGCTGGGCGGTCACCCTGCACGGCATGCGCAACCTGCGCATGATGATCTATCACCAGTGTTCGCACCGGAACATGTACCGGCGACGCACGGTGGACCGGGCCCTCGGTCACCTCATCTCCTCGGTCCTGGTGATCCAGAACTTCGAGCGCTACAGCCGGGAGCATGTGGCGGACCACCACGCCGCCCACCACATGACCCTGCGTGATCCCACCGTGCAGGCGTTCCTGATCAGCCTCGGGCTGGCACCGGGGATGTCACGGGAGGAGATGTGGCGAAGAGTCCTGGGCAGGATCTTCTCGCCGCTGTTCCACCTGCAGTTCGCGGTGGCACGGGCCCGGTCCTTCTGGCAGGCCTCGGCAGGCGCCGAGAAGGCGACGGCGACGGTGCTGTACGGGGCACTGACCGGCGTCACCGCGGTCACCGGCACCTGGCCGGCGTTCCTCGTGGTGTGGTGCGTCCCGCTGGTCCCGCTGTTCCAGGTGAGCAACACCCTGCGGCTGTGCGTCAAGCACACCTTCCCGGCGAAGGGCACCGAAGTGCGCCGCGGCCGTGAGTACTTCGCCGGACTGACCAACGCCATCTTCATCGGCGAGGCCGCGCCGACGGGCCGGGGTGCCGTCGCGTGGTGCCGGTGGACCGCCCGGATGCTCCTCGTCCACGCGCCCGCCCGCTATCTGGTGCTGACGGGCGACACCGTCGTGCACGACTACCACCACCGGTACCCGTCCAGCAGGGAGTGGCACGACTATCTGTTCGCCCGGCAGCGCGACCTGGAGTCGGGGCACCGTGGCTGGCCCGGCTACGAGCAGGTGTGGGGCCTCGTGCCCGCCATCAACCGGGTGTTCGACTCGATCGCCGCAGCCGACCCCGAGGAGTACGACGCCGCGCGGATCGCGTCGGTCAGCAAGCGGGAACTCTTCGCCGCCTTCGACGACTGACGGCGAAGGCGGCGCCGGTCGGCCGGAGCAGCCGTCAGGAGCGGATCACCCATGAGGAGCAGCCGTTGTACGCGCACGAGCAGAACCCACAACGCCGGTCGGTCATCCTCGGCGTCGCGGCCAGCGACGCCCACGCCGTGGCCAACCATCTGATCGCCCACACTCTGCGGAGCCTCGGCTTCCATGTCGTCAACCTCGGCACCTGCACGCCGGTGAGCGAGTTCGCCGCCGCCTGCGCCGAGCACCCGCAGGCCGAGGCAGTCATCATCGGCAGCCTCAACGGCCACGCCCAGGAGGACCTGCGCGACCTCCCGGCGGCCAAGGCGTCCGGCGCCATCGCGTGTCCCGTGGTGCTCGGCGGCAACCTCTCCGTGGGCAGCCACAAGGAGGCGGCCTTCCTGGACCGGCTGCGTGCGCTCGGGGTGGACCACATCCTTGAGGACCCCGCCGAACTGCCCGCTCTGCTGGACCGGCTGCACGCCGAGCGGAAGGCCGTCGCCCGGCCGCGCGCGGCATCGTGACCGGCGGCGTGCCGCTGCCGCCGCTTCAGGAGTCGGTCGCCTACATCCGCTCCCTGGGCAAGGAGCCCGCAGCGCAGGTGCTCGGGCGGTACCGGGAGGCGGGGCGGGTCGCCGTGCAGCCCCGCTGCGGAGTGGGCGGCCACGACGCCATGCGTGAGCTGCTGCAGACGCTCGCGGCGCAGGGCGAACCGGACATCCTCACCATCACCATCGACTCGCACACCCGCCTGGGCCGGTTCGACCGGGCACGCCGGCTCGCGCACCTCAGCCCGCGCGAGCTCAACGGCTATCCGCTGGTGGCGCACGGCTGGGCGCGCGGCCGGGAACTCAACGAGGCGGTGGCCGCGCCCCTGCAGATCCGCCACGGATCCCCGGACGCCCGGCTGATGTTCGAGGTGGCCGTGGCCTCCGGCATCACCTCCTTCGAGGGCGGCGGGATCTCGTACAACCTGCCGTACTCCAAGGATGTCGCCCTGGCCGATTCACTCGCGGCCTGGGAGGCGGTGGACCGGCGCTGCGGTGAACTCGCGGAGCTGGGGGTGATCGTCGACCGGGAGCTGTTCGGCACCCTCACCGCCGTGCTCGTGCCGCCCTCCGTGAGCCTTGCCGTCAGCGTTCTGGAGGCGGTGCTGGCGGCGCGTGCGGGGGTGCGGTGCATCTCGGTGGCGTACCCGCAGGGCGGGCACGTCGCCCAGGACGTCGCCGCGCTCCGGGCGATCCCGCTGCTGGCCGCGCGCTATCTGCCCGGCGACATCGACGTCCATGCCGTACTGCACGAGTTCATGGGGGTGTTCCCGCGGGAACGGGACAACGCCGAGGACCTCATTCTGTACGGGGCGCTGGTCGCCCGGCTCGGCGGCGCCTCCAAGCTCCTCACCAAGACGTACCAGGAGGCCTACGGCATCCCGGACGCCGAGGCGAACGCGGCCGGGATCCGGCTCGCGCGGCGCGCCAACTCACCGCTGCTCGGCTTCGTCGCTCCGGACGAGGAGCGCACCGCCCAGGAACTGGAGTGGATCCTGGCCGAGGTGGCGGAGATCGTGGAGCCGGTGCTCGAACGGCCGGACACCAAAGCCGCGGTGGTCGAGGCGTTCGCGGACGGTCGGCTCGACATCCCGTTCAGCGCCAGCAGACACGCCCGCTCGGAGGTGATCCCCCGGCGCGACGCCTCAGGGGCGATCCGTTACCTCTCGGCCGGCCGGCTGCCGCTGTCCGAGCGCACCCTGCGCCGTCACCGCGACCAGGTGCGCTCCGGTGCCGGCGCGGCGCCCGAGATGGGTTCGCTGCTGGCCGAACTCACCGCCGACATCAACTACTTCCCCCTACTGTTCGGGGAGACTGCCCGGAACCCGGACCCCGACGCCCTGGGAGGACCCCGTGAAAGCCGTCCGCGTACACCGGACCGGAGGCCCCGATCAGCTGCTGGTCGAGGAGGTGGAGACGCCCGCGCCTGAGCCCGGACAGGTCCTGGTGCGCAACGAGGCCGTGGGGGTCAACTACATCGACGTGTACTACAGGGACGGCAGCCTCCCCGGCGACCTGCCGTTCGTGCCGGGCCAGGAGGCGGCCGGCACGGTGGTCGCGACCGGGGAGGGCGTGACCGACTTCGCCGTCGGTGACACGGTGGCCTACGCGTCGCACCGGGGTGCCTACGCCCCGACCGTGGCAGTGCCCGCGGGCAAGCTGGTCCCGGTGCCCGGCGGGGTGACGGCCCGCGACGCGGCCGCCGTGCTGCTCCAGGGCCTCGCCGCGCACTACCTGACCCACGACACCCACCCGGTCGGTGCGGGCGAGACGGTCGTCGTCCTGGCCGCGGCGGGCGGCCTCGGCCGGCTCCTGGTGCAACTGGCCGCACACCGCGGGGCGACGGTGATCGCCGTGGTGTCCAGCGCGGAGAAGGAGAAGGTCGCCCTGGAGGCGGGCGCCCGGCACGTCCTGCGCTACGCGGGATTCGGCGACCGTGTCCGCGAACTGACCGAGGGAGCCGGTGCGCAGGCCGTGTACGACTCCGTGGGCGCCGACACCTGGCGGGACAGTCTGCGTGCTCTCGGGCGACGCGGCGTCCTGGTGATGTGCGGGGCGTCCAGCGGGCCGGTACCCGCGCTCGACACCGGGCTGCTGCGCACGGGGGGATCGCTGTACGTGACCCGGCCGACCCTCGGCGACCATGTGCCGGACAGCGAGGCGCTGCGGGCGCGGGCGGCCGAGGTGTTCGCCCTGCTCGCGGCCGGCGCGATGCGGCCGCTGGTCTCCCAGGAGCTGCCGCTCGACGAAGCGGCGCGGGCGCACCGGATGCTGGAGGACCGCTCGACCACCGGGAAACTGCTGCTGATTCCCTGAGCGCGGGTGTGCAGGACATGCGTGTGGCCGCCGGCAACAGCCGGCGGCCACACGCATGTCCTGGCCCATGGTGTCAGTCGGAGGATTGCGCGCCCCCCGTCGAATCCTGGGGGTCCGGTGTGACCAGGCCCTGGGCCGCGGCGAGCGCACCCGCCTGGAAGCGGCTGGTCGCGCCCAGTTCGTCCATGATGCCCGCCATGTAGCGACGGCAGGTCCGGGTCGCCATGCCGAGTTTGCGGGCGATGACGTCGTCCTTCAGACCGGTGGCCATCAGCCGCAGGATGGAGGACTTGATCTCCTCCGAGGTGCTGGCGTACTCGACGTCGGAGGCGTCGTACGGCCGAGCGGAGTCCCACATCTTGTCGTGGATGCGCCACAGGTAGCCGACGGTGGTCTCGTCCGTGACGATCGCGGCTCCCGGGGGCTGGCTGCCCTGCCGCTCCTGCGGCACGAAGGCGACCGAGCGGTCGAAGATGATGAGCCGCTCGTAGACCTCCTCGGCCGTGCGCACCTCGGCCCCCAGCGCGGAGACCTTGCGGACATAGGTGCGGGTGGCCAGGTTGGCTCGCGCGGTGTGCTGATAGAGGATCCGCATCTTCACCCCCCGCTCCAGCATGGCGGTGTCGCGTACCACCGCCTCGTTGAGGGTGCGGGCGTTGCGGCCGCCGCCCGGTTGCACGGTGAACGCCTCGCGGGAGCAGTTGCGGGCGGCCGCGGCGAGTTCGCGCCGCACCTCGGCCGGGTTCTCGATCAGCCGCACGGCCCGGGAGGTCGGGATCGGTTGCTGGTGCTCGCGGTAGAGCGGTGCGAGGGACCGCATCTGACGGTGTATGCGGGCCAGCTGCTGCCGGCGCTCCAGGATGCCGCTCTCCAGCAGGGCGGAGAGCTCGGCCTCGGCCAGGTCCGGGCTGACGGGGACGGGCGGCCCCTCCTGACAGGGGGCCAGGAGACGAAGTTGCTGCAGCACGTCCCTGATGCGTGCCACCTCGTCGGTGCCGCAGGAGAGCCGCTCGGCGATGTCGCCTTCGACGAAGACGCCCTGGCGCACCGCGTGGGTGTACGCGGATCTGCAGGCGTCATCCAATTCTGCCGGTTTTGGTGGGTTTGGTGTCGTCATGCTCCTGTTCCGTCCAAGTCCACTTGTGGACTGGCCATCTTAGGACAGCGCTATGACGCCCGATATTCCTTCTGAAAGCGTCTCACCGATGGCAGGATTGCCTTGGGCCCGGGAAATGTCGTCGAGTAATCCGGAACTGGAAGGAAGACGGCACAGGTATGCGCGAACTCGAAATATCGAACCGACGTATCGCCGACGATACCGAGGCGTATGTCATCGCTGAGATCGGCCACAATCACGAAGGCAGCCTGGAAAAAGCGGAGGAGCTTTTCCGGCAGGCCGCGGCGGCCGGTGCGTCGGCCGCGAAGCTGCAGAAGCGGGACAACAAGGTCCTGTTCACCCGGGAGATGTACCACCAGCCGTATGTGGGCCGGAACAGCTTCGGTGCCACCTACGGCGAACACCGGGAGTTCCTGGAGTTCGGCCGTGACGAGTATGTCCACCTGGCGAAGCTGGCCCGGGAACTCGGCATCGACTTCTTCTCCACGGCTTTCGACATGCCGTCGGTGGACTTCCTGATGGAGATCGATGTCCCGGCGATCAAAATCGCCTCCGCGGACGTGACCAACACCCCGCTCCTCGGCTATGCCGCCAAGACCGGCAAGGCCCTCGTCGTCAGCACCGGCGGAGCCACGATGGACGAGGTGCGGCGGGCGGTCGACACGATCCTGCCGGTCAACGACCGGCTGGCGCTGCTCCAGTGCACCGCGGTCTATCCGGCCGGCCCCGAGGACCTCAACCTGTCGGTGATCGAGACGTACCGGCGGGAGTTCCCGGACGTGGTCATCGGCTTCTCCGGCCACGACCTGGGCAACGAGGCCAGCTGCCTGGCGTACACGGTGGGCGCACGCGTGATCGAGAAGCACTTCACCCTCGACCAGTCCCGTCCCGGCAGCGACCACCACTTCTCCCTGGACCCGCCGCTGCTGGCCGACCTCACCGCGTCCCTGGCCCGCACCCGCCGGACGCTGGGCTCACCGGAGAAGGTGTGCGGCGAGCGCGAGGCGGCGGCCGTGCGCAAGATGGGCAAGAAGCTCGTGGCGGTGCGGGACCTGCCGGCCGGTCACACGGTCACGGCAGAGGACGTCATCGCCAAGTCGCCCGGCGACGGCATGAAGCCGTACCGGCTCGACGAGGTGCTGGGCGCGACCCTGCGCGAGCCCCTGCCGGCGGACGGCGCCTTCGCGCCGGAGCTGCTGGCCAGGGCCGCCACGGGCGTCGGCACCCGACAGGCGGGCTGACCCGTGCTGTCCGGCCTGACCGGCAGCACCGCTGTGGTCACCGGTGTCGGCGGCCGGCTCGGCAGGGTGTGGACCAGGGCGCTCCTGCGCGCGGGCGCGGACGTCTTCGGGCTGGACAGGGTCAAACCCGACGACGTCGCGCTCGCGGAGTTCGGCGAGTGCACGCAGGGCGCGGCCGGTCGGTTCGTCTTCCACTACGGGGACGTGACCGACCGGCCCAGCCTCCAGGACGCGCTGGGCGCCTGCCTGGACCGCCTGGGCCCGCCCGGCGTCCTCGTCAACAACGCGGGCATCGACCAGCCGCCGTCCGCCGACGCGGGCAGCTGGCTCTTCGAGGACATCCCCGAGGAACTCTCGTGCACCGTCCTCGACGTCAACGCGGTGGGGGTGCTGCGGACCTGCCAGGTGTTCGGCACCGAGATGGCCCGGCGGGGCAGCGGATCCGTGATCAACATCGGATCCCTGTACGGCACCGTGGCGCCGGACCCCCGCTTCTACGACCACATCGAGCTGGACCCGCCCTTTCTCAAACCGCCCGCCTACGGCATGTCGAAGGCGGGGGTCGCCGCCCTGACCCGGTATCTGGCCGCCTTCTGGGGGCCGTCCGGGGTCCGGGTGAACACGCTCTCGCCCGGGGGTGTGCTGGGCGGCCAGGACCCGCGGTTCCGGGAGAAGTTCGTCGCCCGGGTCCCGCTGGGGCGCATGGCCACCGAGGACGACCTCGTCGGGCCGCTGCTGTTCCTCGCGTCCGACATGAGCCGGTACGTCACGGGGACCGAACTCCTCGTCGACGGCGGATTCGTGTGCTGGTGACCACCACGACCACGGAGTCAACCACGACCACGGAGTCAACCACGACCACGGAGTCAACCATGACCACCACCCTGCACTGGGTGCCGGCGGCCGAGTTCGCCCGCGTACGGGAGCAGATCCCCGATCCGTACGACCGCTCACGGGCCGTGAGCACCCTCAGCCGCGTCAACACCCTCTACATGATCAAGCGAGCCGGATCGGGACACCTGGGCTCCAGCTTCAGCGCCGCGGACATCGTCACCCATCTGTACCTGCACGAGATGCGGCGGCCCTTCGAGACCGACGGCGACGTCTACTTCTCCTCCAAGGGCCATGACGCTCCGGGCCTGTACGCGGCGCTGATCGGTCTCGGAGCGCTGCCCGAGGACCTCCTGCACGGGCTGCGCCGCATCGACGGGCTGCCCGGACACCCCGATGTGCACACCCCGCACATGCCGTTCAACACCGGCTCGCTGGGCATGGGCATCTCCAAGGCCAAGGGACTCGTCCTCGCCGACCGGCTGGCCGGGCGGGCGCGCCGCGTCTACGTCATGACCGGTGACGGCGAACTCCAGGAGGGCCAGAACTGGGAGGCGCTCGCGGGGGCGGTCCGGCACCGGATGCGGGAACTGACCGTCGTCGTGGACCACAACAAGATCCAGTCCGACACCTGGGTGGCCGATGTCAGCGACCTCGGCGACCTGGAGGCGAAGTTCCGCGCCTTCGGCTGGGGTGCGCTGCGCTGCGACGGCCACGACCCCCTGGAGCTGGAGGCCGCCTTCCGCAAGCGCGCCGAGAGCTTCCCCGACCAGCCGGCCGTCATCATCGCCGACACGGTCAAGGGCGCCGGCTGCGACACGTTCGCGGCCACCACCTCCCTGCGGGACGGCGAGTGGATGTACCGCTACCACAGCGGTGCCCCGTCCGCGGACGACTACCGCTCGGCGTACGCCGAACTCGCCGCCACCGCCGCGGAGATACTGTCCCGGCACGGTCTGGAGCCGCTGCGGGTGGCGCAGGCGGTGCCCGACCCGGTCCCGGCCGCCGCCGTGGCCGCCGAGCGTCTGCCTCAGGTGTACGGCCACGCGCTGGTGGAACTGGCCCGCCGGGACGAGCGGATCGTGGCACTCGACGCGGACCTGGTGCTCGACACCGGACTCATCCCGTTCTCCGAGGAGTTCCCCGACCGGTTCTTCGAATGCGGCATCGCGGAACAGGACATGGTGTCCGCGGCGGGCGGCCTCGCCGCCGGCGGGCGGCTGCCGTTCGTCCACTCCTTCTCCTGCTTCCTGCACTCCCGGCCCAACGAGCAGATCTACAACAACGCCACCGAGGGACGCAGGGCGATCTACACCGGCTCCCTCGCCGGCCTGCTCCCGGCCGCACCGGGCCACTCCCACCAGGCGGTACGCGACGTCAGCGCGCTCGGCGCCGTACCGGGCCTGCTGGTGCTGGAACCGGCCAACGCGTCCGGGGTGCGCGCCGCCGTGGAGTTCTGCGCCACCGCCGAGGAGAGCGTCTACCTGCGGCTCGTCAGCGCGCCCGTACCCAGCGAGGTGGACGCACTCCCGGCGGCACGGCTCCGGGTCGGCCGCGGCCGTGTGGTGCGGGCGGGCGGCCCCACGGTAGCCGTGGGATCCGGCCCCGTCGTCCTCGCGGGACTGCTGCGGGCGGCGGACCTGCTGGCGGCCGACGGCATCGAGGTGACCGTCGTCGAGTTGCCCTGGCTCAACCGCGTCGATCCCGAATGGCTCGCGGACCTCGCGGCCGGGGCCGAGACGCTGACGGTGGTCGAGAACCACTACACGCAGGGCGGGCAGGCCGACACCCTCGCCCGTGCCCTGGTGGAGCTGGGACTCGACGCGGCTCCCCGCTTCCGCGGCATCGGCCTCACCGAGGTGCCGCGCTGCGGCACCGAGGCGGAGGCGCTCGCGGCACACGGCCTGGACGCCCCCGCACTGGCCGAGGCACTCCGCACCGCCGCCGCACCCCACTGACATCCCGAACAGGAGAACCCACCGATGGAAACGGTCTACAACGATCTCGTACGGCCCCCGCAGCAGCTGGTGGACGCCTTTCGCGAGGTCCTGAACGAGTACAGCCCCAGCTGCCTGGTGACGGACGCGCGCCGACGGGTCGGAGCGATCGGCGGCTTCCTCACCGTGAAGCCGGAGCACAAGGTCGTCGGCCCGGCGCTCACCGTCAACCTGTCCATCGACGACCTCGTCGACTGCATGCCGGTACTGGCCCGGGCCCAGCCCGGCGACATCATTGTCGTCGCCTGCCACGGAACCCCGCTCACCGCCATGTGGGGCGGGCTGATGTCCACGCTGTCCCTCAAGGCCGGGATCGGCGCGGGCATCGTCGACGGCGCGGTGCGCGACGTCGACGAGATCCGCGACCTCGACTTCCCGCTGTGGTACCGGTCCACCGTTCCGCGGCCCTCACCCACCGCCGTGCACGACCGCACCGAGCCGGTCCAGGTCAACGTGCCCGTCGTGGTGGGCGGTCAGGTGATCAACCCCGGGGACATCCTTGTCGCCGACGAGAACGGCATCGCCGTGGTTCCGCCCGCGCTCGCCGAGGACGTGCTGGAGGGCACCCGCCTCAACATCGGCAAGGAGCGCACCATCCGGGAGAAGATCTCCTCGGGGGCGACCGTGCTGGAACTGCTCGAAGAGTTCGGGCACCTGTGATGGGCGCCGCCACCCGGCTGTACCTGACCGGTGCGGACGGCATGCTGGGCACCGCCCTCACCGCCGCCCTGGCCGCCGACCCGGTGACCGGCACCTGGCGGACGCACGGCGTCTCGCGCGCCGACTTCGACATCGC
Source organism: Streptomyces sp. TRM70350 (assembly GCF_019219825.1). GTDB lineage: Bacteria > Actinomycetota > Actinomycetes > Streptomycetales > Streptomycetaceae > Streptomyces. The sequence continues at coordinate 18,054 of NZ_JAHUXH010000007.1, read as the reverse complement.
GGACGCCGGGGCGGTCACCCGGTCCATCGAGTCCTTCCGCCCCGACGTCGTGGTCCACACCGCCGCACACGCCGTCGTCGACGACTGCGAACGCGACCCCGCGCGGGCGCTGCGCGTCAATGTCGCGGGCGTGCGCAACGTGGCCGAGGCGTGCCGCCGCACCGGCAGCCGGCTGGTGTACCTCTCCAGCGACTACGTCTTCGACGGGACGGCGCCTCCGGAGGGCGGCTACCGGGAGACCGACCTGCCCAGTCCGCTGAGCGTGTACGGGGCGACCAAGCTGGCCGGTGAGCGTATCTGCGCCGTACTGGGCGAGCGGGCGCTGTCCGTGCGCACGTCCTGGCTCTTCGGCGGGGCGGACGAACGGGTGGACGTGGTGCTGGCGGCGCTGCGGCAGGCCGCCGAGGGGCGCCCGGCCGCCCTGGTCGCGGACCAGTACAGCCTGCCGACGTACACCGCCGACCTGGCCCGGGCGCTGGTGTTCCTGCTGACCCGCCCCGAGCCGGTCAGCGGCACCCTCCACGTCGCCAACGCCGGCACGGCCAGTTGGTACGACGTCGGACTGGCCCTGCACGAGCTGCGCCCCGACGTGCCCGAGCCGAAGCCGCTCGCCATGGCGGAGTGCGGCTTCGTCGGCGGCAGGCCGCGCGACTCCTCGCTGTGCACCGAGCGGCTGGCGGGCCTGGGGCTGTCGCTGCCGCACTGGCGGGACGCGCTCCAGCGGTTCTGCGCGCGGCACTGACCAGCCGACGGACCGTCAACAACGAAGGGAAAACAGTGCTGCGATCCACTTGGCGTACCTGGTCCGGCACGGTCGGCTGCGCTCCCGCGCAGCTGGTCCGCCCCACGAGTGAGGATGAGATCGTGCAGGCGGTGCGGGCGGCCGCCGGCAGCGGACTGACGGTGCGGGCGGTGGGGACCGGCCACTCGTTCAACCGCCTGGCGACGACTCCCGGTGTGCTGCTCGACCTCACCTCGTACTCCGGTGTCATCGCCGTGGACCGCGCCGCCGGTCACGTCACGGTCCGCGCGGGCACCCGCATCGCGGCGCTGTGCGAGGAGCTGGACCGCGCGGGCCTCGCCCTGGAGAACATCGGCACCCTCGGCGAGCAGACCGTGGCGGGCGCCCTGTCCACCGGCAACCACGGCACCGGGCTGGCCCACCCGCCGCTGTCCGGGCAGGTGGCCCGGGTCCGCCTGGTCACCGCCGACGGCGCGGTCCGCGACATCGGCCCGGACGGCGACCCGGACCTGTGGGGCGCGGTACGGACCGCGCTGGGCACCCTCGGCGTCCTGAGCACCGTCACCCTGCGCTGCGTCCCGCAGTTCAACCTCCGGCTGCGGCTGAGCGACGAGCCGCTGGACGCGCTGCTGGAACGCTTCACCGACTGGGCGGCACAGAGCGAGCATCCGAGCCTCAACTGGCTGCCGTGGACCGACCGTGTCACGCTCCGCTCGGTCGACCGCACCACGCAGGCCGCCACGCCGCGCGCTCCGCTGCGCCGTTACGCCGCCACCCTCGACGAGGTGCGGTGCGGTCTCACCGGCCAGGTCGCCAAGGCGGCCGGTGCCGCGGCGGTGCCCTGGCTCACCCGGCGGCTGGGCGGCCTGTGGCCCGACAGCACGTACACGGACGCGAGCCACCGGGTGTTCACCTTCCCGCAGCCGGTGCGGTTCCTGGCCATGGAACACGCGCTGCCCCTGGAGCGCACGGCCGACGCCCTGCGCGGCCTGCGGCCCGTGCTGCGCCGGCTGGGCACCTACTCCCCGTACTCGGTCCTGGTACGGGTCGGCGCGGGCGACGACGTCCCGCTCTCTCCCGCGTACGGGCGGGCGACCGGCTACGTCAATCTCACCGTGCCCCGCACCGCCGACCAGATCGAGATCCTGCGCGCCGCGGAGTGCGTCCTGCGCGAACACGAGGCCCGTCCGCACTGGGGCAAGGCGCACACCGCCACGGCCGAGCTGCTCGCGCCCCGCTACCCGCGCTGGCAGGACTTCCAGCGCGTACGGGCGGAACTGGACCCGCTCGGGGTCTTCTCGAACGAGTACGTGCAGAAGGTACTCGGCCCGGTGACGGCCCCGGCCCTGACCGGTGTGGCGCGGTGACCGCCGCCGTGCGGCCCCGCGCCGTGCTGCTGGACTTCGACGGCCTGATCTGCGACACGGAGAGCGCGGGCCACCGCGCATGGCGGGAGATCTACGCCGCGTGCGGCCTGCGGTTCCCCGAGAGCCTGTGGCACTCCATGGTGGGCCGCGCCGACGGCGAACGGCTCGCCGCCGATGACCTCGCGGCCCGCGTCGGCGGCACGCGGGCCGCGACCCTGGTGGCCGACCGCAAGGAGCGCAAGCGGCAGCTGTGCGACAGCCAGCCGCTGCGCCCCGGCGTGCGCGAACTGCTCGACGCGGCACGGGCGCGGGGAGTGCAGGCCGCGGTGGTCTCCAGCGCGCCGCACGCCTGGGTGGCGCACCACCTGCAGCGCCTCGGCGTACGTGACCGTTTCGCCGCCCTGGTGACCGGCGACCTGGCGGCACGCCACAAGCCCCATCCCGACCTGTACGAACTGGCGCTCCGCGTCCTCGACTGCGCCCCCGCACACGCCGTCGCCTTCGAGGACTCGGCGATCGGGGTACGGGCCGCCCGCGCCGCCGGCGTCCGCTGCCTCGCGGTGCCCAACGCGGTCGGCGACGCGGCCGAACTCGGTCACGCCGACGCCGTACTGCCCTCCCTGACCCACTACGACCTGGCGGCGGACGGCTTCCGCACCGAAGGGACACCCGTCGTATGACCACCGCATCCGCACTGGAGACCCTGGCCAGCCCGCAGGCCGGGCACCCGGAATGGCTCTGGCGCTCCGGCGACCTCGTGCCCTGGGAGCAGGCCGCCGTCCATGTCAACGCCGTCGGCCACGCCTCGGTCGCCGCCGTCTTCGAGGGCGTCAAGGCCTACCTCGCCGCCGACGGCGAGCGGCTGCTGGTCTTCCGGCTCGACGACCATCTGCGCCGGCTCGCCGACTCGGCCCGGCTGTGCCGCCTGTCGCTGCCGCATCCGGCCGACGAACTGCACCGGGCCGTGGTGGACCTCCTCACCCTCAACGGCTACCGGGAGGACACCTATCTGCGGCCGTGGGCCTTCCCCCGCGGCATCATCAGGGAGCAGATGGTCCCGTCCGGCGCGGTCTGCGAGGTGATCATCGATTCCTGGCCGTTCCGCAGCGCGCTGGACACCGAACGCGGCTGCCGGGCCGCCGTCAGCTCCTGGCTGCGGGTGGGCGAGCACTCGGCGCCGCCGCGCGCCAAGGCGTTCTCCAACTACCACAACGGCCGACTCGCGTTGATGGAGGCCAGGGAGAACGGCCACGACTGGCCGGTCATGCTCAACGAGCGGCACAAGGTCAGCGAGGGCGCGGGGGCCTGCCTCGCCCTGGTGCGCGACGGCGTCGCCGTCACCCCCTCCCTCACCAGCGGCGTCCTGCCCGGCATCACCCGGGACACCGCGCTGGTCCTGCTGCGCGACCTCGGCATCCCGGTCGAGGAGCGGGAGGTGGACCGCACCGAGCTGTATCTCGCCGACGAGATCTTCTTCATGGGCACGGCGTGGGAGGTGCTTCCCGTCACCACCATCGACGGTCTGACCGTGCGGGACGGCACCCCCGGTCCGGTGACCCGTGCGCTGTCCCGGGCGTACGGACGCCTGGTGCGCGGCGAGGACGACCGCCACCCGCAGTGGATCACGGAGGTCCCGCTGTCATGAGGGCCGTGCTGGTCCGGGAGTTCGGCACCGCGGACGTGCTGCGCACCGAGGACGTGGCGGATCCGCGGCCGGGCGCGGGAGAGCTGCTGGTCGCGGTCGAGGCGGCGGGGGTGAACTTCATCGACGTCTACCGCCGGTCGGGCGCCTATCCCGGCCCGCTGCCCTTCGTTCCCGGCGCCGAAGCGGCGGGCGTCGTCATCGCCACCGGCCCGACGGCGCCCGGCGACGCCGTCCGGCACCGGGTCGGCGACCGGGTCGCCTGGGCCAACCAGCCGGGCGGATACGCCGAACTCGCGGTGGTCCCGGCGCACCGGGCCGTCCCCGTCCCGGCCGGCCTCGGCTCCCGGACCGCGGCCGCGGTCCTGCTGCAGGGCATGACGGCCCACTACCTCACGCACGACACCCACCGCGTGCGGCCCGGCGACACCGTGCTGGTGCACGCGGCGGCCGGCGGCATGGGCCTGCTGCTCACCCAGCTGGTGCGGCTGCGCGGCGGACGGGTGATCGGCACCGTCTCGGCGCCGGAGAAGGAGAAGACCGCCCGCGCGGCCGGCGCCTGGCAGGTGCTGTGCACCGGCGCGGACGCCGTCGATGTCGCCGCGGCGGTGCGGGAGCTGACCGGCGGCGAAGGGGTGGCCGCGGTGTACGACGGCGTCGGTGCTCCCACCTTCGACGCGAGCCTGGCGTCGCTGCGGACGCGCGGCACCCTCGCGCTCTTCGGCCAGGCCGGGGGGCGGGTGCCCCCCGTCGACCTCCAGCGGCTCAACACCGCGGGATCCGTGTTCGTCACCCGGCCCAACCTCGACCACCACATCGCCACCACCGAGGAACTCGCGCGCCGCGCCGCCGAGGTCTTCGGCCTCGTCGCGGACGGCCGACTCGACGTCCACATCGGCGGCAGTTTTCCCCTGGAGGCGGCAGGGCAGGCTCATCGGGTTCTGGAGAGCCGCGCCTCGACCGGAAAACTTCTGCTCACCCCCAGCACCACGATCGGAGACCCAGCATGACCAAGCAGCCCGCCACCTTCACCCTCGGCGGCGACCTCACCGTCCACCGTCTCGGCTTCGGTGCCATGCGGCTCACCGGCGAGCTGAACTGGGGCCTGCCCGCGGACCCCGAGGGAGCGCTCAAGGTCGCCCGCCGCGCCGTCGAACTCGGCGTCGACTTCATCGACACCGCGGACGCCTACGGCCCCGGAACCAACGAGGAGCAGCTCGCCGAAGCCCTCCACCCCTACCCGGAGAACGTCGTCATCGCCACCAAGGCGGGCCAGAGCCGCCCGTCCCCGCGGGAGTGGAAGCCGCTCGGCCGCCCCGAGTACCTGCGCCAGCAGTGCGAGCTGAGCCTGCGCCGGCTGCGCGTGGAGCGCATCGACCTGTACCAGCTGCACCGGATCGACCCGCAGGTGCCGACCGCCGACCAGTTCGGCGCCCTGGCCCAGCTCCAGCAGGAGGGCAAGGTCCGCCACCTCGGCCTGTCCGAGGTCACCGTCGAGCAGATCGAGGAAGCCCGCACCTACTTCGACGTGGTGAGCGTCCAGAACCTGTTCAATCTGACCGACCGCTCCCACGAAGCGGTGCTCGACCACTGCACCCGGGAGAACATCGCCTTCATCCCGTGGCTCCCCATCGCGCGCGGCGAGCACGCCGGCCCCGGCAGCCCGGTGGCCGGCATCGCCCGGGAACTCGGCGCCACGCCCGCCCAGGTGGCCCTCGCCTGGCTGCTGCGCCGCTCACCCGTGGTCATCCCGATCCCCGGCACCTCCTCGATCGCCCACCTGGAAGAGAACATGCGGGCCGCCGACATCGAGCTCACCGACGACCAGTTCACGCGGCTGTCCCAACTCGCCTGAACGGAAGGCAGAGACCACCACCATGAGCATCCTCGTCCTCCACAAGAAGAACCTCAGCCGCCGCCGTCATCTGGCGCGGGCCCGGCAGTACGCCCACGACCACGGCGAACGCCTGCTGCTGGTGATGAAGGACCCCGAGTGGGAAGCGGAGTACGTCGACCGGGTCGTCATCGCGGACACCAGCAGCATCGAGGAGACGCTCGCCGCGGTGCAGGCCCTCGCAGCGGAGGAGAGCGAACCGTTCTCGGCGGTGGTCACCTTCGCCGAGGCCCCCGTGCCCTCGGCCGCACGGGTGGCGGCCGAGTTCGGGCTGGTCTCGGTGAGCGAGCGCACCGCCCGGCTGGCCCGCGACAAGTGGGCGATGCGCGAGGCGTTCGCCGCCGGCGGCGTGCCGCAGCCGCGCCACGGCATCGCCCGGTCCCTCGACGAGGCCCGCGAGGTGGCCCGGCACACCGGCTTTCCGCTGGTGATGAAGCCGGTCCTCGGCACCGGCAGCATGTTCGTGCGCAGTGTGGACAACGAGGACGAGCTCGCCGAACACTTCGACGGCTTCCTCAAGGGAGCCTGGGACGGCTTCACCTACGATCCGCTGCACCGCTCCGCGCACCAGGAGTACGACGGCGGGCTGCTGCTGGAGGAGTTCGTGCCCGGCGCGGAGATCTGCGTCGAGTCGCTGGTCCACGACAGCGTCACGCACACCCTGGCCATCCACGACAAGCCGCTGCCCACCGGCCCCACCTTCGAGGAGGTGTACGCCTGCACCCCCACCCGGCTGCCGGAGAAGACGGTGCGGGCGGTCGAGGAGGCCACCGTCGCCGTGCACCGGGCGCTGGGCATCACCACCGGTGCCACGCATGTCGAGTTCCGGCTGCGTGGTGACACCGAACCCGTGGTGCTGGAGGCCGCGGCCCGGATGGGCGGCGGCCCCATCTACCGGTCCGTGCTGCTCTCCACCGGCGTCGACATGGTCGAGGCGGTGCTGGACATCGCCCGCGGGCGCGCGCCCCGTGTCGAACCGGCCGAGCGGCCTACTCCCGTCGGCTTCTGGAACATCTTCCCCGACCGGGCGGGCACCCTCACCACGGTCACCGGCCTGGACGAGGTGCGCGCCGACCCTCGGGTGGACGAGGTGCAGATCTACCGGAGCCCCGGCGAGCAGCTGCTCGTACCACCGCGGACGTTCCAGGGCCACGGGCACCTCATCTTCACCGTGGACAGCGAGGACGAACTCGACGCCACGTTCCGGCACATGACCGCCACCCTGCGACTGGAGACCGAATGACCAGCACCAGGCGCCGGGTGGCCGTCGTCGGCGGCCACTCGCACTCGGTGATGTCCGCCCTCGACCTCGACCTGGACGTCGTACTCGTCCACGCGCCCGGCATGTACGAGGAGATGCTCCACGACTACTGCGAGCGCATCGTGCACGCGGAGCTGTCCGACGCCGGATCGCTGCTGGAGGCGATCCGCCCGCTGCACGAGGAACGCCCCTTCGAGCGGGTGCTGACCACCAGCGAGGCCGGAGCCGTCCCGACCGCCGTCGTCGTGGAGCAACTCGGCCTGCCGGGCAACAGCGTCTCCGCGGTACGCGCCCTGTACGACAAGGTGCTCACCCGGGAGGCACTGGCCCGCGCCGGGGTCAGCCCGGTCCGGTACCAGGTCGTCGACAGCGCCCGGTCCCTCACCTCGTTCCTGCGCGCCGTCGGCGGCCGGATCGTCGTCAAGCCCGTCGACGGCACCGCCAGCGCCGACGTGCACATCCTCGACGACGAGGCAGCCGCGGCGGACGCGTGGGAGCAGCTCGCCGCCGCCGGGTACCGCAGGGCGCTGGCCGAGGAGTACCTCGACGGCCCGGTGATCAGCGTCGAGGCGTTCTCCGCCGAGGGCCGCCACCTTCCCGTGGCCCTGATGACGTCGGTGCTCGACGAGCACCTCGTCGAGATGGAGCACTCCATACCCGGCGCGTACGGCTCCGAGTGGACGGACGAACTCCACCGCCAGACCGTTGCCCTGCTCACCGAGGTCGGCCTGTGGGAAGGCCCCACCCACACCGAGTTCATCCTCACGGCGGACGGCCCGAGAATGCTGGAGTCGCACAGCCGCATGGGCGGCGGCGGCACCCCCTCCATCCTGCGCCGCGCCTACGGACTGGACTTCTCCCGGCTGTTCCTGTCCGTCCCGCTGGGCATCGAGAAGCTGCCCGAGCGGGCGCCCGAGCCGGTCGGCGCCGGACACATCCGCTTCTTCGCCCCCGAACCGGGCGTGATCACCGGATTCGACGGGATCGAGCGGCTGACGGAGTCCGGAGTGGTGGTGCGGCAGGCGCCGGTCGGTGCCAAACTGCCCGGCGTCCCGGGGCTGGTGGAACTCTCGGGCGCCGACACGGGCGTCATGCTGCAGATGAACGTCGGCGACACGGTGCCCGCGATCCGGGCCGGATGGGACCGGGCGATGGGATACGTCATCGCCACCGGCAAGGACACGGCGGACGCGGCACGCCGCTGCGCCGAGGTCGACGAGATCCTCCGCTTCCGCACGATGCCCGCCCCGCGCACCGGGGACGGCGCCTGATGGCCGAGCCGCGGACGACCGACGGCAAGGGCACCGCGCCGCGCGGCGCCGCCGAGACCGGTTCCCTCCTGCGCGACCACGACTTCCGGATGCTGTTCGCGGGCGCCGTGGTCAGCAAGGTCGGCACGCACATCGGCTACATCGCGCTGCCGCTGGTGGCCATCGAGGCCCTGGACGCCTCCCCCGGGCAGGTCGGCCTGCTCGGCATGCTGTCCACCGCCGCCTTCCTCCTCATCGGGCTGCCGGCCGGAGCCTGGGTGGACCGGATGCGCTACCGCCACGTCATGATCGTCACCGACCTGGCGCGGACCGCGCTGCTCGCCTTCGTACCGGTCGCCGCCTGGCTGGACGTCCTCACCATCGAGCAGCTCTACGCCGTGGTCCTGCTGTCCGGCTGCGCCACCGTGCTCTTCGACGTGGCCGCCCAGAGCTGCCTGCCCCAGCTCGTCGGCCGGGACCGGCTGATTCAGGCGAACGCCCAGCTGAACGGCTGGGACGCGGCACTCCAGGTCGGCGGCCGGGGCGGCGGCGGCTTCCTGGTCGCGGCGCTCACCGCCCCGGTCGCCGTGCTCGCCAACGCGCTGGGCTTCCTGTGGTCCGCGCTCTGCCTGACCCGCATCCGCGCACCACAGGAGAAGCCGCCCAGGGACCGGCGCAAGAGCCTCGCGGCGGAGGTCGCCGAAGGCGTCCGGTTCGTGTTCGGCCATGCCGTGCTGCGGCCGGTGGCGCTGGCCGGGGCCGTCACCAACCTGTCCGTCTTCACCATCACGACCATGATCCCGGTGCTGTTCCGCGACGAACTGCACCTGCCGGTGTGGACGATCGGCGTGTTCCTGTCCGTCGGCGGAGTCGGTGTCTTCCTGGGGGCGTTCGCGGCCCGTCGGACGGGGGAGTGGCTGGGCGCGGGCCGCGTTCCGTGGATCTTCGGCCTGTCCACTGCCCCGTTCGCCCTCGCCGTGCCGTTCGTCCTGGACCGCGGGGTGTGGCTGTGGGTGGCCGCCGGATGCTGGCTGCTGGTCACGTTCCGCATGGGCGTCGACAACGTGCTGATGGTCAGCTTCCGCCAGCGCGTCACCCCCGACGCGCTGCTGGGCCGGATGAACGCCACCATGCGCTTCCTGTTCACCGGAGCGCTGGCGATCGGAGCCGGACTCGCCGCGGTCATCGGCGAGTACGCCTCCGTACGCGCCGCCCTGTGGACAGGCGCCGTGACCCTGTCGGTCGCGTGGCTGCCGGTGTTCTTCTCACCCCTGCGGACCATGCGCGAACTGCCCTCCCAATAGCCCGCGAAGACGCGGTGAATGCCCGGGAACAGATGACGCGGTGAATGCCCGGGAACAGAAGGCGCGGTGAATGCCCGGGAACAGATGACGCGGTGAACGCCCGGGAACAGTAGCCCGGCGAGCGCCCGGGTACAGAAGGCGCGGTGAACGCCCGGGAACAGTAGCCCGGCGAACGCCCGGGAACAGAAGACGCGGCGTACCCCGGGAACAGAAGACGCGGCGTACCCCGAGAACAGAAGACGCGGCGAACCCCGACAACAGAGGACCAACCCATGACGGACCAGGTGACCACGGCCTACAACGAGCAGTGCCTGAACGGGAACACGGACCTGCTGCACGCCATGGCCGACGCCCAGTTCCCGCCGCTGTTCCACGAGTCCTGCGGCCACCGGCTGCTACCGCGTCCGTTCTTCATCGACGAGACCCGGATGCGCGCCTTCGCCGACGACATCCGGTCGGTCTTCGACCTGCTCACCCAACTCCCCACGCGACTCTTCGACGGCGACCTCGGCGCGTACTGCGACGCCCTCGGGATACCGCCCCGGCAGGCCGCCCTGATGCGCCGCTTCGCGGACGCGGAACCCGTCCCCTACGGCCGCGCCGACATCTACCACGACGGCACGTCCTTCAAGCTGCTGGAGTTCAACGTGGGCAGCGAACTGGGCGGCGCCGACCGGGCCGAGATCCAGCGGGCGCTGCTCGGCGTTCCGGCCTTCCGCGCCTTCGCCGAGGAACACCGGCTGAGCTATGTGCACACCGGGGAACGCATCGCCGACGCCCTGCGTGCCGCCGCGGCCCCGCTGACCGGTGGGGCGGACCCCGTCGTGGCCCTGGTCGAAGGGGACGGCGGCCTGGCCCCGTACCTCCATCTGGTGCGCTCCTTCCAGGAGATGATGCGCGGCCTCGGGATCGACCTGCGCATCGGCGAGGTGGGCCAGGTCGGTGAGAAGGACGGCCGACTGCACCTCGACGGCGCCCCCCTCGACGTGGTGCTGCGCTACTTCTCCCCGGCCCAGATCGCCCGTACCCCCGGTGCCGAGGAGGCCGTCGAGCCGATCCTGCGTGCGCACGAGGAGGGCAGGGTGGTGCTGTTCACCACCTTCCAGAGCTCCCTGTACGCCAACAAGGGCTGCCTGGCGCTGCTGTCGGACGAACGGAGCCGGGACGCCTTCACGATGGCGGAGCGGGACCTGGTGGACCGGGTGCTGCCGTGGACCCGTGAGCTCACCCCCGCCCTCGTCGAGCACTGCCGCGAGCACCGGGAGCAGCTGATCGTCAAGCCGCGTGGGGACTTCGCCGGAACCGGCATCCACGCCGGCTGGGAACTCGGCGACCGGGACTGGGCCCGCGTCCTCGACTCGTGCGCCGGCCACGGCTTCGTCGCCCAGGAGCGGGTGGTGCCGCGCCGGGAACCCGTCGTCAGTCCTCGCACGGGCCGCGTCGAGGACTGGATGGCCGCCTGGGACGTCTTCCTCACCCCCGGTGGATACGCGGGTTCGCACATCCGCGCCTTGCCGTACGGAGACAGCGCCGTCGTCGGCATGGGCGCCAACCCCGCGTGCCGCACCTCCGGACCGTTCCTCGCCCCGACGTGACCGGGTGGTTGCCCGGGACCGGTCCCGGGCGTCCTGCACCAGGATGCCCTCATCAGCGAGCCGTTGGCCGCATCGCTGCCGGACCGGAATCGGTTGAACCTACCGAGGGGGAAGACACGCATGGACAAAGCGCAGGCCGCAGGAGGTCGGACGGCTCCCGCGAGGTCCCGCGCGCTCTGGGCGCTCGGGCCGGTCCTCGCGTTTATGGTCACGGCCTGCGGTGGCGGTGACAGCGACGCATCGGGGAGTGCCGTGACGCCGACGGCGGGCAAGGGACAGCGCTCGGCGTCCCCCTCCTCACCGGCCACGCCGTCTCCGACCCCCACGCCGTCCCCGACACGCAAGGAGGCCCGGGACGGGCGGGACCTGGATGCGTGCCTGGACCGCACCTGTGAGGTGGAAGTCAGGGATGGAGACACGATCCGGTTCGCCCCCAAGTTCATCTCCGAGACGTTCACGGTGGACCGCATCACAGACGACAGAGTCGAGTTCTCGGCGACCGACGACCAACCCTCGCCGCTGAGGGGCTGGGTGGGCGGCACCGGAACAGTCCAGACCGGCGACATCCATGTCGACTTCGACCGGCCGGACGACGAGAGGGTCATCTTGAAGTTCAGCCCCAGGCGGGACGAATAACCGGCCACCTCCCTGCAACCCCACATCGGCAACCCAGTCCGCCACGGGCGCCCCGTCCTCGTCTCCGCTTCGGGTACCTTGCTGCCGGTTGGGCGGTGGCTTTCGCTGGTTTGCATTTCTTCTGGGCCCTCGGCGGGCAAGTGGGGCTGGATGTCTCGTCCGGTGAGCGTCTCGTGTCCGAGCGACCGGCCTGGTTCGTAGCCGGAGGCCTCTGGGGAGTCGGCCTCCTGTGCCTGGTCGGCGCCGCGGTGGCACTCGGGCTTCGGCGGCGCGGTGCGCATGGGCGCTGGTGGCCGAACAGCAACTGGCAGCGCGCGGCTTCGGCAAGGGCGCAGTCATTCACTGACCAGGTGACGGTTGCGTGGCGTCGCTACGACGGGCGGGTCGGTTTCCGGAGCCTGGCGAGGCGGCGCCAAGCCAACCAGAGGCTGTTCACCAGCAGGACCGCTCCCGCGATGGGCCGGCCCAGACGCTCATCGGCGGCTCCGGCCGTCGGTTCGCCGAGAGACGGGACGAGCGCCGCCAAACGGCCGAAAGTGTGGCCGCAGTGTGGCCGGGGAGCTGGTAGACCGTGACAAGGAACGGGCTGTGCCGCGCCTCAGTACGGCCCCCCGGCGGGAAACCCGCACAGCCGAAAGACGCGAACACCGGTGCTGACGGGACGGAGGCAGGGCGATGGCGACCACCGCGGGCGAGACCGGGGCGGGTACGGTTCCGGCCGGACTCCAGTTGCCGGGGATCGTGCTGGGGGTGGGGCTCGGCGGGTTCGTCGACGGCATTCTCCTGCACCAGCTTCTGCAGTGGCATCACATGCTCACCAGCACCAACGACGACCGTATCGGGGTGAAGTACTACAACCCCAACACGGTGTCGGGGTTGGAGATGAACACCGTGTGGGACGGCATCTTCCACGTGGTGTGCTGGCTCGCTGTGCTGACCGGGCTCGCCATCCTGTACTCCCGGGTCACCCACAACCGGCGCCGCGTGTGGAGCTCCAGGGTGCTGTGGGGCTGGGTCCTGGTCGGCTGGGGGCTGTTCAACCTCGTCGAGGGCGTCCTGGACCACCACGTCCTGGGCATCCACCACGTCTACGCCGGTGACGGCCAGATCTGGTGGGATTTGGGCTTCCTGCTGCTGGGCGCGCTGCTGGTGGCCGGGGGCTGGCTGCTGCAGCGCGGCGGACAGTCCTTCGACCCCGAGACTCCCGCCGGCCGACAGGCACGGCGGACCGCCTGATGGAGCACGACCACCCCATTCCCGGCCATGACCCGGGCAGCAGTGTGCCGGAGATACTGGTGCCCGCGCTCGCCGCGCTGGTGTGCGCCGGTACGTATCTGTGCCTGGCCCACCGGGCTCGGCTCCGCAACCCGGTGCGGGGCTGGAGCAACTGGCGCACCGCGGCCTTCCTCACCGGGCTGGTCCTGCTGGCCACGGCACTTCTGCCGCCGGTCGCGCCCTTCGCGCACGCCGATTTCCGCGGGCACATGGTCCAGCACCTGCTGATCGGCATGTACGCCCCGCTCGCCCTGGTGCTCGGCGCGCCGGTCACTCTGCTGCTGCGCACGCTGCCCGCCGCCCGCGCTCGTCGGCTCACCGCCGTGGTCCACAGCCGCCCCGCGCGGTTGTTCGCCCGTCCGGCCGTCAGCCTGCTGCTGTCCACCGGCAGCCTCGCGGTTGTCTACTTCACCCCGCTCTACAACGCGGCCATGGCCCACCCGGGCGGGCACTGGCTGCTGCACCTGCACTTTCTGCTGTCGGGGTGCCTGTTCGCCCACGTGATCGCCGGGCCCGACCCCGCGCCTGTCCGGCCCGGCGTCCGCGCCCGTCTGGTCTGGCTCGGCGTGGCCATCGCCGCCCATGCGGTGATCTCACAACTGATGTACGGCGGCTTCTGGGTCGACATCCACGCCCCCGTACCCGAAGTCCAGGGCGGTGCGGAGATCATGTACTACGGCGGCGACATCGCCGAACTGCTCCTCGCCGCAGCCCTCGTCGCGACCTGGCGCCCGCAGCACCACGCCCGCCCTTCACCGGACGGCTCACCTGCCCACGGCGCCGCTCCCGCGTGAGGCCCGAACGCTGCGACCGTCCGGCCCTCACGCGGTTGCCGCTCTGGAGTCGTGTGACCTCGGACCGTCTCGTCCGGCACCTGCCGCGGCGGCCGTCTCCGCTCCGGAACCCTCGGGCACTCCTCGTACAAGCTCACCGCCGACACCTACACCAGCGTCCTCCCCCAGCTCGAACAGGAGGCCGCGGACGCGCCCGTGGGCGATCGTCCCGCGCAAGGCGCAGTGTTGGGTTACCCGGGGGAGCCAGCGAGCTGTTTCCCTCTCCGACTGCAGGGGCGGCGGCGCGGACGTGCTCGTGGACGAGTTCAGCACGCGTCTGGGACCTTGAGGTCAGGGCTGGGTGGTGTCCACGATGAAGCGGCGACTGAGACTGATCTCCGCCGAGAGCAGGCCCGGGTCGGCGGTCACCGTCAGCTCGTACTCCCCGTCCCGCAACGCCCCCACGTCGAGCACCCTGTGGCCTCCGACCCACAGGGTGGGGACGATCTCGCCGTTCAGCCTGACCTCGACACTGCGCAGCGCCTCATTGCCCAGCGCCTCGTCGCCGTTGCGATCGACCACGTCCACCGTGAGCGTGGCCTCGGAGAGCGCGGCGGCGTTCAGCACGCCGCTGCTGGGGATGCCGCGTATCCGGAGCTCCGGCTGGTTCACCGCGTTGGCCACCGCGATGCCGCCGATAGCCAGGGCGGCGGCGACAGCGGCAACCAGAAGTGTGATGAGTACCCTGCGCAGGGACCGGGTTCGCACAGGGTCCGACGTCTTCAGGGCCAGCCGCATGGACACGTCCTTCGAGGAGTTGCTGCTGTGGGTCGTCGGCTCCGCCTCTTCGCGTCCCGCCCGTGGCCTTTGCATCGGCCTCCTGCACCGGCTTGAGGACAGACGGGCCCGAGGACACGGACTCGGACTCGCGGGTGTCCGGCGACCCTGATGGTGCCACCTCGACCGTCACGGAATCCAGTTCGCCCTCACCCTCGCCTGGCTTCCTTACCAAGTGGGCCTGCCGTCGTACCGCGCCGGGCCGTGTCGGCGTTCCATTCCGTGCCCGCGGCGGCATCCAGGGCGTTCGCCGGAATCCGGGCCAGCCGGTTGTGCCGCTTGGACGCACCCGGAGTCACGACGACCATGCCGTCCACGATCTCGATACCGTGGCACTGCTCCTCGGACCAGGACTCGTACTCCTCCGCCGTGATCTGCTCATGCATCCACGCCGGAGCCACCATCTCGGCCGTCATGAAGCACCTCCCGGACACCGTGCCGCGGGCCCGATCCCGCCGGATTCAGCGTACTGCTGACGTTCGCGGCGCCGGCCACACCGTCGAGAGCTGCACCACCCCGCGACGCGAACCATTGCGGAACCCTGCTCCGCAGGACGCACCGACGGAACGGTGGTCGGATTCGACGGTTCTGGCGTGAACGGATCGGGCCCACGCTCCGTATGCGTATCCGATTGAGGTGCGCGTCCGGACCAATTGCTCGATCTTCATGGGTCAGTGCATATGGGCCGC
The DNA here is from genome assembly GCF_019219825.1 of Streptomyces sp. TRM70350. Lineage (GTDB taxonomy): Bacteria > Actinomycetota > Actinomycetes > Streptomycetales > Streptomycetaceae > Streptomyces. Next base: position 2,789 of record NZ_JAHUXH010000007.1, on the reverse strand, counting down.
GAGTGCAGCGGCCACGGGGGATGTGAGGAAAGCATGGACATGGCGAGTGGCACGGTGCGGGGCAGCAGTGTGCTTCCGGTGGACGCGGCGCGCTGGGCGATGTGGACATTCGTCATCGCCAACCTGGTGGTTGTCGAGGCGCTGTTCGTCAGTGCCGGTTCGGGCAAGAACGGGGTGCTCACGGTCGCCAAGTTCTTCGGACTGCACGCGGCCCTGCTGATGCTGTTCCAACTGCTGCTAGTGGCCCGGCTGCCCTGGCTGGACCGCCGTATCGGGATGGACCGGCTCACGGTGTGGCACCGCTGGGTCGGTTTCTCGCTGCTGTGGACCGTGCTCACCCACGCCACGCTGGTGGTGCTCGGCTACGCGACACTCGACGACACGTCCATGGGGAAGACGTTCGTCGCACTGAGCGGGGTGCCGGCCTCCCTGCTGGGCATGCTTGCCGCGGCCGTCATCGTCGTGATCGCCGTGATCTCCACCCGGCCCCTGCGGCGGCGGCTGCGGTACGAGGTCTGGCACGGCCTGCACCTGCTGCTCTACGTGGCCCTGGGCCTGTCGTTCGTCCATCAGTTGCAGGAGACCACGACGTTCACGTCCTCCGCCTTGGCCACGGCCTACTGGTGGATCCTGTGGCTGTTCGCCTTCGGCGCACTGCTGACGGGGCGTGCCGCCATGCCGCTGTGGCGCAACGCCTACCACCGGTTCCGCGTCACGGCCGTGGTGCCGGAGTCGGACAACGTGGTCTCCGTGTACGTCACCGGCCGGCACCTCGACAAGTTTCCCGCCCGCGCGGGCCAGTTCTGCATCTGGCGGTTCCCCGGGCACAACCACTGGTGGCTGGCCAACCCCTTCTCCCTGTCGGCAGCGCCGGGCGGACAGGGGCTGCGCCTCACGGCGAAGGCGGCGGGCAGCGCCAGTGCCGGCCTCCGGAACGTCCCGGTCGGCAGCCGCGCCTTCGTGGAGGGGCCGTACGGGGCGTTCACCTCGCTGCACCGGACCCGGCCCGGCGTCCTGCTGATCGCGGGCGGCGTGGGGATCACGCCCGTGCGGGCCATGCTGGAGGAGCAGGCGACCGGCGACGTCGTCGTGCTGTACCGGGTGCGCAGCGAGGCCGACGCCGTGCTGCTGAACGAGGTGCGCCAGCTGGTCGCGCTCCGGGGCGGACGGCTGCACCTGCTCACCGGCAGGACCGGCGAGCACGGTGCCCCACCGCCATTCAGCCCGGAGAGCCTGCACCATCTGGTCCCCGACATCGCCGAACGCGACGTGTACGTCTGCGGCCCGCCCGCCATGACCGGGGCCGTGCTCTCCGGCCTACGAGACCTGCGGGTTCCCGCGCGGCAGGTGCACGCCGAGAAGTTCGGTCTGGCCTGACCGGGGAAGGGGACCGACGTCCAGACCTGCGCATACAGACCGGCTACAGGCCGAGCAGTACCCGTTGCTCACGAAAAACGGCCCCGGACGAGGAGCCCGAGGCCGAATAGAGCGCCTCCCGGGGGAAGAAACCCCAGGTCAGCGACGCAACGCGTGGGTGCCCCCGGCAGGATTCGAACCTGCGACACCCCTTCAGGAGTTTTCTCTTGGCGGGGCTGTGGCCTGCGGAAATATGGACTGCAGCGTTCCTGGCCTGGGGAAACACTGCTCCGCAGTTCTCACGTCTTCGCGGTGCTTTCCGTTCCCGTGTGGGCTGGATATGCGCCGGTGGATGCTGTCCGACGAGGGCACAGGTTGCTCAGTCGAGTCGGCGAGTGGTGGGAGTGAGGTACGGGCGGCGTCTCGTCAGACCTTCTCGACTCGCACGGAGTGTCCCGCGAGGAGCTGGTTCATGTCGTCGGTGTCGGAGGTGAAGACGGTCGCCTGGGCGCCCTGCGCGGCTTCTCGTCCGGCCACGGCTGCCAGAACGGCGTCGATGGCGTACTTGTGACCGTGCAGGCCCGCTGCCCTCAGCATGTCGCGCGCCATGGCGATCACCTGGTCGTCCGTGTGCACGACGCGGACCCGGGACAGCGTCCAGTTCCACAATGCCTGCCTGGCCGCTTCGCGAGGGTCCCATGCCTCCAAGGTCGCGAGCGCCGAGGTGACGATCGGGATGTCGAGCCGCGGAGCCGTCTTGATCAGCGCGGCCATCTCCCGGTCGCCCTGAACCGCTTTGGAGAGAGCCTCGGAGCCGAACACGAAGACGCGCTGTCGCGGCCGGTGCAGCTTCGCTCGGGTGGTACGGCTCACGTGGCCTCGTCCGGACGCGATCGCTGCTCGTCATGCCAGTTGTCAATGGCGGCGATGCGGTCCAGCGCTGCTTGCTGCTCGTCGTCCGTCACGGCGCCGTGCTCTTCTTCGAGGCGTTCGGCAAGCTCGCGCAGTCGGTCCATGGCGTCCTGGTGAGCGGCGGCGGCGGCGATGTAACCGGACACCCCGCGCGCGTCGACGCGTTCCTTGATCGATTCCACCAGCTCTTCCGGCACGGTGATGGTGATCTTCCGGGTTGCCATACTTCAAGTATGCCAGGTCTTCTCCGGCGTAGCCTGGCCTTCCCGGGGAGATCGCCTGCCCAGCCGCCTTCCGACGGATACCGCGCAGGTCTGCGAGAGGCGCATCCAGGGAGCATGGGGCTGTGGACTCTTCGTGGACTCCGGGCGCGGAAAAGCCCCTCCGTTCGAACTGAAAGGGGGGCCTAACACTTCCCTGACCCGCGGCTTAGGTCTGTGCCCCCGGCAGGATTCGAATCTGCGACACCCGCTTTAGGAGTTTTCCCTGAGGCACGTGAGAACTATGGAGAGGTGTTTGTT
>NZ_JAHUXH010000069.1 GCF_019219825.1 Streptomyces sp. TRM70350 | reverse complement strand
ACACCGAAGGGAAGCGCCCGGAGGAAAGCCGCGAGAGTGAGTCTCGGGTGAGTACGAAGGAAGCGTCCGTTCTTTGAGAACTCAACAGCGTGCCAAAAGTCAACGCCAGATATGTTGATACCCCGACACCGGGAAGATTCCTGGTGGCGAGGTTCCTTTGAAACACATTACAGCGAGGACGCTGTGAACGGTCGGGGTTATTCCTCCTGGCTGTTCCGCTCCCGTGAAAAGCATTCACGGAGAGTTTGATCCTGGCTCAGGACGAACGCTGGCGGCGTGCTTAACACATGCAAGTCGAACGATGAACCGGTTTCGGCCGGGGATTAGTGGCGAACGGGTGAGTAACACGTGGGCAATCTGCCCTGCACTCTGGGACAAGCCCTGGAAACGGGGTCTAATACCGGATACGAGTCTCCTCCGCATGGTGGAGGCTGGAAAGCTCCGGCGGTGCAGGATGAGCCCGCGGCCTATCAGCTTGTTGGTGAGGTAACGGCTCACCAAGGCGACGACGGGTAGCCGGCCTGAGAGGGCGACCGGCCACACTGGGACTGAGACACGGCCCAGACTCCTACGGGAGGCAGCAGTGGGGAATATTGCACAATGGGCGCAAGCCTGATGCAGCGACGCCGCGTGAGGGATGACGGCCTTCGGGTTGTAAACCTCTTTCAGCAGGGAAGAAGCGCAAGTGACGGTACCTGCAGAAGAAGCGCCGGCTAACTACGTGCCAGCAGCCGCGGTAATACGTAGGGCGCAAGCGTTGTCCGGAATTATTGGGCGTAAAGAGCTCGTAGGCGGCTTGTCGCGTCGGTTGTGAAAGCCCGGGGCTTAACCCCGGGTCTGCAGTCGATACGGGCAGGCTAGAGTTCGGTAGGGGAGATCGGAATTCCTGGTGTAGCGGTGAAATGCGCAGATATCAGGAGGAACACCGGTGGCGAAGGCGGATCTCTGGGCCGATACTGACGCTGAGGAGCGAAAGCGTGGGGAGCGAACAGGATTAGATACCCTGGTAGTCCACGCCGTAAACGGTGGGCACTAGGTGTGGGCAGCATTCCACGTTGTCCGTGCCGCAGCTAACGCATTAAGTGCCCCGCCTGGGGAGTACGGCCGCAAGGCTAAAACTCAAAGGAATTGACGGGGGCCCGCACAAGCGGCGGAGCATGTGGCTTAATTCGACGCAACGCGAAGAACCTTACCAAGGCTTGACATACATCGGAAACCTCTGGAGACAGGGGCCCCCTTGTGGTCGGTGTACAGGTGGTGCATGGCTGTCGTCAGCTCGTGTCGTGAGATGTTGGGTTAAGTCCCGCAACGAGCGCAACCCTTGTCCCGTGTTGCCAGCAACTCTTTAAGAGGTTGGGGACTCACGGGAGACCGCCGGGGTCAACTCGGAGGAAGGTGGGGACGACGTCAAGTCATCATGCCCCTTATGTCTTGGGCTGCACACGTGCTACAATGGCCGGTACAATGAGCTGCGATACCGCGAGGTGGAGCGAATCTCAAAAAGCCGGTCTCAGTTCGGATTGGGGTCTGCAACTCGACCCCATGAAGTCGGAGTCGCTAGTAATCGCAGATCAGCATTGCTGCGGTGAATACGTTCCCGGGCCTTGTACACACCGCCCGTCACGTCACGAAAGTCGGTAACACCCGAAGCCGGTGGCCCAACCCCCTTTGTGGGGAGGGAGCTGTCGAAGGTGGGACTGGCGATTGGGACGAAGTCGTAACAAGGTAGCCGTACCGGAAGGTGCGGCTGGATCACCTCCTTTCTAAGGAGCACTTCTTACCGGGTTCGCCCGGTCAGAGGCCAGTACATCAGCGAACGTCTGATGCTGGTTGCTCATGGGTGGAACGTTGACTACTCGGCACACTTGGCCAGCTTCTCTTCCTAGTACTGCTTCGGCGTGGAACGGAACGAGGAGAGGCAAGGGTGTCGGGCACGCTGTTGGGTGTCTGAGGGAATGGTCCCTCGGGATGCCGGCCCCAGTGAACTCGGACTGTAGGTTCGGGGTGGTGGGTGGCTGGTCGTTGTTTGAGAACTGCACAGTGGACGCGAGCATCTGTGGCCAAGTTTTTAAGGGCGCACGGTGGATGCCTTGGCACCAGGAACCGATGAAGGACGTGGGAGGCCGCGATAGTCCCCGGGGAGTCGTCAACCAGGCTTTGATCCGGGGGTTTCCGAATGGGGAAACCCGGCAGTCGTCATGGGCTGTCACCCTTGCCTGAACACATAGGGCATGTGGAGGGAACGCGGGGAAGTGAAACATCTCAGTACCCGCAGGAAGAGAAAACAACCGTGATTCCGGGAGTAGTGGCGAGCGAAACTGGATGAGGCCAAACCGTATGCGTGTGAGACCCGGCAGGGGTTGCGTATACGGGGTTGTGGGATCTTTCTTCCACGGTCTGCCGGCCGTGGGACGAGTGAGAAACCGTTGATGTAGGCGAAGGACATGCGAAAGGTCCGGCGTAGAGGGTAAGACCCCCGTAGTCGAAACGTCAGCGGCTCGTTTGAGAGACACCCAAGTAGCACGGGGCCCGAGAAATCCCGTGTGAATCTGGCGGGACCACCCGCTAAGCCTAAATATTCCCTGGTGACCGATAGCGGATAGTACCGTGAGGGAATGGTGAAAAGTACCCCGGGAGGGGAGTGAAATAGTACCTGAAACCGTGTGCCTACAAGCCGTGGGAGCGTCGGAGCAGGGTTTGCCTTGTTCTCGTGACTGCGTGCCTTTTGAAGAATGAGCCTGCGAGTTTGCGGTGTGTTGCGAGGTTAACCCGGGTGGGGTAGCCGTAGCGAAAGCGAGTCCGAAGAGGGCGTTTCAGTAGCATGCTCAAGACCCGAAGCGGAGTGATCTAGCCATGGGCAGGTTGAAGCGGAGGTAAGACTTCGTGGAGGACCGAACCCACCAGGGTTGAAAACCTGGGGGATGACCTGTGGTTAGGGGTGAAAGGCCAATCAAACTCCGTGATAGCTGGTTCTCCCCGAAATGCATTTAGGTGCAGCGTCGTGTGTTTCTTGCCGGAGGTAGAGCACTGGATAGGCGATGGGCCCTACCGGGTTACTGACCTTAGCCAAACTCCGAATGCCGGTAAGTGAGAGCGCGGCAGTGAGACTGTGGGGGATAAGCTCCATGGTCGAGAGGGAAACAGCCCAGAGCATCGACTAAGGCCCCTAAGCGTACGCTAAGTGGGAAAGGATGTGGAGTCGCACAGACAACCAGGAGGTTGGCTTAGAAGCAGCCATCCTTGAAAGAGTGCGTAATAGCTCACTGGTCTAGTGATTCCGCGCCGACAATGTAGCGGGGCTCAAGCGTACCGCCGAAGTCGTGTCATTCATACATGAGGTCCAACGACCGTATGGATGGGTAGGGGAGCGTCGTCTGCCGGGTGAAGCAGCCGCGTAAGCGAGTTGTGGACGGTTGACGAGTGAGAATGCAGGCATGAGTAGCGATACAAACGTGAGAAACGTTTGCGCCGATTGACTAAGGGTTCCTGGGTCAAGCTGATCTGCCCAGGGTAAGTCGGGACCTAAGGCGAGGCCGACAGGCGTAGTCGATGGATAACCGGTTGATATTCCGGTACCCGCTGTGGAGCGTCAGACATCGAGCATCGTGATGCTAAGGCCGTGAAACCGCCGTGTGCGTCTTCGGACAAGTACGGAGTGGTGGAGCCGCCGGACCAAGCGGTTAGTAGGTGAGTGATGGGGTGACGCAGGAAGGTAGTCCATCCCGGGCGGTGGTTGTCCCGGGGTAAGGGTGTAGGACGTCAGGTAGGTAAATCCGCCTGGCATGTGTCTGAGACCTGATGCCGAGCCGATTGTGGTGAAGTGGATGATCCTATGCTGTCGAGAAAAGCCTCTAGCGAGTTTCATGGCGGCCCGTACCCTAAACCGACTCAGGTGGTCAGGTAGAGAATACCGAGGCGTTCGGGTGAACTATGGTTAAGGAACTCGGCAAAATGCCCCCGTAACTTCGGGAGAAGGGGGGCCACATCTGGTGACGGGCTTTACGCCTTGAGCTGGGGGTGGCCGCAGAGACCAGCGAGAAGCGACTGTTTACTAAAAACACAGGTCCGTGCGAAGCCGTAAGGCGATGTATACGGACTGACGCCTGCCCGGTGCTGGAACGTTAAGGGGACCGGTTAGCTCTATTTCGGTGGGGCGAAGCTGAGAACTTAAGCGCCAGTAAACGGCGGTGGTAACTATAACCATCCTAAGGTAGCGAAATTCCTTGTCGGGTAAGTTCCGACCTGCACGAATGGCGTAACGACTTCTCGACTGTCTCAACCATAGGCCCGGTGAAATTGCACTACGAGTAAAGATGCTCGTTTCGCGCAGCAGGACGGAAAGACCCCGGGACCTTTACTACAGTTTGATATTGGTGTTCGGTTCGGCTTGTGTAGGATAGCTGGGAGACTGTGAAGCGCTAACGCCAGTTAGTGTGGAGTCGTCGTTGAAATACCAGTCTGGTCGTGCTGGATGTCTAACCTGGGTCCGTGATCCGGATCAGGGACAGTGTCTGATGGGTAGTTTAACTGGGGCGGTTGCCTCCTAAAGGGTAACGGAGGCGCCCAAAGGTTCCCTCAGCCTGGTTGGCAATCAGGTGTTGAGTGTAAGTGCACAAGGGAGCTTGACTGTGAGACCGACGGGTCGAGCAGGGACGAAAGTCGGGACTAGTGATCCGGCGGTGGCTTGTGGAAGCGCCGTCGCTCAACGGATAAAAGGTACCCCGGGGATAACAGGCTGATCTTCCCCAAGAGTCCATATCGACGGGATGGTTTGGCACCTCGATGTCGGCTCGTCGCATCCTGGGGCTGGAGTCGGTCCCAAGGGTTGGGCTGTTCGCCCATTAAAGCGGTACGCGAGCTGGGTTTAGAACGTCGTGAGACAGTTCGGTCCCTATCCGCTGTGCGCGTAGGAGTCTTGAGAAGGGCTGTCCCTAGTACGAGAGGACCGGGACGGACGAACCTCTGGTGTGCCAGTTGTTCTGCCAAGGGCATGGCTGGTTGGCTACGTTCGGGAGGGATAACCGCTGAAAGCATCTAAGCGGGAAGCCTGCTTCGAGATGAGGACTCCCACCTCTGTAAGAGGGTAAGGCTCCCAGTAGACGACTGGGTTGATAGGCCGGATATGGAAGCACGGTGACGTGTGGAGTTGACCGGTACTAATAGGCCGAGGGCTTGTCCTCAGTTGCTCGCGTCCACTGT
>NZ_JAHUXH010000068.1 GCF_019219825.1 Streptomyces sp. TRM70350 | reverse complement strand
ACAGATCATCGCATCAGGTCACGGAAAATCCTTTTTGGCGTCATCAACTTATCGAGTTTCTCGATTGCGCGCTGCGTGCGGAGAGTTTCGGGATGGTTTCCCCCAAGGACCTCTTTCCGTTTATCCAGTACGTCCACCAATAGAGAATGAGCCTTCTCATGTTGTCCCGCTTCTCGGCACATTCTGCCCAGGTTATGGTGCACCATCAGGGTGGAAGGGTGAATTGGCCCAAGAACGCGTATGTGCTCGCTCAAAGCACTGCCTTGTTCCGAGATAGCCTCAGAAATGCAACCCGCCTCTTCAAGCGAGGAGGCAATGCATCGACGGGCTTCCAGCGTGCTCGGGTGATCGCGGCCCAGTAGTCGCTCTCTATCTGCCAGTACTGCTCTATGTAGGGAAAGTGCCTCTTCATGTCGCTCTGCGGAACTCATTGCATGAGCGAGACTGTGACGAGAACTCAGAGTGCTGGGATGATCTGACCCAAATAGACGTTCGCGATCAGAAAAGACCGCCTGATGTAGACTTAGCGCTTCACTTACGTGGCCAGCAGACTTGTAAATATTGGCAAGGCAATGGCGCGTCGTAAGCGTATCCGGGTGGTTTACACCCAGCACGCGTTCGTGGTCAGACACGACGACGCGGTGAAGCTTCAAGGCTTCGTCGCGATGTCCAGCATCATTAAGTGAATGGGCAAGAGTGTGGCGGGTCTCTAGGGTGGATGGGTGGTCTGAGCCGAGTACGCGTTCTCTGTCCACTAAGACACCACGCAACAAGGCAATGGCTTCATCATGGCGCCCACCGTAGTTGTGTACTTCAGCGAGCTCGTGTCTGGCGGTTAGGGTACTTGGATGGTCGGAGCCCAATGCACGCTCTTGTCGCGCAAAAATCGCCTGCTGCAAAGTAATGGCTTCAGTATGGCGTTCGGCTCTATGCAAGGCGTTCGCCAGGCCTCGCTGAGCCATAAGCGTGTTTGGATGTTCGGCGCCTAGCACCCGTACGTGGTCAGCAAGGGCACATTGATGTAGAGTGACAGCTTTATCATGGTGGCCAGCTGCGCCATGCGCGCTTGCCAGGTGGTACCTGGTTATTAGAGTACTTGGGTGGTCCGTCCCAAAAACCCTTTCCTGGTCCTTCAAAAGAGTCTGTTCGAGAGCCACAGCGTCCTCGAACCGCCCCATAGCGCTAAGGGCACGGGCAAGCGAGTGGCGGGCGCCGAATACCTCAGGATGGTCATTCCCTAGGATTTGTTCTCGGCTATTCAGAATACTCTGCTGCAGAGCTACCGCTTCAGCCATACGGCCAGCTTCCCGGAATGCCACAGCTAGACATCGTCGAGCCTCGAATGTAGCCGGATCATCAGGCCCGAAAATTCGTTCGCGATCAGCAAGTACATCTTGATGAATATTGACTGCGTCCGCGTGCTGGCCAGCTGAACTGTAAGCATGCGCGAGATAGTGGCGTGAAGTGAGTGTGTCAGGGTGGTCTGGGCCCAACAGTTTTTCGCGGTTTTGCAAGACGGATTGATGTAGTGATAGAGCTTCGACTGTGCGGCCTACAGAATCGAATGCGTTCGCCAGACAAAGGAGGGCGCGATCAGATTCGGGATGGCGTGGGCCGAAGGTCTTCTTATAGCGGTCCGCCAATTCTTGATGTAGATCAAGTGCCTTATCTTTGAAACCGGCCTCGCGGTAGGTGTGGGCGAGGGCGTGGAGGTTGCCGAGAGTTAGATGGTGATGTTCTCCAAAAATTGCCACACAGTAGCTAACGAGAGACTCGCCAACGGAGATAGCTCGGCCATCATCCCGGATCTCTGACAGAAAGCGCTGAGCCCAGGAGCGGAGGGCATTCAGTTCAATGGCCCATTTATCTGGCTTCAGGAAAAGTGGCTGCAAATGATGTGCCGCTACGAGCACTTGTTCAATGAGTTGCAGACCTTCGGTACGCTGCTCCCATGCGTGGTCAATGGGGATCACGTTGCGAACGAAAGCTGAAATTACTCTTTTGCCGGTAGGGGTGAGCGAATTAGTGGCCTGAGCGCGGTCGCGAAGGATTCGCTGAACCAGGCGATGCGTTATGATCGTGGTTCGATCGACGCTATACGAGATAAGCGATGCGTCTACAAGTTCACCAAGTGCCTGATCTAGAATTCCGGGTGAAATGTCATGGAATATCTGGGCGAGCACTGAGCGTTTAACTCCTGAGGGAGAGAATATACTTAACACCTCAAGGAGGGTTCGCGTGATTTTTCCGGGGCTGGATGACTCAACCTGCTCAACGGACAGAAGTACGGCCTGTGCAGTGCCGTGCGGGTAGGTGTCACCTTGAGCAGCCTGGAGAGTTTCTGCGACTGGCACTGTTGACACAAGGCTAAGGTATTGAGAGTAGGTATACCCTCGTATCGTGATAAGCCAAGCTGCTTGTGCTAGGGCTAGTGGCAAGTGGCCGAGTTCTTCCGCTAGCGCGGCGGCACTTTCTGGATCAACCAGCCCCGTTCGATGACTTAGGTAGGCGACTGCCTGTTCCGTCGTGTACGCGGAGACGTTGATTGCTTGGGTCGCGTTGGAGAAGGAGTGCTTGTTGGTCGTTATAATGACTTGTGTATTTCCCGAGGTAGGCACCCAGGGCAATACATTATCGGGGTCCTCGGCGTTGTCGATAACCAGCAGGGTGGGTGCCGTAGCGGTTGAAAGCCATGAGCGAGCCGCCCTTGCGGATGTCAACGCGTCATTTTGGGGTTCCGATATCCCAAGCTGCGACGCAAGATCTGATAGATCACTCACGAGCCGCTCTGCGGTCTCTCCACTAATCCAAGCCACTACCGGCCAGTCGGCCTGTATGCATTTTCGAGCGTATGCTGCAGCAAGGTGAGTCTTGCCGACGCCGCGCAGGCCAGTGAGAGCCTGAAGGACAGCTAGGCCCTTCTTAACCTCGGTCACTTCTAGTTGTTGCAGTAGGTCGATTCGAGGCTGGTAACCGGGGGGCTCACGCGGAATTTCCCCCAGTCTGATTACTTTTGGGCGCACCACCTCTGAATCTTGAGACGGAGCAACTGCAGGTGTTGACTGTGGCGCACCAAAGTTGAAGGTGGCGCCTTGAAAGTTTTGGCCGCCTTCACCGGCAGATAGGTTGAAACCAGATCCTCCGACGCTCTGACTTGGGGTGGCTGGGCCAGGCATTGGAGGTTGTTCTGGAGATGGGCTTGTGTTCCCGCTAGGTGAATTCCTTCGGGCCACCCAGGTTGGCGTCCATGCGCCGATGAGTCCGCCAATCACGCTGCCGACGGCTGTGCCGATGGCAATCCGATTCGAAATCTCGCCTGGAACGACGAGATAGGCTATGCCTACGGATGCTGCCAACACGCCTACGGCCACGCCAACGGCAGTCAGCCATTTGGCAGGTCCAGACACACGTACCCCCTTGCTCGCGCCCGGTGCAACTAGCACACCACACGTTCAACGCGCTGTCAGCTAGATGCTGTGCATGGGCTGGACCGACTGATGGATCTGTCGAACGTGAGGTCGGCGTAGCGGGTTTGGCCGGTGACCTACCCGGTCTGGGGTCGAGCATGATCAGGGGGCCGTACGCTGGTTGGCAACTCGGGCAGGCTTTGGACCTGCCCGCAATGTGGACGAGTGGCCCCCTGGTCTTGCTCGACGCGGGACCCGGACCGGGGAGGTGGCTAAAGCCTGGCTAAAGCCCAAGACCGGGAAGTTAAGTGGTGTTGTGGCTGGTCGGGTGGGTTGACATGGGAACGGAGCCCGGCGCGGACTGTGAGTGTCGAGGTCACGGTTCGTGGGGGCTCCGTTGTCTGTTCAGTGTGCCACTGCCGGGGTGGTTCGGGACCGGTCGTGGGTGTGGTTGCCGGGTCATTTGGGTGCGTTGACGCGGTGGGTTGCGCCGTCGTTGGTGGACGAGGTTGTGGAGGCGGCGGGCTGTGGGCAGCGTCGGGTGCGGCTGCTGCCGGCCCGGGTGGTGGTGTATTTCGTGCTGGCACTGGGTTTGTTCGGGGAGTGTGGGTATCGCGGGGTGTGGGCGGCGATGACGGCCGCATGGCCGCGCGGGCGGGTGGCTGATCCGTCGGCGGCCGCGTTGCGCCAAGCCCGGCAGCGGCTGGGGGTCAAGCCGCTGATGCTGTTGTTCGAACCGGCTGCGCGGGCCGGTCGGCACCACCGCAACGCCCGGGGTGTTCTGGCGCGGGCTGCGGCCGGTGGCCTGGGACGGCACTTGCCTGGAAGTACCCGACAGCCCGCCCAACGTGGCCCACTTCCGTCGGCACGCGGCCCGCACCAGCCGCCCGGCCGGCTACCCGCAGCTGAGGCTGACCGCGCTGGTCGAGTGCGGCACCCACGCACTGATCGATGCGGTCTTCGGGCCGCAGCAGTACACCGAGTGGCCGCAGGCGAGGTGCCTGCTGGCCTCGCTGCGGCCGGGGATGCTGCTGCTGGCCGACCGCGGCTATGACGGCTTCGAAGCGTTACGGGACGCCGCCGCCACCGGTGCCGACCTGCTGTGGCGGGTGCAGGCCGGACGTCTGCTGCCGGTGATCCGCCCGCTGCCCGACGGCACCCATCTCACCCTGGTCACCGACCGCCGCTCCGCCGACCGGCTGGCCAAATGGCAGCAGCGCGGCCGCCGCACCGCGATGCCCGCGCTGACCGCCCTGACCCTGCGCGTGATCAGCTACCAGGTCACCGTGACCGGCACGGACGGCACCAGGCACACGAGCACCGTGCGACTGGTCACCACTCTGTTGGACCCGCGGCGGTATCCGGCCGCGGAACTGGCCGCCCTCTACCACCAGCGCTGGGAGATCGAGACCGCCTACTACGGGCTGAAGGTCACCCTGCGCGGGCCCGACCGTGTCCTGCGCTCACGCACCCCGGCCGGCATCGAGCAGGAACTCTTCGCGCACTGGTGCTCTACCAGGCCAGCCGCCGCGCCATCACCGAAGCCGCCACCAGCGCTCACCTCGACCCCGACCGGCTGTCACTGACGATCGCCCTGCACACCGTCCGGCTCACCGTGATCAACGCCAGAACAACCCATCCGGCCGACCTCGTCGCGGCTCTGGTCGACACCCGCAACCTCCACCCCGCCAGGCGCCGCCCACGAACCAGCCCACGCTGCGTCAAACGCACCCTGTCGCCCTACGCCTACAACAAGACCAAAGGCAGCGTCGGACACAAGACGACCGTGACTACCACCATCACCCTGACCGGCCGCCCCAGCACGACCGAACCGCCCTAACTTCCCGGTCTTGGGCTAAAGCCGTGGAGCCGACCGCCCCAGCCACGACGTATCCCTTCTCTGGCGTCAGGCGGCTGATTGCTGTGCGCGCGGTACGGGCGCCGGCCGGGCTGGAGCGGGGCGGAGACTGGAGCGCAGGCCCGGCCGGGGGCAGGGCCGCGCGCGGTGAGCGGAGCGAGCCGCCTTGAACCCGTGGAGAAGGTTGTAACTCAGTCGGTTGCTGTGT
>NZ_JAHUXH010000067.1 GCF_019219825.1 Streptomyces sp. TRM70350 | reverse complement strand
CCGGCAAGAACGGCCCGATGAACTCCCACTCCTCGTCCGTGAGTTGCGCACGTGTCACACCCAAGTCCTACCCGATCAGCACCCCAGCCAGGACCCGATACCCGATTTTGATCACAAATACAGACACTCCCTAGGAGGGCACGGGCCAGTAGTCGCACAGAGGACCGGTCACCTGGTCCTCGCAGAGTTCCACCCCGATGATGGTGCCGGAGAACCTGGCGTTCCCGCAGCCGGCTGACGATCCGTTGCCGTCGCGCACTGTCCCCGCATAGCCCCCGTACTTGACGTAGAACTTGGCGTAGACACCGTTTCCGTCTCGTTCGATGTCGCAGACCTCGACCCATTCGCGGTCGGCGCCTACACCGGCGTAGTTTTTCCCGAGATACGCCCGGAAGTAGCTCGCCGCCTGGGCCGGCAGGGTGGCGGCGAGAACGAGCATGAGGGAGCCTGTGAGCACCGAGGCCAACCTGACGAGGCTCGTTTTACCGATCTTCATCTCTCCTCTTTCGGTGTGCGGATGTGGCGAGTCGGGCCTCATGCGGCCCTGGTGGTGTGCGGCTGGCGCGACCCCGTGACTGAGCCCACCTGCGTGCACACCTCGGATGTCAGCACGTGGCCAAGTGGCTGTACGACCCCGTGATCGTCTCCTTGAACCAGTACTTTCCCTGCCCAGGGGCCAGGGTCCAGCACGGGCTGTCGGTGCCCCAGTCGACAATGACCCTCACCCGCACGGTGTAGGTGCAGTTGTTCTTGATGTTCACGCCGAACCCGGACGGGTCGTCGTCCCAGTAGCGTGAGACGCACGTGGGTGCCTCAGCCGTGGGACCCGGCGCCGGAGCCGCAGCAGCCGTAGGGGACGAAACGGCCAATGCGCCGCATATCGCCGCCGTGGTGACCGCGGCAGTGGTCAACTTCCTGGAAATTCGCATGCCCTGCTCCCCCTTTTGAGTGTGTGGTTTCAGGATGCGAGAGGGCCGGGGCTGAAGCCAGGTCCTTTCATGTGAGCCGAAAAACCACTGCTCAAGGTGGCGCGAGGCATGCAGAATCCGAACCCTGATCGGTGGGAGGTCTGTGATGCTCAGGGTGCACTTCACAAGCGAGGATCTGCTCCGTACCAGACTCGCCTCGGGACCGCACCCCCTATGGGAGGCGATACTCAGTGCCAACCTCCTGGGCAACCGGGACGGACAGGCAGTCTTCGACGGCTGGCGCCTGCGTACCCGGTCTGCGCTACGCCACCTCCCACCGGAACAGGTTCGGCTCATCCGCTGTCTCGCTCCGCCCTGCGGTGATTTTCCTGACTTCCTCACCCCTCCTCAGGGAGCACAAGACCTGGCAGCGGGCGTCGAAGCCGTCCTGTGCACTCCCTTACCGCGAATACGCCGGGAGTTGGCCGTCCTCCCCAGGTTGCCGAAGTGGACCCGGCCGCTACTGGACGGCGAGCCGGCGGCGTTGCGGACGCTCGGGCAGTCACTTCGCGCGTACTACACCTGTGCCGTCGAAACACACTGGCAGCGCATTCAGGCGCTCACCGACGCCGACCGCGGGGTGCGCGCACGAGCCGTCCTGCACGGTGGAGTCGAGGCAATGCTTGAGAGCTTCCGGCCGACGTTGCGGTGGAGTCGGCCGGTGCTGGAGGCCGACTACCCTATCGACCGCGACCTTTACCTTGCGGGCCGGGGTCTGCTTCTCATCCCATCGGTGTTCTGTTGGCGTACCCCGGTCACGTTCATCGATCCGGGGCTCCCCCCGACCCTGGTGTATCCGGTGACCCGGGGGCCCCGATGGTGGACGGGCCACCAGACGATCCCCCGTAAAGGCCAGGCGCTGCGGCGCTTGCTCGGGGAAAGCCGCGCCATGGCTCTGCGTGCTGTCGAAGACGGTTGCACGACCGGAGAACTTGCCCGACGTACCGGACTGGCCTCACCCACTGCCAGCCAACACGCCACCACCCTCCGCGAGGCAGGCCTGATCGCGTCCACTCGGCGAGGAAACACGGTGATCCACACCCTCACCCCGTTGGGAGCGGACGTGCTCACCGCGAACCCTGAGTAGCGCCTTTCCCACATCGAGCTGGACCCGAGCCTGCTCAGCTCGTTCACCCGGACGGCACTCGTCCGACGGGCCTGGCCTGGTGACCGGGGCGGACTGCACGGACATCGGCACGCACGACTGCGGCACCAGGGGCCTTTATGGCTATCCACAAGGGTGTTGGTCTGGCAACTATGCCCAGCCGCCTGTGACGCCCCAGGCTCATGGTGCGCTGGAGAGAGTGACCCCACGCCAAGGGTCGAGGAGCCCGCCCTCTGTGGAGGGGGCAGCGGGCTCCGACGTGCAGGGGCAGGCTCGGTAACCCCCGTGACGGGTCTGCCCCTGCGCACGCATAAGGCGACCCGGGCGCCCAACCACTGTTGGGCGCCCGGGCCTTCTTGCGGTCAGACGCTGGTGGTGACCTTCACGGGCTCGGTGCCCGTGTCACTGTGCCGCGCGGCCCAGTTCTCCAGGGCCGTACGGCAGGCGTGGTCGAGGTGGTGCAGGCCGGACAGATCAAGCTCGACCGGCCGGTCCTGGGGCAGCGACTCCAGGCTGTCGAGGATCTTCGGCAGCCGCAGGAAGGTCGCGTTGCCCGAGGCGTACACCTGGATGGGGCCGGCGCCCTTGTCGATGACCTCCAGCCTGATGTGTGAGGCTTCCCAGGCGGTCTTGACCACGGACAGGGCGAGACCGATGAGCACGCCCTCGAACATGTTCACGGCGACGATCGACACGGCGGTGACGACGAGGATCAGCGCCTCACCCTTGTGGCCCCGCCACAAGTCCCCGATCTGGCGGAACGGGATGAGCTTCCACCCCGCGTGCACCAGGATGCCGGCGAGGGCGGGAACCGGGATCAGCGCCAGGGCGGACGGCAGCGCGGCCGCGAACAGCAGCAGCCACACACCGTGCAGCACACGCGACGCCTTGGTCTTCGCGCCCGCGTTGACGTTGGCGGAGCTGCGCACGATCACCGCGGTCATCGGCAGCGCACCGAGCAGACCGCACACGGTGTTGCCCGCGCCCTGGGCGATCATCTCCTTGTTGTACTGCGTGCGCGGACCGTCGTGCAGCCGGTCCACGGCCGCCGCGCTGAACAGCGACTCGGCCGAGGCGATCAGCGCGAACGCCACGATGGTGCCCCAGATGGCCGGACTGGCCAGCTCACCGAACGCCTCGGACCCCGGCGGCTGGATGACACCGAGCAGACCCTCCACCTGGACGGTGGCGACCGGCAGGCTGAAGGCGAGCGTGGCGAGCGTGGCCAGCAGTACCGCCGCGAGGGCGCCGGGCACGGACCGCACCGCCTTCGGCATCTTCTTCCACAGCACGATGACGGCGACGGTGCCCACGCCGATCGCGAGCGAGGCCAGAGCCTCGGTGCTGCCGAGCGCGTCGGCGAACGCCCCGGGCAGACCCACGATCTTGCCCAGACCGCTCTCCGGGGCCTTCAGGCCCGCCGCCGCATAGATCTGTCCGGCGATGATCACCAGACCGATACCGCAGAGCATGCCCTCGACGACCGAGAGGGAGATCGCTCTGAACCAGCGGCCTATCCCGAAGAAGCCCATGGCGAGCTGGAGCAGACCGGCCATCAGCACGATCACGCCGAGCGCGGCCACTCCGAACTCGCTGACGGCCTCGAAGACCAGCACGGTCAGGCCCGCGGCCGGACCCGACACCTGAAGGCTGCTGCCGGGCATGAGCCCGGTGACGAGGCCGCCCACGATGCCGGTCACCAGGCCCAGCTCCGCGGGGACCCCGGAGGCGACGGCCACACCGACACACAGCGGCACGGCGACCAGGAAGACGACGATGGAGGCGAGGAAGTCCTGCCTCAGGTAAGGGAACTTCGACAGCATGGTCGCAAGTCCCCTCAGAGCGTCTCGAACGTGTCGGTCTCCGCGCGGTGTTCCCGCACGGTTCCGGTGTGGACTTCGTAGTACCAGCCGTGCAGCTGGAGTTGACCGGCCTCCAGGCGCTGCTCGATGTACGGGTAGGAGCGCAGTCGCAGCAGCTGGGCGAGGATGTGGTTCTGCACTGCCTCGGCGACCGTCGGGTCGCTGGGGTCCGAGCACTTGGGTTCGTCCGCCGCGTGCGCGAGCCAGTCACGCACGGCGGGTACGGCGTTCAGGTCGTCGTGGCGCACCACCGCGCCGACGGCGCCGCAGTGGGAGTGGCCGCAGACCACGACGTGCTGGACGCCGAGCACCTCCACGGCGTACTCGATGGTGGCCGCCTCGCCGGTGGGGGTGCCGGAGCCGTAGGGCGGGACGATGTTGCCCGCGGTGCGCAGCTCGAAGAGCTGGCCGGGGCGGGCGCCGGTGATCAGGGCCGGGACGACCCGGGAGTCGGCGCAGGTGATGAACAGGACCTCGGGCGACTGGCCTTTGGCGAGGCCGGCGAACTCCTCAGGGCGCTGTCCGAACATACGGGCGTTGTCGATGAGGGGCTGCATATGTGGTGACTCCTCCTGGCGCGCCGCTGTGGCGCGTCGGGGTTTACAGGACAGGTGGGGGGACTGCTCTGCTGCTCAGCAGCGGAACACCTGAAGTGCGGCCGGAGAATGAGCTATTGCCGATCCCGGCTTGCGGTGGAGCGCGGTGCCGCGTATGACCTCTTCGTCTGCGGCTGTCCGGCTCCGCGTCAGCAGAGGCCGATCCGGCGCCTCGGGCACGAAGTCGGCGGCGCGGTCCCGGTCGCGGTTGTGCACAGGGCCGCTCGGGACCTTGAGGTCGCCGTCGCCTCGGCAGTGGACGATCTCGTCGCGCAGCGCCTCGCCGGAGGGCTTGATTCCGGGCTGAGCGTTGGCCACGGCGTGACGAGCCGTGTGTACGGATGCGAAGGACGCCGTGGGCGCGAAGAACGGGAGAGCGAGCAGGACGGCGGCGAGGACCGATATCACGGTCCGGACCGTCGCACCTCCGAACATGCGCCCCCTCCCAGGCAGTTCACGCCTCACGTGTGTACCAACGCTTGGTCAATGATCAGTCAAGAAATAGATTAGCCCAGCAAAATCCTTTGCAGGGTTAACTCAAGGTTTCGGCCTCAGGGCGGGTTCTCCCCTGGCCTCTTCGTGGGCGGGGTGACAGGCCGCGGTCAGTCTGTCGAGTCTGATGGCTACCCAGCCGAACACGCGGCCAGGCGGGCGATGACGAGCGGTCGGCGGGACCTGGTTTTTCAAGGTGCCGTTGGCCAGCGCGCTGACGCTGACCGAGCCCCGGCCGCGACGGTAACGCTGGCGCTGCCGATCGTGGCGGCGTGGGCCGGTGCCGGAACGTCCCCCGCTCGGCCGCTGGCCGGCCGCGTCAACAACCGCGCGGGCCGATGGGCTCCGGGGCGAGCAAGAGAGGCCAGGGGGGCGCGATCCGTGGTGTCCGTGTTCGAGGAATCGTCATCCCGTAGCCGGGAACGAGCGGAATGGGGATCTCGTTCCCATGTGCCTTGTAAGGTCATCCCTCGTGTTCCTTGCCCAGGTAGAGCTCCCCTCCGGCCGGCGAATCCGTCTGTCGGAACTCCGGCTGTCTTTGACCTATACCGGGATGGTGGATGGTGTGCCGTGCGTAGAACTCAACGATCTTCTGGTGGCCCGTCTGGCCCAGCGTGCCGAGCGAATGTTTCCCGCGCTCCCCATCCACGTGATACCTCCTCTGCGTACCTCCCTCAGGCCGAGACTGGACGGGGAACGGCTGCCAGCCGTCAGCTGCATCGGTGTTTTCACCTCGGATCCAGTAGAGGCGGACAACGACCCGGCCCTGCTGTCCGAGCTGGTCATCTCTGAGCTGACTGTCGCTTGGTTCCAGACCGACGCCTCGGCCCTGATCGGTGAGGACGTACTGCCGTCGATCCTGAGCCTGCGCTGGGACGACCTGGCCAAGAACACCGCATTGTTGTAG
>NZ_JAHUXH010000066.1 GCF_019219825.1 Streptomyces sp. TRM70350 | reverse complement strand
GAGTGACAGAGAGGACGGCGAGGCCTATCCACTGCCAGAGCATGGGAACCAGGGCTCCTGTCGGGGGTGAAAGTGATCACCTGCGGCGGAGCGCGGTGAGCATGAAGAAGCCGATGGTAAGAGCGGCCAGGCCGAGTACAAGGACAGGGAAGCCGGGACCGGGCAGCACGTAGAGCGCAGCTCCTGCAAGGAAGAGCAGTGCTCCCACGACTACCAAGGCCATGCCGGTACACCGTTTGGCAGCAAGAGTCACGATGGTGGAGTCCTCCGGGCAACGTCGACGAACGGGCACACAGCCCCCTTGAAACGCCGACCAGACTTCCCGGCACACCCCACATCGAGCTTGACGTGGTCTTTACACACTATCTACCACAACCGACTCTGACCAGAGCGCTCCCTGCCACTCGCAGCTCGCCCAGCCTGTGCTTCGGCACCCGCTGGACTGCCGCGCGGCAACAAAATTCGACCCGTCAACCTCATGATCTTGATGCAAGTGCGGAGGCACGTCGCGTTGCTCCCCAGTCGCGATGAGGGAATAGCCCAGCATCGGAATACTGCCTCTTCACCAGTTGGACGGCGGGGTGGAGGCGGCGGAGTACCGAGTGTGGGTCCGGGCTCCCGACCATGTACGGCCGGTCGACGACGTCGACTACGACCAGGTCGCCACCGAGCACCTTCCCCCGGCGCCCACGTCGGTGGTCCGCGAGGTCCTCGGGGAGCGCCGGCCTTCGGGCTACTGGCGAAGGTCCGCGAGGGGCGGGGCCCGGCACGGGGTGTGCTGCACGCGCCGGACTGCGAGGAAGCACCGCAGGGCGCGCCGCTGCTCGATGTGGAGCACGCGCTGAACGTGGCGGAGAACCTGGGGACGCGGATGTGGACGCTGTGCGGCTGCGCTCAGGAGCTGACGCCGCTGCTGCGTGGCTTGGATCAGATCTCCGACTCCTGACGCCCGGTCCGGGCCCTCCACTCACCCGTAAGGATCATGTGCTCCGGTTTCTCGGACGCCTGCCTCCCAGTGCTCGTACGGTCCGCTCGGACGCTGCCGTCCGTGCCCGCCTGGAGGGGAGCAGACCATGACCGGCGTCGCCGCGGAGCCCGGGGAGACCGACGAGCCTGGGGAGAGGCTGGACTGGGACGAACGCTGGGTGAAGCTGCTGGAGCGCATCGACCCTCACGCCGCGTTCGGGCTCGCGGTGTTAGGCGGTTTCGGCCTGCTGGCCACGCTGGGTGTTACCTGCACCCAACTGCACGACTGGCTGGAGCGGGATCAGGGCCTGCGCGGCGCCTCCGTGCCAGTGACCGTCCTTCTCCTGGGCGGGATCGTCATCTGGTCGGGGTTCCTGCCGTTCCGGACGGATCGGCACCTCGTGATCGACGCCCCGGCCCTGACCGCGTACGGGATCGTCTTCTACGGCGTTCACTGGGGCATGATCCCCACCGTGCACCCGCAGACCGTCTCGTGGTGGATCTGGCACACCGTCCTGGTCACGCTGCTGTGCACCCGTCCGGGGGCGTCTGGGGGAACGACCGGGTGCGCGGCCAGCCAGGCGCGGACCACAGCCGCCTCCCCGGTGCGTCCGAGGCCGTCGAGTACGAGCGCCTGGATGTCCAGCACGCGACGGAGCGACGTGAACTCCTCCGGCCTGGTTGCGACCAGGCCGCGGTGGATCTCCGCGGCCTCGCCCGTCGCTCCGAGGGCGCCGGGCAGATCGTCCACCAGGAAGCGGAGTGTCGCCTGGATGGCCAGCGCGCCAGCGAGACGGGGGGCGTACCGGTCGGGGTCGGCCTTCACCGCGCGGCGCCAGACGTCCACCGACTCCGCGGCCGCCTCCAGCGCCTCCAGGTACTGGTTCTCCTGGAACCGCAGCTGGCAGACGCTGAGCAGGGCCCGGGCGAAGGAGGCCTCGTCTCGTTCGGCGTCGGCCCGGGCCAGTCGTCGCCAGATGCCGACGGCGGACCCCAGGGTCTCCAGTGCCTCCCCGTCGTGTCCGGCTTCGGCCTGGAGGTGGCCCAGTTCGGCCGTCCACAGGGCGAGATACTGTTCTCCGGGGTCGTCGCCGAGACCGATGCGGATACGGTGCCGCATGATGCCGACCGCCTGTTTCAGGGCGTCGATCGCCTCCTCGTCACGTCCCAGCAGCCGCAGCACGTTGTTCAGGTTCACCAGAGCGGAGACGAGCCAGGGTTCGAAGCCGGCGGGGTCGGCCCGGGCCAGCAGGCGGGTGCGTTCCACCGTCTCCTGCATCGTGAGCAAGGCGTCGTGGAGGTGTCCCGTCTGCATCAGCCGGACGCCGAGTTTCCCCACGACGCTCGCCAGGTACACCTCGTTCCCCGAGGACGGTGCGGCCAGAGGCCGCAGGAGCTCCGTCCCTCGGCGGAGGACCCGGACCGCCTGGTCGTGGCGTCCCGCCTCCCAGAGGTCCGGTTCCAGGCGCGTCAGCCGCCACCCGGGCCCGCTAAAGTCGTCTCGGGCGTCGCGGCCCGCAGCGGCCTCGTCGGCGATCCGGGTCAGGAGGTCCACCGCCTCGTCGAGGGCCGCGAGCGCCTCCCGTTCCCTGCCCACGGCCCGCAGCGACGCGTACAGGCCGTGCAGTGCTCCGGCGTGCAGTTCGCCGTACCCGTGATCGGCCTCGGCCGCACGGCGCAGCAGCTCGACGGCCCGCTGGTGGGCGCGCACCGCTTCCGCGTGGCGCTGCGCGGAGTCGAGTCGCGCGCCCAGGTACTTCAGGGAGAGGGCGTGGCCGACGATCGCGTCGAGCGACGTGTCGTCCCGCATCAGGCATCCGCTCACGGCGACCGTCTCCGCCGCGACCGCCAAGCCGAGTTCCCTCAACTGCTCTCCGTACGGCAGCAGGGAGCCGAGTCGCCGGAGCGTCCACGGATGCAGTCGGGCATCGCCGAGCGCGTCCAGCAGTTCCCGCTCGATGCGTTGGGCCCTGGCCGTGGATCCCGCCTGTTCGCGTACCGTGGCGGCGCGTACCAGAACGGTGAGGAGTTGGATCTGCTGGTCGGCGGACGCGTCGGTCAGCAGGGCGGCCAGCGGCAGGCGGGCCTCAGGATCGAACAGGATCCGGCAGGCGTGGTGCTCGCCCAGGCGGTCCGGCTGGAGCGGCCCCCAGTACCGGTCCTCGCCCGGCGGGTAGAGGGAGTGCAACCAGGCGGCGACGTCCTGCACCGCAGCGGCGGGAAGGTTGGGAACCCTGCGCAGCGTCGCCTCGGCCTCCGCCTGGTCGGCTGCCCCGCACAGCGTGGCGACGGCCACCGCGACCTGCAGCGTCACCGCCGGGAGGCGCTGCGGCCACCCGCCGCTGTCACCGGCGGAACGGAACCAGTACCGCTGCTCGTGACGGAGGAGTACCGCGGCGGGGTCGTCCGAGGAATTCCCGACAGGCGCCGTCCCGTACTGCAGCAGCGTGGTCAACGCGCTCACCTGTATCGACAGCACGGAGTCGTCCCCGCCGTCCGCCGGCCCGGGCGGCGGCCGCAGAGTGCCGGCCAGCGGGGCCCAGCCGGCCACCGGGCGTCCGGGGAAGTCCGGGAACCGGTCCAGGAGACGGGCGAAGTCCGTGACGGCATCCGTGAACAGGGCCGTCCGTGCGGCCGACGGGCCGTCGGCGGACGTCAGCGGAGCCAGGGCGGTGACCGGAGCACCGGCCAGGATCTCGTCCGCGTACGCGGCGCTGAGGCCGTCCTGACGCCAACCGCCGTCGGAGCGGGCCAGCAGCAGAACCCGGGTCCGGTGGCGGGTCGCGCGCAGATGCTCCACCAGGCGCCGCACGAGTTCCGGCCGGGCGTCGGCGTAGTCCACAACGAGGAGGAACGGGAGCGCGGTGTCCAGCACCTTGAGATCGGCATCGGAGACGTCACGGTCGCGCAGCGTCGCCCGCAGGTGCCCGGTGACCCATCCTTCGTCGCGGAGGATGTCGGTCAGCCGCCGGGCGAGCCGGCTCTTGCCCTGGCCTCCGGGACCGGTGACCACACGAACGGAGAAGGGGTGCGGATGGTGCCTGCACCAGCCTTCCAGCTCCCGCAGCTCGACCTCCCGTCCGTGGAACCGCACCACTTCGGCGTCGGCGCGCAGCAGCATGGCGGGGGAACGCAGGTCCCGTTCCGGTGCCGCCGGTTCCAGCAGGTCGGCCGGTTCCGCCGGTTCCAGGAGGGGTTCCCATCCGGAGTGCTCGGCGACGAGTGCGCGGAACCCGTCGTCCGCGACGAGCGCGGCGGCCGGGGTGGCGGTCAGCCACGTACCGCCCGTCGCCCCCCGGTCCAGGCGGACCACGCCGCACAGCAGACCGCCGTGGCGGCTCTCGGACAGCACAGCGGCGCCGGACACGCCCGACCAGGGCGTGGCGGTCGTATCCGGTGCCCCCGCCTCCGGGCGGGTCGGGTCCTGGCTGAAGATCTCGTAACGCCGCGCCAGCCCACCGCTGCCCGGCAGGATGTGCCCGGCCAGCTGCCCGTCGACACGGCCCCGGCCTCCCGGGAGCCTCTGCACGCGGGGGAAGCCGACGAGGGACACCTGGTGCGGGCGGGTGCCGATGAGCCTCCCCCACCGCTGCGGCGGCCTCGTCCGCAGGTCGGTCAGCGACTCGGGGACGTCCCAGCGCTCGCCGTCGACCACGTGGATCAGCGCCGCGTCGATGTCGTGGTCCAGCCGGTACCACCGGACGACGGCGTCGACCTGCCGATCGCCCACGTCGGGCCGGCACACCGTCACCCTGCCGGGCGGCGGCCCGTCCGGACCGCCGCCCAGGACGTGCGCGGCGGTCAGGACGAGGCGCGGTGCCACCAGGTAGCCCGATCCGAAGTGGGTTCTCCCCTCCCCTGGCTCATGACGCCGTACCTGTACCCGTCGGTCGAACTCCATATACGTGCCCGCTCCCGGCTCCCGACTGTCCCGGCCCGAACTGCTGGGGTGCGGACGCTATTCCAGGTCACCGACCGGGATACCGCCGCCGTCGGGCCGGTGCGGTGTGAGCTGCACGGTGACCGTGTGGGTGGCCCTGTTCGCGGTCTCCTTCTTCGCGCCGAAGCCGGCGACGCTGAAGCGCAGGCCGCCGTCGGCCGCCCGGCTGCGGGTCAGCTCCATGCCGAGTTCCAGGGTGATGTCCCCCAAGGTGAAGAGCACGCCCTTGTGCCCCGCGCCCGTGCCGTCCGGGTCGGCGATCCTGGACTGCGCCTCGGCGATCTGGTCACGCAGGAGCGTGATCGCGTCCGCCAGGTCCAGCCACTCCTCACCACGGCCGTTACCGTTCCCCACCACGGCTTCTCCCCCCTCCACGTCGACCGGTGCGAAGACCGAACATAGCCGGGTGCCGCGCGGCTCACCCGGTGTTCCGCGAAACGGCTGCGGCTGAGGCCGAGGTGTGCCTGGGGACCGGCGGACGGCGGCACCGTGCGCGAACGGAAGCGGAGCCCTCCGCTCTCACGAGCGGAAGCGGAAACCGACACCCTGAGGAGCGGAAAGCGGACGCCTGGCACATCAGGTGGGCGGGAAGCGGAGAGCCGCACGCCGGGTGGCGGACAAGGTGCGCGGTGCGTACCGGTGGCGATGAGCGGGACGGGGCCATCGTGGCCGTGGTAGCGGACTGATCGGCACGGTCGCGGTGCCGCGCCCGGTCACCTCCACCGGGGGTCCGGCACCGGCGACGGAGAGCCGGGGCCATCGTCGCCGTGGTGATCGGCTGCCCGGCGTCTCCCTCGGTCGGCCGGCTCCGGCCCCGCAGCCGCACCGGTCGACGGGCTGCGCTGCCCGCCCTTCCGCCCGGCCATGGTGGCGTACCAGAAGCGGGACGGCGGCGCCTGGCACGTGGTGTCCGGGAAGGCGGCGAGGGGTGCGGCTGTCCGGGGCACGAGCCGTGCCGGGCTCCGATCCCGTCGGCGGGGTCAGAACGGCCGGGGCAGGACGACCGGGGGCGGTGTGGGACGTCGTCCCGGACCCCTTGGTGATGTCCGGCGCCGGTGGCGTCAGCACCACGGCGTGCTCGTGCCGGTCTCAGCCGAGGTAGTTCTCGGGATGAGCCGGCTTCTGCAACGTCCAGTAACTCGCCCGCGCAGCCGAACGGCAGCGGGGGGAAGCGGTGCCCTCGCACATCGGTGCTCCAGTGATGTTCACCGCCGCAGTCGCACTCGTAGATTCCGCTGGTGGGCAGCTCCTGCCGGCCCTGCCCGCCGCGGTCGCAGCCCTGATCGACAGGAGCCCCGATCCGGCCCCGGTGAAGTAGAAGGCGGGCCCTGGCCCGCCGGTCACTCCGGCCCATTTGAC
>NZ_JAHUXH010000065.1 GCF_019219825.1 Streptomyces sp. TRM70350 | reverse complement strand
GACGGCCTTGAGCTGGTTGATCGCCTGTGTGCGGGCCTTGACCGCGGAGTCCTTGGCGAGTTTGTAGATCCGGGCGCCGTGCACGGGTCCGTCGCCGGACTTGGCCTGGGCCCGGGTGCGACCGCTGAGCACGGCTCGCGCTGCGGCCTGCGCATCGAGCGGGTCCGACTTGCCGAGCAGACGGCGGGCCGTGCGGTCGGGCCGGTTCCCTTCGAACACCTGGATCTGCTGGGTCAGCAGGTAGCGGGACAGGCCCGCGCCGAAGGTACCGGTGCCCTCCACACCGGCCCGGCGCACCGTCCCCCGCTTGCGGGCCCACACGAGCAGCCGACGGTAGCCAACGGCCGTCGCCGGAAAGGACTCTGTGCTCAGGACCTTCCCCAGCGGGGAGACCACGGCGGCGACGTGAACCTCGCCGTGCGTGTCCACGCCCAGGACGACCTCACTCCGATTGGGCGGATCCGTGCTGGAAGAGGTACTGCGCTCTCTGGTCGTCATGGTGGTTCGCCTCCCACGTGGTGACGTGCTGGGTGGATGGCACCGGCCCGCATGGGCGGTCTGAACCGTGATGGCGCCTGGAACTCGGCAAGGCCCCTATTGGGACACGCCCTGTGGCTCGGTGGCAGGCAGCATCCCGCAACGACAGTCGACAGGTCTGTGACTGGACACTTCGGTCATAGATCTCACGAGTCAGACCTCCGCCTGGGACGGCACTGCACAACCGTCCCATCGATCCCGGTACAGCGGCATGACTCGATCACTGCCGGATGACTTCGACCGAACCGATGCTCAACATGACCGAGCGCGCTGACAAGGCGTTGACTACCGTCCACTCCTGACCGATATTTCATGGCCGGCAGCGCCCAGGTCAGCACCGGCTACAACGGAATTCCTACGCCTGATCCGGTCCATCGACCCAGGGAAAATTGGTGTGTCAGCGCAGCCCTCTACGCTGGGATCCGACACGCGCACAGTGGGGCGGCAGGACGGTCAGAGGACAGCAGTGGCATCGAACGACAGCAGGGCACACAACTGGCAGAGCATCCGTGAATGGGACGGAAGCCAGCATCGCGCGTTCGAGGAACTCTGCTTCCAGCTCCGCACGCCGGCGCCTCCGGGCTGGGAGACGATCAAGACTGCTGCTCCGGACGGCGGCGTCGAGTGGTATGACCAGGCGCCCGACGGCAGCGCTGCGCACGGATACCAGGTCAAGTTCGTCCACAACATCGACGATCTCATCCCTCAGGCGAAGAAGAGCGCCAAGACAGTCGGTGAGAACATCGCGAACCGGAAGATTGTCCGGCTTGAGTTCCTCGCCCCCTTCGACCTCTCCGACCCCACCCCTGTCACCCCGCGCGGGAACGCGCGTACCGGTGCGAGGGAGCGGTGGAACAACAACGTCGCCCAGTGGAAGAAGGACCTGCCCGGTCTTGCTGGCGTGGACATCCGCTACGTCGGTGGCGGTGAGCTGCTGGAGCGGCTGACCCGCCCTGGAAATGAGGGACGTCAGTGGTTCTTCTTCGAGCGGCGGGCGCTGGGCAGCGAGTGGTTCAGGGAACAGGTCACGCTTGCTGAGCGTCTGGCCGAGGCACGGTACACACCCGAGCATCATGTGACATTGCCCCTTGCGCGCATGGCGGACGCGTGCGCCCTGCCGCAGGAGTTTTTGAGGCAGGGCGTCCAGCGATCCCGGGATCTGCAGGCCGCTGTGGTGACACTCCTTTCCGAGATGACGCGCTGGCACGACAGCTATCCCGCGCCGGACAGCAGCCCCGACCATCAGGCGCTGTCGCGGTGGGTGCACGCGTGGACGCCCGCATTGCGGGAAGGCGCCCACGCCTTGGTCCACGACCTGTCGACCGCATCCGCGACGTCCGGTTTCCCTGCCGAGCAGAGCTCTGCTGTGGCGGAGGACATGCTGGAGCGGCTGGGTGAGTTCAAGGACCTGGCTGGCCGGTTCGCGGAGAAAGAGCGTGAAAGCGACGACGCCACATCTGCCACCGGACGGGGCGCAAAGGCTCCAGTGACCGCGGTGCAGAGCGTGCAATGGGTGTGCGAGCGCGCTCTGGCTCGTGCCCTCGACGCCTGCGAGCGCCTGGTCGGCTTGTTGCGGAGTCCCGCTGCCCAGGCAGCGGAGAAGAAGACCTGGCTGCTCCTGGGAGAGGCGGGGCAGGGCAAGACGCATTTGCTGGTCGACGCCGCGCGACGGGCCGTAGACGAGGGCCGTCCGGCGCTGGTGGTGTTCGGGCAGGAGCTCACCGGGCACAACGCGTTGAGTGAGATCGCGCAGAAGCGTGGCCTGGGGCCGCTTGCCGAGCGAGACTTCCTGCAGGCGATGGACGCCGCTGGCGCGGCCAGCGGCTGCCGCTTCCTGTTGATCATCGATGCGCTCAATGACTCCGACGATGCCGGGAATTGGAAGAGCGAACTGCTCGCGCTACAGGTGCGTCTGGCCGGGTACCGGCACATCGCCTTGTTGGTGTCCTGCCGCTCGACCTTCAAGTCGATCGTCGTGCCTGATCGTTTCGATGGGCCGGCCTCCGCGCACCCCGGCTTTGCAGGACGGGAGATGGAAGGGCTGGAGAGCTACCTGAGGGGTGTGGCGGCGGTTCTTCCCAACACTCCCCTGCTGGCCTCGGTCTTCACCAACCCTTTGTTCGTAAAGCTGTACGCGGACAGTCTGAGCAAGAGCCTGAAGCGTGGCGGCTCGGGCGGCCATCCGCGTGACCGGAGCGCGGTGTTCGACGCCTATGTCGACCACCGTGCGGAGACCATCTGCTCCCGGCTCGGACTCGATCCTCTGGAGCGGCCCGTGCACCGTGCAGTGGACGCCCTGGCGTCGCGCATGGCCGCCGCACGGCGTTCCGTGCTGCCGCGTGAGGAAGCCCGCGCTCTTGTCGACGCGTACGCTCCGGCGGCCACAGCGTGGCCGGACACGATGCTCGGGCAGCTCCTCGCCCAGGGCCTGGTGTCCAACGAGCGGACCTACAAGGCCGACCAGGCAACCGGTATCGGTTTCCCCTACCAGGCGTTCGGCGACGACCGCGTTGTACGGTCGGTCTTCGCTGCCCACCAGGACGAGATCGACGCGCTACGCGAAGGACACCCACTGACCGCCGATTCCGCGCTGCGAAGCTGGCTGAGGCAGGCTGCCCCGAACTACCAGGAAGCAGCGTCGATTCTCCTGCCCGAACAAACCGGGACGGAACTCATCGACCTGCTGGCCGCCTCTCCCACATCTGCAGAGGCCACAGCTGGCCCCGGCAGACGCGCGGACGCACGAGGCTACCGGCTGGCCCGCAGCTTTCTGGAAACGCTTCCGCTGCGCAGCACACGCAGCGTCAACGAACGCACCATCGAGCTCCTCAACGAGACCGCCGCACGCCACGGACGCAATTGCGACGTGCTAGAGGCCGCGGTAGCGGTCACCGCCGAGCCGGGGCATCTGCTGAACGCCGACCGTCTCCACCGGGTGCTGCTGCGAAAACCGCGGCCCGAGCGCGACGCGTGGTGGGGCGTAGAGACCTACTCCTTGCTGTGGGACGTCACGGCACTGCACCGGCTGCTGCGCTGGGCCGAGCAGTACCCCACCCCGCGCCATCTCCACCCTGCATCCCTCACGGTCCGGCCTCGGCTCGGGGACCGGACCCGCCGACCGGTGCAGACGGCCGGAGCCGACCACGAGGAAGTCGTCCGGCTGGCCGCCACGACACTGGTGTGGACCCTCACGTCCTCCAACCGGTTCCTGCGCGACCGGGCCACCAAGGCCCTGGTGCAGCTGCTTCTGGGGCACGGAGACGTTCTCGTCTCCCTCCTGGACAGATTCCTCCACGAGGACGCGGAGAAGATCGATGATCCCTACCTCTTCGAGCGTCTGGTGTGGGTTGCTTATGGAGTCCTGGCCCGTCGCAGCGAGGACGACGGCAAGCACGACCTCCTCGGGACAGTCGCCCGGCGGCTCCTCACGTACTCCTACGGCGCGGTTGATTCGCCCGCGCACGCCTCACGGAACGGGCTGCTGTGCGAAGCGGCTACACGCGTTGTCACCTTGGCGCACCGTGCTGGAGCCGTCACCGGCGAGGAAGCAAACGCGGTCAGGCATCCACACGCCTGCCCTCCGATCGGGCAGGCTCCTGCGGAGGAGGACCTCGACGTGCTCTTCCCGCGGCGGGAGCAGAACAAGTCGCTGTGGGGATCGCTCCGCTCGTCCCTTTCACCCCTGGGAGACTTTGCGGACTACCAGGTCCGGCCGGCCGTGCGTCACTTCAGTTTGCTGCCGCTGTCGACCGACTATCCCCGTCGGCCGGCGTGGCAGCGCGCCGACGATCCTGTCGTAGTCGACCCCGCCCGTATTCCGGCCTTCGCGCAAAGCCTTCCGGAGTCCGTCCGGCCCGCCTTGAGCACACCGGCTGCCGTTGAACAACTCCTCACCGGGAGGAAGGCGAGGGACGTCCTCGACCCGGACCAGTACGCGCTGCTGCGGGCCTGCCGAGTGCCCCCGGCCGACGACGAACGCCTCGCCGCTGCCCACGTCGACGCACAGTGGGCCGCACGCTGGGTCCTCGCCCGCGTCGCCGGCCTGGGCTGGACGCCTGAACTCTTCGCCGAAATCGACAACATGCGTTCCCGCCACTCTGGCTCCCGCCAGTCACACAAGGGCGAACGGATCGGCAAGAAGTACCAGTGGATGGCCCTCCACGAGCTCGTGGAACGCCTGGCGAACCACCGGCACCCCCACCGGCAGACCGAGCACGACGCCGCCGAATACCCCGGAGCGGCACGACTGTCGCTGCTCGACATCGACCCCTCCCTTCCTCCGGCCCGACACCCCTTCTCCGACACCGACGACGACAACAGTCCAGACGAAGCCGACCACGCCACTTTCGCGACCGCCGACCCCGCACACCCGCTGGCACCACCTGTCCCCGACCTGCCCGACGACGAGGGCGTCGACGAATGGATCTGCCGTCCGGACAACCTGCCCGACCTCGACGAACTGGGCATTTGCACCGACAGCGACGGCAGGCAGTGGATCGTCCTTTACGAACAGGCCATGGACGACCACGACGGCCGAGGATGGAACGTCACCCGTGGCCAGGGAGAGCAATGGCACCGCATCCACAGCTGGCTCGTGCCTGCCCCCCAACTCACTAGCCTGCTCACATGGCTTAAGGGACGTTCGTTCACAAACCGGCTGATGCCCGAAGGGCCCGATCGCCACAGCCTTCTCCTGGCCGACTTCCCCACCGTCCCCAGTCCCTGGACCGATCCGGAACCCGAGTCCTGGCATGTGAGTACCTTTCAGTACGACGAACCCGATCACGGTGAGGACGACTCCCATGTCCCAGAGGACGACGATCTCTCCTCTCCGGAGCCAGCCCCCGGGCCACCGGCATCGGAGAGGAGCGTCGCCATCGCCATCTGGCGGGAGCGCAGGGAGAAGCGCCGGGAAGAGCTGCTCCTGGAGCTCGCAGAGCAGTGGGCGGACGGTCCGATGGAAGATGACGAGGACGACTGGCTGGAGCGCACCCTCGCCGCACAGCCGCAGGGCCGGATGGTGTTCGCCACAGACCCCGATGGGGAACCCGTCACCGCTATTCCGACCGACCAGACCTACAACTGGAATGGTCAGAGCCTGGACTGCTCCCTCGACGCATCCGTCTCCGTGACGCTGCTCAGTGACCCACTCCTGAGAGACAGCAGGCTGCGGCGCGACCCGGACCGCCCCTTCTGGTACGACACCGACGGGCAACTGCAGGTGCAGTATCTGACATGGGACCGCCCGAGCGGCAGGGCCTACAGTCTCCTCGCGTCCAGAGAGTGGCTCGAGCACCACCTCGAGCGCAGCGGCCACTGCCTGGTCCAGGGCATGACCGGTGAACGGCAGCCTGTAACCGCCGAGCACCCGCGTGTCTGGAGAGAGTTCAGCCAGAGCGCCGGCCGCACGGCACAAGGACAAGGCAACCCTGGGACCATCGTCACCGAAGTCAAGAGAAGCATCCGGTAGCAGGCCGTCGCCGGACTTGGCCCGGGCCCGGGCACGACCGCGGAGTACGGCCCGCGCGGCGACCTGTGCGTCGAGCGGGTCCGGCTTTCCCAGCAGACGGCGAGCCGTCTGGCTGAGCGGCTTTCCACAACCGTAGAACGCACACGGTGCGTAGCATGTGGGTTGTGAATCTTCCGGCTCGCGTGCGGCAGGCTCTCAACGAATCTGTCCATCCAGCAGAGTTCGAACGGTGCGCTTGTGCCCTGTTGCAGTCCCGGTATCCGGGGTTGTCGGCGGTCGAGGGCGGTCATGACTTCGGCCGTGACGCAGACATC
>NZ_JAHUXH010000064.1 GCF_019219825.1 Streptomyces sp. TRM70350 | reverse complement strand
CAGTCCGTTCAAGAGGCGCACGCTCTCGTCGGGCGAGAGGGCCTGTGACCGCAGCATTCCATACTTGTGGTGATAGTCGCTGACCTCGTCAGGATCGTCGACGAGGAAGCTGGCGCGCTGCACTTCGAGGTAGACCAAACGCTCGTGTTCCGGTGTCTCCAGCAGCACCATGGGCCCGTCGAGACCGGCGTGCGGCGTTCGGTCCATGGGCATGATCTGCACACTCATGTGGACGGGCTCGGTGTACTCCAGGATTTGCCGGATCTGTTCACGCATCACCTCAGGGCCGCCGACCTGGCGCCGCAGGATGCTCTCCTCCAGCACGAAGTGGCCGACGGGCGGCCGATCGCGCTGCCAGACCAACTGCCGTTCCATACGCGCGTTCACCCACTGCTCGGCCGTCTCACTCCCGATCGCCGGATACCTGAAGTCGAAGACGGCCCGGCAGTAGTCCCGGGTCTGGAGAAGCCCAGGAACGACCTGAGCCTCGTACGACAGGAGGCTGACCGCCTCCTGTTCGTGATCGACCAGCCCCTGCGCGAACTGCACGATCCGCTCCCGCACCGGCAGTTTCGCCACCAGCACGCTCAACACCCCACCGGTCCCCAGCAGTTCATCGAACTGCGCCGCGCGATCCGGCTGCAGCGCGAGCCGCCCCTGCTCGATGGACCCCACCGTGTCCACATGAATGTTCGCCATCTCGGCGAACTGCTCCTGTGTGAGACCCGCTCGCTTCCGGTAATGGGCGAGCACCGCGCCGACCGCCTGCCAGGAACCGACCTTCTTGGGCTTCTTCGCCGTGTGCATGCGTCGACCCTTCCCCCGTACGCAGCAGAACTCCTCGTAGCGGACTCGTAGCAATCAGAACTACGACGTCACTCACTGATCCACGATAGTGACTCGCTGTGACAGTGGCCGCATGAACGCACCATCCCAACACCCCCGTACCCGCGAGGCGTTCTGCCGCCGGGACCGCAGATCGGTGCGTCTGGCACGCGAGTTCACCGGCGAGGCGCTGACCGAGTGGGGCGTGACCGAGCGCGGCGACGACGTGCTGCTCTGCGTCAGTGAACTCGCCACCAACGCGTTACTGCACGGCGTACCGCCAGGCCGCGGCTTCCTCGTCCGGCTCACCCTGTACCCCGACGGCGTGCTGCGCGTCGCCGTCCACGACAGCGGCTCCGGTGAGATCCGCATCCCCGAACGGTCCACGGATTCCGAACGCGGCCGTGGTCTGTTCCTCGTCTCCGCGCTCGCGGACAAGTGGGGAGTGGAGGAGCGGCACCCCGGCAAGATCCTGTGGTGCGAGTTCGGGCCGCCGCCCGGTCGGCGGCGGCCGTGAAGAGGCGTGGCCTACGCGTTCTTGATCGCCGAGATGTCGAAGACCAGCTTGATCTTGTCCGAGATCAGGAAACCGCCCGTCTCCAGCGCCGCGTTCCAGGTCAGGCCCCACTCGGAGCGCAGGATCTCGGCCTTGCCCTCGAAGCCGACCCGGTCGTTGCCGAACGGGTCCTTCGCGGCGCCGTTGAACTCCAGGTCGATCGTGATCGGTTTGGTGACACCGAGGATCGACAGGTCGCCGGTGATGCGGTAGTCGTCGCCGCCGAGCGCCTCCGCCTTCGTGGAGCGGAACGTCATCGTCGGGAACTGCTCCGTCGTGAAGAAGTCCGCGCTCTTCAGGTGGGCGTCCCGGTCGGCGTTGCCCGTGTCGATGCTGTCCATCTTCACGTCGATGGAGGCCGTGGACTTGGACGGGTCCGAGCCGTCCAGGTGCAGTGAGCCGCTGAAGTCGAGGAACTTGCCCTTGACGTTCGTCACCATGGCGTGCCGGGCGACGAAGCCGATCGTGGTGTGCGCGGGGTCGAGGGCGTAGTCGCCGGTCAGGGCGGCCAGCTGCGGGGTGCTGCTCATGACGTGCTCCTTGGGGGCGGTGCTGCGGGATCGTCAGCGTCTGTTGAATGTTCAACGACATCGACGGGTTCGACCGTAGACCTATTCCGTTCAATTTTCAACATCATGGCCGTGGTGTCGCGATTGGATCACTCGCCGGGGTGGTACCCAGTGATCGTGTCCTCGGTCGCGGTCCTGGTCGAGCTGCTGCGCAGCAGCACGTCAGGTGGTCATGTCAAATGCTGGGAGCGGTTCACGGAGAGCGCCGCCCGGCTGCCCAGCGGCCCGGACGGCCCCGGACTGGACCTCACCGTGTACTTCCTCGGCGACCGCGAGAGGGTCGAGGAACTGGCCCCGCACGTCCGGCTCGTCATGCTCCGCCCCGTGCTCAGCACCGCCGCGCTGGTCTCCGCCGACGGTGCCGAGGACGCCTCCGACCTCACCCCGTATCACCCGCGCCTCGCCGCCCTGCTGCCCCGGCACGACGTCTGGCACCTCACCCACACCTTCGCCTACGCCGCCACCGCCACCCGCCTCGCCCGCACGGCCGCACCGGCACCCCGCCTGGTGGCCTCCGTCCACACCGACGTCCCCGCCCTCGCCGCCGTCTACAGCCGCTACCTCGCCGACCGCCGGCTCCCCGGCACCCACGGCCGGGCGGGTGACTTCCTCGCGAACCGGGTCGAGCGCCGGCTGCGCAGGCGGCGGGACCGGCTGCTGAGCGGCTGCGAACGCGTCCTCGTCCCCACCCCGGCCGCACGCGCCGAACTCGCCCGCACCCTGGGCCCCGACCGCGTCTCGCTGCTCCGCCGCGGCATCGACCACCAGCTCTTCCGCCCGGACGCCACCGCCCGGACCCGCCTCGCCGCCGAGTACGGCGTCCCCACCGACCGGCCCCTCGTCCTGTTCGCTGGCCGGCTCGACGCCACCAAGGGGCTGCCGCTGCTCGCCGAGAGCGTGCGGTTGCTGCGCGGGCGGGGAAGCGGTGTGCATCTGGTGCTCGCGGGGTCCGGTGCGGAGGAGGCGGCGGTACGGCGGTCCCTGGGGGCGGACGTCACCTGCCTCGGGCCGCTCGCCCAGGAACGGCTCGCCGCTGTGTACGCGGGCTGCGACATCTTCGCCTTCCCGTCCCGCAGCGAGACCTGCGGCAACGTCGTCGCCGAGGCGATGGCGAGCGGGCTGGCGGTGGTACTGCCCGAGGGCGCGCGCACCACGCACTGGCTCGGCGCCCCGGGGCAGGACGGGATCGTCGTACGCCGTGACGATGCGCGGGACTGGGCGGACGCCCTGGGCGCGCTCGTCGATCAGCCGCGCGTCCTGGACGCCGTCCGCCGACGGGCCGCGGCCACGGCGAGGAGCACCCACCCCTCGTGGGACCGGGTGCTGGAGGAGGACCTGCTGCCGGTGTGGACGCGGGCCGTTCCGGCGGTTCGCACGGCGTGAGGACGACGCCGGGGCGGCCATGGTCGTCCGGGGGCCGCCTTGGTCAGCGGCGCCCCGCACCTCGTACGAACGCACCGCCGCGCCGCCCGTGCAGGGCCGCCACCACCGGCGACGAGTCCAGGCTCACGATCCCGGCCGCCACCAGGGCCAGCCCGGTCACCGTGGCGGCGCTGACCGGCCACCCCGTGCGGATCGTCTCACCGAAGACCGTCATGCCCACGGTCACGGCGACCACCGGCTCCGTCGCGTCGATGACCGGCAGGCTCGCGGCCAGCGGGCCCTGCTGGAACGCGCTCTGGATGAGCAGCAGGCCCCCCAGACTGGCGGCGACGAGGGCGTAGGTCTGCCAGGCGGAGAGGGCGGAGCCGAGCCCGTGCCGGAGGCGTTCCACGGTGGCGGCGAGCAGGACGGACTGCATGCCCATCACGGCGCCGGCCGCCAGCGCTGTGGCCGAGGCCCGCCAGGGGCCGAGGAGCAGTCGTCCGGCCGTGAGGGCGACACAGACCAGGGCCGCCGTCGAGCCCAGGATCAGCAGCCAGGACATGAGGCCCGTCTCCGGACGGCCGCCGTGCGGGCGGGCGGAGGCGAGCGCGAGGGCGAGACCGGCGGCCACCGCGAAGGTGCCGGACCACTCCCGCCGGCCGAGGCGCAGCCGGTGCAGGCGCGCGGAGAGCGGTACGGCGAAGACGAGTTCGGCGACGATCAGCGGCTGGACCAGGCTGAGCGGGCCGAAGGCGAGGGCCAGGGACTGGAAGCCGTACGCGAGCACCGCCAGCCCGATGCCCGACAGCCACAGCCGGTCCCGTACGAGATGGCGCAGCAGCCTCGGTTTCAGCGCCTCGTCGTCCGGGCGCGCGCCCGCCGCCCACTGCTGCAGCAGGCCCGCGACGGCGAAACAGGCGCCGGCGGCGAGCGAGGCGAGGACGGCGACCGGCATCGCGGCTAATCGGCGGCTTCCCGGCCCGGCGCGCCCTGCGTCGCCCCGCGCGTGTGGACGTACAGCTGACGGCGGTCGGCGACGTCGAGGTGCTGGGGGAGGGGGAGTTCGTAGCGGACCGGCCTGCCGTGGTCGGCGATCTGGCGGCGCGGGTTGTACACCTTGTTGAACTTCCAGAGCATGCGGGCGAAGTTCGTCTGCCCGTGCAGCAGGTTGCGGCCGAGGACGCGGGCCGCGCCGAACGCCGTGCGCAGGCCCAGGTGCTTGCGGTTGATGACGGCCTGCGTGCGCACCAGCTCCTCGTAGAAGCGTTCGAGCGGCAGCTTGGTGGGGACCACGGCGTGCTGGATGTCGAAGAGGCGGTAGTCGCGGGTGGTCAGGCGACGCGACTCGGTGTGCCAGATCTCCGTGCCGGGGTACGGCGTCATCACCGTGAAGTGCACGATCTCCGGTACGGCCAGCGCGAACTCCCGGACGATCCGGAAGCGTTCCTCGTCCCACGCCGGATCGACGATCAGGTTGATCGCGACCTGGATGCCCAGCTTGCGGGCCGTCTGCAGGGCGCGCAGGTTCTCGTCGGGGCTGATCCGCTTGCGGAACAGGTCAAGGCCCTCGGCGTCGATGGCCTCCATGCCGAGGAACATGTAGCACAGGCCCAGCCGGGACCAGCGGTCGAACACCTCCGGGTGGCGCAGGAGTACGTCGCTGCGGGTCTCCAGGTAGTAGCGCTTGCGGATGCCGCGGCGCTCCACCTCGGCGGCGACGGCGTCGCCGTGCTCCGGACGGATGAAGGCGACGTCGTCGACGATGAAGACGTTCGGCTCGCGGATGCTCGCCAGGTCGGCGGCCGCGGCCTCGGGGGAAGCCTTGCGGTAGCTGCGGCCGTAGAACGTCCACGCCGAGCAGAACGAGCAGTCCCAGGGGCAGCCCCGGGTGAACTCGATGGAGGCGCACGGGTCGAGTTCGCCGATGAAGTAGCGGCGGCGGTTGCGCATCAGGTCGCGGGCCGGGAGCGGGGCGTCGATGCCGTGCAGCATCAGCGGCGCGGGTCCCCGTCCTTCGGCGGTGACGATGCCGGGTACGTCCGCCAGGTCGCCGCCGTCCTGGACCGCCGCGAGCAGCGGCGCCATCACCGGCTCGCCCTCGCCGCGGACCACGGCGTCCACCGCGCCCTCGGCCTGCCGGATCACGTCCTCGGCGACGAAGGAGACGCTGTGACCGCCGAAGAACACGAAACAGCCCGGTACCGTCCGCTTCACCGCCGCGGCCAGCTCGATCGCCTCCGGGATGTTCGCGAGGTAGTTCAGGGAGACGCCGAGGGCCTCCGGGCGGAACGAGCGCACCTCCTTGCGCAGCTGCTCCCGGCTCATCACCTGGAGGTCCACCACGCGCACCTCGTGACCGGCGTCGCGGGCCGCGCCCGCCACCCGTTCCAGGCCCAGGGGTTCGAGCCGCAGGAAGATCTCGGAGTACATCAGGGCGCTGGGGTGGACGAGCAGCAATCGCACGGGGACCTCGTCACAGGAGCGGATGGATGCGGAACGGGAGGGTTCCGGGCTTCCCTTCGCCTCTTCGTATCCCGGTGAGCCCCTGCCGCGTACCGCTGATACCGCCGCCTGGGTGCACCGCGCGGTCCGCAAGGGTGGTCCGGGCGCGTCGGTCGGGCGGCAGGACTGGCGGCCGGGAGCGAGGAAGCGTGTGCTGGAGACGTGCCCGGCACACCGGACCCACAGCGCAGGGAGACCGACTCGTGAACCACCCCGGCCCCGGCTCCACGCACGCCCGCCAGACTGGGCCGTCTCCGACACCGTCTGCGCCCCCTACGGGCTCGGGTCCCAGGCACGGCCCACCGACGAAGCCGACCACCACGGCGCCCGGCCCCCCTTCGCCCGCCGCCCTCACCGCCCGGCGGGAACACCTGGCTCCTGGTCACCCGGTTGGGGAGCCGACCCCCGTCACCCCGTCGGCGAGCGCCGGGTCGGGAGTCTTGCTGGGGCGGCCGGTGCCTGTCGCCCCGCCCGCAAGCACCGGGTCCGGAGTCTTGCTGGGGCGGCCGGTCTCTGTCGCTGCGCTGGTGAGTGCCGGGTCCGAAGTCCCGCAGGGGCAGCCGACTCCCGTCGCCCCGCCCGCAAGTGCCGCCTCCGGAGCCCCGCAGGCGCAGCCGACCCCCGCCGCCCCCCAGGCCGACCCCGCCCGTGACCCCTCCACGGTCGAACGCGACCCCGACCCCGCCCGTGACCCCTCCGCGGTCGACCCCGACCCCGACCCCGACCCTTCGCTCCCCCCCGACCGTCTCGTGGCCCTGATTACCGGCGCGTCCTCCGGCATCGGTGCCGCCGTGGCGCGCCGGTTCTCGGAGGGGGGCTGGCAGGTGATCGTCAGTGGCAGGGACCGCACGCGGCTGGCGGAGACGGCCGCCGGGGCGGGGCCCGCCGTCATGCTGCCGGCTGATCTCGCCACCCCCGATGGCCCCCGCCTGCTCGCCGAGTCCGCGCTGCGGGCCGGCGGGCG
Organism: Streptomyces sp. TRM70350; assembly: GCF_019219825.1. Taxonomy (GTDB): domain Bacteria; phylum Actinomycetota; class Actinomycetes; order Streptomycetales; family Streptomycetaceae; genus Streptomyces. The sequence goes on along the minus strand of NZ_JAHUXH010000064.1, from coordinate 948 downwards.
GATCGACGTACTGGTCGCCGGGGCCGGGATCGGGTGGGCCGGGCACTTCGTGAGCATGCCGTCCGCCGCCATCGACCGGGTGCTCACCGTGGACCTCAACGCCACCCTCCACCTCGTCCGCGAGGTCCTGCCCACCATGGTCGCGGCCGGCCGGGGCCGGGTGGTGCTCGTCGGGTCGGTCGCGGGCTGCGTGGGCGTACGGGAGGAGGCGGTCTACTCCGCCGCCAAGGCGGGCCTCGCCGCGTTCGCCGAGGCCCTGCGCCAGGAGCTGCGCGGCACCGGGGTGGGCGTCACCCTCGTCGTGCCCGGCCCCGTCGACACCCGCTTCTTCGCCCGCCGCGGCGCCACCTACCGGCGCTCCCACCCACGCCCCACGACCGCGGGCCGGGTCGCCGACGCCGTCTGGAATGCGGTCCTGCGCGGCCGGGACGAGATCTACGTGCCCGGCTGGCTCACCTTGCCGGGGCGGGCGAAGGGACTCGCGCCCACGGTGTACCGGCGCCTGCTGAACCGGTTCGGCTGAGCCCGCGCTACCCTCACGTGTCACCCGAGGGATGGCATGGGGCGGACATGAATCTTGCGTGGCTGCGGGCTGACCATTTTGTGTGAGCCCTACAACGCAGAAGCCCCCTGAGCAGTCGGAACGCCTGCAAGCCGCCCTGGTTCTGTTCAGGGGTACCAGGAAAACGCGCCGGAGACTGTACGGAGTCGACGGCCCGCTTTCCTTGGTGTCCTTCGTAAGGTCGCTACATGACCGTTTTGGATGAGGCGCCGGGTGAGTCCACGAGCGAGCCGACGGACGCGCGCGGGCGAGTGGCCGAACTGCACGAGATCCGCGCGCAGGCGGTGGCCGGCCCCAGCGAGAGGGCGACCGAGGCGCAGCACGCCAAGGGCAAGCTGACCGCCCGTGAGCGCATCGAACTGCTCCTCGACCCGGGCTCCTTCCGC
>NZ_JAHUXH010000063.1 GCF_019219825.1 Streptomyces sp. TRM70350 | reverse complement strand
CAGGACCGCCTGGGCGAACTCGGCGTTCTCCGACAGAAAGCCGTAACCCGGATGGATGGCGTCCGCGCCGGACTCGCGGGCGGCGTTCAGGACCTTCTCGATGTCGAGGTAGCTGGTGGCGGGGGTGTCACCACCCAGGGCGAACGCCTCATCCGCGGCGCGGACATGCAGAGCGTCCCGGTCCGGGTCGGCGTACACGGCCACGCTCGCGATCCCGGCGTCCCGGCAGGCCCGGGCCACGCGGACAGCGATTTCGCCACGGTTGGCGATGAGCACCTTGCGCACGATTGAGGCTCCCTCCTTGAAACAAGCCGAGTTTAGGGACTGCCGACACGGCACTTCGACCCGTCCCCAATGGTGAGCTTGCCCACACGGAGCGTGATACGAGGCTCGCTCGACCCACGAAATCCCTTGTCGCGGCGCGGCACGCAGGACTCCACCGGAAAACCCTAGCCGTCCTGTGTGGTCAAGGTCTCTGTGAGAGCGTGCTGCGGCCCACTCCGATTCTTTGTCGAGTCCCTACGAATGGCCCAATGATTCTTTGCCCGCGGCCGAACCCTTGTCCCCCGGTTTACCCATTAGTAGCGTTCGCGATGTATTCGAACGTACCCGGGGTAACGGCACCCGGTGGCGGTGCGGCGGCCGAAAGTGGGTGGGGACCGGTGGTGCGCAGGCCGGTGGCGTGGATCGTGGCGCTGGTGCTCTTCGCCGAGGCGTTCGGCATCGCGGCACTGCAGTGGTTCCTGGGGATGGTGGTCGACAACCAGCGCATGTCCCTGGCGGGCCTCGACCCGGACGTGATGTCCCTGTCCTCGAAGATCGGCGGCGTGGCCTTCGGGCTCTACTTCGCCCTGTGCGGGCTGATCGCCCTCCTGGTCGCCGTGCGTGACCGCACCCCGGCCGGCCTCGGGCGTGTCCTGCTGATCAGCGCGGCCGTGGTGCACGGTGTGCTGGGCGCGTTCACCTGGGGGCTGGTCGGCTGGCACGCCTTCCTGTTCATGATGGTCGTGATGGGTCTCGTCGTACTGCTCCTGATGACGTACGACGGTCAGCAGCGGCCCGCGTCCGGGAAGCCCCAGGACGGCACGGACGGCGACCCGGTCGGCGACTCCCCGGTCAGCCCTCCGCCGGCGCCCACAACTCCGTGATCCGTACACCCAGTTCCGCCAGCAGCCGCCGTACGAGGGGCAGGCTGATGCCGATCACGTTGCCGTGGTCGCCGTCGATACCGTCGATGAACGGCGCCGAGCGGCCGTCCAGGGTGAAGGCCCCGGCGACGTAGAGGGGTTCGCCGGAGGCGACGTACGCGGCGATCTCCTCGTCGGTGGGTTCACCGAAACGGACGACCGTGGAGGCGGTCGCGGACGCGTACCGCCCGCTGAGCGTGTCGTAGACGCAGTGGCCGGTCTGGAGCGTCCCGGCCCGGCCGCGCATCGCCTTCCAGCGCGCGGTGGCCTCCTCGGCGTCGGCCGGCTTGCCGAGCGCCTCGCCGTCCAGGTCGAGCACCGAGTCGCAGCCGATCACCAGCGCGCCCTTGATGTCGGGCCGGGCGGCCACGACGGAGGCCTTGGCCTCGGCGAGGGCGAGCGCCAGCTCGGCGGGCGTGGGCGCGGTCACGGCGTCCTCGTCGACGCCGCTCACGATCACCTCGGGGTCGAGCCCGGCCTGCCGCAGCAGCCCGAGCCGGGCGGGGGACTGGGAGGCGAGCACGAGTCGGCGGCGCGGCTGATCAGTCATGCGGCCAGGGTATCGGCGTACTCCATATGGCTCACCCCAGTCCGATGACGATCATCGCGAGCACCATGGCCAGCGCCATGAGAACGCCCAGCCGCCGCAACATCTCCTGCGTGTCGCGCAGTTCCTTCGGCGGCTCGTTCTCCGGGTCGGACCACAGCATGCCTTCGATCGTCAGTCGGCGGCGCGGGGCGGCGCCTGAGTACGCGTACTCAAGTTTGAGTAAATGGGTCCTGTGTTCCGTTAAGCTAAAGAGGCCTCAATGCCGTTTGGACGGCTGACGGCGGGCGGCGACCGGCTGCGCGTGCGGCTGTCGAACGCGTACGGCACCTCACCCGTGCGGGTGGGGGGCGCGACGGTGGGGCGTACTAGCGTCGGTGCCGCCGTCGAGCCGAGGTCTGTACGTCGGCTCACCTTCGGAGGCGGGTACGACGCCGGGATCCCGGCGCGCGGGCAGTTGCTGAGCGACGCCGTGGACCTCGCGGTGGGCGCGCCGGCGTCGGTCACCGTGACGCTGCACTTCCACGCGGTCACCGGCCCCGCCACCTTCCACGCCCAGGCCTTCACCACCAGCCACCACCGCGGCCCCGGCGACCTCCTCACGGACACCGCCGGGACGGGCTTCGACGCGGTGACCGAGTCCTGGTACTTCCTGTCGGCCGTCGAGGTGGACGCCGGGCGCACCGACGCGATCGCCCTGTTCGGCGACTCGATCACCGACGGCTTCGGCTCCACGCCCGGCACCGACCGCCGCTGGTCGGACGCGCTCGCCGCGCGCACCGGGCGGCCGGTGATCAACGCGGGGATCGGCGGGAACCCGCTGCTCAACGACTCCGCCTGGTACGGCGAGCGGGGCGTGGGGCGGCTCGGGCGGGACGTCCTCGGTCATCCGGGCGTGGACACGCTGGTCGTGCTGCTCGGGGTGAACGACATCGGCTTCAGCGAGACGGACGAGCAGCCGACGTACCGGCCCGCACCGGTGCTGCAGGCCGCGGAACTCATCGCCGGGCACCGGGAGCCGATACGGCAGGCGGCGGGCGCGGGGCTACGGGTGATCGGCGCGACCCTGGTGCCCTTCGGCTGCACCCGGCGTACGACTTCGGCGATCACCTGCATCCGAACGACGCGGGCTACGAGGTGATGGCCGAAGCCGTCGCGGACGTGCTTCAGGCCGGCCAGTAGGTGCGCGCCCATGCCGTCGGGCCCGGCTGGGGCACGTGCCGGCCGGCGATACGGGCCGGGTCGGACCAGGAGTCCCGCGGGCCGGGCGCGCCGGGCGGCAGGGCCGATGCCGCCGCGGCGCGGGCCCGGACCACCGCCAGGGCGGCGGCCAGCTCCTCGGGGGTCGGATTGCCCCGTACGACTTTGATCGTCACAGCGGCTCCTTACAGGGGGATGTTGCCGTGCTTCTTCGGGGGCAGGGATTCCCGCTTCGTGCGCAGCTGACGCAGCCCGCGCACTATGTGGGCGCGGGTGTCCGACGGCATGATCACCGCGTCGACGTAGCCGCGCTCGGCCGCGATGTAGGGGTTGAGGAGCGTGTCCTCGTACTCCTGGATGAGCCGCGCCCGGGTCGCCTCGATGTCGTCCGCCTCGGCGATGGTGCGGCGGTGCAGGATGTTCACGGCGCCCTGGGCGCCCATCACGGCGATCTGCGCGGTCGGCCAGGCCAGGTTGAGGTCGGCGCCCAGGTGCTTGGAGCCCATGACGTCGTACGCGCCGCCGAAGGCCTTGCGGGTGATGACGGTGATGAGCGGCACCGTGGCTTCCGCGTAGGCGTAGATCAGCTTGGCGCCGCGCCGGATGATGCCGTCGTGCTCCTGGTCGACGCCGGGCAGGAAGCCGGGCACGTCGACGAAGGTGATCACCGGGACGTTGAACGCGTCGCACGTCCGGACGAACCGCGCCGCCTTCTCACTGGCGGCGATGTCCAGGCAGCCCGCGTACTGCATGGGCTGGTTGGCGACCAGGCCGACCGGACGGCCCTCCACGCGCCCGAACCCGGTGATGATGTTCGGCGCGAACAGCGGCTGCGTCTCGAAGAACTCGGCGTCGTCCAGGACGTGTTCGATCACGGTGTGCATGTCGTACGGCTGGTTCGCGCTGTCCGGCACCAGCGTGTCCAGCTCGCGGTCCTCGTCGGTGAGGGCGAGGTCCGCCTCCTCCGGGAACGCCGGGGGCTCGCTGAGGTTGTTGGACGGCAGGTACGACAGCAGCTGCTTGACGTACTCGATGGCGTCCTTCTCGTCCCCGGCCATGTGATGGGCCACGCCGGAGGCGGTGTTGTGGGTGCGGGCGCCGCCCAGCTCCTCGAAGCCGACGTCCTCGCCGGTGACGGTCTTGATGACGTCCGGGCCGGTGATGAACATGTGCGAGGTCTGGTCGACCATGATCGTGAAGTCGGTGATGGCGGGCGAGTAGACCGCGCCGCCCGCGCAGGGGCCCACGACGAGGGAGATCTGCGGGATCACGCCGGAGGCGTGGGTGTTGCGGCGGAAGATCTCGCCGTACGCCCCGAGCGAGGCCACGCCCTCCTGGATCCGGGCGCCGCCGGAGTCGTTGATGCCGATGACCGGGCAGCCGGTCTTCAGCGCGAAGTCCATCACCTTGACGATCTTCTGCCCGTAGACCTCGCCGAGCGCACCGCCGAACACGGTGAAGTCCTGCGAGAAGACGGCGACGGGACGGCCGTCGACGGTGCCGTAGCCGGTCACCACGCCGTCACCGTAGGGGCGGTTCTGCTCCAGGCCGAAGTTGGTGGAGCGGTGCCGGGCGAACTCGTCCAACTCCACGAAGGAGCCCTCGTCGAGCAGCAGCGAGATCCGCTCACGGGCCGTCAACTTGCCCTTCGCGTGCTGCTTCTCGACCGCGCGAGCGGAGCCGGCGTGCGTCGCTTGTTCGATGCGGCGCTGGAGATCCGCGAGCTTGCCCGCGGTCGTGTGGATGTCGATCTCGTGACGCTCTTCCGGCTCGGACATCGGGATGCGGCTCCCTGCCTGCTCAAAAGGGGGGACGGTTACTCATCCGTAGCGTAGTGGGGTGCCCATCGATCGGCAGTGCGGCGTTTACCACACCGTCCCCGTCTTCCCAGGAACGTCGACGAGATCTAGGAATCGGCGGCACGGCGGCCAACGCCCTGCGCACGATCAAGGTGTCGCGGCGGGACACGCCGGAGGGGCGACACCGCGAGAGTGGTCGAGCGCCCGTGAACCTCAGCCCTCGGGGCTGGAATCCACTCCTTGTGCGGGATGGACGATGTCAAACCTAGGGTGGCTTGCATGACGACGCCACCAGGTGCAGAAGGAAACACGCCCAACGGGCCCCACGAGCCGAGGTCGAGCCGATGGTCCGACCTCGACCGCCCCCCTCTCAACGTCGCCGCTTTGCGCAAGGCGCTGGTGCGGGAGGGCGGGCTGTGGTCGGAGGTGCAGGTGGTGCAGCGCACCGGCTCCACCAACTCCGACCTGGTGGCCCGCGCCGCCAAGGGCCTGGCCGTGGAGGGGACGGTGCTCGTCGCGGAGGAGCAGACCGCCGGTCGTGGCCGCCTGGACCGCCAGTGGGCCGCTCCGCCGCGCTCCGGCCTGTTCTTCTCCGTCCTGCTGCGCCCCACGGAGGTGCCGGTGTCCCACTGGGGCTGGCTGCCGCTGCTCACCGGCGTCGCCGTGGCGACGGGCCTGTCCCGGGCGGCAGGCGTCGATACGGCACTCAAGTGGCCCAACGACCTGCTGGTGACCGTCGGCGGCGAGGAACGCAAGGCCGGCGGCATCCTCGCCGAGCGGGCGGCGGACGACGGCGTGGTCATCGGCGTCGGCCTCAACGTCACGCTCCGCGAGAACGAGCTGCCGGTGCCCACGGCGGGCTCGCTGGCGCTGGCCGGGGCGGTGAACACGGACCGGGACCCGCTGCTGAGGGCCGTACTGCGGTCGCTGGAGGAGTGGTACCGGCGGTGGCGGACGGCCGGGGGCGATCCGGCGTCCAGCGGCTTGCAGGAGACGTACGCCGCCGGGTGCGCCACGCTGGGGAGGGCGGTGCGGGCCGAACTGCCCGGGGACCGGTCGATCATCGGAGAGGCGGTCGCGGTGGACGGGGACGGGCGGCTGGTGCTGGCGACGCAGGACGGCGTGCAGGAGCCGGTCGGCGCCGGGGACATCGTGCACTTGAGGGGGGTTTAGCCGGGGTGCGGGAGGAGTGACCTGGGGCACAGCTGACGTAAAGTTGGGGCCGGTCGATATCTGACCGCGGCAGATCGGAAGGGCAGCAGGCGTGACCGTCGACGACACGGGCTCCGGTACGGACCCGCGGGGCGCCGACTCCGGCGAGGACCCGCTCGCCCTGCGGCTCGAACAGCTCATCCTGGGCGCCGAGCGGCGCTACACGCCGTTCCAGGCGGCCCGCAGCGCCGGTGTGTCCATGGAGCTGGCGTCCCGCTTCTGGCGCGCGATGGGCTTCGCCGACATAGGCCAGGCCAAGGCGCTCACCGAGGCGGACGTCCTGGCGCTGCGCCGCCTGGCCGGTCTGGTCGAGGCGGGACTGCTCAGCGAGGCGATGGCCGTGCAGGTGGCCCGCTCCACCGGGCAGACCACCGCCCGACTGGCCGAATGGCAGATGGACTCCTTCCTGGAGGGCCTGACCGAGCCCCCCGAGCCCGGCATGACGCGCACCGAGGTGACCTATCCGATCATCGAGCTGCTCCTGCCGGAACTGGAGGAGTTCCTCGTCTACGTGTGGCGGCGCCAGCTCGCCGCCGCGACCGGGCGGGTCGTGCAGGCCGCCGACGACGAGGAGATGGTCGACCGCCGCCTGGCCGTCGGCTTCGGGGACCTGGTCGGCTTCACCCGCCTGACCCGCCGCCTGGAGGAGGAGGAACTCGGCGAACTCGTCGAGGCCTTCGAGACCACCGCGGCCGACCTGGTGGCAGCGCGGGGCGGACGGCTGATCAAGACGCTGGGCGACGAGGTGCTGTACGCCGCGGACGACGCGGGGGTCGCGGCGGAGATCGCGCTGCGGCTGATCGAGACCATGGCGAACGACGAGACGATGCCCGAGCTGCGGGTGGGCATCGCGTTCGGCACGGTGACCACCCGTATGGGTGATGTGTTCGGTACGACGGTGAACCTGGCGTCCCGGTTGACGTCGATAGCGCCACGGGATGCGGTGCTGGTCGACAGCGCGTTCGCCGAGGAACTGATCCGCACCGGCGAGGCTCCCGCCTCCGAGGCGGAGGCGGCCGAGGCCGCGGCGGCCGCGGAGAAGGAGGGCGAGGAGCCGCCGACGTACCGCTTCGCACTCCAGCCGATGTGGCAGCGGCCGGTGCGTGGGCTGGGCGTGGTCGAGCCGTGGCTGCTCACCCGGCGGGACGGCGCGTCGTAGCGGGGGGTGGGCCTCACCGCTCGCCCAGGGAGCCCAGACACAGGTCGATGATCGGCAGGCAGAGGCCGGGTTCGTCGGGTTGTGGGGTGGGGGTGCTCGGGGTGGGCGACGGGGTGGGGCTGGTCGTGGGCGGGCGCTGCGGTGTTGTGGGGCCGCCGGTGCTGCTGCGTGGTGACGCGGCCTTCGGAGCTTCCGGGATCGCCGTGGTCTCGCCCGGGCCGTGGGCGTCGTGGGTACGTGAGGCGGCGTTTCGGGACGGCGGGGTGGTGTGCGTGGTCCCGGGCGTGGGGAGCGTGCTCGGCCTGCCCAACGGGGCGGCGGCGGTGGGGTCCGCGGTGGGGACGGTGGCGGAGGCGTTGGTCGCCTGCTCGCTGCCGACCGCCGCATCCGGGCTGGGGGCGGCCGCCGCGGCTCCGGCACCGCCGTTTCCGGAGTCGGGCCACGCCAGGCGTACGAGGCTCAGCACACCGGCGGCGAGAGCGAGGCCGCCGGCGGTGAGGAGGGCCTTGCGGGGGCGGGGGCGACGGTGGCGGCCGCGGCCGGTGGGGGCCCAGGGGTGGGGGGTAGGGGGGTCGGCGTCGGGTCGGCGCGCGGTTGCTGGGGTGCCCTGCGGGGTGTGGGGGGCCGGTGGCGGACTGCTGCGTCGGGCTGGCTGGGGCTGGGGCTGGGGTGCGCGGTGGGCTGCTGGTGGGTTCTGCTGCTGGGGTGGACGCTGGGCTGCTGCCGCGCCCGGAGGCTGGGGCGCTGGTCCGGCGCCCTCGGGCCCTGGTGGGTGGGGTGCGGCCCCTGTCGCCCCCGGGCGCTGCGGCTGCGGCGCACGTCCCGTCGGTGTCGGTCCCTGAGGCGCGGGCACACGGCCCGCTGCCGACGCGCCGTCGTTGACACGGCCGTTCGCGCCGGTGGGTACTCCCGTGCGTTCACTCCTGCCGTCGTGGCCCGTGCCGTGCCTCCGGCCGTTCCTCGGCCAGGTGTCCGTCGACGTGTCGGTCCTCATGGCGTCCTTCCCCGATGCGCTCGCGCCCCCGTGCGCCGTGGCGGTGCGCACGCTATGCGCTCCCCCGGGGGCTGGGGAGGGAGTCGGGCTTGATGTCACTCGAACGGGGTGTCGGGGGGTGAGTCGGGAACCGGGGCGCGCGGGGGCTCGGCCTTCCACCGGAGGGGTGGGGCTGGAATGATCGGGGCGAGTGTTGTTAACCCGCGTTAACCCGGAGGGTGTCATGAGCGAGGAGCGGTTCGGCGAGTTTGTGCTGGTGCGGCGGCACGAGGACGGGCATGTCGCGGAGCTGGCACTCGACCGGCCCAAGGCCATGAACGCCGTGTCGACCGGGATGGCCAGGTCGATCGCCGGGGCGTGCGCGGCGCTGGGGGCGGACCGGGACGTCCGGGTGGTCGTGCTGACGTCCACGCATGAGCGGGCGTTCTGCGTGGGAGCCGACCTGAAGGAGCGCAACTCGCTGAGTGACGCCGAGTTGGTCCGGCAGCGGCCGGTGGCGCGGGGGGCGTACACCGGCGTACTGGAGCTGCCGGTGCCGACGGTGGCGGCGGTGCACGGGTTCGCGCTGGGGGGCGGTTTCGAGCTGGCGCTGTCGTGTGACGTGATCGTGGCGGACGGTACGGCGGTGGTGGGGCTGCCGGAGGTGTCGGTGGGGGTGATTCCGGGGGGTGGCGGTACGCAACTGCTGCCCCGGCGGGTGGGGGCGGCTCGGGCGGCCGAGCTGATCTTCACGGCGCGGCGGGTGGAGGCGGCCGAGGCGCGGGAGCTGGGGCTGGTGGACGTGCTGGTGGAGCAGGGCCGGGACCGGGAGGAGGCGCTGGCGCTGGCGTCCCGCATCGCCGCGAACTCGCCGGTGGGCCTGCGTGCGGCCAAGCGCGCACTGCGGCTGGGACACGGGCTGGACCTGCGGGCCGGCCTGGAGGTGGAGGACGCGGCGTGGCGCTCGGTGGCGCTCTCCGGGGACCGGGCGGAGGGGGTGGCGGCCTTCAACGAGAAGCGCAGGCCGCAGTGGCCGGGGGAATGAACGGGGGTCGCACTCGACACCGGCCGCTGACCGCGACCCGGCGCTATGGGGCCGCCGTCCGGGCCGCGCCGGTCCGGCGTCCCTGACCGCGGGCGTGACTTCCGTTCGCTGGTCTTGGTGCGGGTGTCTTGGTGCCGGGGTGCGGCTGCTGTCGTCTGCCGGTCCGGATACCGCAGGCGTGACTCCGCCTGGTTTCCGCTGCGTGCCGCGTGCTTCCGTT
>NZ_JAHUXH010000062.1 GCF_019219825.1 Streptomyces sp. TRM70350 | reverse complement strand
GCACAGCAACCGACTGAGTTACAACCTTCTCCACGGGTTCAAGGCGGCTCGCTCCGCTCACCGCGCGCGGCCCTGCCCCCGGCCGGGCCTGCGCTCCAGTCTCCGCCCCGCTCCAGCCCTGCCGGGGGCAGGGCCGCGCTCTCGCAGCAGTCGTCCCAGAGGATGTGTTGCACGTACTGGCGGAGGTTGGTGTGCTCGTCAACACTCTCAGAACACGGATGACGAGCGACTTCCTACGTTCAGCTTTGTGAAAACCACTTCAGCTGCAATTGCCTCTAGTTAACATGCGCACATGACGATGAACCCAAGCCCGGCTGGCTTCTGGAGCTACACCCACCGCGACGACGAGATCGAGGAAGGGCGCATCAGGCGGCTGGCAAGCAAAATCGCAAACGAGTTTGAAGGGATCACAGCAGACGAGTTCGATGTCTTTATTGACAAAAAGGACATCAGGTGGGGAGACGAATGGCGCAAGAGAATTGACAGCGCACTAACTGGGTCAACCTTTTTCATGCCCATCATCACTCCTCGATTTCTGAAAAGCGAGGAGTGTCGCCGGGAGATTCTCACCTTCATCGGCCACGCAAAGAGCTTGGGATTGCAAGAACTGCTTCTACCCATCTTGTATTTCGATGTCCCCCAACTTCGGGAGCCGGACTCCAGCGACGAAGTCGTAGCTCTAATCGCGGAGCGACAGTATATGGATTGGACAAAGCTTCGACTGGAAGATGAGGATTCGCCTGCTTATCGAAAGGAGGTTAACCGGCTCGCCGCTCGCCTTGTCGAAATCATCGAACAGACTGCGGAGGTTGAACCTCCTCCGATCCTTCTCCCTGACAGCACTGACACAGATGACGAACCTGGGATGCTGGAGTTGATGGCAGATGCTGAAAGTGCACTGCCAGGCTGGGCTCAAGTAATGGAAGATTTCAACGTAACGGTCCGGGAAGTCGGAGAACGAGTCACACGAGCCAACGAAGAATCCGCCCGCTCCGATGCCCGCGGCGGCGGATTTGCAGGACGCCTGCGAATCATGAACGAACTATCTAAAGATCTGAAAGATCCAGTCGATCGAATGAGTCAACTGGGCAACGACTACTCTGCAACCATCGTCACGATTGACCCCGGCGTACTGGGGCTTATTCGCATGGTCGAAGAGGAAGGCGTGACGGCGGAAAATGCAGAACAGGTCGGCAATTTCTTCACGGTAATCAGAACCGCTGGCGCTCAGAATCGCTTCATGGTTGAGAGCGTGCAGGAGTTCGCCAACACACTTACGGATACTTCCAATCTAAGCAAATCCATGCGTCCCGTTATCAAGAAGATGCGGGCTTCATTGCAGCATTTCATGGACGGGAAAGCCGTTTGGGACGAGTGGGATCGACGTATCTCTGAGGTCTCCGAGAGACTGAATCTGTCCTAAGCAGAGAAGGGTGCAGGCGACCTCGTCGTCGGCCGCTGGCTGCACCCTCACCTGCTTCTACTACATGGATCCGCGTGAAGCCCGCCACATCGTATGCTCACGACTAATGGCTTCCTCGGCGTCAGCAACCTCTCGAGCCCACGCTGTCTCGTTTACCGCGCTCCGCAGTCTCGTATGCACAATACTGAGATCATTGGCTGCGAAAGTGTAGGCGCGGCCTAGCGATTCATGTTGGCGCACAGCAAGCCAAGCTGACCCAGCACCCAAGATGGCAGCCAAAATTCCAGGCAGGTCGACAGAAACAATTCCACTGGCCTTCAAAAGAGCTGCAACAACCCCCAAACCCTCAACAAGAACTAGCGTCAGACGCCATCGACTAGCGGACTTGACATGCCTTGTCGCTTTTTCTGAATACCAAGCTATTTGATTCTCATTCGATCTCTGAGATATACGGAACGTCGCGCGTCGAGAGGCGAATCACGAACCTCACGAATTCGTTCCGAGATGCGTACGGGAGACGCCAAGACTATCGAATCAGACGGCATCTCGCGGATCAAAGATTCAATATTCTCTATAAAGCAAAGTTCGCCTTCTTCCGGCGTGCACGACAAGGTATAGGGTTGCGCTCCTACCGCATACTTCCATGTCAGTGTTTTGACTGATTCTGCGAGCGCCCTACCGTCATACCAATTGCGCTCAGGCTTGGTGGCCAACAGCCAAAGTTCAATAAGCAAAGTGACGAGGAATGCGACAGCGACTGCGAGGGAAGCGAGATCAACTGCGCCTACGCTGAATGTACCAACCGCGAGAATGGCAGAACATACAGCGAGCGTCAGTCGTAGCCTTGTGCCTAGCAAATAAGCACGTTGGCCGCTCAATGAAAGAGAGTCGGCTCGCACAAACAGTTCCGGTAGGTGACTATCGTTGAGTCTAATATCCACTATCGTTCCTTTTCGTCTCGGTGGCAGTGTGTTCAGTCGTATCACACGACCGATTCCCAGGTTGAGGGCTTGCGAAGCTAAGACGAAGCGCGGCACCCCTTCGGTTTCTTTTCTCTGTTCATCACTTAGTCTCACGGCTCAAGTTGTCGACAGCACAGACCTCTGAAGCATGGCTGGGCCGGCGCTACTGCTCGCACCGGTCGACCACACACCATGCAACGAGGCACACGCGCCTGGCCGGTCGGCACGAACCCAGTCACTGGGCGTCCACTCAGGCAGCACGGCGAGCGAGTCTCCGGAAGTGCTCTACGGCCCGGTCGGCGCGGCTTGCTCTGATTGACGGCACCAGCAGCGTGGCTGAGGCCGGTTGGGGCACAGCGAGGCATACGCGCGCCCGGTCGGTCGGCTGCCCCGCCATCGTGGCTGACTGTCATCGGCTGAGGTTCAGGCAGGCGGCACAACTGGCCCCTGAGGACGGCACCTTGCACCGGGGCAGACTGGGCCGTTCCCGGGCCGTCTGACGTCGCTCGACAGCGGAACGTGGCAAGCACGATGAGCGTGACGACGCTCCCTGGGTGCATGATCAGGGAACCCGTCATTGCCGCCCGTCTCATTTTCCGTCTCATTCAGTCCGGTTCATGGCCGTTCAAACGGGACCAGGAGCCGGGTGCGGTCCACGAGTAGGCCCTCCATGAACGCACGTGAACAGCCCCGTACGCGGGCCCCGGGCACACCACCACAGTTGGAAAGCGTGCAGGAAGGCCAGAGCCCTGCACCGCCCTCCAGCGCTCACTGGTAAACGCTGGCGATCGAGGTGCTGGCGCTGGTGCCCGCTGCTTCGGCCCTATACGAGATGGTCCAGACTGCATCGGTCTTGTCTGGTTCTCCGTACAGGTGACCGCCTTTCTCGCACGCGTAGTTCATACGTTCTTCGGCGACCACGGTGGTTGCACCCGTCATCACGCGACAGGTGTTTCCGTCAGGCAAGACGATGATGACGGGGGAGATCTGAGGACCGCCGGGGATATGAAAGTTATTGCCCGGCAGCGGCTCGACCAGAGTGAGTCGGACCATCCTGGTAGGGCTGGTGCCCATGCAGAGCAGAGCTTCGTGCTCGGGACTCTCATCTGGAGCGAAGCACGGGTCAAGGATCTCGCCCTCGGCGCTGCACCGCCAGGCATCGAGACGCATCGTGGCCTCAGATGAAGTCCAGCATGAGCCGATGGTTTCGCCGGTGACAGTGATGCCATCGGCGGGGTAACCGCCAATGGCCCAAGGCGTGATCGTGTTGACTTGGGTCCTGCTGAGCGTCGGAGACGGTGGGGGCGCCGAGGACGGTGAGGACACGGCGCGCACGGTGGCCGTCGCGCTGGTGGACGGGGCCACGCTTGAGCTGTTGTCCTGGGTAGAAGTGGCATCGGAGGGGCTGGATACAGGGCCGGATGCCTTGTCGGTCGTCACTCCGCCCCTATCCAGAGTAGTCACCGCCCAGGTTCCGGCTGCCGCGACAAGCACGCCGACAGCGGCTGCCAACCAGGCGAAGCGCCTTTGACGGCGCCGGACCCCAGTGGTCGTCCAAGCTCGGTCATCAATGGCCGGCATGTGCCATTGCTGCGACATGACGTCGCGTACGAGGGTGGGCTGGTCAGGTGCACCGTCCAGAACCTGAGTCACCTGTCGGCCCAGCAGGTCTGCCGTCTGCTCGGCGAGTGTGTCGGCCGTTGGTCGCTCTCCCGGCTCCTTAACCAGGCAGGCCGCGACGATGCCTCGCAGTTCGTCGGGCACCCCTTCCAGGTCCGGCTGTTCACGCATTACACGGAACGCCACGACATCAGGAGCACCAGAGCCGAAGGGAAATCGCCCGGTCGCCGCGTGGGCTACGAGCACGCCCCACACGAATACGTCACCGGGCGGTCCGGCAGCTCCGTCTCGATACTGTTCGGGACTGATCCATCCGGGGGTTCCCGACATCGCCCCAGTCCGGGTGATCATTGTGCCGTCGGCGATGTGGGCGATCCCGAAGTCCAGTACACGGGGGCCTTGCGGTGACAGGATGACGTTCGTCGGCTTGAGGTCACGATGAACGACACCCGCCGCGTGGATGGCGGCCAGCGCACTGGCGATGCCGGCCGCGAAGAGATGCAACTGTATTCCGGTAAGCGGCCCCTGTGCGGCCACATGCTGTTGGAGGGTAGGGCCGGGAACATAGTCGGTGGCCAGCCACGGAATGTCGGCCGCCGGGGCCGCATCCACCAGCGGCACCAGGCACGGCCCGCCTACCCGGCGCAGTACCGCAACTTCGCGGTGGAAACGTGCTCGGAATTCTGGGTCCGCGGCGTGCTGGGCATGAATCACCTTGAAGGCGACTCGGCGACCGCAGGGGTCTATGGCCGCGTACACGGTTCCCATGCCGCCAGTCCCGAGCCGACCAACGATGCGGTAGGAGGCAACGCGCTCGGGATCTCCCGGCAGCAACGGAGTGATCGTGGACACGGCGGCTGATCTCCAGAAGGCGGACGCGCGGAGGGGAGTGGAAAACCAAACGTAGCGCCTGACTGACCCGCGAGAACCGCCCTTGAGGGAAGCTGCACCTCTACACATCGCTGCCGTGCCAGATGCATGCCAGGTCCTGCGGGGAACCACGGGGAACACCGGGCAGCCAACGCACGGCCGACCAGGCGCCGGCCCCGCTCCACTGCAGGTCAGCAACCCGATCGACCTCAGAGCACACAAGCTTCCCAAGCTGAGAGCGCGAGTTCGATTCTCGTCACCCGCTCCAGCAGAGACCCTCAGGTCATGGACTCGGGGGTTTCTTTGTTGTCTAGACCGGTGGGCCGGTCGCACACCACAACCGCACCATTGGCCGTCGGCAATCTCCCCGCTGTGGTGCGTGGGGTCGTCCTTGTGGTCCTTCGCACGCTCGGTGCGGACCAGGTCGTCGAGTCCGGCGGCCACCTCGCGCTTTCGCTCCTCGTCGGAGTGCTGGTAGATCAGCGCGGCTTTCTCGGAGGACTGCCCTGCGTGGACCATCGTGTCCTTGAGGGTGGCGCCGGAGCGGGTCGAAAGGGTGTGCCCGGTTTGACGAAGGTCGTAGCAGCGGAACCCGTCCGGAAGCCCGGCGGTTGGCGGGCCAGCTCGGGCAGGGGGGCCGAGGGAGGCCAGCATGGAGAGTTCAGCCAACGGGGGCGGATTCTGCCAGGACGTGTCGATGTCGGTTCCGGTCCGGGCGCGGTGTTCGTCGGCGACCTTGCGGGCGAGGCTCCCGAGGGCGGGCGGCACCGGGGACGGCGACGGTGGAGCCGACGCCGGAGCGGTGGAGGGCAGTTCGGGTGCAGGCGAGGGCAGCTCGACCTCTGCGGCGGTTCGTTCCGGCGTCGTTGGCGTCGAAACGCGGTTCCGGTGCCGTCGCCGGTCGCAACGCCGTGGAGATCCGTCAGAAGGGGCCCTGGCCTCGAGCAATGGCTCCGCCACCGCTCCGGGGCGGCTCCCTGGATCGTCCCTGCGGCGGCCCGCCTCCCCCCGGTGTCCGCGCCCCGTCGTCAACCGCCTGGTCTGAGGCGCCGAAGGCAAGCCAGGCCGGAGCTGTGGTGCTGCCGCACAGCAAAGGGCGGTCGGCCCCGGCGTCCCCCCGGCAAGACGCCGGGCCGACCGCCGGCGGTCACAGGGCCGCGGCCTCCTCGGTGGTGAGGAAGCGGAGGTTCTGCACGTGCTCGTTGACGAACATGGGCACACCGTCCGAGGCCAGGTACCACCTCGGCTTGCCCCCGCTGTCGGCGATCACCCTGCCGTTGACACGGAGGTTCTCGAAGGTGACGTCCTTGACGGTGTGCTCCGCATCGGTCCCGGCGATGATCGACACGTCGGCGTTCCTGCCGTTGTAGCTGAGGTCCTTGACGTACACGTTCTCGATGCCGCGGCCGGACGCCTTGTTCCACTTCGGGTTGTTGATGACCCGCATGTGGACGAGCTGGCCCCAGCGGAAGTCCTCCACGCGGATGTCGTCGAACCTCACATCCCGAACGAGGTTGCCGTCAGCGGCATTGATGGCGATGCAGCCCTGGGCGTTCACCTGCGGCTCACGATGGTCGAGGATGTCGATGTTCTCGAAGTTCAGGTTTTCCAGCATCTCGTGTGCGGCGGGGTCGGGGTTGCCGTGCACGGCCATGTTGATCGGGTGGGCGACGTCGGCCCAGAGGGAGCAGTTCTTGACGGTGATGTTGCGGGTGTCGCCGTAGAAGTCCCAGCGGTGGGTGTAGAGGGCGATGCAGTCGTCGGACGTGCGCAGGAAGCAGCCGTCGATCGTGACGTTCTCGGAGCAGTAGAGCTGGATGCCGTCGCCCCAGCCCTCGCGGCTGAAGGCCCGCAGGTTCTTGATGGTGAGGTTCTGGCACTCGGCGACCCGGATGTTCTCGTACCGGGGGTTGAGGATCGTGATGCCGTCGATCGTGACGTTCTCGCACTTGCGGACGAACATCGCGCCCCACTTGGAGTTGTAGATCACACCGCGGCCGATCACCCGGGAGTTCTCCACTCCCTCGATATTCACGTGTGCGACGAGGACGGCACCGGGGGCCAGGTAGACGGTGGTGTTGCTGGGCACCTTCAGCACCCCGTCGGTAGGGGTGTGCAGACCGGGCCCGAAGTACATGACGTGCTTGTCGCCCTCGGCGGGCACGTCCTGCTCGATCGGGTTCGCGAACAGGTGCAGGCAGTCGAAGATCTTGTCGTCGACCTGGACGACGACGTTGCGGGGCCGGTCCAGGGTGAAGCGCGCGGTGTTGCCGAGCACCTCGGGCTTGATGCCGTACGAGTCCGGGCGGATGCGGAACTTCTCCGCGCCGCCCGGGTTGTAGGTGACCTCGACCTCGACGGTGCCGGAGAAGTCGAAGGAGGCCCAGGAGGAGTTCTGGACCGGGTTGCTGCCGGTGACGGCGTCGATCAGCGCGAGCTTGGCCAGGTAGACGCCGAGTCTCTGCCAGGTGCCGCCGAGCGGCCGGACCTTGACGGTGAAGGAGTTGTTGACCGGCACCTGCGGCAGGGCCGGATGGATGACAACGATGTCGTCCATGGAACCGTTTTCTGCGGCCGCAGCCTGAGCGGTGCCCGCAACACCGCTGACCATACTGCCGACAGCGACGGCACCCGCGGCCTGAAGGGCGGTTCGCCGGGACAGGATCGAGCTCATGGGGACTCCTTGATGGAACGTTCGGGCGGTGATAATCCCTGTTCAGCGCATTAAAGCCCGGCGCCGCAGCGGCGCATGGGGCGGGATTGGTCCGTCAAGCGGCAATCTGCTGCACGAGCAAGTTCACCGTCAAGGGGTCGGTCGACTTTTATAGCAACCGGTTTCTATCGAATGCCTCTCGGGGGCTTCAGCAGGAGGCACATATCCGTAGACCGGAAGCGCCACCGCCGCACCCAACACTGCCGCTCCCAAGCCAGAAGGGGGCGTGCCCGGTCCTCGTCACCACGCCGACAGGGAGGTGGCTGCACGCACCACTGGCCCGTCGCCTGCCGACGGTGGCACCGGAGCGACCGGCCGGAGTGACCGGGCGCCTTGCCCACCCAGCCGGTCCACCGGCGAGCCGGCACACGCCGGGGTCGGTGCGCGGTGTGCGGGCGGGACGCGGTGGGGCCTGTCGAGCCGATACTCTCCGGCGGGCCAGCCGCTCGGGAGGCCGGGGTTCGTGGCAGGTGCCGTCACAGGGCATGGCGAACAGCATGCTGATGCAGTGGCGGGCAAGGCGGAGGAGAGCCAGGGCGTGCTCCCCCGCCGGAGCGGCATCTGTCGCGCCCCTGACGTGACGTTGCTAGGCCGGGCCACTGCGGTCACAACAGGCAACCTGCATGACGAAGGCCCCTGACCGATCTGCCACGACGGTTTTCAAGATCGCTCATTTCGCCGGTCCCTCAAAAGCGGTGGCAACAGGCAGCACCTGCCGGTGCCACGCTGCCGCAGGCCGGATGGGCGCCGGCGGAGGACACGATCGCCGCGTGGATTGGCGGTCCGGTCAGACCGTACGGCTCGAATCCGAGTTGCCCGATCGTGGCGCCCAGCGCATGTCCGGCTCCCGCGTGCCGGGGCGAGGACCGAGGTCGGACGTAAGAGATCCCGGCAACCGGAGGTTCGGTTGCCGGGATCGGGTTCGTGGTCGCCACGGTGACATCACACCGTGGCGGCGTCAGGTCAGGTGAGGGTCCACTTCTGGTTGTTCTGGCCGTTGCAGGTCCACAGGAGCAGCTTGGTGCCGTTGGCGGTCGCCGCGCCTGATGCGTCCAGGCAGAGGCCGGAGAGGTTGTTGGTGAGGGTGCCGTCGGAGTTGGCGGTCCACTTCTGGTTGGTGCCGCCGTTGCAGTCCCAGATGATGACCTTGGTTCCGTTGGTGGTGCCGTTGTTGTCGGCGTCGAGGCACTTGTTGCCGTAGACGACCAGCTCGCCGCGTGACGTCTGGGTGAAGGTCTGGTTGCGCCCACCGGCGCAGTCCCAGATCTGCGCCTGGGTGGCGTTGGTGATGGTGTTCTTGTCGATGTCGACGCAGCGGTTGGAGGCGGAGCCGACGAGGGCGACGCCGTCGGTGCCGGGGATCCCCTGGACCCGGATGGCGTCGACGTTGGGGGCGGTGCTGCCGGAGACGGCTGCGAAGCGCACGGTGTTGTTGCCCTTGCCCAGGTGGGCGAGCACGGACACGGTCCGGTAGGTGGTCGCCGAGCCGGTCGGCGGGAAGGCCACGACGTACTTGTACTGCCCGTTGACCTGG
Source organism: Streptomyces sp. TRM70350 (assembly GCF_019219825.1). GTDB lineage: Bacteria > Actinomycetota > Actinomycetes > Streptomycetales > Streptomycetaceae > Streptomyces. The sequence goes on along the minus strand of NZ_JAHUXH010000062.1, from coordinate 638 downwards.
ATGGTGGCCTTGCGGGCGGTGCTGCCGCCGTTGGCGTACGTGATGTCGACCAGCTTGGTGCCCGCCGTCGAGGCGGTGACGTTGCTGAACGTCGGGGTGGTGGTGGCGGTGGTGGTGTCCTCGTACGTCGATCCGGACCCCTCGGTGCCGGAGACCGTCAGCAGCACGGCGTCGTTCGCCGGGACGCTGGTGGTGTAGCTGGTGGCGTGGGACTTGGACTTGGTGCCGGTCCACACGTTGCGGACGGACGCGGAGGCGGTGGTCAGGCCGAGGTCGGCCCAGCGGACGGTCATGTTCGCGGCGGATCCGGTGCGGTTGAGCAGGAGCACCGCGCGTTTGCCCTTGCCCGAGAGGACCTTGCCGTACACCTGGAGGTTGCGGGTGTCCTCGGCGACCTTGACGCCCTGAAGGCCCCGGGGGTCCTGGTCGATGGCGATGACCTTGGAGTTGGTGAGGATGTCGCGGGTGGCGGTGCTCATTGTGGCCAGGTTGTTGCCGGCCAGCAGCGGGGCGCCGGAGATCGCCCACAGGCCCATGTGCAGCCGGTTCTGAGCGTCACTCAGGCCGTTCATCCCGACCATCAGCATGTCGGGGTCGTTGTAGTAGCCGGTGTGCTGGGCGGCCGGGTGCAGGCCCCG
>NZ_JAHUXH010000061.1 GCF_019219825.1 Streptomyces sp. TRM70350 | reverse complement strand
CTGGCACCGCACCTCGCCGCGTTGCCGAAACGCCCAGGTGGCTCCGCTACCAGGGCGCTCCGGCGCCTTGCGATGCACGGCACCAGACCACGCGACCTGATCGGACGCTCATAGTGCAAGGACCCCTCAAGGGCTGCGCCTCGGCGTACTCCTTGCGGATCGCCATGAGACCGGGCATCTCGTGCTCGGCGAGGGTGATCTCCTTGCGGCCGAACTCGGCCAGTGAGAGGTCGGCAACCTTGAAATCGGTGAACTCAGCTGACACGAAGGCTCCTTGCGCTCAGCACGTTGCGGTGGATGTCCAGGGCCGCCGTGGACTTGTTCAGCGTGATGTAGTGCAGACCCGGGGCACCCTCGGCCAGCAGACGCCCGGCCATGGCGGTGGCGTGCTCGACGCCGATCCGGTGACCGGCCACAGGGTCGTCGCGCACCGCCTCCAGGCGGTGCGCGAGGTCCTCGGGGAAGGCGGCGTGGGAGAGCTCGGCGAAGCGGCGGATCTGGCGCACATCGATGGCCGGCATGATCTCCGGAATGATCGGGATGTCACAGCCCGCGGCGGCGACACGGTCCCGCAGCCGCAGATAGTCCTCGGGGTCGAAGAACATCTGGGTGATCGCGTAGTCCGCGCCCGCGCGGCACTTGGCGACGAAGTGCCGGATGTCGCTGTCCCAGTCCGGCGAGCGCGGGTGCTTTTCCGGGAAGGCGGCGACACCGATGGTGAAGTCCCCGAGGGATCGTACCAGTTCGACCAGCTCGTAGGCGTGGGTGAAGCCGTCCGGATGCGGGATCCAGGGGCCGTTCGGGGCGCCGGGCGGATCGCCGCGCAGGACCAGGACATCGCGGATTCCCGCGTCGGCGTACTGGCCGATGATGTGGCGCAGTTCGAGGATCGAGTGCCCCACGGCGGTCAGATGAGCCACCGGTCGCAAGGTCGTCTCGGCCGCGACCCGCTGCGTCACCTCGATGGTCCGCTCACGCGAGGACCCGCCGGCCCCGTAGGTGACGGACACGAAGTCGGGGGCGAGCGCCTCGATCCGGCGGATCGCCCGCCACAGTGTCTGTTCGCCCTGAGCCGTCCTGGGCGGGAAGAACTCGAACGAGAACGTCGGAGATGTGTCCGTCAACGCGTGCCTCCCGGCCTGCCCACACGACCCTTGAGGGTCATGACACTTGCGCGAGCCGCGGCTCGAGAGCGCGGGCCGGGTCGTTGCCGTACGTCTGCTCGATGCGGGTGATCAGGTCCGGCGGGCTGAGCTTGTACTCCTGGGTGCCGACGGACTCCAGCACGGTGGTGGCCAGGGCGCAGCCCAGCCGGGCCGCCTGCTCCTGCGGCAAGTCCCACGCCGTACCGGCGAGGAACCCGGACCTGAAGGCGTCTCCCGCGCCCGTGGGATCGGCGATCTTGTCCGTGGGTACGGCCGGGATCCGCAGGGTGGGGGCACCCGACCTGGCCAGTGCCACTCCGGCCTCGCCCAGCGTGGTGGTCCAGGTGCCGATCCGCCCGAGCAGGTGGTGCTCCGTCCATCCGGTGCGTTCGAGAAGCAGGGCTGCCTCGTACTCGTTGGTGAACAACCACCGTGCCCCGTCCACGAGTTGGCGGGCCTGGTCCCGGTCCAGGCGGGCGAGCTGTTGGGAGGGGTCAGCGGCGACGGGGATGCCGAGCCGGTGGGCCGTGGCGGTATGCCGCAGCATGGCGGCGGGATCGTCGGCGCCGACCAGGACGAGCGCGGGCGTGCCGGTACGTTCGGCGATCGCGGCCAGGTCGATCCGGGGGGCCTCGGCCATGGCGCCAGCGTAGAAGGTGGCGATTTGGTTCAGGTCCTCGTCGGTGGTGCACACGAAGCGGGCGGTGTGTAGACGCTCGCTGACCCGGACTTCGGATGTGTCGACGCCATTCGCCCGCAGCCAGGCGCCGTACTCGGCGAAGTCGACGCCCGCCGCGCCGACCAGGATCGGGTCGAGACCGAGCAGGCCGAGGCCGAAGGCGATGTTGGCACCGACGCCTCCTCTGCGCACCTGAAGCCGGTCGGCGAGGAAGGACAGGGAAACCCGCTCCAGCTGCTCCTTGATCAGCTGTTCGGCGAAGCGTCCGGGAAACACCATCAGATGGTCGGTCGCGATCGATCCGCTCACGGCGATGCGCATGGACAGCACTCCTTGGTCCTGAGGCCGGGGTGGGCTATGGAACGGCCGGGGCGGCAGGTGCCGGGCGGGGGAGCGGTGCGCGGTCCGGGGGTAAACCGTGCACCGCCGTCTGTCGTTCCGGGGCGTGCCCGGCGCCGCGCTGTCAGCCTGCTGCCGCTGCCTTGCACAGGGCGTCCGCGCGGTCGGTGCGCTCCCAGGTGAAGTCCGACAGCTCGCGGCCGAAGTGGCCGTAGGCCGCGGTCTGGCCGTAGATCGGGCGCAGCAGGTCGAGATCGCGGATGATGGCGGCCGGGCGGAGGTCGAAGACCTCGGAGATGGCGGTCTCGATCTTCTCGACGGCGACCGTGTTGGTGCCGAAGGTCTCGACGAACAGGCCCACGGGCTCGGCCTTGCCGATGGCGTATGCCACCTGGACCTCGCAACGCTCGGCCAGGCCGGCCGCGACGACGTTCTTGGCCACCCAGCGCATCGCGTACGCCGCCGAACGGTCCACCTTGGACGGATCCTTGCCGGAGAACGCGCCGCCGCCGTGCCGGGCGTAACCGCCGTAGGTGTCGATGATGATCTTCCGTCCGGTCAGCCCGGCGTCGCCCATCGGGCCGCCGATCTCGAAGCGGCCGGTGGGGTTGACCAGCAGGCGGTAGCCCTCGGTGTCCAGCTTGATGCCGTCGTCGGCGAGTTGGGCCAGGACGTGCTCGACGACCTCGGCGCGGATGTCGGGGGTGAGCAGGCTGTCCAGGTCGATGTCGCTCGCGTGCTGGGAGGAGACGACGACCGTGTCCAGGCGTACGGGCCGACTGCCCAGGTACTCGATGGTGACCTGGGTCTTGCCGTCGGGGCGCAGGTAGGGGACGGTGCCGTTCTTGCGGACTTCCGTCAGCCGGCGCGAGAGCCGGTGGGCCAGCTCGATCGGCAACGGCATCAGGGAGGGCGTCTCGGCGGTCGCGTAGCCGAACATCAGGCCCTGGTCGCCCGCGCCCTGCTGGTCGAGCCCGTCGGTCGCGCCGCCTGTGGCCGAGCTCTCCAGCCTGGTCTCGTACGCCTTGTCGACGCCCTGCGCGATGTCGGGGGACTGTGAGCCGATCGACACCGACACCCCGCAGGAAGCGCCGTCGAATCCCTTGGCCGAGGAGTCGTAGCCGATGTCGAGGATCTTCTCCCGGACCAGGGTGGCGATGTCGATGTAGGCGGAGGTCGTTACCTCGCCCGCGATGTGCACCTGACCGGTGGTGATCAGGGTTTCGATCGCCACGCGTGATGCGGGGTCGGCACGCAGCAGTGCGTCGAGGATGGTGTCGCTGATCTGGTCGGCGATCTTGTCAGGATGTCCCTCGGTCACGGATTCCGAGGTGAACAGGCTGCGGGACATGACACTCCAGGGCAGACGTGGTGGATACCGGTCGACATGTGCGGCCCCTGGCGGCCGGAGCCGAAGGTACGTGGCCCCGTCACCACCGGTGGCTGGGCGTACTTCTGACCTCGGGTCAGTGGAAGGGGCGGTTCCGAGCCGGATCAGCCGTTCGCGGCCCTTGTCATTGCGCCGGACCGATCTTGCGGAAGACCCAGTAGTCGGCGCCCTCTTCGGCGATGTAGTGGGCGTCTTTCAGCTTGAACTCAAGGGGAGCCAGGGCAGCGACCTTCTCGGACCGGGCGAAGTCCTCGAATCCCGTCTCAGCCGCGTAGCTGCCGCGAGTGGACACCGCGATCAGGCCCCCGGGCAGGGCGTACTCGATCAGGGTGAGCAGCGCCGGGGGGCGCACATGACCGAGCGTGAACACACCGCTGCTGACCACGATGCCGTACTGGTCTAGACGCTCATCGCGTCGGGGCACCGAGAGGTCCACGCCGCCGTAGACCTTCCGATACGCCTGGGTCTTCAGGGCCTCGACGGCCATGTTCTCCGAGAGATCGACGCCGTCGATCACGTAGTTGCCCAGGGTGCGCAGGACACTGCCGACGAGGCCGGTGCCGCAGCCGGCGTCGAAGACGGTCGTGTCCGGCGTCACGTAGGCGGAGGCGAGCAGGTGCACGAGGTTGGCCGCGATTCGGGGCGCCACCCATTTCTGGTCCGCCAGGTCCACGTCGTACCGCGACGCCCAGTCCTCGTAGTAGTTCTTCAGCCCCGGGGAATCGTCGAAGAACACGTGGGACTGCTTGATGTTCGTGAAGGACCTGCTCATGGGAATTCCTCCTCGTCGGTTCGGATCAACGATCGTGACGGTTCTTTTTCTCGTTCTGCTATGTCACTGCGGGCACGTCTGATGCGTCCGATTTCTGCTTGGCGCCAGCGCCGTCTCCTCGCGATCGGGAGTTCTTCACGTCGAACACCATGTAGACAGCGATTCCGGCAAGAATGAATAGGGCGCCGCCGACCTCTGTCCAGGTGGGCATCCGCCGTTCCGCCGGGAGACTCATGATCGCGCCGAAAATCGTCTCCGTGGCGAGCAACGGCCCGACCAAGGGCACCGGAATGCCCTGCGCCGCCTTCACCCAGATGTATGTGCCCCACCAGGAACCGATGACCCCGAGGAAGACGCACCAGGCGATGATCTTGAACAGGGGGTACGGAGAGAAGGTCTCCTCAGGCGTCGTGGCAATGGCGAAGGGCAGCAGGACCATGGAGGCACCGCCTGCCCCCATGGCCACCAGCGCCGCCCAGATCTTGGGGTCCGGCTTCGTCTCCCAGGTGCGCTGTGACTGGGCGTTGCGGACGACGAAGTAGGACCAGGTGAGCATGGCCATGAGGGCCAGCAGGATCCCGAAAAGTGAGTCTTGCGCGCGGTTCGGGGGCCCTCCGTGAATGAAGTCCGCGGTGCTCAGGAGGGTGAGGCCGGAGAGAATCAGGAGGACCGGCCCGACCAGCTCGCTCCACGACATGCGCTTTTCCGCGAAGTTGCCGGCCACAGCGATAGTGATCGGTGAGGACCCCACGATGACCGCGGTGATGAAGCCGCTGCCCATGGTGGCGGAGTACGAGACGCAGATGTAGAAGACGAAGTACCCCACGAAGCCTATATACAGGCCGAAGAGGATCCTGCGCATCGGCATCAGCTTGAGCTGGCGCCGGCCTCGGCACAGGACGTACAGGCCGCACAGGCCGAACAAGGAGTACCGGCCGGTGACCAGGAGCAGTTCACTCGCCGGCTTGACGGCGGCCGGGGCAGGGAAGGCGAAGGCCCACAGCAGAGCGGCCGTCAGTGCCGCTGCCACGTTCTTTTGCGTACTTCCCATCACGCAGTCGCTTCCAGCGCGGGATTCTGCCCGGCGGCAAAACCGTTCTGCATCAGCCAGTCCCGGTTGTAGATCTTGGAGATGTACTTGCTTCCGCTGTCCGGCAGGACGGTGACGACCGTGGCCGGTTCCGTCAGCGATAGGGCCACCTGCACGGCGCCCCACACATTGGCACCCGAGGTGCCACCGCAGATGAGACCCTCGCGTTTGGCCAGGTGCTGACAGGTGGCGAAGGCATCGGCGTCGGTGAACTGAATCACATCGTCGACGACCGAGAAGTCCATGCACTTCGCCAGATGATCCTCGCCCGCGCCCTCGACGAAGTACGGTGCGATCTGCGAAGGGTCGACGACGCCTTCGTGGAAATAGCGGTGGTAGATGGAACCCACCGGATCGAGCAGGACGGACGTCACGGACGGATTCTTCGACTTCAGGAACCGCGAAGTTCCGGAGATCGTGCCGCCTGTGCTCCCTGATGCAACGAACGCCGTCACCGACTGCCCGAGCGCCTCCCAGATCTCAGGGCCCGTCGATCGGAAGTGGGCCTCCGCGTTGAGCGGGTTGTCGTACTGGTTGAGCATGAACGAGCCCGGCGTCTCCGCGTGGATGCGCCTCGCGTACGTCACATAATGCTTGGCCGAGTCCGGTGGGGCCGAGGTCGGGCAGACGATCACCTCGGCGCCCATGGCGCGCAACGCGTCCTGCTTTTCCCTGCTCACCTTGTCCGGCATGGTCAGGATCGCGCGGTAGCCACGTGTTGCCGCCATCATCGCGATCGCCGCACCTGTGTTTCCGGAGGTGTTCTCCACGATGGTCGCGCCGGGCTGGAGCAGACCGCGGCGCTCGGCGTCATCGAGGATGTAACGGACGATCCGGTCCTTGATGCTGCCCCCCGGATTCATGAATTCGGCCTTGGCGAATATCCGAACACCGGCCGGAACGTCGAAGGTCTTCAGTTCGACGAGGGGCGTCCTGCCGATGAACGACTGGACATTCATGCCGACTCCTTACTGAGTGTGGAAAACGGTGATGGGGAGCCGGTTCGGCCTGTGTGCCGCGGACACCGGGCCAGTGCTTGCCCGGTGCCTCACCGTCCGCTGCCGACTGTCAAATGCACCGAAGAGGCGCTGAAGCCCGGTCAGAGGGCAGAGTCAGGAATCTTCACCGAGTCGAGAATCGCGACCGTGTGACCCACCCTTTCGCCCTTCTCCACCAGAGCCAGGGCGTCCAGCGCCGACATCTCGAACGGCGCCAGCTCCTCCTCCAGTTTCAGGGCCTGCGCCCCGGCTGCCGCGGGCGACAGGCCCTCGAAGGCATCGTGCAGAACGCTCACCGGGTAGAAGTGGAACGGCCCCAGCCCTTCCCTCTCCCACTGGGCGTATCCGCCGACCACCTCGGTTGGCTCGGACTGGACCTTCCAGGTGTAGGTCAGGATGCTGCCGTTGTAGCCGGCGGCTCCGGAGAGGGCCAGGATTTCGGACAACGGAATGCGCGCACCGATCGACGACAGCACGCGCCCGCCGACCCGAAGGAGGGGATGTGCCTGCTGGAGAGCCAGGTAGTGCAGCGTCACGAGGTTCTTCTCCGCGGAGCCGGGGATCTCCTCGCTGCGCTCGGTGATGAAGGTCGAACTCGTCTGGCCGTCGGCCAGATCCTCGTTGCCCGCCATCGGAATGTTGGGGAGGTTCTCGTAGATCACGTCGATCTGCGACAGCTTGCCGGCCAGCGGGGCGAGGAGGTCGCCCGCGCCTCCGATCAGTTCGACATCCTTGCTCAAGAGGTTGCTGCGAATGTTTTCCCGCGCATACGCGAGAACGTCCTCGTGGAGGTCGGTGAAACCAACGGTACGTGCTTGCAGAATCTCCACGGCCGCCAGGGCGTCGAGACCCGCCCCCGTCCCGATCGTGCAGAACCGCGGGGCGAGTACGCCCATGTGTGCCAGCGTCTTGAACGCCGGCACGGCAACGCTTGCCACCCAGTCGGCACGCGGATCCTCCGCCTTCGGGAGGTAGGAATGGTCCGAAAGCCGGAGCCCGATGGATGACCTGATCCGTTCTGTTTCACTTATCTGGAAGAACTCGCCGGGCGACACAACCAATTCGGCATGGTCGACGCGTGTACCCATCTCGGTCTCCTTAGAGTCTCCGGTTCGCCCAATTCGACGAAGGGCCGACGGGCACACGGAACCGGTCTGTGCCGAAGGAATCAACTGCGATCGGATTGCGCCCTTCACGAGGAACGGCGTCCTGCGGTGGCAGTGACTTCACTATCGCCACGGCTGGCAAAGCTGTACAAGGGGTGCCCTGTTGCCTGTCGCCAGGCAACGGCGGCAACAGCGGGCCCCAGAGCGCCTTGCCGGGCGCGTCGGTCCAGCGTTCGCCGGTGCACCGGCCGGCCACCGTGCGCTCTTTTCTGCCATCGGCTCAGACGGCCAGACGCACGCGGCCGGGCCGCAATGACCTGCATATCGCCATGAAGTGGACAGCCTCCGTCCGCTTATGGGTCCGTCAACTACCAGACGCGCGACCGGACTGCAACGGGAAAGAGCTTTCCAGTCGCCTCGGGAGTGCCCGTTGACACCACAAAGATCAACTCCCTAGCATGTAGCTATACCGGTTGGTATACGTCACCGTCTCTCCCCCCACGAAGGAGATGCGCACGTGTTGCTCCATCTGTCCGGCGTAGTGGCTGGTGGCGCATTGACTGTCCCCAGAACGTGCGCTGTCGATCCGCCGAGAGGTCAACGGCACGGCGACCGGTGCACGAGGACGCAACCACTGGCCCGTACGGGAGAAGAGAATCCGTGAAACCCGTATACATCCGCGATGACGCCGAGTCGCAACGTCAACATCTCTCGGCAGTTGGCCAGTCCCTGTGCCGGCGTGGTTGGCTGCCGGGAACGTCCGGCAGTGTCTCGGTTCGATCGGGCGAAGCGGTTCTGATCACCGTCGGTGACCTGGACAAGAGGGTGATGACCCATCAGGACACCGTGATGGTGGACCCGTTCGAAGGGCTGCCGTTGATTGGGGAGATCGAATGGCCCCCGGACGAAACCGCGATACACCTCGCCCTCTACCGGCGACTGCCCGACTGCGGAGCAGTGATCTATGCGCCAGCACTATGCGCCAAGGCACTCGCCCCCTTGACCGACGGCAGCGGTCATTTCGGCCAAGCGGTCCTCAAGGAACAGGAAATGGCGCAGACACTCGGCTTGTCGGATGCCTGCCTGCCCGCACTGCCGGTCGTCGCGGACCGACTCGATGCGTCGCTCATCGCCGAGGAGTTGGTGGCCGCTCTCGACGCCTCGGCCGCCGGCACCCCTCCGGTTCTGCTCATCCAGCAGAACGGCCTGGTCACCTGGGGTCGGGACGCCGACGAAGCGCTCAGCAGGCTGGAGCGTATCGAACAGCTCAGCCACCTGTTCCGGGCTGACGCGGTCGCCGACGAACCCGCTGTGGCCAGGGTGAACGCCCGGTGACACTGCTTCAGATCATGCCGGAGGACGCACCGGAGACGGTGCGGCTGCGGACCGACGACCTGGACGTCATCCACAAGGAACTGCTCAGGATCGGTGTGCGCCTCGTCCGGTGGCACGCCGCCCGCCGGCTTCCTGCCGACGCCGACGACACCACGGTCATGAAGGCCTACAAGAGCCACATCGACCATCTGAGCGCCGAGGGCGGCTACCGGATCGTCGACATCGTCCGCATGACTCCCCCGCCGGCCGATACAGGCCAGGGCCGGCAGACGTGTCCAGCGCATGAGAAGTTTCTGCAAGAGCACGTCCACGACGACGATCTGGTGCGTTTCGTCGTGGCGGGGACGGGCTGCTTCTATCTCCACGTCGCGGGCCAGGTGTACGCGGTGCTGTGCACGACAGGGGACCTGCTGTCCGTACCCGGCCGTACACCCCACTGGTTCGACGCGGGCGCTCGCCCAAGCTGCACTGCGATCCGTTTCTTCCAGCGGGCCGACCACAGCGCCATCCGGTTCCTGCCAGACGGCATCGCCTCCCCGTTCCCGACCCACGACGATTTGCTGGCGACGCCGGGCAACTAGCCCAGCGCGTCACCGAAGACATCCGCGGCCATCCCTGCCGGTGCGGGGCACGACCTTCCATACCTGGCTCTCTCCTCAATGAGTGCTGCCAGCTTCCATGGCGTCCATTCGCAACCGCCAAGACGGTCCGAAGCATGCGATCTGGATCACCAGGCCCACCGCCCGGGCCTGGAAGTAGGCACGGCCGTCGCAGCAACCCCGGTTTGGGCTGGCTGCTTTCGACCAACTGTACGATTCTGGGGGCTAGACAGTGGTACGAGAACCAGCGCAGGGCTCATCGTCAACTCAGCGTGCCCAGGAAAGAATTGGCTCTCTCGCCGGCGTACCGGCGACGTTCGGGCAGTTGCTGCGGGCTCACCGGACGAAGCGCGGGCTTTCGCTCACGCAATTCGCCGCTCGGGTGCATTTCAACCCGGGCCACATCAGCAAGGTTGAGACCGGCAAGCGGTCGCCGTCGGTGAGCTTCGCGAAGGCCTGCGATCGAGCACTGAACGTCGGAAACACCTTCACCGCCATCGCCTCCGCTCTGGAAGCGGCGACTCATCAGCAGCAAGGCTGGGTCCGGCCTGCTCAACTGCCCGCAGCAAAACGGCATTTCGTGGGGCGCCATGATGACCTGCATCGACTGGACGGGCTTCTTCAAGGCCACGAGCAGACACTTGCGGTACCCGTGGCGGTGATCAACGGCCCGCCCGGCGTGGGAAAGACCGCGCTCGCGGTGCAGTGGGCACACCGAGCCGTCAACGACGGTCACTTCCCCGACGGGCAGCTGTTCGTCAGCCTTCGGGGGCCCGAGCCGGACACCGCGGCTGCGCCCTTCGACGTGCTGGAGGATCTGCTGCGCGCCGTGGGCGTACCTCCTGAACGCATTCCTGCGGAGCTGGATCAAAGGGCTGCCACCTTCCGGACGTACCTGCACGGCCGGGAAGTGCTCCTGGTTCTGGACAACGCCGCGGACGCCCAGCAGATCCGCCCCCTGTTACCCGGATCTCCGGGATGCGCCGTCGTGGTGACCAGCCGGTCGCGATTACCGGGGCTGATGCCCTTGGTGGACGCCGTCTCGCTGCCCCTGCCCGAGCTGCGCCAGCCGGAAGCCGCCAAGCTGATCGGCGCGGTCATAGGCCAGGTGCGGGCCGACGCCAACCCGGGCGCGGTGGCCGTACTGGCGGAGCGATGCGGGCGTCTTCCACTGGCATTGGTCCTGGCTGCCGAGCGGATCGTGAGCCATCAGCACCACAGCGCCGAGACCCTTGCCGCCGAACTCAAACCCCAGCAGGCCCGGCTGAACCTCGCCGAGGGGGACGTGGTACTCCGCGACGCGTTCGAGACCTCGTACAAGGCGCTCGACGAGCAGAGTGCTCGTGTCTTCCGGGGGCTCGGCCTGCTCCCGGGTCATCTGATCGACGTGGCCAGCACGGCGTCGATCGCGGGTGTCCCTCCGGAGGAGGCCTCACTGTCGCTGTGCAATCTGGCCGCCGCGCACCTGGTTCAGCGCCATGACGAGCGTCACTATCGCATGCACGACCTGTTGCGGGCGTATGCGGCTGATCTGGCAAGGCAGCTGAACGGCAACCCCGGGCGCGCGATAGCGAACGGCCGTGCGGCCGACCCGATGCCCACGCTGAACTCCCTCGCCGCTACTTCTCTCGTCGCGTAGAACCTCGCTGGTAGCCGGGGCCGGGAGGCCGGTCCCGACAGCGGACGCGAACCCGGGATCATTCACCCTCGTGTCATGTGGCTGGGGCCGGAGTGGTCACTCGGGAAGCGACCTTTCGATGAGGACTCTGGCCACATGCTCAGCACGATCGACGGCCGAATCGAGCGACCGCATGGAATCGGCCACGCAGGCCCCCTCGTGCAGGATCAGAACCTGGGCGGCCAGTCCTGCGGGATCCTCGACACGGGCTTCCGCGGCCAGTCCTTCCAGGTAGGCGAGCAGCCAGGCCTTCTGGTCGCGGGCGACCTCCCGGCCCGGGTGGCCTTCAGGGAGTTCCACCGACGCGTTGATGAAGGCGCAGCCCCGCAGGTTCCGCTCGCGCATCCATTCGCGCAGAGCGCCGAACGTGGCCAGGATCTTCTCTGTCGGGGGACCGTCATGACCGTTGACGTACTTCACCAGCGTGGAACGCCACAAGCCATCACGAGCGCGCAGATAGGCGACGATGAGGTCCTCTTTCGAACCGAAGCGGTCGTAGAGGGTCTTCTTGGTGACGCCCGCTTCCTCCGCGATCGCTTCCACGCCGACGGCGCGGATCCCCTGCTCGTAGAAGAGCCGCGAGGCTGTCTGGAGGATCTTCACGCCAGCCGGCGTGAGGTGCTGCATGCCCCGTCGCTTGCTGCTTCGACCGACGCTCTCGCTGTTGACAGTCACAGCTCAACACTACACCCAGCGGTATAGTTACAGCAGTCGCTGCGCAGGTGTGAACGCCCCAGGACGAGCCGGGAACGCCAAAGAACTCCGCCTCACCGGCGAAGTGAATCGACCATTGCGACGCCGGTGCTTTTCATGTCAGTTGTCTGTGACGCCTGTTCGTACGACATGCCGCTGATGGGGTAATGACGGGCATGGTCGGTTGGTTCGGTTCACCGTGTTACGCCGAACGCCGTGATGGGGAGGTCGGATGACCGAGGCATACGACATCGAGGTCGTTGTCTTCGACGTCCTCGGCACGATGGTCGACGAACCCGGCGGACTGCGAGCGGCCATGCGGGAGGCGGCTCCCGCGTCAGAAGAAGCGTCCGGGGAAGTCTGTGTCGACCGGTTGCTCAACGTGTGGCAAGAGCATGTGGAGCACGAGCAGCGTCGCATCGCGGAAAATGTGCGGCCCTACGCCAACTCGGAGGTCATCGACCGAGAGGCGGCCGAGCGCGTGGCCAACTGCGTCGGCTTGACCGACGCCGCTGCCCTCGATCGACTGGCCACCGCAGCGCAGCGCATGAAGCCCTGGGACGACTCCCTCGTCGGCCTCGCATGCCTGGCCGAGCGTTTTCCGGTGCTGGCCCTCAGCGATGCCAGCCGCACGTCCCTGCTCCGGCTCAACGCTCACGCGGCACTGCGCTGGCACCAAGCCCTGTCCGCCGAGGACGCCCAGGCATACAAGCCTGCGCCGGAGGTCTACCAGCTCGCGCTCGACGCGGCAGGTTCTCCACCAGAGCGCGTGCTCATGGTCGCCGCGCACGCCTGGGACCTCCGCGGAGCCCAGCCCATGGGCATGCGAACCGCCTACGTTCAGCGACCGGTCGGGGATCCGCCGCGCAAGACCGACTCCTTCACGTGGCGGTCAAGTGGCCTGGAGGAATTGGCCGCTGTACTGGCGGTGGTGTAGTACCAGAACGCGATAGGCCCGAGCACCCGGCGGTCGGAGCCTTCTCATCGTGGTGTCGCTGGGGTTCTGGGCCCGGGGCACCGCAGGGCGCGGCGGGTGTCAGGCGAAGCCGGATCGTCGCCGGATGCGTACGGGTGCTCTGGTCCACGGCGGGCCGACTGGTGGCGCTGAAGGCTGCTTCCGCGTGGGAGAAGGTGTCGCCGAGGGAGCGGACGGCGGTGGTGGCCTTGCCCAGCATGGGGCTGTCCGTGTAGGCATCGAAGGTCACCTGGTGACTGCGGTGCGCGCCGTGAAGCAGTACACGACCTATGCACCGCCATCCCGCTGCAGGACGCTGTGGCGCTCGCGCTCGACCGGTACGCGCCCTGGACAGCGGTGCCGCGGGCCAACCGCGACGTC
>NZ_JAHUXH010000060.1 GCF_019219825.1 Streptomyces sp. TRM70350 | reverse complement strand
ACGGACCAGGCGCTGGCGCAGATCGAGCTGTTCACCAAGCCGGACGCCTACCCGACCGGTGTGTACACGCTGCCCAAGCACCTGGACGAGAAGGTCGCCCGTCTGCACCTGGACGCGCTCGGCGTGAAGCTGACGAAGCTGCGTCCGGAGCAGGCGGCGTACATCGGCGTCGAGGTCGAGGGCCCGTACAAGCCGGACCACTACCGCTACTGAGTCAACGTCCCACGCTGCGGCTACTTGACGGACGCTTGGCCCGTACCGTTGAGTGCGCGTTTCTGGAAGCCATCCGCTTTCCGAACGTGATCAGTTGGTTCGGCTGTGGTGGGCATGAACTCCGGCTGGTGGCGGGAGAGATGGGCGTGGTTGGTCCGCTCGCGTCGCTTGTGGAGGTGGCTGGTGCCGTCGGTGCTCGGTCTGCTGGAGGCTCGGGAGAAGAAGGTCCGGGAGGAGGTCGCGCGGTTGCGGGCTGCGCTCGGCGAGGCGGAAGCTGCGCTTGAGCGGCTGGTGGATGCCAGGGCAACGGTGGCCGAGGTGCTGGCCGAGCCGTCTTGCGCTGTCGCGGAGCCCGTGGGGAGCGCGGTGGCCGGATCGGTGGTGCCGCACCGGGCCGAAGGCATGGAGGCGTCGGTGCTGGCGCCGGACTACCAGCGCATAGTGTCGGTGCTGGAGTCGGAAGCGGGCCGGGAGGGCATGCGCTGTCAGCAGTTGGCCGCGGCTCTGGGGCTGGAGGCGGTCCCGGCGAAGGTCGAGGGGTTGCGGTCGAAGGCGAAACGCCTGGTGGAGCGGGGGTGGGCCCGGCAGGTGCGGCCGGGAGTCTTCACCGCGCTCGCGGCGGCGGCCGGCTGAAGGTGCCTGGGCGGCGTCCGGCCAGGCGGCTGCTCATGAGCATGGTCATGGACCACAGCACCATGGCTTCGTGTATGGCGGGCGGTGTTTCGACATCGCGCACCAGGCGGCGCGAGCGCATCAGCCAGCTCAGCGTTCTCTCTACTACCCATCTGCGCGGGAGCACCACGAAGCCGGTGGTCTCGTCGGAGCGTTTGACGATATCGAGGGTGAGCTGGAGCTTCTCGGCCGCCCAGTCGACGAGCCGGCCCGCGTAGCCGCCGTCGGCCCAGACCAGGCGGGCGGAGAAGTACAGTTTGCGCATCCGCTCGAGCAGCGTCACGGCTGCATCTCGGTCCTGCACGCTCGCCGCGGTCACCATCACCACCAAGACCAGGCCGAGGCAATCGACCACCAGGTGCCGCTTGCGGCCCGAGACCTTCTTCCCACCGTCCCAGCCGGACGTCGAGCGGGGGATGTTCGCCGCGGCCCGCAGTGACTGCGAGTCCACAACCGCCGCGCTCGGGTCCACCGCGCGGCCCTCCTTCTGCCGGACACGGTCACGCAGCCGGTCGTGGAGTTCGGTGAGCAGGCCCTGAATCTGCCAGCGGCGGGCGAAGGCGTGCACCCGTTTGAACGGTGGGAAGTCGCAGGGCAGGTTCGCCCACTTGACGCCGTTGTCCACGACGTAGCGGACCGCGTCGATCATCTGCCGGTGGCAATACCCCTCCGGGCGGCCGCCCCGCCCTTCCAGCCAGGCCGGAACGGGCAGCAAAGCCCGGACGATCTGCCATTCCGTCTCTGTCATGTCCGAGCTGTAGCAAGGGGCGCGGTCTGGGCCGTCGGCCGCATTGCCGAACCTGTGCGCGAGGCAGTCACACGACGGAGAAGGCGAGTTGGACTCCACACCCGCGAGCGCGAAAGACTGCGGCAACAGGGCCTCCCGGAACAGCTCGTTGGCTTCGACAACCCCGAGCTACCGCGAGGCCCTGCCTTCATGCGCCGACCTCACCGCGATCACCCGATCAGGACCCCTGTTCGACCAGACAAGCCCGTTGATCGGTAAGCGGATGGCTTCTCAGGTCAGCCCATACCGAACGGCTGACCCATCTGGCCGAAGCCGAAGCCAGGCTGCTGGTACTGCGGGTACTGCTGGCCGAACCCACCACCCCACCTCTGCTGGCCCTGGCCCTGGCTCTGCCGGAGCAGCGCCACGATCGCGGTCGGCAGTGCCTGCTGCACCGACTGCTCCACGGCGTGACGGACGGCCCCGGCCAGCGCGTGCGGTGCAGCATCAGGGCCATGTACGGGTGCGCCTGCTGGGCCAGGTCCGTCCGCTGCTGGATCTGCTGGAACGTCTGCTGCACCTGCTGCACCTGCTGCGCGACCTGCTGGGGGCCGCAGAGCCCGGGGCCCAGAAACCAGGCCAGGTCGGAGGGCTCGCAATAGGGCGTTCCGCTCGGATGCGGACGTATCCAGGTCGGCCTGCGGCCATCGGTCACACGGGCCATCCGGGGTCCTGGCGGGTGCTCGGCGCTGTCGCGCCCGTACTCTCGATGTCGCGCTCGGCGGCGTTCAACAGCTGCTGGGCGAGGTCGCGCATGGCTCTGCCCGCCGCCAGTTCGTCGCCGATCTCCGGCACATTCGTGTCCGCCGGATGGCAGTGCGCCGCCCCGCGGCCGATGAGCGCCGTGTCCCCGGTGTCCGGCACCACGCGCGCCTTCGTCGTTCCCTCGTCGTCCTCGAAGAGGTTGAGACGCACCGTCCATTCCACCGTGTATGGCATCGCTTGGCTCCTCACTTCGGTACGGACCGATGTGATCCGGATGAGGTTCGTTCTCGGCCCGCGCGCGGCGCGGTGGGAGCCGACGTCTCCTCCCCCATACGACGCCGGACCTGGGCAGCGAGTGCGCTCAGCCGCTCGGAGGCCATCGCACGGGGCGCTACGGGCGCTCGGATCCGGCGCGCCGCCGACGGCAACTCGGCCAGGTCCGCGGCCAGCCTCTCCCGGCACTCGTCGAGCGTCGGTCTCTTGCCAGTACGCCGCCCGCCCTGCATCACCGTCTCCAGCAAGGGCCTGCCCGCCTCTGGTGGCGGCTCGTCGGCGAGAGCGATCACGTCCGCGTAGCCGGGGCGACGGAAGACCTCGGGCCGGGCGCCGTCACCTTCGCCGAGGACAGCTTCATCACCGGACGGCCGTCGTACTCCACCAGTTTGTAGGCGGAGTCCACATACGGCGCGTCGGCCGAGACCCCGACGCGAGTGCCGACTGCGTACGTGTCGATCGGCGCTCCGGAGCGGACCAGGCCCTCCACGGCGTACTCGTCGAGACCGCCGCTGGCGATGATCCGTACGTCCGGCAGGCCCGCGCCGTCGAGGATGGAGCGTGCCCGTGCCGCCAGTGCGCCGAGGTCGCCGCTGTCCAGCCGTACGGCCGAGCCGGGCCCGCGGTCAAGGTCCCGCAGGACGCGCGCCGCGACGCGGACGCCCGCCTCGGTGTCGTAGGTGTCCACCAGCAAGGTCACCGGGCCGGGGTGGGACCGTGCGAAGGCACGGAACGCCTCTTCCTCCGTGGCGAACGCCTCCACGAAGGAGTGGGCCATCGTGCCGACGGCAGGTATGCCCAGTGCGGTGGCCGCGGCCACGTTGCTTGTCCCGGCGAAGCCGGCCAGTGCGCCAAGCCGGGCCGCCTGAAACCCGGCCTGCGGCCCGTGGGTGCGCCGCAAGGAGAAGTCCACGACCGGATGCCCCGCCGCCGCCAGCACGCACCGCGCCGCCTTCGAGGCGATCGCCGTCTGATGGCTGAGCTGGTTGAGCATGTACGTTTCGCCGAGTTGCGCCTGCGGAAGAGGCGCGGTCACCTCCAGCAGAGGCTCTGCCGCGAGCACGATCCGCCCCTCCGGCACCGCCCGCACATCACCCGTGAACTCCAGGCCGAGCAGAGGCTCCAGGTCCCGTCGCGGCCAGTGCAGCGCGGAAGCGAAGGCGTCGACGTCCTCCGGGCCGACTAGGAAGTCGGCCAGGTAGTCCAGGGCCGACTCCAGCCCGGCGGCGACCAGGAAGCCGCGGTCGGCAGGCAGGTCGCGGACGAAGAGGCTGAACGTCGCCGGGCCGGTCATCCCCTCCCGCAGATAGGACATGGCCATCGTCACTTCGTACAGATCGGTGGTCGTCACATCAGGCATCAGGCGACCTCCTCGGCTCCCTTGCGGGTTCCGCATGTCCTCTCTTACGGGTTTCCGCATGTCATGGGCCCAAGCGTGGAGCGTCACGGACGAAAGCGCGTCGCGGAGGAGAGGGCCACCCGGTCCACCAGCCCTGGCCGCCGCGTTCTTGCGGTCGTCGGCGGGCGGGCGCGGCTGCCGACCGGTTCCGTCCGCCCTAGCATGGAATTCGGGGCAGGAAAACAGAATCGACCGCGTGCACCATGTGCCGGGCATGCGGTACGCGACCGGGCAGGTGCCGCCCGCGCCCTCGCCACTTCTGCATCAGCTGGCGGCTCTGAGAGCCGAACACCGCCTGCCCTGAGCCGCGGCACTCCCGGAAGACCGGAAGGGGAGACCGATGCCTCCCACACATCCGCCCGACTTCGAGCACGCCATCCACACCGCCAACATCTGGCTGAAAGCGGTGTCGGAAGCTCTGGGAACGGAGGACCGTCACCTCGCCCACCGGGTGTTGCGCACCTGGCTGCACACGCTCCGCGACCGGGTCACCATTGATGTGGCCGCCCACTTCGCCGCGCAGCTGCCCGACTTGCTGCGGGGCGCCTACTACGACGGCTGGGACCCCAGCGCCGTACCGATCAAGTACGACCTCGAGGGCTACGTGAACCGCTTCGTCCAGGAAGCGAAGGTCGGTGCCGACGATGTGCCCCGGATCGTTCCCGCGGTCACCGCCGTCGTACGCGAGCACGTCTCGCCCGGTCAGCTGGAGGCGGCACTGGAGCAACTTCCGCACGACATCCGCGCGCTCCTCCTCCAGCCGACCGCCTGACCGAGCTCTACGCACGCGGTCGGTACCAGGACGACGCCCCGGCGGAGCGGGCCAGGACCTGACGGTGACTCAGAGCGGCGACTGCCATGCGCGCCGTTCGCTCATCGGACGCTGGGCGTCGTGCAGCCCACCGCCACGACGACAGACGTACTACGGCCGCCGCACTACCCCCTGATCGCCCGCCGAGTAATGGCCCACCCCGTCACCGCTTCGTGAGGAAACATGACATGACGCAGAACCACTCTCCTGAACCCGATGCCGTGCTCGGGACGGACGCCCGGTTGAGCCGGCTGGAAACGCAGGTCGCGACCCTGGCCGAGGCCATCCGCGCACTCGCCCGCGGGCTGGAGAGCACACCGTCGGAGGACGTTTCGCCCGAGGAAGGGGCACGCGGCGCACGACTCGCCCACGAACTCCTGCTCTCCCAGGGCCTGTAGAGGCACCGTGGCACCGGAAAGAGACGGAGTCGGCCGCTGTGGTCGGCACCGCACCGCCCTGCACCGGGGCATACCGGTCGAAGAGACCATCGGGAGTCGGCGATGACGCATGCAGAAGGACGTAAACCCATCGTGGCCGGCGTCGACCCCGATCCGGGGAAACGCACGGCGCTGGCCTGGGCCGCCGACGAGGCGGCCCGGCGCCGCCTGCCACTGCTGCTGGTCCTCGCGCAGAACATGCCGACCCCCGGGTACCGGCCGACGGGCGGTCGGCCGTCCTGGGAGGAGTGGAACGAGGCGCTGCATGCGACGGGGGATCGCGCGCTGAGGGATGCGGTGGCCTTCGTGGAGTCCCGGCTTCCTCGGGTGCGGGTGTCCGGGCTCTTGGCGGAGGGGCATCCGGCGTGGGTACTGCGCGAGCAGGCGCAGAACGCCACACAGGTCGTGCTCGGTTCCTGGCACCTGAGTGCTGTCCAGGAGCTTTTCAGCTCCGCCGCGGTCGCCCTGCCGCTCATCGCCCACGCGCCCTGCCCGGTGGTGGTCGTACCGGAGCCGGAACACGCCACCCAGCAGCCGCCGTACTTCGTGGTCGGGGCCGACGGCAGCCCTCAGTCCGACGCCGCGGTCGACTTCGCCTTTGAAGAGGCTGCCCTGCGCGGCGCGGCCCTGCGAGCCCTGTACGTGTGGCAGCCTCCGCGGCTCGGCGCCCTCGACGAGGACGCGGCCGTTCGGGAGTGCCGCAGGCTGCTGTCGGAGGCGGTCGCCGGGCGTATCGCCGCCCATCCGGAGGTGGAGCTGCACCACGAGGTGGTGCGCGGCCACCCGGTACAGGTCCTCGCCAAGGCGTCCGAACACGCCCTCGGCCTGGTGGTGGGCACACGCGGGCACGGCGGCTTCAGTGGCATGCTGCTGGGCTCCGTCAGCCAGGGCGTGCTGCACCACGCACGCTGCCCGGTCATCACCGTCCCGCACCCGAACGACCAGTAGCACGCGATACCGGAAGGACGCTCCTCACGTCGGAGCGCGAACGGCAGCCATGTCCCGGCGCGGGCTCGCGGCCGTCGGGGAGCGCACGGGCTCCGCGTCCCGGGCCTGCCGAGCGAGGGGCAACAAGTGCTGGCCGTGACACTCGCTGGGGCAGTGCGGGGACGATTCAAGGGGCGGACAGTGGAGAGAGGACCTGTCCGTCGTGAGCGTCTGAGGAGGGAGCAGTCACATGCTGCATCGAGTGGTCGGCGACCTCATGACCACGGCCGTTGTGAGCGTGCGGCCGGACACAGGCTTCAAGGACATCGTCCAGCACCTCGCGGAGCACGACATCACCGCGGTACCCGTCGTCGACGACCAGGGCCGCCCGCTCGGCGTGGTGTCGGAGGCGGACCTGCTGCGCAAACAGGAGAGCCAGGCCGATCCGGGCGGACATCTGGGCGCCGCCCACCTGCTGCCCGCGGAACGCACCAAGGCCCACGCGCTGACCGCCGAGGGACTGATGACCAGCCCGGCTGTCACCGCCCGTCCGCAGTGGTCGGTCGTGGAGGCAGCCCGCGCCATGGCCCACCACCACGTCAAACGGCTGCCCGTCGTGGACGACGCGGGGCAGCTGGTGGGCATCGTCAGCCGTGGTGACCTGCTGCGCGTCTTCCTGCGGCAAGATCCGACGATCCGTGAGGAGATCATGACGGAGGTTCTGACCCGGGCCCTCGGCTTGGACCCCGGCGCTGTCACCGTCCAGGTCGCGGAGGGGCGGGTGACGCTCAGCGGCACAATGCCGCACAGCGGCTTGATCCCCATCGCGGTGCGTCTGTCCGAGAGCGTCGATGGTGTCGTCGACGTCACGAATCATCTCCGCGCCGAAACCGACGCTGCAGCCGGTACACCACGGTGACTCGCCTCCCTACTGCGGACGAGGTCCGAAGAGGCTGAACGTCGCCGGGCCCGTCATCCCCTCCCGCAGATAGGACATGGCCATCGTCACTTCGTACAGGTCGGTGGTTGTCGCATCGGACATCGCCCTTGCCTCCTCGGCTCCCTTGCGGGTTCCGCATGCCCTGCTTTGCGCTGTCCTCGGGGCGATTCAGGCTCACAGTGATTGGGGAGCCCAGCGACACGATGCCCAAACCGCCTGCTCGGCTTCGGCGTGCGGGTCATGGCTGCTTGCTCGCCGGGAGTTCGGGAGGTGTTGGGCCGACGAGGGCCGGTGCGGTCAGGATCTGCACGCGGTCCTCAGGCGGCGACGGCGTGGCCCTCCTGCAGGGCGCGCTCGCCCGAGGTCCGCTCCAGCAGTCCCAGCAGCCGTCCTTCCGGGTCGGTCACCACGACGGTGTGCACCCGCGCTTTCGCCATGCGCCGCACCAGTGGGCCCAGTGGTTCGTGGGCCCGCACGGTCACCGATCCCGGACGCATCACCTGTTCCACCGTGGCATGCGTGCCGACCTCAGCCTCGGGGCGACGCAGCAGCCCAGTGACGACATGGTCGTCGTCCACCACGACGCACACTGCCTGACCCGCATCCCGCATCCGTGCCAGCACCTCGTCCACCGGCTCGTCGGCGCGAGAGGTGGGCACGTCACTCCTGGCCACGGTCCCCGCCGACAGGGCCTTGGCCGAGCGGCCCTCCAGAGGCCAGCCTGCTGCGAGCGCGTCGGCTTTTCCGGGAACGTAGTCGTAGACCTGGCGGAAGCCGAGTTGCTCCAGCCGGGCCGCGACCCGGGGACTCATGTCGCACATCCAGTCCCAGCAGTACACGACCACCGGCCTGGCGCGATCCAGTCGCCGTGCCGCCTCTCGGTCCAGATCCGCGGCCACACATGTACCGCGCCTGACAGATGCGTGTCCTCGTACTCCTCACGGGGCAGCACCTCGACCGGCTGCGCTCCCGCCTCGGCGAGGTGCCGCACCTCGTACCTGTCCATCACCCGTGGGGCATCGAATCCATCTCCTCCCAGCGGAGCCCGCCCGTCGCCACCCGGCGCCTGCTCATGCCTCGTCTCTGGAGCACCGGCAGACCAGCTGATGCTTCGATCCGCGTACCACCCACTGCCCGCAGCATTCATGGGCGGCAGACTGCGCGCGCCCCAGGACAGGTAGTCGCCGATCGGGCAGTGACCGGTTGGAACACAGAGGAAGGCGACTGAACACAACGAGGAAAGGTCGGCGGCGCCAAGACACTCGGGGAAGGAAATGTCATCATCTGATCATCTCCCACCTATTCGGCGTCTTTTCGAATAGCATCCCAGCCGCCGTCGTAGCTGATGGCGCGGTTTTCCGTGCACGGCCAGCTCTCTCCAGGAATCCTCCGTCTCCTCGGGGACGGGAAGGGGCTGCCGCCAGGGGGTGGACGCGTCGATGTCCGGTGCGCAACGCCGCAGCCGTTCCACCGTGGCCTGCGCATCGTCCCGCACCGAGACGGCCAGGAGTCCGAAGGGAGCCGTGGGCCGCAGTTCGACGCACACCACGGGCCTGCCGGGCCGTACCGCCACGAAGTCCTGTCCACCGGGGTGGCCCCGCGCGCCGACGCACAGCACGCCGGGAATCCAGACGCCGTGCAGAGCCACTCCGCGCAGGGCACGCCACCAGTCGGGTTCCACTGTCACCCGGCGCACAGCCGCCAGCGGCACGCGCACACTTCCGCGGTGCGCGGCAGCCTTCTCCCGCCACGACAGGCGCACCACGAGGTCGTCGTCCTGCACGAGGATTCCTGCCACGTTCACTCCCTCCCTTCCATGCTCGCACGGCGACGGTCTCACCATGCGGTCGTTGTACTCCCTGTTTGGGCATCCCGTTGGATGAGGCTTTCCGGCAGCCGGAGGAGACGACTGATGGGCGAGCATGTTCACGTTCGCATCGGGGACGGCGTAAGGGTGAGTGACGAGGGTGAACTGATCGAGCTCTCCCGCTGCCGATGCGGCGCCACCTGGGCCAAGACTTATCGGGTGGCTGACGGCGGCCCCGAGGATTGAGTGCCGGCGAGGCTCGGGATGATGCCGCCGGCCACAACGGTGCGGCGGCGGCCGTCAGAGAGGCGGTGGCGGAGCTGGTAGGTCTCGTCCTTGGTGGTGTTGTGCAGCCGCAGGTGTGGATCGGCTCCGGGGGCCAGGGTGGTGTGGAGGTTCTCCAGCCGTAGCCGGTCGCCCGGGTCGATACGGTCGTGGTCGGACGGGTCGTTGAACTCCAGCGGCAGGACGCCGAAGTTGGCCAGGTTCTGCCAGTGGATGCGGGCGTAGGACTTCGCGATGACGGCGCGTAGTCCCAGGTGACGCGGTGTGATGGCGGCGTGCTCGCGGGAGGAGCCCTGGCCGTAGTTCTCCCCTCCGATGACGAAGTGCCAGCCAGGCGTGCCGTCGGTGGCGAGTTCTGCGGCGTGCCGTGGGTAGTCGGGGTCGAGCCGGGCGAAGGTGAACTCGGCGAGCTTGGGGATGTTCGAGCGGTACGGCAGTGCCTTCGCCCCGGCCGGGGAGATCTCGTCGGTGGAGACGTTGTCGCCGCACTTGAGCAGGACCGGGCCCTCCAGTACGTCGGGCAGCGGGTCGAAGTCGGGCAGGCCGGAGATGTTGGGGCCGCGTTCCAGCTCGATGCGGGCGGCCTGCTCGGGCGGCAGCGGGGGCTCGAGCATGGCCCGGTTGACCGACCCGTGGTCGGGCAGGCGCAGACGGGGGTAGGGCACGCCCTCCTTGGCCGCCCATTCGCGGGGGTCGGTGATCTCGCCGGTGAGGGCGGAAACGGCGGCCGTCTCCGGAGAGCACAGCCACACCGCGTCGTCCTCGGTGCCGGAGCGGCCGGGGAAGTTGCGCGGGAAGGTGCGCAAGCTGTTGCGGCCGACGGCTGGGGCCTGGCCCATGCCGATGCAGCCCAGGCATCCGGCCTGGTGGATCCGGGCCCCCGCGGCGATCAGGTCGAAGGTCGAGCCCGTCTTGGTCAGATCGGCGAGGATCTCGCGGGAGGTGGGGTTGATGTCGAAGCTGACGGCGGGGTGGGTCTGGCGGCCGGCGACGATGCCGGCGGCGATGGCGAAGTCGCGCAGACCCGGATTGGCGGAGGAACCGATGACTGCCTGCCCGATGGGTTCGCCCGCGACCGTGCGCACTGGCACGACGTTGCCGGGCGAGGTGGGACGGGCGATGAGCGGCTCGAGCGTGGAGAGGTCGATCTCGTCCGTGAGGTCGTAGACGACGTCCGACTCGGCGGCCAGTTCGCGGAAGTCGGCCTCGCGGCCCTCGGCGCGCAGGAAGGCGCGTACCGCGGCATCGGAGGGAAAGACGGATGAGGTCGCGCCGAGCTCGGCGCCCATGTTGGCGATGACGTGCCGGTCCATGGCCGTCAGCCCTGCCAGGCCCGGGCCGTGGTACTCCAGGATCCGGTTGACCGCGCCCTTGACGCCGTGCCGCCGCAGCAGCTCCAGCACCACGTCCTTGGCACTCACCCACTCTGGCAGGTGGCCGGTCAGACGGATGCCCCAGATCTCCGGCATGGTCACGTGCAGGGGCCGCCCGGCCATCGCGAGCGCGACCTCCAGGCCGCCGGTACCCAGGGCAAGCATGCCGAGCGCCCCTGCAGCACAGGTGTGCGAGTCGGATCCGGCCAGCGTCCTGCCGGGGACGCCGAAGTACTGCATGTGGGTGGGGTGAGAGACGCCGTTGCCCGGCTTGGAGTACCAGATGCCGAAGCGACGGCACGCGGAGCGCAGGAAGGCGTGGTCCTCGGCGTTGCGCTCGTCCGCCTGGAGCAGGTTGTGGTCGACGTACTGGACGCTGACCTCGGTACGGACCCGGTCCAGGCCGAGGGCCTCGAGTTCCTGCATCACCAGGGTGCCGGTGGCGTCCTGGGTGAGGGTCTGGTCGATCCGCAGCCCGATCTCGTGGCCCGGCTCCATCCGCCCGTCGACGAGATGATCGGCGATGAGCCGGTGCGCCAGCGTGCCGTGGGAGAGCGTCACAACGCCCAGGCTGCGCCATCCGCCCTGGGGCGGCAAGCTGACGCGCACTGCTGGCAGGCTGCGTCCCCTTCGTCAGAGACGCACGGGAGGTGGGCAGTGATGACTCTGCCTGTACGACGTACCTCCGGCAGGCTCGCCGAGCGGCCGTTCTGGCCAGGGACCCGCTGGCCGAGTTCGACGACCTGTTCAGCCGCATGGGCACGCTGCTGGAGTCCACCAGGAATCCTGGACGCCAGGACACCGGAACCCAGACGGGGCGGCCTTCTCCTCCTGGTCGCCGCTGGCCTCGTGCGCCAGGGCGGCCCTTCGGTCCCAGGTTGCGGCCATGGTCGCCACAGGGCCGGGGCCGCCCGATAGCCAGCCAGCCTCGGGACAGAGTTCACCTTCCGCCGGGCGGTACCGGACGTCAATGTGTTTGCCCCGGCCGCCCGGCACCGTACGGCCCGGGGCTCAGCTGGTGTCCTGGCGGGTCTTGCCAGCGCGGACCATGACGCTCGGGTGACGTTAGCTCGGCCGGGGGCTGGGCGTGCGGGTGGAGTGAGGTGGAGGCTGGTTTGGCGGAGCGGTGGGGGTGTTACCCCGTAGGCCGTGGGCCGGGGGTGGATCGGCGTGCCGCCGTGGCTGCCGGCTTCCGGACACGGAGTGAAAGGGCGATGCCGTGACTGCACCGGTGAAGGAAATGCTGGAGACCTACCCGGCCGATCTGGGTGGGGTGGACCGCGAGAAGCTGGCGCGTTGTATCGAGGAGTGTTTCGCCTGCGCGCAGGCGTGTACGGCGTGCGCGGACGCCTGTTTGTCGGAAGAGATGGTGGCGGAGCTGAGGAAGTGCATTCGCACGGACCTGGACTGCGCGGACATCTGCGAGACCACGGGGCGGGTGCTGTCCCGGCACACGGGCTACGACGCGAACATCACCCGGGCGCATCTGGAGGCGTGCGCGCAGACGTGCAAGGCGTGTGCGGATGAGTGCGAGCGGCACGCGGGCCGCCACGATCACTGCCGGGTGTGCGCGGAGGCGTGCAGGCGCTGTGAGGAAGCCTGCCGGGAACTGATCCAGTCGCTGGGCTGAGACGCTACCGCTGGGGCGCCTCGATTGGTCAGGCCTGTAGCAGGTCCCGTGAGCAGTCGCGCGTGACGGCTCTGCGGACCCACTCAGCGTGGCGGGCCCGGTAGGCGGCCTGCCAGCAGGCGGGACGGTCGTAGATTGTGCCCCGGCGGTGTCCGTGACCCAGCGCGAAGCGGTGGCCGCACACCGGGCAGCCGCGACGTGCTCGGTCCTCTCGCCCCAGACGAACGTCAGACCGATGGCGACGCCCTCGGCCTGGTGGCGCCGCCACCTGCGATACGTGGCCTTGCACTTCCGCCCGCAGAACCGTGCGTCGCTCCGGGCGCCGGCCCGCAGCGCGGCTTGTGACGGTTCGCGCAGCGGCGCACCCGCCCGGCCATCACCCCAGCAGGTCACCATGCCGGGCGGCTTCAGCCTCGGCTGACGGCGTACGCTGGGCCAGGCACGCACGGGACTTCCACACAGGGGAGACGCGCAGGGAAGGGTGTCCGCCCCGGCCCGTGGCCGCATACCGGCGGCGGGCTCCCGCAGCCCCGACGCGGGTCCCTGTCACCCGACCACTGAAAAGGCCCGGGCGCCCACGCCGACGGGCGCCCGGGCCGCCCTGTGCGATCTGCCCTACGCCCCCCTTCCCCTCCGCCCGGACCGGGTGCATGATCCCTTCACCCCCCCCAACGCAGGACAACGCACCGCAGAGGGGGCGATGTGAGATTGAAGCGCCACGTCCAGACCCGGGCCACAGTGGTGCGTGCTGGGGACACCACGACGCTCGTGGCCCTCGACGACTGGTACGGCGGTCAAATTCTGGCCCCCGCCGATACCTCGATCATCGAGGCCGCCGCCGGCAGACCTCGCCGGCAACTGGCCGACACACAACTGTGGGTCATGGCGCGGCTCACCGCACAGTGTGCCGAGGAGCTTGACCTACGGCAGTGACAGACCCGCCCGCGCGGTGGTCCGTCTTGAAGCAGCGGGACCGCGCTGGCCGCGTCGTGCGCCGAACGGGTTACCAGCGCAGCCCGAAAGGGCTCACCGCAGCCGCAGACACCTCATCCTGCGCGGCTCCTGTGCCAGAGTGAGTCTCGCGCCACAGGGCGCCGACATCGGTCGGCACTCGTCAGGCCCGTCTCGCTCACCCTCACCAGCGGGGCGGGCCAGTGTGCAGCAGATCCTGCCCGTCCGGGGGCCGTTCGTCGACAGCAGCGGAGCGGCGGAGAGCAGCGGCGCCACCGACGGTCGGCTACCACATGCGCGCCAACACAGGCGGGGCGAGGCTGTTGGCATGACCGAGCGCTCCGTGATCGTCTACCCGCCGTCTGAGACCGGTGGCCGCCAGGTGCGCATCGACGACAGGATCATCGGCACCGCGTACTCGCTGCACGACCTCACAGTGTTCCTGCAGAACGCCGGCCTCACTGGCTGGGACGAGTTGGATGTCGCCGAGTCAGGGTTGATCGAGTGGCACGAGGGCGGCCCGGAGGTGTGGGAACGCTGAACCCAAGTGCCAGCGGCAGTTATCCCGAGAGCGATTGGCACGACCACCGGCTCGACACCTCGTGATCACTGGAAGCCGTGCCTGTCCGTCAGGCGTGCGCTGACGGACATGGCCGGGCCTTGGCATATCGAAGCCTGGCCCT